>NZ_CP059205.1 GCF_014251995.1 Blattabacterium cuenoti
ATGGATAATGAAGCTTTAATAGGTTCTTTTTCAGATTTTAAATATGAAAAGAATATAGATAGAATAAGTCTTATGGCTATTTTAGAAGAATCTATTCGATGTGTTTTAAGAAAAAAATATGATTCATCTAAAAATTATGATATCATTGTTAATCCAGATCAAGGAGATTTGGAAATATGGAGAAATCGTATAGTTGTAAAAGATGGAGAAGTTAAAGATGCAAATAAAGAAATAGAACTATCTATAGCACGAAAAATAGAACCAGATTTCGAAATAGGAGAAGAAGTAACAGAAAAAGTAGAATTACAATCTTTAGGAAGAAGATCTATTTTATCTTTAAGACAAAATTTACTATCAAAAATTAATGAATATAATAATACAAATATTTATAAAAAATTTAAAAATAAAGTAGGAGAAATTATTAATGTTGAAGTTTACCATATTTTATCTAAGCAGATCATAATGAGAGATGAAGAACAAAATGAAATGGTTTTACCTAAACAAGAACAAATTCCTAATGACTTTTTTAGAAAAGGAGATCCAGTTAAAGTTTTGGTTAAACGTGTAGACTGGAAAGACAATAAACCTTTTGCTATTCTTACAAGAAAAGATGAATCCTTTTTAGAAGAACTTTTTAAGTTAGAAATACCAGAAGTATCCGATGGTTTAATTACAATAAAAAAAGTAGCGCGTATACCAGGTGAAAAAGCAAAAATATCTGTAGAATCTTATGATGACCGTATAGATCCAGTAGGAGCTTGTGTAGGAATGAAAGGATCTAGAATTCATCCCATAGTTAGAGAACTAAAAAATGAAAACATAGACGTTATAAATTATACTTCTAATAAACAATTATATATCACAAGAGCTTTGAGTCCCGCTAGAATTTCTATGATGGAAATTAATGAAGAACATAAATACGTAAATGTTTACGTAAAAATTGAAGAAATATCAAAAGCAATTGGAAGAGGTGGACAAAATATAAGATTAGCTAGTCAATTAACTGGATACAAAATACATATATTCAGAGATTCTCCTTATGAGGATGATGTAGAATTAACCGAATTTTCTGATGAAATAGATCAAGAAGTTTTAGAAAAATTTCACAAGGTTGGATTAACCACTGCAAAATCTATTTTAAATTACAGAAAAAATGATTTAAGTAAACGGACAAATCTTGAAGAAAAGATAATAAATAAAGTAGTTTCTATATTAAGAAAAGAATTTGAAGAAGAATTAAATATAAATACATAAACATAAATCATATATAATAGATAGATTAAGTTTTTATTTTTTTCTTAATAAATACATTATTACAAATTATAATATGACTGATAAAATCAGATTGAAAACAGTATTAACTCAATTTAATATTTCTTTACAAAGAGTAGTTAATTTTTTACAAAAAAAAGGAATTGAAATAGAACATAATCCTAACACAAAAATAGAAAATAAGATTTATAAATTTCTTGTGCAAGAATTTCAAGGTTATAAGGAAATTAGAGATAAGTCTGAAAAAATTTCTTTGCAAAAAAAACTCGAAAAAGAAAAAATAAAAGAAGAATTATCAAAATCAAAAAATGATCATCATACTCAAATTATACGTGCTAAATCAAAAAATTTTATTGAATTTAAAAAAGTAGGAAAAATAAATATTGATTCATTAAATAAATTTTATAATAAAAAAGAAGAAAAAGAAAAAAATAACGATTTGCATAATAAAAAAATAGAAAAAAAATTAAAAAATAATAAACCAGAACACATTGATACTATTTATCAAAAGTTAGATGGAGTTATATTAACAGGAGATAGAATTGATTTATCCCAATTTGAAAAAAAAAGAACAAAACCAGAAATTAAAAAAAAACGGAAAAGAATTAAAAAAGAAATTTTTGTTGATGAAATTAAAAATATTTCTGTTAGAAAAAAACATAATAAAGAACGAAAATTTATCCCTAAAAAAGGATATGAAAAAAACTATAAGAATAAAAAAAATAATCAAAAATCAGGAATTTCAGATGAACAAATAGAAAAACAAATTAAAGAAACTTTAGAAAAGTTATCATCTAAAGGAATAAAGTCAAAATCTTCAAAAATTAGAAAAGAAAAACGTCAGTATAAAAAAGAAAAAAAAATTTTACAGAATGAAATTGAAAAAGAAAAAAAAGAAAAAATACTAAAAATAGCTGAATTCACAACAGTTAATGAGTTGGCATATATGATGAAAGTTAATGTGACAGATGTAATTGTATCTTGTATGTCCTTAGGTATAATGGTTACTTTGAATCAAAGACTAGATGCAGAAATACTAACCTTAGTTGCAGATGAATTTGGTTACAACGTAGAATTTGTTGGATTAGACCTAGAAGAATCAGTTAAAGATGATAAAGATTTAGAAAAAGATTTAAAACCAAGACCTCCTATTATTACTGTAATGGGGCATGTAGATCATGGAAAAACATCTTTATTAGATTATATTAGAAATACTAATGTTATATCTGGAGAAGCTGGTGGAATCACTCAACATATTTCTGCTTATAGTGTAAAATATAACGATAATGAAAGTATTACTTTTTTAGATACTCCGGGACATGAAGCTTTTACCGCAATGCGTGCAAGAGGTGCTCAAATAACAGATATTGCGATTATAGTTATAGCAGCAGATGACAAAGTTATGCCTCAAACTAAAGAGGCTATTAGTCATGCTCAAGCAGCAAATGTTCCAATTATTTTTGTATTTAATAAAATGGATAAGCCTAATGCAAACCCTGATAGAATCAGAGAAGAATTAGCAAATTTAAATTTATTAGTAGAGGAATGGGGGGGAAGATATCCTTCTCAAGAAATATCAGCAAAATTGGGAACTGGAATAGATAAATTATTAGAAAAAGTTATCTTAGTATCCAAATTATTGACTTTAAAAGCTAATCCTAACAAACCTGCAGTAGGAACAGTAATAGAAGCTTCTTTAGACAAAGGAAGAGGATATGTTACAAGTTTGCTTTTACAAGGAGGAACACTAAAAATTGGGGATTATGTTCTTGCAGGGAGTCTTCATGGAAAAGTAAAAATTATTTTAGATGAAAGAGGAAAATCTATTTCTTCTGCGGGACCATCCAAACCTATTACTATTTTGGGACTAAACGGAGCTCCAACAGCCGGAGATAAATTTAAAGTTTTTAAAGATGAAAAAGAAGCAAAACATCTTGCTTCTAGAAGAGAACAACTACAAAGAGAACAGAACATACGATCTCAAAAACATCTTACATTAGATGAAATAGGAAGACGTATTGCATTAGGCGATTTCAAAGAAATAAAAATAATTCTCAAAGGTGATGTAGATGGTTCAGTAGAAGCTATTTCCGATGCACTTCAAAAATTATCTACTAATACTATTATGGTAAATATTATTTATAAAGGGATCGGACAAATAACTGAATCGGATGTATTATTAGCAAGTGCTTCAGATGCAATTATAATAGGTTTTAATGTTAGACCTAATATTGGATCTAGTAATATAGCAAAAAAAGAAAATATAGAAATACGAACTTATTCAATAATATATGATATTACCAATGATCTTCAAGAAGCTATGGATGGAATGCTTTCTCCTGAAACAAGAGAGAAAATATTAGGAAGTGCTGAAGTAAGAGAAGTTTTCAAAATTCCAAAAATAGGAACTATAGCGGGTTGTATGGTGGTAGAAGGAAAATTATTACGTCAATCAAAAATGAGATTAATTAGAGAAGGAATTGTTATTCATGATGGAGAATTTACTTCTCTAAAACGTTTTAAAGAAGACGTAAAAGAAGTTACTAAAGGATATGAATGTGGATTAGGAATTAAAAATTATAATAATCTAAAAGTAGGTGATACTATAGAAGCATATGAAGTATTATCCTACAAAAAAACAAATTAATAAGTAAAAATGTATAGAACACATAATTGTGGAGAATTGTGTAAAAAGGATCTTGGAAAAGAAGTTATATTATCTGGATGGATCCAAAAAAAAAGGAATTTAGGATCTCTATGTTTTATAGACATTAGAGATTATTTTGGAATCACTCAACTTATTTTCTCCAAAAAATTAGTAAATGAAAAATTTCCTTTAGTGGAAAAAGAGTTTCTAATTAAAATTAAAGGAAAAGTGGTTGAAAGATCATCCGTTAATTATAATATTCCTACAGGAAAAATAGAAGTTTTAGTATCTAAATTAGAAATTTTAAACTCTTCTCTTCCTATTCCTTTTACTATT
Source organism: Blattabacterium cuenoti (assembly GCF_014251995.1). Classification (GTDB taxonomy): domain Bacteria; phylum Bacteroidota; class Bacteroidia; order Flavobacteriales; family Blattabacteriaceae; genus Blattabacterium; species Blattabacterium cuenoti_AE. The sequence goes on from NZ_CP059205.1 coordinate 4,256, forward strand.
GAAAATAAAACAGATGGAAATGAGAAAATTAGAATGATATATAGATATCTTGATATAAGAAGAAATCCTATGAAAAATAATTTAATTATTCGTCATCTTATTTCTTTAGAAACACGAAATTTCCTTTCTAAAAATGGATTTTTAGAAATAGAAACTCCTATTTTGATAAATCCTACTCCAGAAGGAGCTAGAAGTTTTATTGTTCCATATAGAAAAAATATTAGAAAATATTATGCACTAGCGCAATCTCCTCAATTATTTAAACAGTTATTAATGATAGGTGGAATAGATAAATATTTTCAAATTGCAAAATGTTTTAGAGATGAAGATTCTCGTTCTAATAGACAAATTGAGTTTACACAAATAGACTGTGAAATGTCTTTTGTAGAGGTAAATGATATATTATTTTTTTTTGAGAATTTTATAAAACATCTATTTAAAAAAATAAAAAATATTCAATTGGAATCTTTTCCTTGCATTTCTTATGATGATTCGATAAAAATATACGGGACAGATAGTCCTGATATCCGTTTTGGAATGCCATTTATAGAGTTAACTGATCTGGTTCAAAAAAAAAATATTTCTTTCTTAAAAGAACAAAAATCAGTGATAGGAATGAAATGTCACAATCAAATTAATATTAGTAAACTAAAAGAAATAAAATGTGGAAATGTTTTTTGGATAAAAAACTCATTAAATAAAATGTTATTTTCTTCTAATCCAGATTTATTTAATAATAAAATTGTGAAAATTTTTATATCTTTTTTCCAAACTAATCCTGGAGATTGTTTATTTATTTCTTATGGAGAAGAACAAGAATCAAGAGAAAAATTAAAAAAAATACGTTCAGAAATAATTAATTTTTTAAATTCAGAAAATACAAAAATTTTTAAACCTATTTGGATTAAAGATCTACCACTTTTCGAATGGGATACAAAATATAAAAAATATAAATCAGTACATCATCCATTCACATGTCCTAAAGAAGAGGATATTCATTTTTTGGAAAAATATCCAGAAAAAATAAAATCTAAATCTTATGATTTAATTATAAATGGAGTAGAAATTGGAAGTGGATCTATACGAATTCATAAAAAAAGTATACAAAATTTAATCTTTAAACATTTAGGACTTTCTAAAAATGAAATAGAATCCAAATTTGGATTTTTTATAGAAGCTCTTGAATACGGGACACCACCTCATGGTGGAATAGCTTTTGGATTAGATAGACTTATTAGTATTTTAGAAGGTAACAATGATATAAAAAATTTTATAGCTTTTCCAAAAAACAATTATGGAAAAGATATGATGACCAAGGCTCCATCTTATTTGGAGTAAGAAAAAATAAAAAAATATTCAAATTTTCTTTAAACTATTTCTATATCGTGAACAAGATTGTTCGTACACAAAAATAGCATCATCCCTAGTTTTCCAACTTCCTATTTCTACTTTTTTATTTTCTAAATCTTTATAAACTGAAAAGAAATGTTCTATTTCTTTTTTTAGGTGCATAGAAACATCATTAATATTATTCATTGTATTATAATTAGGATCCGAAATAGGAACACAAATAATTTTTTCATCTTCTCCTTTTTCATCTATCATAAAAAAAATTCCAATAGGTTTTACTTTAATTAAACATCCCGGAATTGTAGGTTCTGTTAAGAAAACTAATGCATCTAATGGATCTCCATCCATAGAAAGCGTTTTTGGAATAAAACCATAGTCTGTAGGATAACTCATAGGAGAATATAAAACTCTATTTAATCTGATAAAATTATTTTTTTTATCAAATTCATATTTATTTCTACTTCCTTTTGGGATTTCAACAAGTACATCAAAATTTATTATCATTTTTTTAAAAATTTTTATATTTTTGTATAACAATTAAATTTTTCCAGATATAAAGCAACTTTTTTAGCAAACTTACCTCCTAAAAATCCATCTATTACACGATGATCATAAGAATGTGACAAATAAATCTTATGTCTAATTCCTATTAAATTTCCTTTTGGAGTTTCTATAATAGATAATTTTTTTTGTATTAATCCTATAGCCATAATAGCAACCTGTGGTTGATGTATAATTGGAGTTCCAAAAATATTACCAAAACTACCAATATTACTAATTGTATACGTTCCTCCTTGAGTTTCTTCAGGTTCCAATTGATTAGATTTAGTTCTTTTTATTAAATCATTTATAATTTTAATTAGTCCTCTTAAGTTATAAGAATCTGCGTTTTTTATAACAGGTACAATTAGATTACCATTAGGTAATGCTGTAGCAAATCCTATATGAATTTTTTTCTTTTTTATTATATTTTTTCCACTAACGGAAATATTGATCATAGGAAAATCTTTAATAGCTTTAACTACACATTCTACAAAAATAGACATTAATGTTAATTTTTCTCCTGTTTCCTTTTGAAAATTATCTTTAATTTTTTCTCTCCATTCTACAATATTTGTGACATCTGCTTCTACAAAAGAAGTAACATGAACAGATATATTTTTACTTCTTATCATATGTTCTGAAGTAACTTTACGGATTCTATCCATTTCTATAATTTCTTCATCATCATTATTAATGATAACATCATTTTTTTTATTATTACATTGATATGATAAAAATATATCCTTTTTTTTCTTATTATAAGAGATAACTTTTTTTTGAATATATTTTAGTATATCATTCTTAGTTACACGTTCTTTTTCTCCAGTTCCTTGTATTGTTTCTAGTTCGTAAAAACTAATACCTTCTTTATGAGCAATAGTACGTACGAGAGGGGAGTAAAAACGTTTTTTATTTTTCCTTACTATTATCGTTTTGTCATTTTCTATGAAAGGAAATATTTTTTCTTTTTCTTTTACTTCCAAAATTGCTATTGAAGTTCCTACTTTAGCAATCTCATTAGGAAAAAATAATTTTTTTTTTAAGATACCATTAACTGGAGAAAAAATTTCGGAATCCACTTTATCTGTGGAAATTTCTACCAAAAGCTCTTCTTTTTTTATAAAGTCTCCTTCTTCTTTTAACCAACGAATAATGGTAGCTTCAGTTATACTTTCCCCCATCGATGGAAGTGGTAAATTATATTCTGGCATCTAATATTAGATTAATCGTTTTATATTTGAAGATAAATACTACCTAGATTATCTAGATTATATATATAAATATAAAAAATAATAAATTCATTTTAAAAAATGAAAATTCTTTCTTCAAGCCAAATTAAAAAAGTTGATCAATATTGTATTGATTACGAATCAATTTCTTCTATAGAATTAATGGAAAAAGCTGCTAAAAGCTGTTTTAATTGGATAATAAGAAATAAATCTTTTTTTAAAATCAAAGAAATTCCATTTATAGTATTATCTGGAGTTGGAAATAATGGAGGAGATGGACTTTTTTTAGCTCAGATGTTATATTTTTTTGGAGCAAAAATTTCTGTATATATATTAAGTACTTCTAACCATTTTTCAAACGAATTTCTAATCGCAAAAAAAAAGATATTAAGATACAATATTCCTTTAAGAATTATTCATGAAGGTGAAAAATTTCCATTTTTAAATAAAAAAAGCCATTTAATTGATGCTATATTCGGAATAGGATTTAATCGTTCAATTAATAAATATTGGAAATCATTTTTTCATTATATCAATGAAAATAATTTCCAAAATGTTTTATCTATAGATATTCCTTCTGGTCTTTTCATGGAAAAAAGCCAAAATTTTACCGGAATAATAAAGGCCACTCATACTTTGACTTTTCAAACTCCAAAATTACCCTTTCTCCTTCCAGATTATGAATATTATGTTGGAAAATGGACAATATTAGACATTGGTTGGAAAAAAGATTTTATTAAAAATATTCACACAAAAAAATTTTATATTGATAACCAATGTGTCAGTTCTATTTATAGAAAAAGAAAAAAATTTTCTCATAAAGGAAATTATGGGAATGGAATAATTATAGGTGGTAGTTATGGAATGATAGGTTCAGTTGTACTTTCTGCAAAATCAAGTTTAAGAACTGGAATAGGAAAATTAAGTGTATATGTTCCTTATTGTGGATATGAAATAATTCAAAGTTCTTTTCCAGAAGTAATTGTGAAAACAGATAAAAAAAAAGATTATATAAGTGATATCACTATATCATCTTCTAATATAAATGCAATAGGAATAGGAATAGGAATGGGAAAAAATCCTAAAACTGAATATGCTTTAGAATCTTTTTTACTAAAAATAAAACAAAAAAAAATACCAATAGTTATTGATGCTGATGCTTTAAATATGTTATCAAATCGATTGGAATTATTAAATATTGTTCCAAAAAATATTACCATAATTACTCCACACCCAAAAGAATTTTGTAGATTATTTGGAAAATGGAAAAACGACTACCAAAAACTTTCTATTCTAAGAAAAAAATCTTTAAAATATAAAATATTTATTGTCCTAAAAGGAGGTCATTCTATTATTTCTACTCCATGTGGACATCTATATTTTAATAGTACGGGAAATCCAGGAATGGCAACAGCAGGAAGTGGAGATGTTTTAACTGGAATGATAATGAGTTTTTTATCTCAAGGATACACTCCTAAAGAATCATGCATAATGGGAGTATATTTACATGGATTGTCAGGAGATATCGCTTCAAAAAAATTAAGTGAAGAATCAATGATATCTAGTGATATTATTAATAACATAGGAGAAGCTTATCAAAAAATTATAATCTAAACATTTTTCTATAAACAGTGAAAAATACAAAGTATAATAAAATTATTATTGTTATATACAAACTTATTTTATAAATATAATCTCCATATTTTATATAAAATGTTTTTTTATTATTTATATAAACTTTTTCATATAAAATTCCTTCTTTCCCATATGGAAGACGAGATACTATATCTCCTCTTTCGTTAATAAAACAAGAAATTCCTGTATTAGAAGATCTAGCTATATATTTTCTATTTTCAATAGCTCTAATACGTGCATAAGACATGTGTTGCCTATGTCCTTCTGACCTTCCCCACCAACCATCATTAGTAATAATAATCATCATATCTGCATTTTTTTTTTTAAAAAAACTAGAAACATACTCGCCAAATACAGATTCATAACAAATAATAGGTGCTACTTTTACTCCTAAATGAGGATGTTTAAAAATCGAAGGATTGTTTTCTTTTCCTAACTCTGTTACAGTTCCTCCAAAATTTAGCAATATATTTCCTAATATAGGATAAAATAATTTTTTATAAGGGAAAGTTTCCACTGCAGGAACTAATTTAGATTTATGATGATATTTTATATAATCATCCATGCTTATTTGTATAACTGAATTAAACACGTCCATCCATTGAATGTTTCTAAAATTATTTGAAATAACAGGAATAGAAGTTTCTCTTTTTTTTTCTTTATGCAAAGAAAATAATTCTATACCTGCTATAAATACAGAATTTGGAAATTTATTTATTAAGTAATTTCTAATTAAATAGGCAATTTCGCTTTTTCCAAGATTTTTTATTGAAATTTTTTTAGGAAATGTAGTTTCTGGAGCTAATATTATCATAGGATTAATAAATATTTTTTGATCCATTAATTTTTTAAATTTGAAAATAATTTTTTTCCTTGACATATTATATTTTTGATAATATGGATCAATATTAGGTTGTAAAATTAATGTATTTACAAATTTTTCATATTTTCTATTTTCATATTTAATATATATTAAATTCGATATTAAAATCATTAAAATAATTTTACTTATATTGAGGAATATTTTTCTGTAAAAAAGAGATATATTCCTATTTTTTTCATATTGGAAAATGGATTCTGTAAACCCAATGTTTACAGTCCATATCCATAAAGCCCCTCCTAAAGTTCCAGTATATTCATACCATTGAATCCATTTAATATGGTTAGAAAATCCATTTCCTAGATTTAACCATGGCCATGATAACTCCCATTCTAAATGCATTTTTTCAAATAGGATCCATAAGCAAACTAAAAATACATATCCTACTTTTTTATTTTCTACATTTTTTTTGATCAATGAAAAAAATGTAAAAACAATCGACATAAAAAAAGAATTTAATAAAACAGGAGCTAAATAAGCTTCTATTGCAAAAGTCCCATTAGTTCTTTTTGAAAATGATAACCACCATGTAGAAATTGAATTCCATATTAAAAAAGAAATAAAAGAAAAAAAAAAGATATAAGAAACTTTTTTTAAATGATCTTCTACATATAATAAAGGAACAAAAGCTATAAATAAATAAATAGGATTTCCATAGGTAGGCCATCCTAAACTCAATAAAAGTCCTGAAAAAATACTATATAAAAAAAAGTTAATTTTTGTTATTTTACATAAAATTTATAAATGGAGCTGGCGGGATTTGAACCCGCGTCCAAACAAGTAGCTTAAAAGTTTTCTACATACTTATCCAAAATAATATTTTTTCCGTATTTATTCAAGTTCTGGATCTAGAATAAAAACTAAGATTCAAAAATCTTCAGAAAACTTAAGAATCATCTATTTTCCTATCCTTAAAAAATTCTTGTATCTCTAATTCAGAAATTATAAGGAAAAATTTCTGGAGAGATATTTTGCTTCCGCATTATTAGCAGACCAAGCCCAAGTTTTTTATAAAAACGTTAAGCAGCAAAAGCGTATTCTTGTTCGCCGTTTATTTTGCAAGGGTTGATTTACGTGTAATACCTTACATAACACGATATGCTTACTTTTACCACTAATCTTGCTGTCAAATCCAAAATCAGCCCCTTTATTTTATATAAAACTATTCTGATTTGATGCATCTATTCTTACAAATATAAATAATAAAACAGTAAAAGACCAAAGAGATGATCCTCCATAACTAAAAAAAGGCAAAACAATTCCTATTGTAGGAAAAATTCCCATAACCATCCCCAAATTAATAATAAAATGAATTAAAATAATATTTCCCACTGAATATCCAAATACTCTTCCGAAAACATCTTTTTGTCTTTCAGATAAAAAATAAATACGACTAATAAAAAATAAATAAAATATTATTAATATAATACATCCTAAAAAACCCCATTCTTCTCCTACTGTGCAAAAAATATAATCAGTGTGTTGTTCAGGAACAAATTTTCCTTTTGTAACAGTCCCTTTTTTATATCCTTTACCAAACAATTGTCCAGAACCAATAGCTGTTTTTGAATATAACAAATTATATCCTACATTATCTCGATATTTTCTATCAAATTCGTTCTGAAATAGAATATTAATTCTATCTCTATGATGTTGTTTTAAAAAATTTTGAGAGAAAAATGAAGAAAAAATAGAAACAAAAGAAAAACTTAGAAATAAAAATATATAAAAAAATAAATCATTTATTGATTTATTCCTTTTGTCTTTTATTTTCAAAAAAGAAAAAAAAACAAATAATATAAATAAAACTAAAACTATTTTCCAAGGAGAAATATTAAAAGAAATAATAAATAGAAAAATCGAAAATAAAAAATAAAGTATAAAAGAAATAGATAATCCTTCTCTATATAGAGTTAAAAAAAAAGAGGAAAAGATTATAGAAGAACCGGGGTCAGGTTGAATAAATATTAATACAGATGGAAATATTAATATAATAAATGCATATAAAAGTGTTTTTTTATCTTTTAAGTTGTTATCACGACTTATTAAATGAGCTATCATTAAAGATGTAGATATCTTAGCTAATTCAGAAGGTTGAAAACTAATAGGACCAAAAACATACCAAGACTTTGATCCATTTATGTTTTTTCCAAAAAAAAATACACCAATCAAAAGAAATAACGTTAACAAAAATAAAAATGGTGTAAAATATTTATAGTGAATCGGTTTGAATAAAAAGATAAAAAATATTAAAAAAAAACTTAATAAAATCCATATTAATTGTTTTTCCGCTTTTTCAGAAGAAACGGAATACAAATTCATTAATCCAAAAAAAGTCATGAAAATATAAATTGTAACAATCCACCAATCTATATTTAATAATATTTTATTTCTTTTTATCAATGAAGTTCTTTTTACAAGAATTATTTAATTGTTTCATTCTAGCTATATAATTATATATTTTTTTCAAGCCTGAAGTCATAATTTTTTTTTCTAATCCTTTTCTATTTACATTATGATTTATATATTTTTCTGCAATAAGACTAGCGATAGGACCTGCCCAATGAGATCCAAATCCTCCATTTTCTATGATAACGGAAATAGCAATTTTAGGATCCTCTACAGGAGCAAATAATATAAAAATAGAATGGTCGGGTAAAGAAATTATTTTATGATTATTAACTCTAAGATAATTCTGAGAAGTTCCTGTTTTTCCAGCCATTCTAATATCAAATGATCTAAAACTTCTTCCAGTTCCAATCATGAAAACTTTTTCCATACCATGAATAATTAAGTCAAAATACTCACTTTTCACTTTAGTATGTTTAGCTACTGTATAGTTTGGATTAGATATTGGCTTATGATTTATTCTTTTTACAATATGTGGAGTATAAAAATATCCTTTATTTGCTATAGCACAAACCATATTTGCTAATTGTATAGGAGTAACATTTATTTCTCCTTGCCCAATACTATTGGAAATAATAGTAATAGCATTCCATTTCATAATCCCATATTTTTTATCATAATATTCTCCCGAAGGAATAATTCCTTTTTCTCCTGTAGCTAAATCATTATATAAATAATTTCCAAATCCAAAACTTTTAATAATATCTCTCCACTCATTTAATCCTCTTGATAAATCTTTGGGATATTTTTCAATAACACGTTTATAAACTTGTGCAAAATAATTATTACAAGAAACAGCAACTGCTGTTTCTATTCCTATAGGTAATCCATGAATTCCAGAATGACAATGAATTATTTTTTTTCCATATCTAAATCCTTTGTAACATATAAAAGTCGTATTCTTATTTACTACTCCCATTTGAAGACCAGCTAATTCAGTTAGTAATTTAAATGGAGACGCTGGAGGATAACGAGCCTGTGTAGTTCTATCAAATAGAGGATTGTCTATGGTATTTTTCATTAATTTTTCTAATTCATCATTAGAATGATTTATTTCTACAAATAAATTAGGATTATTAATAGGACTTGATACTAATGATAAAATTTCTCCATTCTTAGGATTGATGGCAACTATTCCTCCTTTTTTTTGAAACATAAGTTTTTCTGCATATTTTTGAAGATCCCAATCTAAAGTTAGAGAAATATCATCTCCAATAACCGCTTTAACATCATTTTTTTTATTATTATAACTCCCTATTATGCATCCATTTCTATTTCTCATCCAATATTTAATTCCTTTTTTTCCTCTCAAAATTTTTTCATAATATTTTTCTACTCCAGCTAAACCTACAAGGTCTCCCATTTGATAATAATTAGACTCATTTTTAAGATTTTGATTAGTTACTTTTCCTATATATCCTAAAACATTAGCTGAACTTTCTACTTTGTAATTTCTAAGAGATCGTTTTGTCCAGTCAAATCCTTTATACTTATAAAGTTTTTCTTGTATTGCTGCAAATTTTTCTTTTGAAATAAAAGGAAGAAAAACAGATGGTAAATATTTAGAGTAAGATTTTGCTTTTTCTAAATTTTTAAAAAAAGTTTCTTTTTCAATTCCCACAAGATTACAAAATTCTATAACATTAAAATTTTCATCCATAAGAAATGGAATAACAATAAGTTCATAAATAGATTGATTAAAAACCAATAAGTTGTCATTTCTGTCAAAAATAGATCCTCTTTCAGGAATAATTATTTCTTGTTTAATGGAGGTATTAAAAGCATTCAAAATATATTTTTTCGTATATATCTGTATGAAAAATAATCTAATCGCAAAAACGAAACCTATAAAACCTAATAAAATATAAAATTTGTATAATTTTTTCAACTTCTAATTTTTCTGAAAAAAAAATATATAATACATAAAATTGTTGTAAAAATACTGCTGAATATTGTTCTAAATAAAATAATTTTATTAAAAGAAGTTTCTTTAAATGTTTCTAATATCAATAATGAAAAATTATGAGTAATAACTAGTAAAAATATGTAAAGAACTGTTTTAATGAAAGATAATTTATAAATAGAAAAACGATTTCTATTTGTTAGAAATCTTTTACCATCTAGAAAACGTAAAAAATTAACTCTTAAAAAAGCAGATAAAGTAGAAGAAAAGGCATGAATACCTCCAGAATTCATACAGTTATCTATAATCCATCCAATTAAAAATGATAATAACAAAAATAAAAATTTATTTCTATTATAAGGATAGACTAATATAAAAAGCACATATATATAAGAATAATATCCATAATATCCTATTAATAATGGATTAATCATCAATATTTGAATCAAACAAAGTAAAAAAATGAAAAAAATAGAAAAAATAAAATTTTTAATAAAATTCATTACTTACTTATAAAGTTGAATATTATTCCACTCTTTTTTAAATAGATTTTTTACAACATAAGCATTTTCTATAGTAGAAAAATTAGCAGTTAACTTTACTTTTAAAATATAATTAGAATGTTCTTCATCAAATCTATAAGAAGATATTTTTCCAATTTCAATTCCTTCAGGAAAGGTGAAAGATTTTCCGTCAGTTTCTACTTTATCTCCTATTTCTATTTCTGAATGTCTAGGGATATCATATAAAAATACATATTCATAATCTGCTCCATCCCAACTTAGAATACCAAAGCATTTATTTTTTTTCAAACGAGCATTTACTTTAATTTTTGGATTTAAAAGAGAAATAGCCACACTAAAATGCGGAGACGTTTTTATAATAATTCCCGCAATTCCATTAGATAATACAATCCCCATTCCAGTTTTTATTCCATCTATATTTCCTTTATTTATTGTTATAAAATTTTCTTTTTCATGAATACTATTATTTATAATTTTTACGGGAGTAAAAGTATATTGTTGTAAATAATCAATATTTTCTTTTTTAAAATCTTGGGATATCTTTTCTATTTTAGAAGAGATATGTTCGTTTCTTAATCTTTTATTTTCATCTAATAATTTTTTATTTTCAATTTCTAATAGAAGATAACTACGTAATTTATAAATAGTTTTATAAATATTTCCAATTAAAAAATTGGAAGGTCCATGATAAATATACTGATGAAACTTTGAATTTGAAAAAGAAAAAAAAATAGCTATTGATTCTAATAAAAAAAAGAAAATAAAAAAACGCCATTTTAAAAAAAATACAAAAAATTCACGCATAAAGTTTGTTTCCCCTATTTCATCAAAAATGTAAATTTATCAATATTCTTCAATGCTACACCTGTTCCTTTTACAACAGATCTTAAAGGATCATCTACTAAAAAAACAGAAAGCCCTGTTTTTTTAGATATTCTTTTATCTAATCCTCTTAAAAGGGATCCCCCCCCAGCCATATATATTCCTGTTTTGTAAATATCGGCAGCTAATTCTGGAGGCGTTCTTGAAAGAGTTTCCATTACTGCATCTTCAATCCGCAATATTGATTTATCAAGAGCAGGAATTGTTTCTTTATAAGAAAGATTCATTTCTTTTGGTTTACCTGTAGGTAAATCTCTACCTTGTATATGAATATCCTCAGGAGGAGGATCAATAGCTTCCATTGCTGCTCCTATATCTATTTTTATTTTTTCTGCGGTTCTTTCTCCGATATATAAATTATATTTTGTACGAAGAAAATAAGCTATGTCATTAGTAAAAACATCTCCAGCTATTTTTATAGATTTTTGACAAACTATCCCTCCTAAAGCTATAACACCACATTCTGTAGTTCCCCCTCCTATATCAACAATCATGTTACCTTCTGCTTTTGTAACTGAAATTCCAGATCCTATAGCAGCGGCCATTGGTTCTTCAATTAAATAAACTTCTTTAGCATTAAGATTTTGAGCCGAGTCTTTAACTGCTCTTTTTTCTACTTCTGTAATTCCGGATGGTATGCAAATAACCATTGTTAATGATGGAGTAAAAAATTTATTGTTTATACCTGGTACTTTTTTGATAAATTCTCTTATCATAAGTTCAGCTACTTGGTAATCTGCAATTACACCGTCTTTTAATGGTTTATATATTTTAATATTTTCATGTGTTTTCCCTTGCATTTGTTTTGCATCTTCACCCACTGCTAGTACCTTTTTTGTTCTTACGTCTATAGCTATTATTGAAGGTAAATCGACTATCACCTTATTATCATGCATAATAAGAGTATTTGCCGTCCCTAAATCTATAGCTATTTCTTGACTAAAAAGATTCTTCATAAAATCCATTATTAATCGCATTAATATTTTTTTATGAAAATGCTGTTTTAAATTTAAATAAAAATTACAGTTTTTTTGTATATTACATTAAAATATATTTAGATACAGACACATTTTTTTGAAAGAACATCATGTTTTTTTGCTACAAGGAAGTAATAAAGGTGATCGCAAAAATTATTTGGATAAATCTTTGACTTTAATTTCTCAAAAAATTGGGAGAATTATTAATAAATCTTCACTTTTTGAAAGTGAAGCTTGGAATATGAAGAATTCTCCCCTATTCTATAATAGGGCTCTACATGTAAAAACATATCATTCTCCATTTAATCTTCTAGAAAAAATTTACAATATAGAATTTATTATAGGGAGAAGAAAAAAAATGAAAAAAAATTTTAAGAAATATAAGGATAGAGAAATAGATATAGATATTTTATTTTATGATCATATTATTATATACAGTTCTATTTTAACTATTCCTCATCCCTTATTGCACAAAAGAAAATTTGCATTAGAACCTATGTGTGAAATCAGTCCAAATAAAAATCATCCTATTTTTAATTTAACTTTATTAGAAATATTAGGAGTTTGTTTAGATAAACTAAATGTCAAGAAATTACGAAATTAAAAGTTTTTTTCTTATAGAAAATATAGACTAAAACAGTCTTTATAATTATTGTATTATTCATTGTATATTTCTTTTGTAATTTTTTTATTAAAAATGAAAATATAAAATTTAAAAATTAAAGTATATTCTTAATTAACTTAATTAAGACTAATAACTAAATATATAAATTTTTAAGAAGAAAGCGTATATAAATGTGATAACATGATATTATCAAAAAAAATTTATATGAAATAAATAATGATGTATTTCGGATTATCTATAGATTTTTCATAGAAAAATAGTAAATAAATGTAATAAAAAAATTAATACAATATAAACATGATAATTAAAAAGTGTTTTTCAAAAAAAATACCATCTTATGGACCATATAGTACATATGTTTTAGTAGATAACTTTTTATTTGTTTCTGGGCAAATAGCTATTGATAAAAAAACTGGAATATTAATTTCCAATTCTATAGAAATAGAAACAAAGAAAGTGATGGAAAATTTAGAAATTATTCTTTCAGAAAATAAAATAGGATTTCAAAATGTTATAAAAACTTCTCTCTTTGTGAAAGAGATGAATCATTTTTCCAAAATAAATAACGTATACTCTACTTTTTTTCATGAAAAAAGTTATCCAGCTAGAGAAACTATACAAGTTTCTGGACTACCAAAAAACGCTAATATAGAAATATCTTTAATTGCATATAAAAATTAAAAAAAAATGGAGAATATGTTTTTTATTTTTTCTGTAATTAATATTGATAAATACTGAAAATTTATGATTATAAATCATATTGATTTAACAAAAAATGATCATATTTTTTATAAAAAAATTTCTTCTAAATAAAAAAATATATACACTTACTTGGTAAGTAACTTTTCTCATTAAAAATTTTATTATTATGGAGTTTTTGTTTTTAAAAATTGATAGAAATATAGAATCATGAATTATTATTTTTTAAACCATTAAGGTTTTTAACTAATTATGACTAATTATTATTTTCTATGTTATATTCTTTTTTATAATTATATAAAAAAACCTTAATAAAGTGTCTGTCTCTTATAATTAAAAAATTAAATTACATTTTGGTAAGAACTATGTTGTAGTTATATTAATGTACTAGTTTAGTATTTTAATTTTTTATGGAACAAAAATAAGTTTAACCAATTTTATATATAAATGAAAATTAACTGCCTAGTTTTTTTAGGTATTACAAAAATTGGTTTTTTAAAAAAATATAGAATACATTATGTTCTTAAGATAAAAACTAGTTAGTTAATATTCATTAGATAATCAAAATAATAGAAAAATCATAAAAAACAGAATATTTTTTAATAAAAAAATAGATAATTAGAATATTTAATAAAATAATTATCTATTGTTATTAACTATTAACTTATAGTATGTTAAAAATACAATTCGTAAAAAACATAATTTATTCTCCAATATTTTTCTTTTGAAGTTTATTTATTAAATAATTTAATTCAAAATAAAATGCAATATTATATTCATCCAATTTTGGAATCCCTATTCTAATATTTTTTTATTTAATAATTATCAAAACACAATCAATGAATTCATCGAAAAAAAATTTAATGAAAATAATTTTTATTATAATAAATTAAAAACATTTAATTGAAAGAAAATATTAACAACATCATTTTTTTTAATGAATTAAAAAACAAGTTAATTAATAAATTTTTATTATTTCATGAAAAATAAACATCATAAATAATATAAAAAACAAAGTTTTTTTTAGAAAAAAAATTAAAAATATTATAAAAAATCTAAAATTAAATTTTTATGAAAGAATTAACTTTAGAAAAGTATTTTTTTCAATATCAAGCTCAAATTAATCCATTTCCAATGAAAATTATAGTTGATTATGCTGATGGAAATTATATTTATGGAAAAAATGGTAAAAAATATTTGGACTTTGTAGCAGGTGTTTCTGTCAATATTTTGGGACATAATAATAAAATTATAAAAAATGCTATAAAAAAACAGGTGGATAAATATTTACATACTATGGTTTATGGAGAATTTATACAAAATCCATGTGTAATTCTTTGTAAAAAAATAGCGGAAAATATCCCTTATCCACTTACTAGTACATATTTAGTAAATTCCGGAACAGAAGCAGTAGAAGGAGCTTTAAAATTAGCTAAATGCTATACTGGTAGAGAAGAAATTATTTCATGTCAATGGTCTTATCATGGAAGTACTCATGGATCTATGAGTGTAATGGGGAATGAAAAAAACAAAAGGCCTTTTAGGCCATTACTTCCATTAATTAAATTTATAAAATATAATCATATAGATGAATTAGTTTCTTCTATTTCAAAAAAAACATCTTGTGTAATTTTAGAAACAATTCAATGTTCTAATGGAGTTGTTCTTCCTAATAATCTTTTTCTAAAAAAAGTTAGAGAAGAATGTTATAAAAAAAAGGCTTTGATGATACTTGACGAAGTACAAACTGGATTTGGAAGAACAGGAAAGCTTTTTGCTTTTGAACATTATGGAATAGTTCCTGATATTTTAATTATGGGAAAAGGAATGGGAGGCGGTATGCCTATTAGTGGATTTTGTTCATCTAACAAAATTATGAATGCTTTTTGTAATTTTTTTCCTTTAGGACATTTAACGACTTTTGGAGGAAATGCTGTTTCAGCTTCTGCTTCTTTAGCAACTTTAAATCAATTAATAAACAATTCTTATATAATGGAACAAGTTCCTATAAAAGAAAATATATTTAGAAAATATTTAGTTCATGAAGAAATAAAAAACATTAGTGGAAAAGGTCTTATTCTATCTTTTGAGTTAAAAGACAAAAGTTTAACGGAACAATTATTAAAGAATTGTATTGATAAAGGATTAATTTTATTCAGATTTTTATTTAATAGTCATTCTTTACGTATTTCTCCTCCATTAACCATTACAGAAAAAGAAATCAAAAAAGGATGCTCTATTATTATAGATAGTCTAAATCAACTTAAAAAAAAATAATTTAATTGAGGTATTTTATTGAATTATCTTATAACGGAAAATATTTTTATGGATGGCAAATTCAAAAAAAAGTCAGTACAGTAGAGGGAAATTTAGAATACTGTTTATCTAAATTATTAAAAAAATCTATTAATGTGATAGGTGCTGGAAGAACAGATAAAGGAGTACATGCTAAACAAATGTTTGCACATTTTGATTATGAAGATCAAATTAATGTTAATAATCTAATAAAAAAATTGAATATTTTTCTACCAAAATCTATCAGAATTTTAAATATTTTTCCAGTAAAAAAAAATGTTCATGCAAGATTTAATGCTATAAAAAGAACATACAAATATTATTTAATACGTGAAAAAAATCCATTTTATCAAGATTTTTCTTGGTATTGTTTTTATGAATTAAATATTCAGAATATGAACTTAGCTTCTAAAAAATTGATTAATTATCAAGATTTTAGTTCTTTTTGTAAAAAAAATATTTATGATAAAGGAAATAACATATGTAAACTAACTCATGTTAGTTGGTCTATAATAAATAATAATATTTTATGTTTTTCTATTGAATCTAACAGATTTTTAAGATCTATGGTTAGATTTATTGTTGGAACACTTATTGATGTTGGAAGAAACAAAATTGGTATTAACGATTTTATAAAAATTGTAGAATCTAAAAATTCTAATATTTGTAAATCAATAGTTCCTGCTCATGGTTTATTTCTTACAAAAATCATTTATCCAAATGAAATTTTTTTACAGAAGTAAATTTTAAAATGAAAAAATCTTTTTTAAAACAAATTATTAAGATTAGTTTCAATTACAAATTAACATTAATAATAACGATTTTTACTTCAATATTAATGTCCTTCATTTCAGCTTATCGTCCTAAATTAATACAAAAATCTATAGATATTCATATCCTTTATAAAGATTTTTTTGGATTGAAAAATATACTGATATTAATTATTGTACTTACTTTTTTAGAAAGCATATTTCATTTTATTTTATTATATTTTTCTAATTTGTTAGCTCAAAATGTAATTGAAAAAATTAGAATTCTTTTGTTTGAAAAATTACTGTATTTCAAAAGCTCTTTTTTTAGTAAAACTCCAATAGGAAAATTGGTAACTTATTCAGTTTCAGATATAGAAACCATTACTGTAATATTTAATGACGGAATATTACTTATTTTTGGAGATGTTTTAAGAATTATCATTATTATGGTGATGATGTTTACTGTACACAAAAAATTGTCCCTCATCGTTTTTTTTTCTATTCCTTTTATGTATATAATGACTCGTTTTTTTCAAAAAATTATAAAGAAAACATTTTACGAAGAACGAGTACAAACTTCACGTTTAAACAGTTTTTTGCAAGAAAACATTATAGGAATGTCCATAATTCAACTTTTCAATAAAGAAAAAGAAAAATACTCAAAATTTGAATCTATAAACCGAAAGTTGATGAATTCTCATTTCAAAACTATTTTTTATTTTTCTATTTTCTTTCCTGTAGTAGAATTACTTTCTACAATAACAATAAGTATTGTTATTCTTTATGGAGGATTTTATGCAACTGAAAAAGGAAATATTAAACCTGGACAAATTATTGCTTTTATTTTTTTTATATATCTTCTTTTTCGTCCTATGCGACAGATAGCTGATCGGTTTAATATTATACAAAGAGGAATTTCTGGGATAGAGAGGATATTTTCTATACTAAATTATAATAATGAAACTATTGTGAATCATGGAAATATTCGTTTCAAAAAATTTAAAGGACATATTGTATTTAATAATGTTTATTTTTCATATGTTAAAAATGAAATGGTTCTAAATGGAATTTCTTTTGAAATTCTTCCTGGTGAAAAAGTAGCTATAGTAGGATCTACAGGATCTGGAAAATCGACAATTACTCATTTAATATCTAGGTTTTATGATATAAATAAAGGATCTATCTGGATAGATGGGCATTCTATTAAAGATGTTGATTTAAGTAATTTACGATCTCATATAAGAGTAGTAACACAAGATACATTTTTATTTAACGATTCAATCATAAATAATATTACATTGGGTGATCCTTCTATTAGTTTAAATAAAATAAAAATTATGGCAAAAAAAATAGGGGTTCATAGCTTTATAACATCATTACCCAATGGGTATCAATTTATTGTAAAAGAAAAAGGAGGATTGCTTTCATTAGGAGAAAAACAGTTAATTTCTTTTTTAAGAGTTCAAATGCATCCTTATTCAATACTTATATTAGATGAAGCAACAACTTCTTTAAATAAAGAATTAGAAAAAATGATTTATTCTACTGTAGATTTTTTAATTAAACAAAAAACTTCTATTATTATTACACATCGTCTTTCCACATTGAAAAATGTAGATAAAATATTAGCTATAAATAAGGGATTTATTGTAGAAAAAGGTACTCATCAAGAGTTGATTCGATTAAATGGATATTACG
The DNA here is from genome assembly GCF_014251995.1 of Blattabacterium cuenoti. Classification (GTDB taxonomy): domain Bacteria; phylum Bacteroidota; class Bacteroidia; order Flavobacteriales; family Blattabacteriaceae; genus Blattabacterium; species Blattabacterium cuenoti_AE. The sequence goes on from NZ_CP059205.1 coordinate 22,657, forward strand.
CTGGACTATATAAAGAATCTTTTCAAAAAAAAAGCTAATAAATTAATAACATTTTATATAAGTTTTTTTTAATACTTCTTTTTCCCAATTTTTTATAAATTCATTCTTTTTTACATCTTTTACAAAATTTTTTAAAATTGTATAATCTTCTTCAAATGAAACAGGACGAGAAGGAATACTATCTAATAATTTAACTATAAAAAAAGTCTCTTTTTCATTTATAATTTCTTGGAAAAGATCGGAAATACTTCCTTTTTTTAAAGAATTTAATTTATATTTCATATTTTCGGATATTTCATTTTCTCCAACCCAAACTTTATTCTTTATAGAATAGTTCACTATATTATTATTTTTATATTGACTCATTAAATCTTTAAAATCTTTATTGAAAGACCAATTTTTTTTAATTGAATGTATAAAAGATTTCACTGTTTCTAATTCACTTTTTGTATATTTATGTTTAATTAAAATATGCCTTATATCAACTTCGTTTTTTACTTTTTTTTCTAATTTAATTAAATGAAATCCTATTTCCGTTTCAAAAGGTTCTGATATTTCTTTTTCTGATAATGAAAGAATTACACGTTTAAATTTTTCTGAGAGACTATTTATTTTAATTCCTCGAATTAATCCACCATTCAATGCTGAATTAATATCTTCAGACATTAATATTGCTTGAATAGAAAAATCTACGTCAGAATGGATTCTTTTTTTTACATTTTTTAATAATTCAATGTTTTTTTTCCGATTTATTTGATTTACTTTTGGATAAAATGTTATGTAGGAAATACACATTTTCTTAGGTATAAAAGGAATTTTATCTTTATTGTTTATTAAAAAATTTTTTATTTCCTTAGGTGAAGTTTCTATATCTCTGGTTAAGTATTGATAATACTTTTCTATATATTCATGGTCTTTAATTTCTTCTTTTAATTTTTCAATAGATTCTTTATTTTTAAATTGCATTAAAAATTCATCTTTAGAGTACTTTTTACTCATTTTTGATAAAAATTCTTGGATTTTCAATTCTAATTCTTTATCGCTTATTTGTATATTAAAATTTTTTTTTGCATGATAAAGTATTAACTTTTTAGTGAAAATTTCTTCATTGAAACAATCTTTTTTTTTATCACTTGATTTTATTTCTGAGTTTAGAATAATTTCGTTTCCTATTATAGCATAAATTCCGCCTAGTTTTTCAAATGAAAAAGAAAAAACACTTATCAATAGCAATAAAGTAAAGAAAAAAATTTTTTTTTCAATATTGACCATATATAATATTTAATTTCACAACTTAATATTACAAAAAAAATATAATATTATAATATTCATGACTTTAATAATTAAAAATTTATATAAAAAATATAAAAATAAATATATAGTTAAAAATATTTCTTTAGATTTAAATCCAGGAGAAATAGTTGGATTAATTGGTCCTAATGGATCTGGAAAAACAACATTTTTTTATACAGTTGTTGGAATTATTAAGCCAAATCAAGGAAAGATTTTCCTTAAAAAAAAAGATATAACGAAAATTCCAATGTATCAACGTTCAAAAGAAGGAATCGGATACTTATCGCAAGAACCGTCTATATTTAGAAAACTATCTGTGGAAGATAATATTTTATGCATATTGGAAATGCAAAAAAAATTTTTATATAAAAAAAGAAAAGAAATAACAGAAAAATTACTTGAAGAATTAAGATTAAAAAATATCCGAAATCGAAGAGGGGATCTTCTTTCTGGAGGTGAAAGAAAACGTACAGAGATAGCTAGATGTTTAGCTACAAATCCTAAATTTATTCTTTTAGATGAACCGTTTTCTGGAATAGATCCAATAGCTTTAGAAGAACTACAAGAAATTATTCTTGCTCTTAAGAAAAAAAATGTAGGAATATTAATTACAGATCATAATGTAAAAAAGGTCTTTACAATAACAGACAAAATTTACATGATGTTTGAAGGAAGAATTTTAAAACAAGGATCTTCTATGGAAATAATGCAAGATATTTTAGTAAGGGAAGTTTATTTAGGAAATCATTTTTAATTTTATTAATTTAATTATACATGTAATTATTTCATTATGAATCATCGTTTTAAATGTTCTGAAATAGGTTTATTTCTTAATGGAGAACCTCCTTCTTTTTTCTTATTACAAGAAGAAAAGCAAAAATTTTCTTATTATAAGAAAATTTTTGCTGTAGATGGAGCTTTTTATTATTTGAACAAATCAGGGATCTCAGTAGACTATCTAATAGGAGATTTTGATTCTATTCCTATTAAAAAAATCCGTTTCAAAAGAAAATTTTTTATTACATATGACCAAAAATATACTGATTTTGATAAAGCATTAAATATAATTCATAAAAAAGGATTTCTAAATGTTAATGTTTGGGGAGCAAGTGGAAAAGAACAGGATCATTTTATAGGAAACTTATCTACAGCATTGAAATATAAAAAAAAATTATCAATTATATTTCATGATAAGTATCATTCTTATTTTTTCTCCGAAAAAAAAACTTTTTTTTATCAAAAAAAAGGTAAAAAAATATCTTTACTTCCGTTTCCAGAAGTAACGGAATTATACACTAATGGCCTGAAATATCCTATTAAAAACGGATTTTTAAAAATCGGTAAAAATATAGGAATAAGAAACGAATCAAATGGTAAAAAAATTGAAATAAATTATAAAAAAGGAGAATTGTTGATTTTTGTAGAAAAATGATAATTTTTTAAAAATTTAATTTTTCTACCATTTTTTTTATATGATTATATGACTGAACCAAAAGAAATCTTTCTTTATCATTCAATTTCAACTCTATAATTTTTTCTATTCCTGATTTTCCTAAAATTACTGGAACTCCCATATATATATTTTTAAAATCATATTCTCCATTTAAAAATGCTGAACATGAAAAAATACGTTTAGAATCTTTTAAAATAGCCTCTATCATCTGAACAACAGAAGCACTAGGAGCCATCCAAGCAGATGTTCCTAATAAAGAAACTATTTCTTCTCCTCCTTTTTTTGTTTTATCAATAATATCATCATTATCTTCTTCTGATATAAATTCTTTTATTGGTATTCCGGATATAGACGTATATCTATACAAAGGAACCATTGTGTCTCCATGTCCACCCAATAGCATGGATTGAATATCATTAGGTGATAATTTAAGTTTTTCTGATAAAAAAAAACGATATCTCGTAGAATCTAATAATCCAGCCATTCCGATAACTCTAGAAGAATCGATATCAGCAGTAATATAACTAACATACGCCATGACATCTAGTGGATTTGATACGATGATTAGTTTAGCTTTTGGCGAAAACGAAATAGATTCTTTTGTTACATTACGAATAATATCTGCGTTAACTTTAACAAGATCATCACGATTCATCCCTGGCTTTCTAGCGATACCACAAGTGATAATAATTATTTCAGAATCTTTTGATTTTGAATAATCGTTGGTAGTTCCAGTTATTTTAGTGTCTGATCTTAAAAGAGGAAGCATTTGAGCAATATCTAAACTTTTTCCTTCGGAAAACTTATCCTTAATATCTAATAAAACTATTTCTTTTACTATATTTTTTTGAGCTAATAAACTTGCACAAGATGCCCCCACATTTCCTGCTCCAATAACAGTAATTTTCATATTATTATATTTTTCATCATCATTTTATCAAAATTTTTAATTTTTTAGGTAAAATATTTATCTAAATTTGTAATCTCTTAAAGATAAACACAATTTCTATATTTTATGAAAGAGGATCACAATATCAGAAGAAAAAAATTTTCCCACAGACACATAGGACCATCTTATGATGAAAGAAGCAATATGTTAAAAGATCTGAAATGTTCCTCTATTAAGGATTTCATAAAAAAAATTATACCTAAAAAAATAAGATTAAAAAAAAAATTGAATCTTCCAAGTTCTATCTCCGAATATCAATATTTAAACCATCTTTATAAAATTAGTAAAAAAAATAAAATATATCGTTCTTATATAGGATTGGGATATAAAAATACTATTACTCCAAGTGTTATTCAGAGAAATATTTTAGAAAATCCAAATTGGTATACGCCTTATACTCCATATCAATCGGAAATTTCTCAAGGACGTTTAGAATCCCTAATTAATTTTCAAACTATGATTTCGGATCTTACTGGAATGAAAATAAGCAATGCATCTATGCTAGATGAATCCAGTGCTGCAGCAGATGCAATGTTTATGATTTATCAAGAAAAAATAAAAAAAAAACAAATTGATAGCAATTATTATTTTTTCATTTCAGACGAAATATATCCACAGACTATAGCTGTTTTAAAAACAAGATGTTTTGGATTAAAAATACGAATTATAAAAGATTCCCATAAAAATTTATTTACAAAAAAATATGTTGGAATAAAAATATTTGGATTGATAATATCTTATCCTTCATCTTTAGGTGAAATATATAATTATAACGAAACAATTGAATATGCAAAAAAAAATAATATATCAGTTATTGTTTCTACAGATATTCTCTCTTTATCTTTACTAAAACCTCCTGGAGAATGGGGTGCTGATGTTGTTATAGGATCTAGTCAATCTTTTGGGATTCCTATGGGATATGGAGGTCCACATGCTGCTTTTTTTTCTACTCATGAAAAATATAAACGTTTTATTCCTGGTAGGATTATTGGAATATCTGTAGATAAAGAAAACAAAAAAGTATTTCGAATGGCTTTACAGACTAGAGAACAACATATTAGAAGAGAAAAAGCCACTTCAAATATTTGTACATCACAAGTATTTCCTGCAATTATGGCTTCTATGTATGCTTTGTTTCATGGAAAAGAAGGATTAGTAGAAATTGCTAATCGTATTCACGAGTATACTAAAAAATTAGAGTTTTTATTAGTTCATAATATTAATGATGTTTATCAAATGAATTCATTTTATTTTGATACTATTAGAATCAAAAATAATAAAACTGATTTTATAGAAAAATTAAAAAAAGTTTCAGAAAGAAAAAAAACAAACTTTAGATTTTTAGATAAAAATCATTTATCTATTACTTTAGATGAAACTACATGTGAAAAAGATATAAACCATATCATGTCTATTTTCCAAGAAGTAGAAAATTTAAAAGAAATAAAAAAAATTTATTATAAAAAAAAGATTAATAAAGAATATAAATGTAAAATTCCTAGTTCTTTAAAAAGAACTTCTGATTTTTTAAAAAATAAAATCTTTCATAAATTTCATTCAGAAAATGAATTAATGCGTTATATCAAAAGATTAGAAAGGAAAGATCTTTCCTTGAATCATTCTATGATTCCTCTTGGTTCATGTACTATGAAATTAAATGCTTCTACAGGGTTATTTTCTTTAAGTCAATATGAATGGAGAAATATTCATCCTTTTGTTCCCGATAAACAAGCAATGGGATATCGTTATATCATTAATAATTTAAAAAATTACTTTAAAGAAATAACTGGATTTTGTGGGGTTTCTTTACAACCAAATTCAGGTGCTCAAGGAGAATATGCTGGATTAATGGTTATTAAATCTTATTATTATTCACGAAAAGAATTTAAAAGAAATATAGCATTAATTCCTTTATCTTCTCATGGAACTAATCCTGCTTCTGCAAATATGGCAGGAATGAAAGTTGTCTTAATAACTACAAAAAAGAATGATGGATCTATTGATATAGATGATTTATTTAAGAAAGTAAAAGAATATAAAGATTCATTATCTGTATTAATGATTACTTATCCTTCTACTCATGGTATTTATGAAGAAAACATTCAAGAAATAATAGATATTATTCATGAGAATGGAGGTCAAGTATACATGGATGGAGCAAATATGAATGCTCAAGTTGGGTTGATCAAACCATCGGATTTAGGTGTTGATGTCTGTCATCTAAATCTTCATAAAACTTTTTCTATTCCACATGGAGGTGGTGGTCCTGGAATGGGACCTATATGTGTAGCTTCTCACTTAAAACCTTTTCTTCCTAGCCATCCATTTCTTGAAAATATAAAAAAAAATGAAGATAATCAATTAACAATATCTTCTTCTCCATATGGATCTTCTTTAATTTTAACAATTCCTTATGCTTACATTCGTTTATTGGGTCCAGATGGACTAAAAAAGTGTACAGAAATATCTATATTAAATGCCAATTACATAAAAGAAAAATTAAAAAATTATTACAAAATATTATATGTAGGGAAAAATAATTCAGTAGCACATGAATTAATTATAGATTGTAGAATATTTAATAATTCTTTAGGAATAGAAGTTATAGACATAGCAAAAAGAATGATGGATTATGGATATCATGCTCCTACTATATCTTTTCCAGTAGAAGGATGCATGATGATAGAACCTACAGAGAGTGAATCTAAAGAAGAATTAGATCGTTTTATTGAAATGCTTATTAATATACGTAAAGAAATTCAAGAAATTGAACATGGAAAATTTTCTAAAAAAGAAAATGTACTAAAAAATGCTCCACATAGTATAGATTTATTAACTAATCACAATTGGAAATATCCTTATAGTAGAGAAAAAGCTGCATATCCATTACATTGGGTTAGAGAAAGAAAATTTTGGCCATCAGTAAACCGTGTTGATGACGGATATGGTGACAGAAATTTTATATGTACATGTACTTAAAAAAGTTTATTGTTTTATTTTAACATTTTTAAAATTTATTAAATTTTGAGTATGGAGATACATAGATAGAATCAAACAAATTTTTTTCATATTTCAATAATCCTGTAATAGCAATCATAGCTCCATTATCTGTGGTATATTTCTTTTTAGGGATAAATATTTCCCAATTTTTTCTTTTTTCGAGAGAAAGAAACATACGTCTAATTTCATAATTAGAAGAAACTCCACCTGCTAAAGCAATTCTAAAAATATTAGTTTTAATAGCCGCTTTTTTCATTTTTTCTAACAAAATTTCTCCTATTGTTCTTTGAATAGAAGCACAAATATCAGGCAAGTTTTGTTTTATAAACAATGGATTATCTTTTGATTTTTTTTTAATGAATTGTAAAATATGACTTTTAAATCCGCTGAAACTAAAATTTAATCCACTAGATAGTGGTTTTGAAAAAATAAACTTTTTACAATTTCCGTTTTTTGAAAATAGTTCTATCATAGGTCCTCCAGGATAATAAAAACCTAATTTCCTGGCTATTTTATCTAAGGTATCTCCAATGGAGTCATCTAAAGTAGATCCTAATATTTCCATTTTAAAAAAGTCATTTACCTTTACTATTTGAGTATGTCCTCCACTTATAACCAATCCCAAAAATGGAAATTTTGGATAAGAATTGTTAATGTTAGAATCATTTATGAAATGAGTTAATATATGAGCTTGTATATGATTCACGGTTAGTAAAGGGATTTTTAATCCCATTGAAAATGATTTTGCAAATGATGCTCCTACTAATAAAGAACCTATTAATCCTGGACCTAAGGTGAAAGATACGGCATTAATTTCATTTTTTTGAATTCTTGCAGAATTAATAGATAAATTAACAGCTTTTATAATATTTTTTTCGTGTAATCTTGACGCAAATTCGGGAACAACTCCTCCATATTTTTTATGGATATTTTGATGAATGATAATATCTGATAATACATCTCTATTCTTAATAATAGAGGCAGCTGTTTCATCACATGATGATTCTATGCCAAGAATAATAATTTTTTTTTTCATAAATAACAATATCTTTGAAAATGAATAATTTTTATTTTGTATAATTTTTTTAACAGAAAAAAAGTAATTATTTTTCTTTTATTTTCCTTAATAGGACTTTTTATAATAAGAGATATTTATAAAGGAAAAGTACAAGAAAAAATATCGACGTTTTTTTTACAAAAGATAAAAAATCGATTTGGTGATAATATTTCCATTAAATACGTTTCATTTAATTTTTTAAAAAGAGAGTTTGTTTTATATGATGTTAAAATTAAGGATCATCATTATTTCCATTTTATTCATTTATCTAAATGTAAAATATCTTTTAACAATTTATTTTCTTTAATTTTTATTAATTCTAATAATCATTTAAATCTAAGAAGTATGATTATTGAAAATTCTTCTTTTTTTATAAAAAAATATTTTAAAGAAAAAGAAAATAATATGCTCCTTTTTTTCAGAAATATTTTGAACATAAAAACAAATAAAATAAAAATAATTACTTGTTCAAAATTAAAAATAAATAAATCATATTTCACATATGATGATAAGAATTCCAATAAAAAATTGAATCATTTTTTTTCTATTAACGTGAACAATATTTTAATAAAAAATAGAAGAATAAAAGCTTCTATTTATTCTTTTCGATCTATGGGATTTATAAATAACAATAAAAAATTTTTTATAAAAAAATTCTCTGGTGATATTGAATATTTTTTTTCTAAAAAATTAACATTTCGTGATTGTTCTATAAAAACATCTAATAGTTTTTTAAAAGGTAATTTTTTTCTGTTTTGGGAAACAGATAATTTTCCCTCTAAAAAAAGTGTTAAATGTAAAATTTTTGAAGGATCAAAATTAGGTCCTGATTTAGGAATTTTTTTCTTTAAAAAGTGGAATAAAAATTTTGTATTTTCTATCCAGGGAAGTGCAAAGATAGAATTCAATGGTATCGAAAAAAAATTATATTTATATGATACTCTTATAAAAGATCTACAAAATAATAATTTATCTGCAAAAAAAATTTATATTTTTTTGGATAAAAGACATAAAAAAATTCAATTACATAAATCTATTGTTCAATTTTATCCAAAAAAAATAAATCAGATAATTCCATATAATTTTTATTCTAAATTTTATTTTTTTAACAAAAATAAATATTTCAAACAGTGGATATCCAATGATAAAAATAAATGGATATATAAGGGAGATCTAATTTTTATAAGAAAAAAAAATCAAAAATATAAAACTTTACAAATAAATGGATATATTCGGAATCATTATTTGAATAATAAAATATCAACTATTATTAAATTTTCAGATAATAATATTCAATGTGAAGGAGAAGGAATAATTTTAATTAAAAAAAATTATTTATTCAAACCCGATAATAAAGATAAAAACTCTTTATCTATTTTATTTAAAAAAATAATCCCTAAAAATTTATTTTTATTCCATATATGGAAAATCGGTAATATAGAAAAAAAATTTTTGAATCTACTCAAGAATAAATTTTTCTCTCATCCAGAGTGTAAAATTCATTTTAAAGGAAAAATTAATTCCAACTTTCAGAAAGTTTATTTAATAATCAATAAAAACAAAGATAAAAATAAGGAAATAAAAATAATGTTAACTAATAATCATCAATTCAAAAAAATTAATATAAATACATATAATATGATTATTAGTAAAATTCATGGAAATTTTAAATGGAAAGATTTGTTTTTTATTCCAAAAAATATTTTTGTTTTTAAAAATGAAAAAAAAACAAAATATATAGATTTTAATTTTACAATTAAAAAATCATTTTTTTATTTTCTACTAGACTTAGAAAAAAAAAATAAAAATGTTTTTTCTGATATTATTATTTCTGGAAAATTATTTCATAATACATTAAAAACAACTTTCCTTACAAGGAAAATACAATTTAATAATAAGTTTCTTTTTGATGACCTATTTGTAACAATAAGTCATTCTTTAATGAACTTAATAAAAAAAACATCAGTCAACATTAACGTAAAAAAGTTTATCTATGGAAATATTTTTTTCAAAGAAATAAATACATTTATTTTTGAATTGAAGAATTTTTGGATAATTAATTCTAAATTTTTATCGAAATTAAAAGGACAAGAATATAAAGAAAAAATATTTAAATTTTTACACAAAATAGAAAATAATACTTTTATTTTTTATCCTGTCCTTTATAAATTAAATATCAATGGATATGATTGGAATATTATTAATAAAAATCGTTTAGGAACAATAAAAATAAATTTTCTTAAAAAGAGATACACCATTGATAATATGGTTTTTTCTTCAGAAAAACAAAAAATTATTATAAATGCGGATTTTATTGAAAATAATAAAAGAAAAATTCAATTATATTTTAAAAATGTTCAGTTAAAAAAATTCAATAATAAAAATATTGATGGACTTATAAACGGATCATTATCATATATAAGTACCTGTAATTATAAAAAAATCGAACCTGATATACATATAAAAATTACCAATTTATCAATAGATAATAAAATTTTAGGAGATTTTCATATACACTCTTTCCAAAAAGAGAAAAAATGTTACGAAATTAATGGATTTTTTAAAAATAATCACAAAGAAGAAATTATAAAAATATATGGAAATATTAATAATGAATTAAAAGATCATTCAAAAATTAATATTAATATCAATGTTAAAAATTTAACAATGGACAATTTTTCTTTTTGGGATAAGATGAATGTCAAAGCAAGAGGATATTTAGAGGGAAAAGTAAAAATATTTGGAAATGCAAATGATCTTCATTATGATGGTAAAATAGAACTCAAGAAATTTGGAATACGAGTAAATTCCACTCATTTAGATTATGAAATAACAAATCGTTCCTATTTAAAGATTTCTTCCGAATCACCATATATATTGTTATCTCCTTCTTCATTTAGGGATACAAAATCCGATACTAGGGGATGCATAAACGGATATTTCTTACACAAGAACTTTATGGAATGGAATTCCCAATTATTTATTAAAACAAATAATCTACTATTTTTGGATATCAATGAAAAACAAAATCATTTTTTATTTGGAAAAATATTTGCTAAAGGAAAAATTAAAATAACAAAAGAAGATAAAAAAATTAATCTTTCCATAAAAGACGGAGAAATCCTGAATTCTTCTCATTTATACTTTAATCCAAGAGAATATAAAAGTAATCAAAAAATATTAGACAATAGTAGTAGTTACAAAAAAGATAAAGAAAATGAAGATTTTTTATCTATAGATATAAAAACAGTTATAAACAAAAATACAAAAATATCAATTTTTATAAAAGATGATTTAAAAAATTTTTTTGAGTTAAATGGAGGAGGATCATTATCATTAATAAAAAAACATAATCAAAATGTTGAAATGAACGTAAAATATTTTGTATTTAATGGTTTAGTTCATTTATTATTTAAAAAGAAAATATCAAAATTACCATTATTAAATTTTCAGTTAAAAAGACATTTTCTGGTAGAACCAGGAGGAGTAATTTGTTGGAAAAAAGATTTGAGTAAATCTACTATAAATTTAGTTGCGTATAAAACCATGTATGTTTCCAAAGTGAATGACTATATTAACAATAAAAATTTAAAAGTTGATAAAAATATAATTTTTACAAAATTAAAACTTTTCGTTTATGGAAAAATAAAAAAACCTAATGTTGATATAGAAATTTCCTTTCCTAAAAGTGACAAAAAGATTCAACAAAAATTACTTGAAAAATTAAACTCTTTTAAGGAGAAAAAAATTCAATTTATATCCATTTTATTTTCAAAAAAATTTTCTACAAAAAGAAATATAATTTACAATTATATCATATACTTTCTTTTACGAAATTATTTAAATTTTAAATAACATTAATGAAAAAAAATTTATTTCTTTTAAAAAATTAAGTTTAAACAGAAACCATCATACCAATAGATTACCTAACAATAATCTATTTCTTCAAAAGAAAGTTTTGTATCTTGGTGTTTTTAATACCTTTATTAAAAAAAATAAAAATATAAAATAATGATTTTAAGATATAATACAGATGAAATAGACAACTCTATTGTCAAAAAATTAAACATAAATGCTAGAACTCCATACACTGAAATCAGTAAACAGATTAGCAAGGAAATAAAGGCATTATCCGTTGGAACTGTTCATGTTAGAGTAAAGAAATTAGAAGAGGCAGGAATTATAAAAGGGAGCACTTTAATAATTGGATATGAATCTCTAGGATTTCATTTAATAGCTTTTGTAGGTATTTTATCAGATTCTAGAGAATCTAAATTAGTTAAAGAAGAATTAAAAAAAATTCCTAATATAGTACAATTATATATTACTTCAGGTAAGTACAACCTTTTTTGTAGGATTATTGCCAGAGATCCTTCAGATGCTAGAGACGTTATTTCTAAGATTGGAGAAATAAAAGGAGTTCTTAGAACTGAATCTACTATTTGTTTAGAAGAAAGTATCAATGATGAGAATAGGTTATTATCTAATATTTTACAAAAAAAAAAATCATCTTATAAAAAAAAAATATGATAATATTATCTTAATCCATTTATTAAAATTAATATTTGTTTGATATTTCTTCTTAATAAAGAAAAATTTTATCCTTCCAAAAGAAAATTGCATGTCTTCAATTTTTTATTTTAGGCAATGGCTAACCTCTTAAAAATTTATATATATAAAAGTATTCTAAATAAGATTTGGGTTACAATTATTGCAATCTTATTATTAACATTTTTTTTCTCAAAAAAAGAAAATTATCAATTTGTATTTTCAAAAGGAAAAAATTGGGACCACAAAGATTTGTTTTCTCCATTTGATTTTACTGTTCCAAAAAGTAAAAAAGATATATATCTAGAATTTAGTGAATTAAGTAATAAAAAAAAGATATTTTTTATTCGAAACAAAAAAATAGTTAAAAATATAAAGAAAAAAATAAAAAATTTTTTTTACAGAAAAAAATTCTATTCTTTGGAAGATTATAAAAAAGTTCATAAAATAGTCAATTTTGTATATAAATATGGTTATGTGGACAATATTCCATTTTTTCCGGAAAAAAATGATACAATTTTTTTCCAAAATAGGAAAATATGGACCCCCATTTTATTCAAAAAAATTTATACTCGAAAAAAAGTAATTAAGATTATTAATAAAAATTTATATACAAAAAATTATCGTATTAAAATTTTAAAAAATTTTTTAATTAGAACTCTCATTCCCAATTTTTTTTACAGTAAAAATTATACAGAATTCTTTTTTCACGAAAAAATTAAATCTATTAATAATATTAAATATTCTTTTGCAAAAGGAGATAAAATTATTAAAAATAAGGAAATGGTAGATGAAAATAAATTTCAAATTTTATCTTCTTTTAAAAAAAAATATGAAGATAAAATATGGAACAAAAAAAAATATTATTGTCTTGTTATAGGATATTTTTTTATCATTAGTATGATATTCACTCTATTTATATTATATCTTTTTTACTTTCAAAATAAAACATTTCATAACAATAGAAAAGTTAATTTCCTAATCAGTAATATATTATTAATATCACTAATTACTATTTTAATCTTAAAATATCATTCTAAAATATTATATATAATTCCTTTCTGTATACTTCCCATAAGTATTCGAGTTTTTTTTAACTTTCATTTAAGTATCATTATTCATTTAACAACTATTTTATTATTATCTTTAATTGCACCAAATAGTTTCGAATTTGCTTTCATTCAAATCACTACAGGTTTTTCAGCAATGTTAACAAAACAGAATATATACAAGATGGCCAATCTTTTTACAGCTGTAGTAAAAATAACCATCACCTATATAATTATTTTTAGTTTACTTATCTTAATTAGAGAAGGTTCATTTAAAAAAATTTATTTTTATAATTTTTATTTGTTTCTTTTCAGTGGAATTTTAACTTTATTTGTTCATCCATTAATATTTTTTTTTGAAAAATTATTAAATCTAACTTCTGATATTTCGTTATTAGAACTATCTGATACAAATACCCCAGTATTAAGATTATTGGCTCAAAAAGCTCCAGGAACATTACAACACGTTTTAACAGTAGCAAATATTGCGGAAGAAGCTGCTGTTGCTATTGGAGCTCATTCATTATTGGTAAAAATAGGAGCTATTTATCATGATATAGGAAAAATAAAAAATTCAAATTTTTTTACTGAAAATCAGTACAATATAGATAATCCACATGAGAAATTAAACCCAAAAGAGAGTGCTAAAATTATTTTAGAACATGTTCCAATTGGAATCGAATTAGCAAAAAAGTACCATTTACCTGATTCTGTCACTGATTTTATACGAACACATCATGGAAACGGTATTATTCATTTTTTTTACGAAAAAGAAAAAAAAAAACATCCTGATAGACAAATAAATAAAAAACAATTTCAATATTCTGGTCCAAAACCTTTTTCAAGAGAAACATCTATTGTTATGATAGCAGATTCTGTAGAAGCTGCTTCTAAAAGCATTAAAAATCCATCTTCTAAAATATTAGAGGAATTGGTAGAAAATATTATTAATAAACAAAAAAAAGAAAATCAATTTTCTAATGCAGATATTACTTTTAAAGAAATAGAAAAAATAAAAAAAGTTGTTCAAAAAAAATTGATAAATATTTATCATACTAGAATAGAATATCCTAAAATATAATTATTTGTTTATTTGAGAGATCTATTTTAGATTTGTATTATTGGAGAGTTGCCGGAGTGGTTAACGGAACAGTTTGCTAAACTGTCGGTATAAAACACATACCTCGTGGGTTCGAATCCCACATTCTCCGCACAAACGGGGTATAGCGTAGTTTGGTTATCGCGCCTGGTTTGGGACCAGGAGATCGTAGGTTCAAATCCTGCTACCCCGATTTTACAATAATTTTTTTATACATTTAAATTTAAATTACATAAATATTTATTTTTAATAAAAAATAGATTAAGTAGTAATTAATAAAATCAAAATTATCTTTCTTTCTAAGATCACGTAGCTCAAATGGATAGAGCAACTGCCTTCTAAGCAGTAGGTTACAGGTTCGAATCCTGTCGTGATCACTTTTTTCCTTCTAGAACTTCATCTATCATTCCATATTCTTTTGCTTCTTTAGAAGTCATCCAGTAGTCTCTATCTGAATCCCTTTCTATTTTTTCAAGAGATACTCCGGTATGTTTCGATATAATATTGTAAAGATCTTTTTTAAGTCTTAAAATTTCACGAACTGTTATTTCAATATCTGAAGCTTGCCCTTGTGTTCCTCCCATAGGTTGATGAATCATAATTCTTGAATGTTTTAACGCAGACCTTTTATTTTTAACTCCTGCACAAAGCAAAACGGCAGCCATAGATGCAGCCATTCCAGTACAAATAGTAGCAACATCAGGCTCTACAATTTGCATTGTGTCATATATTCCTAGTCCAGCATAAACATCTCCTCCTGGAGAATTAATATATATTTGTATTTCTTTAACAGAATCTACTGATTGTAAAAATAATAACTGTGCTTGAACTATGTTAGCTACTTGATCTTCTATGGGGGTTCCTAAAAAAATAACTCTATCCATCATTAAACGAGAAAAAACATCCATTTGAGCAACATTTAATTTTCTCTCCTCAACAATATATGGTGTCATTGATCGAATAATATATTCGTTCATTAGCAAGCTGTTAATTTTTTTATGTTTGGTAGCGTACAGAAAAAATTCTTCTGATTTTTTTTTGTAATCCATTATTACTTTAAATTTTAGTAAAGTTACTACTTATAATTAATTATCTTTTTTTAGAAAAAATTTTTTTCGATAAAGTTAACATATGAATAAAAATTATAGAAATTAGAAAGATTTTAATTCAAAAAAAATCAGATTTGTACAAAAGATTAGCAAAACAAACAATCATTTATTCTATTGGATCAATTTTACCAAGGATTATTAATTATTCTTTTTTAAAATTCTTTACTATTTCTTTAAAAAGAGAGGAATTTTCTCTTTACACAGATATGTATGCTTTATCTTTTTTTGTTATAGGATTTCTTTCTTTTGGGTTGGAAAATACTTATTTTAGATTTTTATATAAAAAAAATTCTCATCGAGAAACTGTATTTTCGACTGGGTTCATAATACAATTATTGATTACTTCTTTTTTTTTAATTATTTCCGTTAATCTTATCAAACATATAATTTATTTTACCGGATACCAAAACCATCCAGAATATTTTTTTATGTTTTTTCTAATTATATTTTTTGATACAATTTGTATTCTTCCTATGGCTTGGTTTCGTGCAAATGAAAAACCGTTAGAATTCACTATTATAAATGTAATAAATATTTTTGTACAATCATTTATAACTATATATTTATTTTTTTGTTCTAATAATTTTTTTTTTAGGAAAACTTACTTTTTTTCTATTTTTGAATGGATTAATTCTTTCACAGATAAAACAGGATATATATTTTTTGCAAATACAATATCATCATTAACTAATTTATTATTAGTTCTTCCTATTATTCTTAAAAAAGTAATTATCAAAAAATTTGACAAAAATCTTGCAAAAAAAATGTTAGGTTATGGAATTCCTATTATGTTAGGAACTATTGCTTTTTCAATAAACGAGAATCTTGATAAGATTTTAATTAAAAGATGGGGATCTGACGAAATTAACGGATCTTATTCTGCTTGCTACAAAATAGCTGCTTTTATGACTTTATATATTCGAATGTTCCGATTAGGCATCGAACCCTTTTTTTTCAAAAAATCTGAGGATGCTGATGCGGAATATTATTATGAAGAAATAAATTATATATTTATTCTATTAGGATTAATTTTTTATGTATTAATATGTGGAAATATCCCTATTTTTATGAACTTCTTTCTTGATAAGAAATACCATTTTGCTATGTCTATTATTCCAGTAATAATGATGGGAAATTTATTTTTAGGTATTTATACAAATCTATCTATTTTTTATAAAGTAGTAGATAAGCCTATCGTTGGAACTTATATATCATTAGTAGGAGTGTTCATTACTTTTTTATTTAATATTATTTTTATTTTAATTCCTAATAGTAGTTTCATGATCCCCGCATGGGGAACTTTGACATCATATGGATGTATGTTAGTTATTTTATCTATTTGGATAGGAAAAAAATTTTTTAAATTTTTCAAAAAGAAAAGAAATATTATAACTCATTTTTTATTTGCTATTTTTCTAGTTTTTGTAATCAACAACAAATTTTCAATCAATGATAAAAAAGAAATGATACTTAGATTTTTCTTTCAATTACTTTATTTTATAATTATTTTTTTACTGGAGAAAAAAAGATTGATTAATTTAATTAAACAATAAAACATATGGTAATAAATTGATGATACAAAAAAGTAAATATCAGTTAATTTTAATTGCTAATATCAAAAAATCTATTTCTATCCCTTTTATGAAAAGAAAATTGATAAAAACAGGTTTATTTTTAAAATTACAACAAGAATTGAAATATTATTTTTTCTTAAAAAAGAACTTTAAAAAATCTATTTCCATTATTCATTTTGAAAGAAAAAAAAATGATTTAACCTTATATAAAGAAATTAAAATTATTTTAATAAACGTTTTTTTTAAAACTATGATTATTGAATCCAATGAAAAATTAATTATGTTAAACATATTTTTAGGAAATAGAATAAAATGGGAAAAATGTTCCACTTTAAACATAAGCAAAAGAGGGAGCAATGGTTTTGGAAGTACTGGAATATAATGAAATACATGAATATATTTATTCTTAATTTTAATAAGGCGATATGAAAATTATAATTCCTATGGCTGGGAAAGGATTACGTCTAAATCCACATACTTTAAATACCCCGAAACCATTAATCAATATTGCAGGAAAAACAATTTTAGAAAGATTGATAGAAAGTTTATCTACAATAATAAAAACTTTTCATATTAAAGAAATAATTTTTATTATAGGAAATTATGAGAAAAATATTATTAAGAACAAATTAATAAAGCTAGCTAATAAAGTAAATACTAATCCTATTATCTACCATCAAAATTTTCCACTTGGAACAGCAGATGCACTGTTAAAAGCTAAAGATTCATTGAATGGAGAATCGATAATTGTTGCTTTTTCTGATACTTTATTTAAAAGTAAATCTTTAGAAAAAGAAATCAATGATGAAATTGATAATATCGTATGGACAAAACAAGTTAAAACCCCCCATTTATTTGGCGTTGTCAAATGTGATTCTTCCGGAATTATTACTCATTTTGTGGAAAAACCAAATAATTATATTTCTAATTTAGCAATTATTGGGCTTTATTATTTTAAAAATAGTCTTTTATTAAAAAAAGAACTACAATCATCAAATAATGATAAAAAAAATGAACAAGAATATCAATTAACGTCTGTTCTGGAAAAAATGAGAAAAAAAGGAGAAAAATTTACTAGTAAACAAGTGAAAGAATGGATGGATTTCGGAAATAAAAAAAGAACCATTTCTTCTAATTCGAAAATATTATCTTTCGAATATAAAATATCAAAATTAATTCATGATCAAGCAATCATAAAAAATAGTGTAATTATACAACCTTGTTCAATTGAAAAAAATACAATAATTGAAAATAGTGTAATAGGTCCTCATGTTTCAATTGGGAATAATACAAAAATCAAAAATAGTAATATAAAAACATCTTTAATTCAAAATTATGTAAAAATTCAATATGCTAATTTTTATAATTCTATGATAGGAAGTCAAACTGTTTATACTGAAAAAGCAAAAAAAGTTAGTTTAGGAGATTATTCTGTTTATAATTGACTCAAGAAAATTAACAATTTTTATTTATATTTAATAAAAATTCATTAAATATAAATGGATTCAATTTTTATATTAGTGATTCTTGGAACTTTTGGAACAACAGAAATTGTAGTTATTGTTATTCTTGCACTTTTACTTTTTGGAGGTAAAAAAATACCTGAATTAATGAGAGGATTAGGAACAGGATTAAAAGAGTTCAAAAAAGCTTCTGAAGGAAAAGATTCTGAATCTAAGGAGGAATAAATATTCATTATTAGTAATGTAAATAACGTTGATATTTGATGATATATTAATTGTTTATGTGTTTATGTTGAAACAATAATTTATATTATTTTTCACCCCTTTTGTTTTGTTTCTATTCTATATGAATATTATTTCAATTTGTTCCTTACTAAACTAAAAAGAAATTAAAATAAATTTTAAATATTTAAATTGAGACGTCATACGTCATAGTTAATATTTAAATATTATAAAATCAATAGAAAAATAATTCTATTATTTGAAGTTTTGTGATATTGAAAATTAATTTTAATATAGAATCAATATTATATTAAACCAACAGATAATCCAGTTAAGGAACTAAAAATGAAATATTTTTTTCGAATTTTTTGTCAATATTAAAAAAATTTCAAATTATGTTACAAAACTTATTATCATAACATTATTTACATCATTGATAATTGATAAATGCAAAATTTTAATAATACTTTTTAAACTATATACTCTAATAATAAATTAAAAAAACTTTAACTTTCGTATTAAAGAAAAAACTTGTTCAGATTTTTATCTGTATTCCTGTATTCTTGACTGTTAAATATTACATAGAAGTTTTATTATTTTTGTTTACAGTGTGTAAACAAAAAATTTTACTTTTTCTTTTTAAGATTAGAAAAAATAAAGTTTTTTGTTTAAAGAAAGTAAAAAATTCTTTTCATGGACTAAAGTTCATCTATATTTACTGGATTTCTTAATATGTTCTCATAAATTATGAACGAAAAAATTGAAAAAAAAAGAAAATCATTAGAGCTTGTTTTAGAAAAAATGGATAAAATATATGGGAAAGGAACCGTCATGCGAATGGGAGATTCTCATATAGAAAATTTAGAAACTATTTCTTCTGGATCTTTAGGATTAGATATAGCTTTAGGAATAAAAGGATTTCCGAAAGGTCGTATTATCGAAATATTTGGCCCAGAATCTTCTGGAAAAACAACTTTAGCATTACATGCAATAACTCAATCTCAAAAATTAGGAGGTTTTGCTAGTTTTATTGATGCAGAACATGCTTTTGATTGTTTTTATGCTAAAAAAATAGGAGTTAATATTAAAGATTTAATAATATCTCAACCAGATAATGGAGAACAAGCACTTGAAATAGTAGATAATTTAATAAGATCCGGTGTTATTGACATGATTGTCGTTGATTCTGTAGCAGCTTTAACTCCTAAAAGTGAAATAGAGGGAGAGATGGGTGATTCTAAAATAGGGTTACAAGCTAGATTAATGTCGCAAGCTTTGAGAAAGCTGACTTCTAGTATAGGAAAATCAAAAAGTATACTCATATTTATTAATCAACTAAGAGAAAAAATAGGTGTTTATGGAAATCCGGAAGTAACTACAGGTGGAAATGCTTTGAAATTTTATTCTTCAATACGATTAGATATACGAAAAGGACATCAAATTAAAAATGGAGAAAAAATATTGGGAAATAGGACAAAAGTAAAAGTAGTTAAAAATAAACTTTCTCCTCCTTTTAAAATTGCGGAGTTTGATATAATGTACGGTGAAGGTATTTCAAAAATTGGAGAGATTTTGGATTTAGGAGTTGATTTAGGAATTATTAAAAGAAATGCATCTTGGTTTAGTTATGGAAACACAAAATTAGGCCAAGGAAGAGATTCTGTAAGAGAATTTTTAAAAGGTAAAAAAAACATTATCAATGAAATACAAACAAATATAATAAATCAGTATATTCAGAGATAAAGAATTTTATGAAAATTACCTTTTTAGGAACTGGACCGTCTCAAGGAATTCCTATTATTGGGTCTAGACATCCAGTTTGTTTATCTAAAAATCCAAAAGATAAGAGACTTAGAAGCTCAATTTTAATTGAACAAAATAAAATTTATTTATTAATAGATTGTGGACCAGATTTTCGTTATCAAATGTTAAGAAGCAATCATAATAAACTAGATGCTATTTTTATTACTCATGAACATCATGATCATATAGGTGGATTAGATGATATACGATCTATTTGTTTAAAAATGAATAAGGAAATTCCTGTATATGGATTACGTAGAACTATAAAAAATATAAAAGAAAGATTTTTTTATATTTTTTTAAATAATTATAAATCAATTGCATCAAAAATATCTTTTCATGAATTAGATAATTATAAAAAAATTTGTTTTATGGAACATCTTAAAATCATTCCTTTATTCATATGGCATGGAATCCTTCCTATTTTAGGTTTTCGTATAGAAAACTTTGCTTATATAACGGATGCAAGCGATATTCCCATTCAAACTATTCAACAGTTGAAAGGACTAGATATTTTAGTTTTAAACGTATTAAGAAAATTTCCAAAACATACTTCTCGTATAACTATTTTAGAATCATTAAAAATGATTCAAAAAATATCTCCTAAAAAAGCTTATTTAACACATGTTGGACATATACTTGGATTTCACGAAGAAATTGAAAAAAACTTTCCAAAAAATATTTATTTAGCTTATGATGGATTGATTATAAATGTATAATTTTTAAAATTATTATTGCATTTATTTCATCACATTTTTCATTCTTAATTTAGATAATACAGATAATTGATATGCAAAAAATATTAAAAAAAATTTTTTTTTCCACTAAAATAACTTCTCTATTGTTTTTATTGTTTGCTATATCTATGGCTATAGCTACTTTTTTAGAACAAAAATATTCTACTGAATTTGCAAAAATATTTGTTTATGAATCTACTTGGTTTGAAATTATAATGTTATTAATTATAATTAATTTGATAGGAAATATATGGAAATATAAATTATGGAGTTACAGAAAAATTCCTATTCTTATTTTTCATTTATCATTTGTATTTATTTTCATAGGAGGAATTTTTTCTAGATATTATAGCTTTGAAGGAATTATGCCTTTAAGAGAAGGAGAAACAAGCAAAAAAATTATTTCCAGCAAAAATTATATTAAATTAAAAGTTTTTCAAAGAAACAATACCAAATTTTACAATTATCCTTATAATCTCTCGTCTTATAACAAAAAATATAAAAAAACTTTATTATTTAATAATAATCCTTTGAAAATCAATATTATAGATTATATTCCATGTGCTAAAATTTTTCTTTCAAAAAAAAAAACAGGAGAAAAAATTTTGAAAATCATTTCAAATGACCAAAAAGGAAGAACAGAACATTTTATTGAAGATAAAAATATAACGAAAATAAATGGAGTAATATTTTCTCTAAATAAAAAAATTCCATACGGAATACAAATTTTTGAAAAAAAAAATAAACTTTATTTTAAATCCTCTTATTCAGGTGATCATTTTGACATGATCAATAAAAAAACTTATTTAATATCTAAAAATACCATTAATACACTAAAAATAAAAAATCTATATAGAATGAAAACAAGTTCTGGAATGATACAATGGGTTATTCCAAATGAAATTGTAACAGGAAAATTAGAGTATATTCAATCATGTGAAAAAGAAGAAAAAAACAATAATAATTCTTTAAATGCAATTACAGCAAAAATAACTTTTCTAAATGAATCTAAATTAGTAACATTTTTAGGAGGGGCAAATACAATAAACATGAGTGATTCTCTACAATTTAGAGATTACAAAATATCTATTGGATATGGATCTATATTCTTATATCTTCCTTTTTATTTACGATTAGATAATTTTAAATTAGAAAATTATCCAGGATCTGAATTCCCTTCATCTTTTATGAGTTATATCACGATTATAGATAAGAAAAAAATAAAAAATTATTTAATTTATATGAATAATGTCCTAAATTATAAAGGATACAGATTTTTCCAGTCTGGATATGATTCTGATAAAAAAGGAACTCGTTTATCTGTTAATAATGATTATTTAGGAACCTATTTTTCTTATACAGGATATTTTTTGATGAGTGTAGGAATGTTAATTACATTATTTTGGAAAGGAACTAGATTTAATTATTTAATAAATAAATTAAAAAATTTAACTATTAAAAATTATTCAATAATAATATTTTTATTTCTCCTCCTAGTTCTAGGAGGAAATGATTATTCTTTTTTTTTTGCTAAAGCGAATAATTCAATAATAACAACACATAAGTCCACAAAAATTCCATTAGAAAATGTTTCTGATTGTATCTATATTCCCAAGAAACATAGTGAAAATTTTGGTCGTTTATTAGTACAAGATTATAAAGGAAGAATAAAACCAATTAATACAATGGCTATTGAACTTCTTAGAAAGATACATAAAAAAAATTCTATAGGAGATATAGATGCCAATCAATGGTTTATTTCTATACATCAGGATAATATTTTTTGGACAAGAATTCCTTTTATCAGAGTCAACAAAAAAGGAGGATATAAGTTTTTAAAAAAAGTAAAAGCGAACCAAAATTATTGCGTATCTTTAATGGATCTCTATTTTTTAGATCCAAAAACGTCCACTATAAAATATCTCCTTAAAGAGGATTATGAAACAGCTTTTTCTAAAAATCCAATGCAAAGGAATGAATATGATAAAGCTGTATTAAGCCTCAGTGAACGTGTGGGGATCATTCATGAAATTTTTCGTGGAAAATATATTCGTATTTTTCCCATACCAAACGACGTTAAAAAAACTTGGTCTAGTTGGATTATATCAGATTCTGATAAATTAAATCTTTTTGGTTTTTCTATGTATAATAATTATTTAAAATCCTTATTATATGCTCAAAATGAAAAAGATTGGAGCATTGCAGATAATGAAATAGAAAAAATACGATCTTATCAGATAAAATATTCTAAATCTATTTTACCTTCTAATAAAAAAATATCCATAGAAATTATTTATAATAAACTTAATATATTTTATATTTTATCTTTTTTATATGCTATTTTTGGAATAATAATTATTATTAATTTTTTTCTTGTAATATTTTTTCAAAAAAAATATTTACTTTTTTTTTCTAAAGTATTTTTTATTATTTCATTGTTTCTACATATATTAAATTTTATAGGATTGATTTTTAGATGGTATATTTCAGGTCATGCTCCGTGGACTAATGGATATGAATCGGCTGTTTTTATTAGTTTTTGCTTGGTAGGAATAGGATTCTTATTTTATAAAAATAGATTTGTATTAGGAATAAATCTTTTAATAGCGTCTATCCTATTAATAATAGCACATGGAAATATAATGGATCCAGAAATAACAAATTTGGTTCCAGTTTTAAAATCCCATTGGTTAATTATACATGTTGCTATAATAACAAGTAGTTATGGTTTCTTTTTTACAGGATCTTTTTTAGGATTTTTTGTATTACTTTTATATATATTAAAAGCATATGTTAAATCTTATAAAAGAAAAATTCAAAATCATATTGAAAAATTAACTATCATTAATGAAATGTGTCTCATTATAGGACTTTTTTTATTAACAATAGGAACGTTTTTAGGTTCTGTTTGGGCCAATAATAGTTGGGGAAGGTATTGGAGTTGGGATCCTAAAGAAACATGGGCTTTGGTTAGTATTATGATTTATGCTTTTTTATTGCATATCCGTTTAATACCGAATATGAGAAACATATTAACTTTTAATTTTTTTAGTATATTATCAATAAGTTCTATTATCATGACTTATTTTGGAGTGAATTATTATTTATCAGGATTGCATTCTTATGCTAAAGGTGATCCTATTTCAATTCCTTGCTGGATATATTATAGTTTATTAATTTTGTTTTTTGTTGCAAGTTTTGCTTATTATTTTGATTATTCTGAAAGAAATCATAGGTTAAAAAAATACATAATAAAAAAATAAATTAAATAGTGAATCTTTACTCATTCTTTCTAAGAAAAAAAAAAAAAGTTGACGAAAAAAAAAGTAATCTGTTTAGAGATGCGTTTGGAAATTTTCATTTTATAAAACGATTTTTAATTTTTACTTTCGGATGCATTTCTTATAATCGTTATGATGGATTTAATCAATTACAACTAATAGGCACAGAATATATTAAGGATTTACCAGATAAAAAAGTTCTTTTTGTTTCGAACCATCAAACTTATTTTGCGGATGTTTTTGCTATGTTTCATGTTTTTTGCAGTGTAAAAAACGGATTCATAAATAGTATTATAAAAAATCCTATTTATTTATTAAATCCAAAAGTTAATTTGTATTATGTAGCAGCTCAAGAAACTATGGAAAAAAGTTTTTTGACAAAATTATTTACTTATTCCGGAGGAATTACTGTTAAAAGAACATGGAAAAAAGGAGAAAAAAAAGGAGATAGTTCTGTAAATAATATATCTGAAATCACTCGCATGGGAATAGCCCTTAATGATGGATGGTTAATTACTTTTCCACAAGGAACAACCCAAGCATTCGCTCCAGGAAGAAGAGGAATTGTTCATGTTATTAGAAAATATAATCCTATTGTTGTTCCTATTGTAATAGATGGATTTCAAAAAGCTTATGATAAAAAAAGAATTAAAATTAAAAAAAAAGGTGTATTACAAAAAATGGAATTTAAAAAACCCATTCAATTAGATTTAAAAAAAGATACTACTGAGAAAATAATGGAAAAAATTATGGATGCTATAGAACAATCTCCTAAATATTATTATAAAAATAATTCATAAATATAGTATATTATGAAGTATAAATCAATAAGAGATTCTTTTCTCAGTTTTTTTAAAGAAAAAAAACATAAAGTGGTTCCTTCATTTCCTATCCATTCAAAAAACGATCCTACACTCTTTTTTATTAATGCAGGAATGAATCCTTTTAAGGATTATTTTTTAGGGCATATCCAACCAGATTATTCAAGAATAGTAAATATTCAAAAATGTTTAAGAGTAACTGGAAAACACAATGATCTAGAAAATGTAGGATATGATAATTATCATCACACTATGTTTGAAATGTTGGGAAATTGGTCTTTTGGAGATTATTCAAGAAAAGAAGCAATAGAATGGGCTTGGGAATTATTAATTAAAGTTTACAAAATTCCTAAGGAAAATATCTATGTATCCGTTTTCATTGGAGATAAAAAAGAAGAATTGTCTATGGATAATGAAACTTTTCAATGTTGGAAAACGTTAATAAATGAAGATCATATTCTTTTTTTTGGAAAAAAAGAAAATTTTTGGGAAATGGGGTTGACAGGGCCTTGTGGTCCAAGTTCAGAAATACACATAGATTTACGTACTGAAAAAGAAAAAAAAACGTTACATGGAAAAAATCTTATTAATAAAAATCATCCAAAAGTCATAGAAATCTGGAATCTTGTTTTTATAGAATTTTTGCGTAAATCTGACGGATCATTAGAAATACTTCCAACAAAACATATTGATACAGGAATGGGATTAGAAAGATTATGTATAGTATTACAGGGAAAAATTTCTAGTTATGAGACTGATATCTTCTATCCAATTATTCAAAATATAAAAGAATCTTTAGGGAAAAATTATAAAAAAGATTTTCACCATAAGGTATCTATACATATAATAGCAGATCATTTAAGATCTTTAACATTTTCTATTTCAGATGGACTTTTGCCATCAAATAACGGTGCCGGTTATGTTATAAGAAAAATTCTTAGAAGAGCTATAATTTATGCAAACTCTTTCTTGAGTAAAAAAGAACCTTTCATTTACCAATTTGTAAATATACTGGTAAAAAATATGAAAAGTTCTTTTCCAGAATTATGGGAAAAAAAAGAATACATAAAAAATGTAATCCATGAAGAAGAACTTTCTTTTTTAAGAGTTATTGAAAAAGGTAATCGTAAAATTCAACATATCATAAGAAAAGCTAAAGAAAAAAATGAAAATATTGTTGATGGAAAAACTATTTTTAAATTATATGATACTTATGGATTTCCTATAAAATTGTCTAAAATGTTAATCGAAAAAAATAATTTATTAATTGATGAAAAACTTTTTTTAAAAAAATTATTAGAACAAAGAAACAGATCTAAAAAAGAAAATGAGACTATAGAAAAAAAAGATTGGATAAAGGTTCATAATCATCAATTTTTTCAAGATAATGCAAATTTTGTAGGATATGATGTCATAAAATGTGATATATTAATTGTAAAATATAGAAAAGTAGAAAATAAATTAAAAAAAAATCATTATTACGAATTAATTTTTTCAAAAACTCCTTTTTATCCAGAAGGAGGTGGACAATTAGGAGATGTTGGGATTATAAAAAATGAAACTGATGAGGTTTGTATTTTTAATACAAAAAAAGAAAATTCTATTATTATTCATTATGCTGAAAAATTACCTTTAAATGTTTATTCTCCTTTTGTGGCTATAATTGATAAAAAGAGAAGATTAGAAATTGAAAAAAACCATACTTCTACTCATTTGTTACACTTTTCTTTGAAAAAAATTTTAGGAAGTCATATTCAACAAAAAGGGTCCTATGTAGGAAATGAATATTTAAGATTTGATTTTTCTCATTATCAAAAAATAACTATTAAAGAATTAAACCAAATAGAAAACCTTGTTCAAGAATTAATTTTTTCTAATCTTTTTTTAAAGGAAAGAAGATTTTCTTCATTACAAGAAGCTGAAAAAAATATTTCTTTTTATAAAAGCGAAACATTCGAAAATAAATCGAAACAAGAAATACGAGTAATAACTTTTGGAAAATCATCCGAATTATGTATTGGAACTCATGTCAAACATACTGGATTAATCCATGTTTTCAAAATATTATCAGAATCTTCTGTTTCTTATGGTATACGAAGAATTAAAGCTGTTACTTCAGAAAGAGCAATACGATATTTAAAATCAATTCATGAACAATATCAATCTTTGAAAAAAATTATAAAATATCCAGAATCTCCTTTGAAAAGTTTTATAATTTTGCAAAATTATAATAAAGAATTAAAGAAAAAAATATCAGAAGTCCACTCTCAACAAATGAGAATTTTAAAAAAAAAATATTTATCAAATATAATTGAATTGTCTTCAATTAATTATATATATGATATTGATCCTTTTCAGGAAAATAAATTAGATATAAATCTTATTAAAAGAACAGTTTTAGGTTTAAGAAACGAAGTATCTAATTTATTTATGATTATTGGATTTATAGAAAAAGAAAAACCAGTTATTTTTATATCTATTTCAAATTCTTTAATTCAAAAATACAATATTCATGCTCATAAAATAATATGTAAAATTTCATCTTTTATACATGGAAAATATTGGGGAAATTCTTCTTTTGCTACAGCTATAGGATCTGATAAAAATGGGTTGAATTTGATTTTAAAAGATGTAAAAAATATAAAAAATCAGATAAACTTTGACAGATATTTAAAATGTTTAAATTTAAAATAAAAAACAATTTATGAATGATAGATATTCTTTTCTAAATACTATTCATTCTAAAGAATTAGAATTATTATACAATAAGTATAAAAAAGATCCTAACTCAATAGAGTCTAGTTGGAGCGCTTTTTTTAAAGGTTTTGATTTTGGAAAAGAAAACTATGATAACGTTGATAAATCAAAGAATAATTATAAAAAAAGTTTTGCTATTAATGGAAAAAACGATTTTTCTAAAGAATTTTTAGTATTTAATTTAATTCAAGCCTATAGAAATAGAGGTCATTTATTTGCTAATACAAATCCTATACGAGAAAGAAGAAAATATTATCCTTCTTTAGATTTAGAAAATTTTGGATTGTCTGATAAAGAACTTGATACATTTTTTGATTCTGGGAAACTAATAGGTATTGGAAATAATTCATTAAGAAATATAATTAATTATCTAAAAAAAATTTATTGCGGTTCCATAGGAATAGAATATATGCATATGGATAATCCTGAAAAGATTCAATGGGTTGAAAAATGGTTTCAAAAAGAAAAAATGAAATTTGCTTCTAAAGAAAAAAAATTTTTTTTGAAAAAATTAAACCAAGCAGTTGCATTTGAAAATTTTATTCATACTAAATTTGTGGGACATAAGAGATTTTCTATAGAAGGAAATGAATCAATATTACCTGGATTAGAAGAAATGGCAGAATATGCTTCTAGAAAATATTTGACAAAAGAATTTGTGATTGGTATGTCACATAGAGGTCGTTTAAATATTCTTGCAAATTTCTTTAAAAAACCTTACTATCAAATATTTAACGAATTTCAAGGAAAAGGATATAAAGAAAAAAATTTTTCTAGCGATGTGAAATATCATCTTGGATTTTCCAATACTATAAAAACTCGTAAAGGACAATATATTAAATTGAATTTAGTTCCCAATCCTTCACATTTAGAATCTATAAATGCCATTGTAGAAGGAATTACACGTGCAAAAATAGATATCATCTATAACCAAAAAAGTAATTCAAATCAGATTGTTCCTATTTTAATTCATGGTGATGCAGCACTAGCAGGACAGGGAATAGTTTATGAAGTTATTCAATTTTCTAAATTAAAAGGATATACAACTGGAGGTACGATTCATATTGTTCTTAATAATCAAATAGGATTTACTACAAATTATAATGAAGCTCGATCTAGTATTTATTGCACCGATATTGCAAAGGTTATTCTTTCTCCAGTATTACATGTCAATGCAGATGATATAGAATCTGTTATCCACGCTATTTATTTTGCTATAGATTTTAGAATGAAATATCATGAAGATGTTTTTATAGATTGTCTCGGATATAGAAAATATGGGCATAATGAAGGAGATGAACCTAGATTCACTCAACCTTCTTTATATAAAATAATTTCTAAACACATCAATTCTTATGAATTATACAAAAAGAAATTAAAAGGAGAAAAAATCATTAGTAATGACGATATAACTAATATGGAAAGAGAATATGAAAAAATTATAAATAAAGGATACCTTGAAACAAAAAGTATTAAATGGAATATTTTAAATTCTTTTTTGGAAGAAGATTGGAAAAATTTTCCAATAGTTTCTAACGATAAAGAAATTTTTCATTTAGTAAATACTAGAGTTCCTATAAAAAAAATTATAGAAATATCTAAAAAAATATTTTCTCTTCCAAAAAACAAAAGATTTTTCAAAAAAACGGAGTCTATTTTTCAAAATAGATTAAAAATGATTAATCAACAAATAGTTGATTGGAGTATGGCTGAGTTATTGGCTTACGGAACAATTTTAAATGAAGGTATTAACATTCGTTTATCAGGAGAAGATGTAGCAAGAGGAACATTTTCTCAACGACATTCTGTTATAAAAACAGAAGAAGAGGAAGAAGAGTTTATTCTTTTGAATAACATAAAAATTGGACAAGGAAAAATGCAAATTTATAATTCACCTTTATCAGAATATGGAATATTGGGTTTTGATTATGGATACGCTATGTGTTCACCTTATGTTTTAACTTTATGGGAAGCTCAGTTTGGAGATTTTGGAAATGGAGGTCAAATTATAATAGATCAATATATTTCTTCTGGAGAAAATAAATGGAAAATTAGAAATGGAATAGTATTACTTCTTCCTCATGGATATGAAGGTCAAGGACCAGAACATTCTTCTGCACGAATAGAACGTTATTTACAACTTTGTGCTAAAAATAATTTATTCGTAGTAAATTGTACTACTCCATCCAATTTTTATCATCTCTTAAGAAGACAAATAAAATTAAAATATAGAAAACCTCTTATAGTTTTTACTCCAAAAAGTTTACTTAGAAATCCAAAATGTTTATCCCCAATAAAAGATCTTTCTGAAGGAAAGTTTCAAGAAATTTTAGATGATCCTTTAGTAAAAAATGTTAATGATATAACTAGATTAATTTTTTGTTCCGGAAAAATATATTACGATTTGCTTAATAAAAAAGAGTCCATAAAAGATGAAAAAACTGCATTAATTCGAATAGAACAAATTTATCCGTTAAAAATAGATAGGATTAAAGAATTAATTAATAAATACAAAAATAAAAGAAAAATTTTTTGGGTTCAAGAAGAACCAGAAAATATGGGATTATGGAGTTTCATTTTAAGAAAGTTGGGAAATGTAATATCATTCCATTTAGTTTCTCCTTCTGAAAACTCTAGCCCATCTACAGGATCTTATCTAGATTTTTTAGAAATTCAAAATAAAATATTAGAAAAGGCTTTTTTTTGATTTTGTAATATTAAAACATTTTAATTATGATAAAAAAGGTAAAAGCTCCTTCTCCAGGAGAATCAATCACGGAAATGGAAATTTCCACATGGCTTGTTAAAGATGGAGATTATGTTTATAAAGGTCAAATAATAACTGAAGTAGATTCAGATAAAGCTACTTTAGAAATTTCTGCTGAAGAAAATGGAATAATTACTTTAATAGCAAAGAAAGGAGATAAAATTAAAGTTGGAGATGTTTTATGCCTTATTGATACTTCTAAAAAAGTCTATAAAAAAGAAATTAATCTTCATCAAAAAAATGATGAACAAAATAATAAAAAAGAGTTTTCTTACGAAAAAACAAAAATTTTTTCTCCAGCCTCTAAAAAAATTATAAAAGAAAAAAATATTCCTATAGAGTCTATTAAAGGAACAGGAAAAGATGGAAGGATTACAAAATCAGATTGTCTTCTTTTCGAAGAAAAAAAGATTTCTCTTCCTTTTTCTACTACTACTGTAAATAGATCTGTTCCAATGTATCGTTCAAAAACAACAACTCCACTTTCTTCTTTAAGAAGAAAAATCTCTGAAAGATTAGTATCTATAAAAAATAAAACAGCTACATTGACTACATTTAATGAAGTTGATATGAAAGAGGTCTTTCTTATAAGAAAAAAATATAAGGATCTTTTTAAAGAAAAACATGGAGTGAATTTGGGATTCATGTCTTTTTTTACTATTTCTTGTGTTAGAGCACTGAAAATATATCCAGATATTAATGCCATGATTAGTGAAGACGGAAGTGAAAAAATTAATTTTGAATATTGTGACATTAGTATAGCAATATCTGGACCTAAAGGTTTAATGGTCCCTGTTATAAGAAACGCAGAAAATTATTCATTTCGTGGAATAGAACAAATAATTAACAATTTATCAATGCGTGTTCAAAATGGGACAATATCAATAGATGAAATGACAGGAGGAACTTTTACAATTACTAATGGAGGAGTTTTTGGATCTATGTTATCGACTCCAATTATAAATCCTCCACAAAGTGCAATATTAGGAATGCATAAAATTATGGAAAGACCGAAGGTAATTAATGGAAGAATTATTGAAATACGTCCTATTATGTATTTAGCTTTGTCTTATGATCATAGAATAATTGATGGTAGAGAATCTGTTGGATTTTTAGTATCTATCAAAGAATCAATAGAAAATCCTATAAAATTTTTAATGGGAGGAAATGAAAAAAATATTCCAAAAATATTAGAATTATAAAAAAATTATATGAAATATATTTTTATTATATTTTTTTCGTTTTTACTTTATTTATTCCAAAAATAGCAAATAATAATTATTATGTTAATAACCGATTTTTAGAAAAAAATTATAATTATACAGAGAATCCTATTAACATATTGTTTATGTTACCTTTGTTTTTTAATTCCATATAAAGAAGAAAAAACAAATTATGAAAAAAAAACTAAGTGAAAATACTTTTTATTTTTACTAAAAGTTTTTTGGATTTTTTTAAAGATAAAGAAAATTAATGTCCAAGTTTTTGATACTAAAAATGAAAAAGAAAGAATAATAAACTTTACGAATTCATAGAATCTATCTAAGAATAGATTCTATTATAGGATCTTTTTTTCTTTTTCATTCTTCTTTAGAAAAAATTGCTAAAATTAAAAAAACATTCCAATTATTTCTCCTTTGACAACTTCCGATGATTTAAATCTTTATCCGAATTTTATTCAATCATAAACAAAAGATATTTACCTTGTACATCCTATTCTAAAAAAAATAAAACTTCGTTGTGAAAAACAAACAAATAAAACAAATTTTTTTTAAGGAGGAGATCAATCTAAAAAAATAAAAATTTATTTAAAACAATTGATAATAAACCTTTTTCTGGATTGATAAAAAAATATGAATATCAGAAAATTTCTAAAAAAGGAGGATTTTTCAATAAGAGAGTATGGATTGTACATTTATGACTTTCTAATATAGGGATTTTGTTGATTTCTATTCCCCATATTCATTTTTTTCATTTGTATTTTTATTACTTTAATTTGATTATGTAGTAACCCATAAGTATCTATTTTTTTTGCTTCCAATAATAAAATATTGGCTTTTTTTTTATCTCCTTTTGACAGTGATGCTATTGCCAAATTTAATTTTGCGATAGCTATATTTTGTTTAAATTTTAATCCAAAATCTAAGGCTTTTTGCATATAATTTTCTGATTTAAGAATATTTTTTTCTGAATGCAAAATTCCATTTAAAAAATAATAATAAGCCATTTGATTTTTAGTAAGTTGTGATTTAGGATTTTTTACATATCCTAAATATTTTTCTAATCCATTCATGTCTTTTTTATTGACTTTTAAAAAAGCTAATAATAAGAATTCATTTCTAAAAATGAAAAAAATAGGAATAAGACTGAATAAAAGTAAAAAAGTTCCTAATAAATAATTTTTATTAAGAAAAAATAAAAAAGATGCAAAAAAAATCAATAAGAATAATACTATTTTTGAAAATTTGCTCATAAATTATTATTATTTTTTTTGTTAGAATTAATATATTTTTTTATTAATCCAATTTATAATATCTTGGTAATTCGTACTATTTAAAGTATGCCCAGATTCATATTCTTTATATTCTACAATAATTTTATTTTCTTTAAGAAATTTTAATCCTTTTTTTATCCAATTTACAGGAATTATTGTATCATACTTTCCATGAGATATGAAAAATTCTAAATTTGAATAATGATTGGAATTCATTTTTTCTGGTAAAAGTTTTTTTTCTAAATATCCACTTAGAGAAATAATTTTTTTTATTTTATCAGGATGTTTAAATGCAATAGAATAGCTTAAAATAGCTCCTTGACTAAATCCACATATCCAAACTTGATCTTCTTTTAATTGATATTCTTTAATTGCTTCATTTATAAAAAAAGATATCTTATCAATAGTTTTTTTTGCCTGTGAAATATTAATAAATTTTTTTTCATTAGAAAAATCAATGTCATACCAAGAATATTCCTCTTTTCCAAGAGGATAAATTCCTTGAATACTAATTATAAAAAAATTTTTAGGAAGATCCTTTTTGAAAAAAAAAAGATCTTTTTCATTACTTCTATAGCCATGAATCATTAAAAAAAGAATATTTTCATTATTACTACTAATTTCATCAGTATTTGTAATATGTTTGATAGAAAGTTGATTTTTTAAAAACATAAAATATTTTATTTTTTTATTTTATAGACTTTTCCATTTTTTATTTTCAATTTTATATTAGCCATATTTGCTAATTGTAAATTATGAGTAACAATTAAAAAAGTCTTTTTTAATTCCTTATTTAAAAGAACAAACAAATTATGCAACTTATCAGCGTTTTTTTTATCTAAATTTCCAGAAGGTTCATCTGCAAAAATAACCTTAGGATTATTAATTAAAGATCTTGCTACAGATAATCTCTGTTGTTGACCACCAGATAACTCTTCTGGTTTTGAATTTTTATATTTAGAAATATTTAATTTTTTCAATAAAAATTCTGCTTTTTTTACGACATACTTTTTATTATTATTCCTAATAAAACCTGGTAAACATACATTTTCTAATGCAGTAAATTCAGGAAGGAGATTGGGTGTTTGAAAAATAAAACCTATTGTTTGATTTCTTAAAATAGAAAGATT
This sequence comes from Blattabacterium cuenoti, assembly GCF_014251995.1. GTDB lineage: Bacteria > Bacteroidota > Bacteroidia > Flavobacteriales > Blattabacteriaceae > Blattabacterium > Blattabacterium cuenoti_AE. The sequence continues at coordinate 57,263 of NZ_CP059205.1, forward strand.
TCTATCTGAAAGTGATAATATTTCTTTTCCATCAATTTTTAATATTGTTTTTATTTTTTTTTTTATAGTAGGTTTTTCTAAAGTTCCTAATATTTGTAAAAGAGTACTTTTTCCCGATCCAGATTCCCCTAAAATGCAAACTATATTTCCTTTTTTTATGAAAAGATTAACTCCTTTAATAATTTCATCCTTCCCAAAGGATTTATAAATATTTTCAGCTTGAATCATTACCTTTGCAAACTTAATATTCTGAGTTTTTCAATTATTTATTTTTTTCTGATAAATTAACACAACATCAAAATTTAAATTAAATAAAAATTCCAAAAATAAATGAATTTTAGTATAAAAGTATAAATTTATACTTAATAAATTATTTTCAATGAATTTACACGAATACCAAGGTAGAGAAATATTGAACTCTTTTTCAATTTCAGTTCCATATGGAATACTTTCTTCTTCTCCAGAAGAGGCTGTAGAAGCAGCAAAAATTATTTTTCAAAAAACTGGAAAAAAATCTTTGATAATAAAAGCTCAAATACATGCAGGTGGACGTGGTAAATCTGGTGGTATTCAATCTGCAAAAAGTTTAGATGAAGTTTATGAAAAATCAAAAAATATACTAGGAAAATTTTTAGTAACTCCACAAACCTCAAAAAAAGGAGAATTAGTTAAAAAAATTTTGTTATCAGAAGATATTTATTTTTACGAAAAAAATCCAGTTGAGTATTATTTATCAATATTTGTTAATCGAGATATAGAAAAAAATATCATTCTTTATTCTAAAGAAGGAGGAGTTAATATAGAAGATATTTCAAAAAATAGTCCAGAAAAAGTATACACAGAAAAAATAGATCCAATATTAGGATTACAATTATTTCAAACTAGAAAAATTGCTTTTAATTTGGGAATAGATAATAATTCATTAAAAAATTTTAGTTCTTTTTTAATTTCCGTTTATTCAGCTTATAAAAATTGTGATGCTTTATTATTTGAAATAAATCCTTTAATAAAAACATTTGACAATAAAATAATTCCTGTAGACATAAAGGTTGTATTGGACGATAATTCGTTGTTCCGTCAGAAAAAATATTTCATTAATAATATTAATAATAATCAAGAACAAAAAGGTTTATCTCTTGAAAAAGAAGCTAATGAAGCTAATTTAAACTTTCTAAAATTAGAAGGAAATGTAGGATGTATGGTAAATGGTGCAGGATTAGCTATGGCTACTATGGATATGATTAAATTTTGTGGGGGAGATCCAGCAAATTTCCTAGATATAGGAGGATCTGCTGATAAAAAACGTGTAGAAAAAGCTTTTTCCATTCTTTTAAAAGATAAATATGTTAAAATAATATTGGTTAATATATTTGGAGGAATAGTCCGTTGTGATACAGTAGCAAAAGGAATTATTAATTCATATTATAAAATTAATAAGGACAATATTAAAAATATTCCGGTAATTATTCGTTTACAAGGAACAAATGAAAAAACAGCGAAAAAAATTCTTCAGGAAAGCCTACTTCCTATTTATTTTACTGAGACTTTAGAAGATGCTTCTAATAAAATTAAAGACCTTTTGAAGGTAGTAAAAAGATAATATGGATATTTATTTATGAAAAAATTTTTTTATGAAAAAATTGCTTTATCTAATAAATATAAACCAATTAAATGGAATGAATTAATAGGACAAGAAAAAATTTCTATTTCTTTAAAAAATGCAATAGAAAATAATTTGTTATCTCAAGTTATTCTTTTTCTAGGACCAAAAGGGGTAGGGAAAAATGTGTGTGCACATATTTTAGCAAATGAATTAAATTCTTTTTATGATGAAAAAAAAGATTTTTCTTCTAACATATTTGAAATTAATGGAGTATTTAATTTTTCTTTAAAATGGATTTATAAAATAATTAATCAATCTAGATTACTTCCAAAAAATGGAAAATATAATATATTTATTATTAATAATCTACAAAATTTCAATCAAGAAATTTTGAATTTATTTTTCCATTTTATAGAAGAAAAAAATCCACATATATTATTTATTTTTTGTGTAGTAGAAGAAAAAATAGTTCCAGAATTTATTCTTCCATATTGTCAAATTTTTGAGTTTGAAAATATTTCTGTAAAAAAAATTTTTTTTCATCTAAAAATGATTTCGGAAAAGGAAAACATAAAAATAGAAAATGAATCTTTATTAATTCTTTCTCAACAAGCTAAAGGATCACTCAAAAAAGGAATTAATCTATTTGATAAACTAATATCAATTAATGGAAAAGAAATATCCAAAGAGTTTATAATAAATAAACTAAATATTTTTAATATAAAATACTATTTTGAAATAGTAAATCATATTTTAAATGAAAATATTAGCAAAATATTAATTCTATTAAATAAAATATTACATCAAAAGAATAATTATTCAAATTTTTTATTTGGATTAACTAAACATTTTAGAGATTTATTTTTATCTAAAAATTATGAAACAATTTCTATTTTAAAATTTAAAAAAGAAATAATCCAATCTTATATTAATCAGTCTAAAAAAATTCCCTTATTTTTTTTAATTCATGCTTTAAATGTTTGTCATCATTTAGAAAACGAATACAGGTTTTATAAAGAAAATTTTAGATTAACAATAGAAATAAACTTAATTCAATTATCATATTTCTTTTCTATTAATAAAAAACAAAATAATCCTAATAATAAAACTAGGAAAATAGAAGAAATAAATCAAGAAAAAAAATTTAGCACTGTTCAAGAAAATGAAAAAATTCATTTTTTGAAAAAAAATTGGATCAAGTTTATTCAAGAATTTTCAGAAAATATGAACACTGAAAAAATAAGTTCTATTTATTTAGATTTCCTAAAAAAGGAAACACAATTTCAAATTATAAAAAATGAAATATTAATAATAATTCCTTGCAAATTAAATGATAAAATTTTTTTTTTAATTCAAAAAAATTTTGAGAAATTTTTTCAGAAAAAACTAAATAATCCAAATTTTGGATTTAAAATCATAAAGAAAAATATTAAAGAATCCCAAATAGAAAAATATAATTTTTTGTATCAGAAAAATAAATTAATAGAGACATTAATAAAGCGATTAGATTTAAAAATACCTTTTTCCGGTCATAATAATAATGATAATTATTATAATTAACTCAACTATTTATATATTCATAATATTATGTTTTTATGAGTTGTGTTAAAATTTTTATATGAAAACTTATATATTTTTCAATAAAATTCACAAGATTTTTTATCTTTTTTATAAATTTTAATTTATGATTCATTATTACTCATCAAACAGTAGAAAAAAATTCTTTTCGTTTTCTGCTTATTCAGCAGATGAAGATATCGAAAATGATAATAGTTCTTCTACTTCTTCTTACGGACCTGGATCTTCTGAAGGTAGTGGAACTAGTTCTGGTGGTGGATACTATGGAGGAACTTCAATAAGAAGCAAAACTCCTATTTTAGATAATTTTGGAAGAGATTTAAATGCTATAGCAATGGAAGGGAAGTTAGATCCTTTAGTCGGAAGGGATAAAGAAGTAGAACGAGTTTCTCAAATTTTGAGTAGAAGAAAAAAAAATAATCCTTTATTAGTAGGAGAACCAGGAGTTGGAAAATCAGCTATTGCTGAAGGACTTGCTCTTCGTATTGTTCAAAAAAAAGTTTCTAGGGCTTTGTATAATAAAAGAGTAATTGTATTAGATTTAGCAAGCTTAGTTGCCGGAACTAAATATAGAGGACAATTCGAAGAAAGAATGAAAGCAATTATAAACGAATCAGAAAAAAATACTGGATTAATACTTTTTATAGACGAGATTCATACAATGATTGGAGCTGGAGGAACGACAGGGTCATTAGATGCTTCTAACATATTCAAACCTGCTTTAGCAAGAGGATATATTCAATGTATTGGGGCTACTACACTTAATGAGTATCGACAATATATAGAGAAAGACGGAGCTTTAGAAAGAAGATTTCAAAAAATTATAGTACATCCCTCTTCTGAAGAAGAAACTATAGAAATTTTGAAAGAAATAAAAGGAAAATATGAGAATCATCATAATGTTCTTTACACAGAAGAAGCTATAAAGGCTTGTGTAAACCTTACTGTACGATATATTGTAGATCGATATTTACCAGACAAAGCTATTGATGCTTTAGATGAAGCAGGATCTCGTGTACACATAAAAAACATAAAAGTTCCTCAAGAAATAATAATTTTAGAAAAAGAATTAGAAAATGTACGTAAAGAAAAATCTAAAGTTGTAAAAAGTCAAAAGTATGAAGAAGCTGCACGTTTTCGTGATACAGAAAAACGTATAGAAAAACAATTAATAAAAGCTCAAAAAAACTGGGAAAAATCTTCTAAAGAAAATAAAGAAATTGTATCCGAAGAAAATATTGAAGAAGTAGTCTCCATGATGAGTGAAGTCCCAGTAAAAAGAATAGCTCAAGCTGAAATGAGGAAGTTAAATAAAATGGTAAATATACTAAAAGAAAAAATAATAGGACAAAATGAAGCAGTAGAAAAAATAGTAAAAGCAGTTCAAAGAAATAGAACTGGATTAAAAGATCCTAACTCTCCCATAGGTTCCTTTATTTTTTTAGGACAAACAGGAGTTGGAAAAACTTATTTAGCTAAAGTTTTTTCTAAAGAATTATTTGACTCAGAAGAGTCATTAGTTCGTATAGATATGAGTGAATATATGGAAAAATTTTCTGTTTCTAGATTAATAGGAGCTCCTCCAGGTTATGTAGGTTATGAAGAAGGAGGTCAATTAACAGAAATTATACGGCGTAAACCTTATTCTGTAATATTATTGGATGAAATTGAAAAAGCACATCATGAAGTATTTAATATATTATTGCAAATATTAGATTACGGAAGTATAACAGACAGTGTTGGAAGGAAAATAAATTTTAAAAATACTATAATTATCTTTACTTCAAATGCAGGAACACAACAACTAAAAGAATTTGGTAGAGGAATTGGATTTTACACTAAATCAAGAAAATCAAATGATTATGTTAAAAATATTCTTGAGCAATCTTTAAAAAAGACTTTTTCTCCGGAATTTTTAAATAGAATAGACGACGTTATCATTTTTAACTCTTTAACACGAAAAGATATTTCTAAAATAACTTCTATAGAATTAGAAAAAATAATAATCCATGTATCTAATTTAGGATATCAATTAAATTTGTATCCTGAAGTACAGAAATTTGTTCAAGAAAAAGGATTCGATCATGAATATGGAGCTCGTCCTTTAAAAAAGGTAATAGAAAAATTTATTAAGAATCCTATATCAGAATGCATAATAAATGAAAAATTAAAAAAAGGTGATATAATCTCATTAAGAATGAACAAAGAAAACAATAAAGTGGAAACATTTATTCATAATAAATAATAAATGAGTTTTTTTTTAATAAAAAGAAAAATAATTGAATCTATACTAGATTCTTTATACCCAAATCCAATCAGTACCTTATATTACACCAATGAATATACTTTATTAATAGCCATAATACTTACCGCGAGAAGTAAAGAAAAAACGGTAAATAGAACAACAAAATATTTATTTAAAATAATAAACCATCCTAAGGATATTTTTAAAATATCTGTTGATAGATTAAAAAATATTATAAAAAATATAGGTCTCCATAATAAAAAATCGAAAAATATTTATGACTTATCTATCATTTTAATAAATAAGTATAATTGTATAATTCCTAAAGATTTCTCAAAGTTAAAATATTTACCTGGAGTAGGGAGAAAGACAGCATCTGTTTTTTTATCTTTTGTATCAAAAAAACCTGTATTTCCTATAGATACTCATATTCGTAGAATGATGATTCGTTGGAAATTAAGTGATGGAAAAAATGTAGAAAAAACGGAAAAAGATGCAAAAAAAATTTTCAATAAAAAAAATTGGAAAAAATTACATCTCCAAATTATATCTTACGCAAAACGATATTCTCCTTCCAAAAATTGGAAGGTAAATGAAGATATAATCTACCAAAAATTATTAAAAAATAATTTGTTATCCTAATAAATTTAGATTAGAAAGGTAAATCATCAAAATCATCAGATGATAAAGATGAAGATACAGAAGATGTTTTTCTAGAAGAACTTGGTGAAGAAAAATCTTCTATTTTCCATCCTTGGATAGAATTAAAATATTTAATTAGTCCTTCAGGATTAGTCCACTCCCGCCCCCTAATATTTATAAAAACTTTTATTTTATCTTTTATATTTATATTTTCTAGTAAATCTACTTTGTCTTGAATAAATTCAATTAATATATTTTGAGGGTATGGCTCTTCAGTGGTAAGAACAATTTCCCTTTTTCTAAATCCACTATCAAATTTCTGAGATTTGAATATTTTTTTCACTCTTCCTATAATTTCCATGGAATTTTACTATTTATTTTTTTTGCTATTATTATTCTTTTTTTTAAGTGTTTCTCCAATTTGATTAGAAATGTTAAATGAAGTGATCATATTATTCAACATTTCACTAGCTGATCCCGGTGAATTAGGTAATAAAATTAAATTAGTATTACTTCCTTCTCCCATAGCTTGAAGAGTATCATAATGTTGTGTAACCACTATTAAAGCAGAAGCTTCTTGTGAATTTATTCCTACATTATTTAATACTTCAACAGATTCTAATATACCTCTAGCAATCTCTCTACGTTGATCAGCAGTTCCTATTCCTTGCAATTTTTTACTTTCAGCTTCCGCTTTTGCCTTAGCAACAATTTTGATCCTTTCAGCTTCTGCTTGATATTCAGCTGCTACTTTTTCTCTTTCAGCTGTATTAATACGATTCATTGCTTGTTTAACTTGTTCATCTGGATCAAGATCCGTTACTAATGCTTTTATAATGGAATATCCATAATTTAACATAGATCCTTTTAACTCTCCTTTTACTACAAGAGCAATATGATCTTTCCTTTCAAAAACATCATCTAAACGCATTTTAGGTACTTCTGCCCTAACAACATCAAAAATATAAGAGGTAATTTGAGCATGGGAATTATCTAACTTATAAAAAGCTTCATAAACTTTATCTTTAATTACTTTAAATTGAACCGATATTTTAACCTTTACAAAAACGTTATCTTTGGTTTTTGTATCCACTAAAATATCTAATTGTTGAATTTTCAAAGTTAGTTTTCCTACTATACTATCTAAAATTGGAATCTTGAAATTTAATCCAGCATAACGAATGCTATGAAATTTTCCCATTCTTTCAATAATCACAGCAGTTTCTTGATTAACTATAAAAACAAAACTGGAAAGAAGAGATAAAACTAAAAGAATTAATATCCCATAAAACAATAAACTAAAAATATTCATACTTTAAAAAATTTATTATAATAAACCTAGTTCCAAACGAGCTTCTTCACTCATAAATTCTCTACTCCAAGGAGGATCAAATGTTAAAATCACATCTACATTTTTTATTTCTTTTAAGGATTTTACTTTATTTTTTATTTCTAAAGGTAAACTATCTACTACTGGACAATTCGGTGTGGTTAAAGTCATAACTATTTTAACTTCTTTTTCACTAGAAATTTGAATATCATAAATAAGTCCCAATTCATAAATATCTACCGGAATTTCTGGATCATATATATTTTTCAATACGGAAATAATCTTTTCCTCTAAAGAAAATTTTTCATTCATTTTTCATCTTTTAAAAACGATCCAAATTGATCAAAATAACGAATAGGATATCCTAATTCTTTTATTTTAGGTAGTATATCATCAGCTTTTCCAATAATTATAATTCTACCATTTCTAATAGAAAAAAATTTTTTACATGACTGATATACATCTTCTACAGATACAGATTGTATCTTATTTAAATAATCTTTATAAAATCCATTTGGTAAATTATTTTTCAATTCACATATAAAAAGATCACCAATCCTACTTGGATCTTCTAAATCAAGAATAAATTGTCCAATTATCTCATTTTTTTTAATATTTAATTCGTCATAAGAAACTTTATGATTCTTTATTTCTACAATTTCTTTCAAAATATCTCTAATAGCTTTTTCTGTAACGTTATTTCTAACTTGAGTATAAACTGAAAAATATCCAATATTTTTGTCATGTTTTAAAACGGAATAAGCCCCATATGTATATGCTTTTCTTTCTCTAAGATTTAAAAATAATCGACTTTGAGCTCCACCACCTAATATTCCATTTGCTATAACAGAAGAAAAATATATCGGATCATTTTTCCTTAAACAAACAGGTCCTCCAAAACAAATAGTAGATTGCGTTAAAGATGGAACGTCCACTATATCAATTTCTGTTTCAGTAGGAACAACAAATTCTTTCTTAATTGGTGGAGTATCAAAACTATCAGAAATGTCTGATTTTTTTTCCCATTTAGAAAAATATAAATCACACAATTTTTTTGCTTCTTTTTTGGAAATATCACCTACAAATGAAAGATAAAACATATTTGGAACATAATATTTATTGTACAATTTTTTTAAATCATTAAGAGTTATGTTTTTTATTGTATCATATGTTTCATACTCACCATAAGGATGATCCTTTCCAAAATATAGAACATTTCTTACTCTTTGTAAAATAGCACTAGGATCCTTTTCCGAAAGATCAATATCTACAATTCTTTGCTTAATTATTTTTTCTAATTCTTTGGAATTATCAAATTTGCTATTCATTAAAATATCACTTACTATAAAAATAGATTTATCTAAATTTTTTTTCAAAGTAGAAATAGATGTTTCAAAAAAAGAAGTATATAAACTAATTCCTAGATAATCAATTATTTCGTCTAATTTTTTCTTAGAATAATTTTTTGTTCCTGAACGTAACATTTGTCCAAAAACTTTCTTTATTCCAGCTTTATCCTTCTCTAAAAAAGGATCACAATCCAATTCCAGAGTAACTCTAACCAAAGGTAGTTTATGATTTTCTGAAACCAAAACTTTTAATCCATTTTTCATCTGAAAAAATTCAGGATTTTTAATATTTATAGAAATTTTTCTATTTAAAGATTTTGGCGGCTTATTACGATTAACATTGTCAGAAAACATAACTGTTGTTTGAAAAAAAATTATTATAGTAAAAATGATTTTTCTTAAAAATTTATTTTTTATCCGGAACATTGTATAAACGAACTCTATTATTTTTGTTTAAATATTTATTAGCAACTCTTTTTATATCATTTTCAGTTATTTCATAATATTTATTTATATCAGTATTAATTAAATTTGTATCCTTGAAATATAAATGATAATGAGATAAATTTTCTGCTATTCCACTCATGTAATAATTATCAGATAGAAATTTTTTTTCAAAAAAATTTCTTTGTTTCTCCAATTCATATTTTGTTATACCTTTTTCTTTTAGCATTTCAATTTCATGATCTATAGTTTTAGTTAGTTGATCTAAAGTAACTCCAGGATTAACAATTCCATATATAATGAATATTCCATAATCCTCCATTGTTTCAAAAAAAGAACCTGCATAAGAAGCTTCTTGTTTTAAAGTAACTACATTTTTCATAATACGAGAACTTTCTCCGGATGATAATACATGATCTATAATTTGTAATATATAAGAATCTTTATTTGTCATTTTAGGAACTCTATATGACAAAAATACTCCAGGAACTTCAGTATTTTTATCCACATGTGTATATAATATTTCTTTTTGGATAGGATCTTCTATTATTGTTTCCATTTCAAAATTTTTTTCCCCTTTTGGAATAGAAGAAAAATACTTTTTTACTAAACTCCTTGCTTCATCCATATCAAAATCTCCTGATATAACTAAAATAGCATTGTTTGGAACATAATATTTTTTATAAAAATTTTTATAATCTTCTTCTGTAGCTCTATCCAAATCTTCGTTAAAACCAATAATAGGGTTTTTATACGGATGTTTTTTGAATAATAAAGAAGGAATTATTTCTGAAATAGCTGTTACATACGGTTGATTATCTATTCGCATTTTCCTTTCTTCTTTAATTACTTCTCTTTGTATATTGATGCTTTCTTGATCCACTTTTGCATGGAGCATTCTCTCAGATTCTAACCACAAAGCTAATGGAAGTTTATCAGATGGTAAAACTTCATAATAACAAGTTTCATCATTATTTGTATAGGCATTATTTTTACCTCCATTGGAGGCTATATATTTAAAATATTCCCCCTTTTTGAGATTCTTAGACCCCTCGAACATAAGATGTTCAAAAAAATGTGCAAAACCGGATTTTCCTGGTTCTTCATTTTTACTTCCAACATGATATAAAACAGAAACTGAAACTAAAGGATTTGTGTTATCTTGATGAAAGATTACATGTAATCCATTAGAAAGTTCCTCTTCTAAAAATTTTATATTATACAACTCTTTAGAATTTAAATAATTAAACGTTAAAAATGAAAAAAAAACCAATAAAGAAAAATAAACCCTAAACATATAGGTCACAAAGTTAAAGATTAACAAATTAACACAAAGAAATTTACGAATTTTTTTATCTAAACAAAATGGAATTTTTCTCTTTTATTCTAATTTTGTTCTGTTAGAAAATCGTAATATCACAAAATTGCAAATTTTTTTATTTAATATGAAAAAAATTTTATTTTTTATTTCCATTTTTTACTGTTCTTTAATTTTTTCTATCAAATCTGAAAATATAAAAGGAGATGCAAATGTTGGAGCAGATCTTTTCAAAAAGAATTGCACAGCATGTCATTCTATGGAATTAGAAAAAAAAATGATAGGACCTGCTTTGTCTGGAATAACTAAAAAGAGAAGTCGTGAATGGTTACATAAATGGATTATAAATAATAAATCTTTACGAGAAAGCGGAGATAAAGATGCTATAGCTATTTACAAAGAATATGGAAATATAGAAATGAATCTGTTTCCTAAATTATCAGAAAAACAAGTAGATGATATCTTATTTTTTATTCAAAATCCAAAAATAGAAAAAAATAAAAATAATCACAATAAAAAAAATGAAAATGAAATAACAGAAGAAAAACAATTAAAAAAATTTTTAATTAAACTAATTATTTTTTGTTTTGTTATTTTATCTTTGATATTACTTTGGATATTATATAGAATCCAAATTTTAACTTCTTTATTAAGTGAAACTAAAAGTCCAGTTTTTAAGAAACGAGATTTTGCAATATTTTTTTTGTACAAGAAAATTCTAAAAAATAAAAAAATAAGATGGAGGTTGCTATTTTATTTCGTAAGTTTTTTACTATTTCTAACAGTTTATGGAACTTGGAATTTTTTAATGAAAATAGATGTAAATAAAGGATATAAACCTAAGCAGCCTATTCATTTTTCCCATAAAATTCATTCTGACATTAATAAAATCGATTGTCAATACTGTCATTCTTCCGCAAAATATAGCAAAGTATCTGGAATTCCATCAGCAAATGTTTGCATGAATTGCCATATCACCATTGATAAATATCAAGGAGATTATTTGGAAGAAGGAAAAAGTAGAGATGAATATGATAAGGAAATAAAAAAAATTTATCATGTTGTAGGGTGGGATCCAGAAAATAGAAAATATTCGGGAAATACTCATCCAGTTCAATGGATTAGAATACATAATATGCCAGATTTTGTCTATTTTGATCATTCTCAACACATCGTTTCAGGAGAAAAAATGATAAAAAAGTTTAAAAAAGTTGATTTAGTTTGTAAGGCTTGCCATGGAGATGTTCAAAAAATGGATCAGGTAGAAATGTCTAATGATTTTACCATGGAATGGTGTATTTCTTGTCATCGAAATGTAGAAATTGATACTAATAATCAATACTATAAAAATTATTTTTCAAATAACATAAAAAAAGAGAAAAAAATAACCGTTGATATGGTTGGAGGAACAGAATGCGCTAAATGCCATTATTAAAAATGAAATAAAATAAACTTAACTAAGAACTAGAACTAAGACATAAGACAAGTGCTTATCTTATATTAAAATTATTATGAAATCAAATAAAAAGTTTATTAAAAAAAGTAATATAATTAAAGATCTTTTTAAAGAAAAAACTTCTAGAAGAGATTTTCTAAAATGGATAGGATTTAGTACAGCGTCAGTAACCTTAGCAGCTTGCAAAGGTCCAGTTATTCAATCTATTCCTTACGTGGTTAAACCAGAGTCTATAAATCTTGGTATTCCAAATTATTATGCGTCTACTATGATTGATTCTTTCGATATAGGAAATGTTTTAGTAAAAACAAGAGAAGGTCGTCCTATAAAAATAGAACCTAATCCTACCTCAAAATTTTTTAATACGACCTCAGTTAGAATACAATCTTCTTTATTATCTCTCTACGATGAAGAAAGATTAAGGTATCCTTTTTTAAAAGGTAAGAGAACTTTTTGGAAAAAAATAGACGATTATATTATCAGACATTTAAAAAATTCTTCTAACAAAAATAAAAAAATTATTTTTCTATCTTCCTCTTTCCCAAGTTTTTCTACTAAAAAATTAATCCAAAATTTTAAAAAAACTTATCCCAGTACTAAGTGGATTGTTTATGATGCCATATCATACTCTGGGGCATTAAATGCATCTGAAAAAATATTTGGAGTACGGGCATTTCCTTTTTTTAATCTAAAAAAATCTAAACTAATAATATCTTTTGATGCTGATTTTTTAGGAGACTGGAGTCCAGAAAACATGAGCAAATATTATATTTCAAATAAAAATCCTGGAAAATTAATGATGAAACATATCCAGATAGAAAGTAATATGAGTATTTCTGGAGCAAATGCTGATATTAGAATTTCTAAAAAACCTTCTGAAATTAAAAGAATGTTATTTGAACTTTATCAAAAAATTCTTTTCGAAAAGGAACCTAAAGATAAAAATGTTAAAAAAATAGCTTCTTTAATTAAAGAAGTAGGTTCTAAAAGTGTAATTCTTGCAGATGGAGATCAAGAATCTTATGAATTTTCTTTTCTAATTAATCAAAAAATTAATAGCCATTCTTTTCAAAAAGAAAGATATATTTTATCAAAAGAAAGCAATGATCAAGAATTAAAAGGATTTTTAAAAGATTTAGAAAAAGGAAATATAGAATGTTTATTTTTCCATAATACTAATCCCATATATAGTTTTCCATTATCCATTTTAAAAAAAATAAAAAAATTCATAAAAACAGTTCCATTGACAGTTTCATTTTCTATGAGTAAAGATGATACTAGTCAAATGGTGGATGTGTTAATTCCTACTCCTCATTGGTTAGAATCTTGGGGAGATACAAATCCAATTACTAATGTTTTTACATTAATTCAACCTTCTATTCAAAAAATTTTTGACACAAGACAATTACAAGATTCTTTAATTATTTGGGGGAAAATGAAATATAATAATTATTACAATTTTTTGAAAAATACTTGGGAAAAAAATATTCTTCCTAAATCTAATATTTCTTCTTTCAATGAAGCGTTATTTCATGGATTTGTAGAAATAAAAAAAAAAGAATCTATTTCTACTAATAAAAATCATTTAAATATTTTTAAAAAAACATATGAAATACAAAAAGATATTAATGACATTAATATATCAACTAATCGAAATCAAAGAAAAGTCAAAAATAATTTTGAGTTAAGATTATATACAAAATTAGGTATAGGTGATGGATTTCAATATAATAATCCTTGGTTACAAGAATTTCCAGATCCTATAACACGAACAACTTGGGATAATTATTTGACTATGTCATATTTTGACGCAAATAAAATGGATTTAAAAAACTGGAATACAGGAGATGGATCTCTAAATGGAAACTGTGTTAATTTAATCAGAAAAAATAAAATTTTAATTCAGGATATTCCTGTATTAATCCAACCTGGACAAGCCATAGGCTCTATAGGATTAGCTTTTGGTTATGGGCAAAAAATAGGAAAACTATCTTCCTTATGTAATGGGAAAAATGCTTATAGGATATACGAAAAATTTTGCATAATACAAAAAAATATAGAATTAAAAAAAGTTGATAAAACTCATAAATTTGCTTGTGTTCAATTACAAAATACAACTGTAGATAGAAACATTGTTAAAGAAACAGATTTAAATATTTTCTTAAATAAACCTAAAGAAGTATGGAATGAAGATGAAAAAATTTCCACTTATAAAGGAAAAATTTCTCTAAAAGAAATATCTTCTATTTGGAATCAAAATCAAAGCAAAAAAGAAGAAAATAAAAAAAGTGGACATCATTTTAATTTGTCCATAGATTTAAATGCATGTATTGGATGCGGATCTTGTGTAATAGCATGCCATTCAGAAAACAACGTTCCTGTTGTTGGAAAAGAAGAAGTTAGAAAATTTAGAGACATGCATTGGATTCGTATAGATAGATATTATTCAAATAATGAAAATCAAAAAAAACTCAATGATACTAATAATAGTAATAACAATGAGGAAGATTTATTAAATAATAATGTAAAAGTTTCTTTTCAACCTATTATGTGTCAACATTGTGAGTATGCTCCCTGTGAAACAGTATGTCCAGTAGGTGCTACTGTTCATGGAAAACAAGGTCAAAATATGATGGCGTATAATAGATGTGTTGGAACTCGATATTGTGCAAATAATTGTCCCTATAAAGTAAGACGTTTTAATTGGTTTGATTACGCTAACAACAAAAAATTTGATTTCAATATGAACAATTCTTTAGGAAAAATGGTTTTAAATCCAGATGTAGTTGTTAGAACTAGGGGAGTTATGGAAAAATGTTCTTTATGTATTCAAAGAACACAATATGTGATTGGAACAGCGAAAAAAGAAAATAGAACAATAGAAGACAAAGAATTTGAAACAGCTTGTAGTATTTCTTGTCCTACAAAAGCTATTACTTTTGGAGATATCAATGATAAAAATAGCCTTATTTATAAAAAAATAAAGAATCCAAGATCTTATAAGCTTCTTGATTTTATAGGAATACAACCTAATGTATCTTATCAAGTAAAAATAAGAAACAAAAAATAATAAAAATGAAATAGAAAAATTATGTCAAATCACTATGAATCTCCTATTAGAAATCCATTAATTTTAGGGAAAAAAACATTCAAAAATATTACTAATGATATATTAAAGCCCATCAAAAATAAAGCTGGAAACTTATGGTGGATTGCTTTATTCATTTCTGTTTTAGCTTTTCTATGGGGAATAATGTGTATATTTTATACAATAGGAACGGGAATTGGAGTATGGGGATTAAACAAAACAATAAACTGGGCTTGGGATATAACTAATTTTGTATGGTGGGTTGGTATTGGACATGCTGGAACTTTAATTTCCGCTGTTTTATTATTATTTCGTCAAAAATGGCGTTTATCTATCAATCGATCAGCAGAAGCAATGACTATTTTTGCAGTTATCCAAGCTGGATTGTTTCCTATTATTCACATGGGAAGACCATGGAATGCTCATTGGGTTTTACCAATTCCAAATCAATTTGGAACCTTGTGGCCCAATTTTAATTCTCCATTATTATGGGATGTTTTCGCAATTAGTACTTACTTTTCTGTTTCTACTGTTTTCTGGTTTATGGGATTAATTCCAGATTTTGCTATGATACGAGATAGAATATCGAATCCTTTTCAAAAAAAAATTTATAGCATTCTAAGTTTTGGATGGGGAGGAACTTCTAAAGAGTGGAAAAGATTTGAAGAAATATCTTTGATATTAGCTGGATTGTGTACTCCATTAGTTTTTTCTGTTCATACTATAGTTTCATTTGATTTTTCAACTTCTGTTATAAAAGGTTGGCATAGCACTATATTTCCCCCTTATTTTGTAGCAGGAGCCATATTCTCCGGTTTTGCAATGGTCCAAACTTTACTTGGCGTAGCAAGAAAAGTTCTTTCTTTAGAAAGTTATATAACTAGAAATCATATAGAATATATGAATATGATTATCCTATTAACAGGAGGTATTGTTTTTCTGGCTTATATTTCAGAATTTATTCTTGCTTGGTATTCAGGAAGCCCTTTTGAAAAATTTATTTATTTTTCTAAAGAAGCAGCAAAAGGACCATTTTGGTGGGCTTTTTGGGCTTTGATTATTTGTAATATTATTATCCCCCAATTTTTATGGATTAGATCTATACGGAGAAGTTTTTTTTGGTCATATGTAATAGCGATAATTATAAATATAGGGATGTGGTTTGAAAGATTTGACATTATTGTTTTAAATCTTAGCCATGACTATCTTCCTTCTTCTTGGACTGGATTCATTCCATCATTTGTAGATGTTGGAATATTTATAGGAACTATTGGATTATTTTTCATTCTTTATCTACTTTACATACGTACATTCCCAGTAATTTCACAATCGGAATTAAAAACGATATTAAAACCTAAAAAGGAAGATGAATTGAATAATAAATAATATGAATAATAATAAAGATATATGTTTACACGTTTTATATGATGATGATCGTATATTATTGAATGGTATTAAAATTATCCAATGTCATAATTTTTGTAGCATAAATGAAGTTTATTCCCCTTTTCCAATTCATAATTTGGATAAAATTCTTAAATTAAAGAAAACTAATTTATCTTTTTTATCTTTCGTATATGGATCATTTGGTTTTTGTCTTGCAAGTTTATTAACTTGGTACATTATGATTTTTGATTGGCCTCAAAATATTGGGGGAAAACCTTCTTTTTCTTGGATCAAGAACATTCCTTCTTTTATTCCTGTAATATTTGAAATATCTATTTTTTTCTCTGCACATCTTATGTGCATTAGTTACCTAATTCAATGCAAACTTTTTCCTGGATTTTCTCCAAAAAATCCAGATCCTAGGACAACCGATAATATGTTTCTAATAGAACTTTCCATTAAAAATAATTCTGAAAAATTGGTGAACTTATTAAAAGAAAATGGAGCAAAAGAAGTTATTATAAAAAAGTGAATTTGTTTAATATTTAACTATTAATTTTTATAGTGAATAATTATGAAAATTTCATACAGAATTATAATTAGTATCATCTTATTAAAGATGATGTTTTTATTAGAATCTTGTTGGTTTGATAAAGAAAAGACGAACACAGTTTATATGCCGGATATGTATTATTCCGATGCATATGAACCCTATTCAGATCCTTATTTTTACTACAATAAAAAAATAAAAAAAATTAAAATACCGTTTTTTATAAACGGAAAAACTTCTTCACTTTTACCAGTAAAAGGAACTATTAATAGAAACAATTCTTATGATCCAATTTCTGATGAAATTGAAAATAAAGGATTTGATCATTCTAAAAAAGTCATAAAATATTTCATTTATAAAAACAAAGAAAAAAAAGAAGAGTACTTGAAAAAAGGAAAAAAACTATATAACATTAATTGTTCTATATGTCATGGTAATAACGGAGATGGACAAGGTCAATTAGTAAAAAATGAAAAAATTTTAGGTATTCCTGATTATAAAGATAGAGATCTTACTATTGGTAGTGTTTATTATGTAATTACATATGGAAAAAATAATATGAATTCTTATTCTTCTCAATTAAATAAAATTGATAGATGGAAAATAGCAGAATATGTTATGTATCTAAAAAATAATAAAAGATAAATACAAATATGAAATATCAATTTACAATAATTAAAAAAATCATCATTCTTATAATGATAATAGGTGTTATTTTTATTTTTTTGGATAAATTAGAAAAAAATAATCTTTTCATAGGATTATATGTTCCTATTTTTTATTTCACTTCTATTTCTTTAGGTTCATTACTATTTTTAGGAATACAAAATGTATCAAAATCGGGATGGTCTATTATTATTTATCCTGTTATGGAAAAAATAACTTCTTTTCTCCCATATGGATTTTTCATGATATTTATAATTTTATTATTAAATTCAATGGGTTTTATCCATATGTTTCATTGGATGGATTATAATCTGTATGATATAAACTCCAATAAATATGATAATATTATTGCAAATAAAAAATTATTTTTAAATATTCCTTTTTTCTTGATAAGAAGTGTTGTTTATACATTAGGATGTATTTTTTTTTATTCAAAAATAAAAAAACTTTCTTGTAAATTAGACAAAACTTCATCTTTAAGTGATTATAAAAAATTATACTCCATATCTGTCATTTTTATCATATTTTTTTCCTTTATTTCTACATTTATAGCTTGGGATTGGATTATGTCTTTAAATCCACATTGGTTTAGTACTCTGTTTGGATGGTACGTTTTAAGTAGTTACTTAGTAACAGGAATAGGACTTATTACAATAATATCTATTTATTTAAATAAAACGGGAATATTTCCATTGTTCAGAAAAGATCATTTACATGATTTAAGCAAATATTTATTTTCTAGTAGTTTATTATGGACATATTTTTGGTTTTCACAATTTTTACTTTATTGGTATGGAAATGTTCCAGAAGAAATTTACTATTTCTTAAAAAGGGAAGAAATATATAATTCTATACATTTTTGGATTTTAATACCAAATTTTATTATTCCTTTTTTTGGATTAATAAAAAGTAAAAATAAATCTAATCCTATAATTGTAGGCACAGTTTCTTTTGTTTTGCTTATTGGACATTATATTAATACATATTACTTAATAGTTCCAGAAATTTATCAAGAAAGAAAAATAAATTTTGGAATTTCTGATTTAGGATCCCTATTATTAGTAGGAGGAATTTTTATATATGTTTTATTTTATAATTTATTTTTTAATAACAAAAAATTAAAACATCATGTAGGAAATCCTTTCTTTAAAGAAAGCAAAAAATATAAATACCCTTATATGTGAAAATTATTATAATAATTAATATATAATGGATTAAAATTCCTATTTTATTTACATTTTTATATATAATAAAAAAGTTGAATATTATTAATCATTTTTTTCAGTTATTTTTATCTTTCAAAAAGTTCATTATAGACTTATTAGATCCAAAAAGAGTTAATATATCTCCTTTTTTTAAAATAGTATCTCCTGTAACCAATCCAATAACTTTTCTTGTGGAATTTCCTTTTGAGGACATAGGATTTTTTAAATCTCGTATCACGGTAATTAAAGAAACAGAGTATTTTTGTGTTAATTTCAAACTTTTAACAGATTTTCCATTAAAAGAAAATGGAGAAAAAACTTCTGCTATAGAATGCTTGTTGTCTACTCTAAAATAATCTAAAGCATAATTGAAGGATATTTGTTTAGTTAACCTAAAAGCTGCATCCTGTTCCGGATGTATAACATCGTTAATTCCCATTGCTTCTAATATCGTGTCATGTATCTTTGACAAAGATCTACTAACTATTCTAAGATTTTTATACTTTTTAAGTATAGCTGTAGTTACTATTGATGATCCCTCATTTTCTCCAATAGCTACAATTCCTAAATCTGCTTGTTGAATGGGTAATACTTTATAAGCAGATTCATTATTTGCATCCATACATACCACATTTGCTATATGATCTTTTAATAAATCTACTTTTTCCATTTTTTGATCTATTCCAAATACTTCATGTCCATTATCTGTTAGATTAATCGCTAGAGATCTTCCAAAATTTCCTAAACCAATAATTATAATCTTCATGTTACCTTACCTATATAAATATTATTACTTATTTAGTTAATAAGAATTTCCCCTTTGGGAAATCTGTAATAATAATGAGAACTAATTTTATTTTTTTTCAATAATCCAATCATTACATTGAATATACCTATTCTTCCTAATAACATTAAGAATATTAAAACCAATTTACTTCCATTAGACAAACTAGAAGTAATTCCCAAAGATAACCCTACTGTTGAAAAAGCAGAAAAAACTTCAAAAATAATAGATAAAATATTTTGTTTAGGATCTAAAAAAACAATCATCAAAACTCCAATATATATCACAATTAGTGATAACATAACAATTGAAAAAGCTAATCTAATAGACTCTGAAGAGATTTCTTTTTTTTGTATTTCCAATCTATTTTTTCCTCTAGATAAAGAAATAATATTCATTAAAGCTAACGCAAATGTACTTGTTTTAATTCCACCACCAGTAGAAGCTGGAGAAGCACCTATCCACATTAAAAAAATAGTAAAAAGAATAGTAACTGTAGTTAAATTATTTATGTTTATAACATGAAATCCAGCAGTTCTAGATGTTGCAGAAGAAAAAAATGAAGCTACCAATTTTCCATGAAAAGAAGAATGCTCCAAAAGAGCAAAATTATATTCATTAATGTAATAAAAAATAGTTCCAAATAAAAGTAAATAAAAAGTTGTTATCACAACAACTTTTGTATTTAAAGTAACTATATTAGCTGGATAATGGAAATATTCGTCTCTAAAAATTTTATAAAAAAATTTTTTTATAGTTAACCATATATATGTAAAGAAATTAAATAAAATATTAAATCCTATTCCTCCTAATATCAAAATAAAAGAAACAATTATTTGTAATAAATAATTAAGTCTTACAGATTTAGAATATAATCCTTGACTCAAAGTAGAAAAACCACTGTTGCAAAAAGCAGATATAGAATGAAAAATGGAAAAAAATAATGGGCTATCGAATTCTATTATATTTTTATTTCTAACGGAAAAATATATTAATAATGCTCCTATAATCTCAACGGTTAAACTAAACATTACTACCCTCACTGCTAAACTCAAAACATTACTTGTTGTTTTAGTATTCAGAAAATTACTAACAAAAATAGCTTCTTTAAAAGAAAATCCATCTCTAAAAAAATAACTAAAAAAAGAAGTTATAGTTAAAATTCCTAATCCTCCAAGTTCAATTAAACTAAGTATAATAAGCTTTCCTAAATAAGTGAAATCTTTAGAAGTATCTAACACAACTAATCCAGTTACACATACCGCACTAGTAGAAGTGAATAGAGCGTCTATAAACGATATTTTTTTTACTGTAGATTCTGGAAGCATTAATAAAAATGATCCTAAAAAAGATAAAAAGATAAAACTAATAATAAATATAAAAGCTGGATTATTTATTTTCATGTATACCATTCGCATAAAATATGTAATACGAACAAGTAAGTATAAAATTAAACTAATTAATAAAGATATTTTTATATCATTCGTAATTTTTCCATTGTTATAAAAAAATATTTTTCCAATAGAAAAAAAAATAAAAATCATTAATATAAAAAAAGAAAGAAAAATCATAGATTTATAATCATTTTTTATATTCTTTTTTCTCCTAAGAAGAATAAAGAGGTGTAAAATACTTAAAATAAGTACTATTCCTAGCATAATTTCACTACTAAAAAATCTAAAATTTTTCCATCCTAAAGATATAATTATATAAAAAAATATAATTGGTGTAAAAATTCCTAAAATATTTTGGATTCTGATTTGAATCATGACTTTATAAAATTTTTTAAAGTATTATTATCACATTTTCTTATTAGCTTACTTTTTATTTTTTTTAATTTTTTATAAGTAGAAAGGAATAAATTTTTCAATATTATTGAATTCATTATTACAGAATTTTAAATAAGAAATAAATGACATATCCATAGCAGATGGATTAATTTTAATAAAAAATCTTTTTTTAGAAAAAATTCTTTTTTTATCAGAAAAAAGTATATTCTTAAAAATATCAACATCTCCTATAAAATATACTTTTTCATTTTTTGTAAAATCTGTAAAAAAACTATCATTAACTTTTTTTACACATATAGAACTTAATCTTTTTTTTGATTCATTAAATAATGAAGTATAAAATAAATCAGATTTTGCATATATTATTGGAATTAAAAATCCTTTTTCTATATTCACCTTATAATTATAAGTCATAATAGTTAAAGAATCTAAAGATAATAAAGGAATTCCTAAAGTGTAACATAATCCTTTAGCCGATGATGATCCTATTCTCAAAGAAGTATAAGATCCCGGTCCTTTACTTATACAAATAGATTTTAAATCTTTAAGGTTTATTTTAGAAATTTCTGCGGCATATTCTATAAATGTATGCAATTTTTCTGAATGATTATATTGTTTATAACATTCCTCTAAAAGAGTAATACATATTCCATTTTCAGCAAAACTCACTGAACAATTTTTAGTAGAAGTTTCTAAATTTAAAATTAAAGACATATAAATTTTATTTTTTATTTTATGAAAACAAAAAAGGTAATAAAATATATTGTTTGCTGGTTAAAAAAATATATTCATAGATCTCAATCAAATGGATTTGTAATTGGAATATCCGGAGGAATAGATTCTTCTGTAACCTCTCTATTAGTTTCTATGACAAAATTTCCTACTCTAATTTTAGAGATGCCTATTTTAGAAAAAACAAAAAATTTTTTATCCATAAAACATGCAAAATTTTTAACTGAAAAATTTTCAAACGTTTCTTATTTAAAGAAAAATTTATCTACCTTATTTAATTCTTTTTGTGATATAGTGAATAAAAAAAATATAAAATCTTCTTTAGAGCTGGCAAATGTCCAATCCCGTCTTAGAATGTTAACTTTATATTATTACGCTAATACAAAAAATTATCTTGTTGTTGGAACCGGAAATAAAGTGGAGGATTTTGGTGTAGGATTTTTTACAAAATATGGAGATGGAGGAGTAGATTTACACCCCATAGCTGATTTAAATAAAAGTGAAGTTCGTTTTCTTGCAAAAGAATTAAACATTTTAGATGAAATACAAAAATCCAAACCAACAGATGGTCTTTGGGAAGATGAACGACTAGATGAGGATCAATTAGGAATTAGTTATGAGGAATTGGAGTGGGCCATGAAAATAGAAAAGAAAAAAAATAAAAATATTTATAAAGAAAAAGAATATGAAATTTTTAAAAAATACAAAATATTAAATCAAAAAAATAAACATAAAATAAAATCTATTCCTATATGTAAAATTCCTCATTTTTTTAGATAAAGATCATAGTTTAAATAAAGTTTGATAATATCTTTCTCATAAATACAGAATCCTTTTTGTAAATTTGTTGATTTATGTATCAATATTATTTTGCCTTAAAAAATATGGATATAAAAGGAAAAAAAGAAAAAATTTCAAATAATTCTTATAATAATTATTCGCATAAAAATATTTTTTATGAATGATGAAGAAAAAATTGAAAAAATAGAAAATCATTTTTTTCAAATTATGAAAATATTGGGTTTAGATATGAATGACGACAGTTTACGTCAAACTCCAAAAAGAGTAGCAAAAATGTTTATTCAAGAAATATTTAGTGGACTTAATCTAAAAAATATTCCTAGATCTTCTATTTTCGAAAATAAATATAAGTATAACCAAATGTTGATAGAAAAAAATATTACAGTTTATTCTACCTGTGAACATCATTTTCTTCCTATTGTGGGAAAAGCTCATGTTGGTTATATTTCTAATGGAAAAGTTGTGGGACTTTCTAAAATTAATAGAATTGTAAATTTTTATGCAAAAAGACCTCAAGTTCAAGAACGTTTGACTATACAAATTGTAAATTATTTGAAAAAAATGTTGGAAACAAAAGATGTAGCCTGTGTTATAAAAGCGAAACATTTATGTGTGAATTCTCGTGGAATTCAAGATACGGAGAGTAGTACTATAACAACTGAATTCTTAGGATCTTTCAAAAAGGATATAGAAATTCGAAAAGAATTTCTTCGTCATATTGGAATTTAAAAAAATGGATAAAATAAGTGACATAAAAAAAAATTTAAAAATATATAACTCTTTAACAGGAAAAAAAGAATTATTTATTCCAATTAATAAAGACTATGTGGGAATTTATGTCTGTGGGCCAACAGTTTACAACCATTTACATTTAGGAAATTGTCGAACTTTTATATCATTTGATCTTGTTTTTCGATATTTAAAACATTTAGGTTATAAAGTTCGTTATGTTAGAAACATCACTGATGTTGGACACTTAGAAAGTGACTTAGAAGATAAAATTTTTAAAAAATCTCGTTTAGAAGGACTTGAACCTATGGAAATTGTTCAAAAATATACTCTTTCCTTTCACAATTTATTAAGTATTTTAAATGTACAACCTCCAAGTATAGAACCAAGAGCAACAGGACATATAATAGAACAAATAGATATGATTCAAAAACTAATAAAAAAAAAATTAGCCTATGAAATGAATGGTTCCGTTTATTTTAATTTAAAAGAATATGAAAAATTTTATCCTTATGGAATTCTTAGTAAAAATAAAACTAATCAACTAGTAAATAAAAAGTTTAAAATCACTATAGTGGAAAAAAAAAATCCTCAGGATTTCTCACTTTGGAAAAAAGCATCTTCTAATCATATTATGAGTTGGAATTCCCCATGGGGAAAAGGATTTCCAGGTTGGCACATAGAATGTACTGTTATGAGTACAAAATATTTAGGAGAGACGTTTGATATTCATGGAGGTGGAATAGATCTCAAATTTCCTCATCATGAATGTGAATTAGCACAATCCATAGGGGCTTACAATAGAAAAAGTCTTGCACATTATTGGATGCATACTAATATGTTAACCTTGAATGGTAAAAAAATGAGTAAATCTACAGGAAATTCATTAGGAATAAACGACATTTATTCTTTTTGTGAAAAAAAATCCTTTTCTCCTAATATTTTTAGATTTTTTATTTTGAAATCTCACTACCGAAGTGTTATGAATTTTACAAAAAAAGGGCTTATACATGCAGAAAAAGAATACACAAAAATTATAGAATCCATAAATATATTAGAAAATTTTAATTCCAAAACATTAAAAGAAAAAAATAATGATAATTTTTTTAAAATATTTTTTTGGATTAAGAAATGTTATGAATCTATAAATGACGACTTTAATACGCCTTTGTTAATTTCAAATTTATTTAAAGTTTCTCATATTATTCGCCATAATATAAATGAAATAGAAAAATGTCATATAAATTTATTAAAAAAATATATGACTCATTTTGTTTTTGATATATTAGGGCTTAAAAAAGAAGAAGAACAAAAAACAAAGTCATCATCATTATCTGATAATAGATTATCAATACTTATTGAAAGATTGATAAAATTCCGTATGGAAGCAAGAAAACAAAAAAATTGGATTCTATCAGATAGAATTAGAAAAGAACTTTCCCACATAGGAGTTAAACTTCATGATGAAAAATTATTTTAAAGATTGATCGATATCTTCTATAAGATCTTCTACATTTTCTATCCCAAGAGATAAACGAATAAGAGAATTCTGTATTCCGGCATTAATCCTCACCTCCAAAGGAGTAGACTTATGAGTCATAGTAGATGGATGACAAATTAAACTTTTTGTTCCTCCTAGACTTTCTGCTAATTTAAACAACTTTGTTGAAGTAACAACTTTTTTTGCTGATTCTATTGTATCATCTTTTAAACTAAAAGAAATAATTCCTCCAAAATATCTTTGTTGTTTAATTGCTATCAAATGATTTTTATGATGTGATAATCCAGGATAATAAACTTTATCTATACAAGTATTTCTTTTCTTTTCTAAAAAAGAAGCAACATCGTATGCGTTTTGAGATTGTTTTTTAACACGTAGATATAAAGTTTGAATCCCTCTAATTGTCAACCAACAATCAATAGGAGATAAAACACCTCCACTTGCGTTTTGTATATACTTCAACTCATCATATAAATCTGGATTTTTTACTGTAATTAATCCAGCTAAAACATCTGAATGTCCTGCTAAATATTTTGTGGCACTATGAATAATTATATCCGCTCCTAGATTAAGAGGGTTTTGAATAGCAGGAGATGCAAAAGTGTTATCCACCACAACCAATATTTTTGGATTTATATCTTTAGATTTTTTGCTGATGTATTCTATGTCAGATATCTTTAATGTAGGATTTGTGGGACTTTCCAGCCAAACTAATTTTGTATTGTCAGATATTTCTGATATTGTTTTTTCTGCATCAGTTGTATCCACAAATTTAGTTTTAATTCCTAATTTTTTATATAAATTTAGTAAACGAAAAGTTCCTCCATAAATATCATCTACAGCTACTATTTCATCTTTATATTTTAACAATTTTAAAACAGCATCTACAGATGCTAATCCTGAAGAAAATGCCAAACTATCGTATCCATATTCTAAATCAGTAACTAAACGTTCTAATATTTTTCTTGTAGGATTATTTGTTCTTGTATAGTCAAATCCTTTATGAACCCCAGGAGATTCTTGTACATAAGTTGACGTTTGATATATTGGTGTAGAAATAGCGCCTGTAAGAGGATCTGATAAAATATTTTGAATTAGTTTTGTTTCTTCCTTCATTAGCTTCATTGTTTAAATAAATAAAATTTCATTCTATTACAAATGTACTCTTTCCAATTCAAAAAATGAAAATACAATTTTTTTCCAAAAATTATTTAAGTAAAAACAGCACTTTTTTTTAGAAAAAAAAACTAAATTTGCTTATTATTTTTTTACAACAAACCATGGTTTTAAAAAAATTATTATTATTTTGTTGCTTTTTATTTTTATGCTCTGATTCTGATACCAATATCTATGATGTTAATAGCAATCATATTGCTAATGTAAAAATGAAAAAAGATGGAAATTATGTTCTCAAAAAGAAAGAAAATGCAAAAATAAATATATCTGATACAATTTTTGATCATATCAATGATTCTTATGAATGGAATTTTTTAGGATCTCATAATCATGGTATCACATTGTATTTACCAATTATTTTATGGAATCATGGTTTAGAAATTTTTTCTTCATCTAAATTTTCATGTCAAAAAATTGTTAAAGGGAAATATGGATATTACAAAATTTTTCATGGAAAAATATATAACACTAATTCTATAGGAAAATTTGATATGAACAAAAAAGGAGTACCAATTAATGATAAACCTTGGGATTTTTCTATTACAAAAAATGTATTTTCTGTTTTAACTTCTTTTTTTCTGTTATGTTATTTTTTTATTCGAATGAGATATAGTTACAAAAACAATCAAATTAAATGGAGTCTAGGAATTTTTTTGGAGTTTTTAATTTTGTTTATACGTGATAAAATAGCAATTCCAAATATCGGAAATAATAAATACAGAATGTACTTTCCTTTCTTACTAACTTCATTCTTTTTTATATTAATTAACAATTTAATGGGCATTATTCCAGGATTTCCAAATATAACAGGAAATATAAATGTTACATTTGTTTTAGCTTTTATTACATTTGTAATAACTAATATAAATGCAAATAAAAATTATTGGAAACATATTTTTTGGATGCCTGGTGTTCCAGTGGGAATTAGATTTTTATTAGCCCCTATAGAATTTATAGGAATTTTTATCCGTCCTTTAACTTTATGTATTCGTTTATTTGCGAATATTACTGCTGGTCACATAATTATATTAAGTTTTATTTGTCTTATTTTTATTTTTAAAAATTTATTCATAGCTGGATTTTCTGTAATTTTTGGTTTTTTTATTTCTGTTTTGGAAATTATGGTATCTTTTTTACAAGCTTTTATCTTTACAAGTTTATCTTCCTTACTTATAGGAATTTCTGTAAAAACAAATGAAACACATTAATAAATAAAAATAAATTAAAAAAATTAATTATAAATTATATGGATATAGATTTAACTTACTCTGGATTAGCAGCTCTAGGAGCGGGGATTGCCGTAGCAGGAGCTGGATTAGGAATTGGCAAAATCGGAAGTTCTGCAATGGATGCTATTGCTAGGCAGCCTGAAGCTTCAGAAAAGATACAAAATGCAATGATTATTGCTTCAGCATTGATTGAGGGAGCTGCACTTTTTGGTATAGTGACCACATTACTAGCTGTATTTAAATAAGACAAGAATGGATTTAGTTACCCCTTCTATTGGGTTAATTTTTTGGCATACAATTATATTTGTAACTTTGATATTATTTCTTTCTAAGTTTGCTTGGAAACCTATAATGAATTTTATTGATCAAAGAGAAAAAAAAATTAGTAAATCTCTTGAAGAAGCAGATAAATTAAAAGAAGAGTTGAAAAAAATAGACAACCATAAGAATAAAATATTAAAAGAAGCCTGTAGAAAAAGAGATCTAATTTTAGAAGAAGCTATTCAGATTAAAAAAGAAATAAAATCAAAAGCAAAAGAGGAAAGTTTAATAGAAAAAAAAAGAATTATTGAAGAAACAAAAAAAGTTATTCAAACAGAAAAAGAAGTAGCTATTCATGAATTAAAAAATAAAATAAGCGATTTTTCTGTGAAAATAGCTGAAAAAATATTAACTAGAGAATTGGATAAAATACAAAAGCAAGATAAGTTCATCAGAAATTTGATAGATAAATTATAATGAATATAAATGTTCTTGAATAAAAAAATAGTCCAACATTATGCCGGAATTTTTTTTGAATATTCTATTGCGAATAATAATAATTGCAACGATTTTTTTTATCATAAAGTCAAAAAATTCTCTTCTTTACTACACAAAAATTTTTATTTAAAAAAAATCATTCATACATCATTATTAAGTTCAACAAAAAAAATAGAAATTTTCAGAAAAATTATTTATTCTTATGATGTTTTCATTTTTCAATTCATAAAACTTTTAATCACGAGAAAAAGAGAACATTTTTTAGAGAAAATTATTTTAGAATATCAGAAAATATATGAGGAAGAAAAAAAAGGATTTATAAAATGTATTATTATTTCTGCCTTCCCATTAAGTATGGAATTACAAAAAATAATTTTTCATAAAATCAAGAAAATAAATTTTAAATATCGAAAAAATAAATTCTACATCATAAATAAAATAGATAAATCTATTATTGGAGGATTTTTGCTTCGTATAGGATATACAGAATGGGATTTTAGTATTAAAAGTAAATTAATTTATCTTAAAAAGAATTTTAAAAATTATTAAAAAAATAAATATTTTATTTTCATGTCAGATTTAAAATATTCTGAAATATCATCAATTCTAAAAGAACAATTATCAGATTTTCAATTTGAATCAAAATTATCTGAATATGGAATTGTTATTCAAGTAGGAGATGGTGTAGCTAGATCATTTGGATTAAATTCCGCTTTTTATGGAGAGTTGGTAGAATTTAATAATACAGAAGTTAAAGGTATTGTTCTAAATTTAGAAGAAAATCATGTTGGTATTGTTTTGCTTAATTCATTAAAAGATATAAAAGAAGGAGACATAGTCAAAAGAACAGGAAAACCTTTTTCTATAAAAGTAGGAGAAGGAATGTTGGGAAGAGTTATAAATGTATTAGGAGACCCTATTGATGGAAAAGGACCTATAAGAGGAAAATTATTCGACATGCCTCTAGAAAGAAAAGCTCCAGGAATTATTTATAGAGAACCTGTTAAAGAACCTCTTCAAACTGGAATTAAATTTATAGATTCAATGATTCCAATAGGAAGAGGACAAAGAGAATTGATTATTGGAGATAGACAAACAGGAAAAACTACAATAGCTATTGACACTATTATTAATCAAAAAAAATTTTATGAACAAAATAATCCTGTCTATTGTATTTATGTAGCTATTAGTCAAAAAGGCTCTACAATAGCAAGAATTGCAAATCTTTTACAAGAAAAAGGTGCAATGTCTTATACTGTAATTATTTCAGCTAAATCCTCTGAACCAGCTTCTATACAAGTATTTGCTCCTTTTTCAGGAACTTCTATTGGAGAATATTTTCGAGATACTGGACGTTCTTCTTTAGTTGTATATGATGATCTATCAAAACAAGCTGTTTCTTACAGAGAAATTTCTTTATTATTACGACGTCCTCCTGGTAGAGAGGCTTATCCAGGAGATGTTTTTTATTTACATTCTCGTCTTTTAGAAAGAGCTTCTAAAATTATTAAAGATCAGAAAATAGCAGAAAAAATGAATGACATTCCAGAATCTATTAGAAAAGAAATTAAGGGAGGAGGATCATTAACTGCTTTACCAATTATAGAAACCCAATCTGGGGATATATCTTCTTACATTCCTACTAATGTAATATCTATAACTGATGGACAAATTTTTTTGGAAAAAGATTTGTTTAATTCTGGAGTTCGTCCTGCAATTAATGAAAGTATATCTGTTTCTCGTGTAGGAGGGTCTGCTCAAATTAAATCTATGAGAAAAATATCTGGAACTCTAAAATTAGATCAAGCTCAATTTCGGGAATTGGAATCTTTTTCAAAATTTGGCTCCGAATTAGATCCTTCTACCATAGAAATTATTAAAAAAGGAAAAATAAACATAGAAATATTAAAACAAACACCTCATAATCCATATGAAATAGAAGAACAAATAGCCATTATTTATATTGGAACAAAGAACATTTTAAAAAATGTTCCTCTAGACAAGATTTCAAATTTTGAAAAAGAATATCTTTTTTATTTGAAAGAAAAACATAAAACCTTACTAAAATCGTTGAAAAATGGAATATTTGATGATAAAATATCTGATACTTTAGAAAAAGTAGCATTAGAATTAAGCAAAAAGTACCTATAAATTTTTTTCCATGTCTAATCCAAAAGAGATAAAAAGAAGAATATTATCCATAGAATCAGTTAGCAAAACAACAGAAGCTATGAAAATGATTTCTATTGTAAAATTACGAAAAATTAAAAATTTTCTAAAAAATGTGAATATATATTCAGATTATATGGAATGTATTATATCAGATTTTTTATCTTTTGATAAAAAAAAAATATTTGGAAAACATAATTTTTTTATAGAAACAGGAAATAAAAAATTGTTTATTATATTCACTTCCAATCGTGGTTTATGTGGAGCTTTTAACTCTTTAATTTTTGAAAAAGTTCATTCTCTATTCTTAAAAAGAGACTATTTATATAATGAATGTATATTTTTTTCAATTGGAAAAAAAGGAACCGATTTTTTAGAAAAAAAATATAATATGTATGAAAAAAATAATAATTGGACAAATAAAGAGAATGACAATAATCTTGAAAAGATTAGTGAAAATATAAAAATTTTTATAAAAAAATTAATTTTAAATTTTTCTGATAAAAAAATTTCTTATGTTTATTTAATATATAATAACTTAAAAAAATCTTTTTTCCAAAAAGTGATTGTAGAAAAATTACTTCCATTAAGCATTACTCCAAATTTAAAAAAAGAAAAAAAAAAAATTAACTATATTGCAGAACCTTCTAAAAAAGAAATATTTGATTATTTAGTTCCGAAATTTTTACATTCAAAACTATTGAAAACATTTTTAATATCTTCTGTATCAGAACATACATCACGTATGATTGCCATGCATAAGTCTACGGAAAATGCGAATGATATTAAAAATGATTTAATACTAAATTACAATAAAGAAAGACAAAATATAATAACTAAAGAAATACTTGAAATTATCAGTGGATTAGAATCTTTAAGTTAAAAAAATTTAAATATTCATAAATATGTTTTTTTATTAATTTTTATGGGAAAAATATTAACAGGAATTAGAAGTACAGGAGTTCCGCATTTAGGAAACATTTTAGGTGTTATGATTCCGTCTATTAAAATTTCTAACATGAATAAAAAAAACTCTTCATTTATATTTATAGCGGATTTACATTCTATGGTTAAATTAAGCAATATGAAATCAATAAAAAATAATACCTATCAAATTGCGGCAGCATGGTTAGCTTTTGGTTTAAATACAGAAAACTGTTTTTTTTATAGACAATCTGATGTTTCAGAAGTTACTGAATTAGCTTGGTATTTAAGTTGTTTTTTCCCTTATAAAAGACTTACATTAGCTCATTCATTTAAAAAAAAACAAAACGAGAAAAAAAAAAGTAAAAAAGAAATTAGCTTAGGATTATTTTCTTATCCCATTCTAATGGCCGCTGACATATTGCTTTATAATGCAGAAATTATCCCTGTAGGGAAAGATCAATTACAACATATAGAAATAGCCAGGCGGATAGCTTCTTTTTTTAATAAAAAAATAGGAAAACAATTATTTAAATTACCTAATGCATTCTTACAAAAAGAAACTATGTCTATATCAGGAACAGATGGAGAAAAAATGAGCAAATCTAAAAATAATTGGATTAATATTTTTTCTTCAGACGATATTTTAAAAAAACAAATTATGAGTATTCGTACAGATAGTAAATCCCTAGAGGAGAGAAAAAATCCTGAAAAGGATTACATAATGTATTTATATAAATTGATAGCTTCTTCAGAAAAAGTAAATGAAATGAAAGAGAAATACATAAAAGGAGGATATGGATATTATGATGCGAAAATAGAATTATATAATCTTATAATTCGTAAATTTTCAACAGAAAGAAAAAGATTTTTTTCTCTCATGAAAAAAAAATCTTTTTTGGACGGTATTCTCTATTCCGGTTCTAAAAAAATAAAAAGTATAGCTATAAATAGGTTAAATGAAATTAGAAAATGCTTAAATTTCAATCCAATAAACTTGTAAAAAGTTAATGTCATAATGACACAATTAAATTATGGCAAATATTTTGCTCTTTATAGAGTTAAAGAATTCTAGTTATTTTTATGATTTATGAATACTAATCCGAAAAATATTGAAAAAGAATCTTCTTCATCTGAAAAAATTTCAAATATTAAATCTTCTTCTTCTCAAAAAAAAGGACAAGATGACGTATTAAAAGAGGAAATAAAATTTCTAAAAGAAGAGTTAGAAAAAGAGAAAGACAAGTTTTTACGTATTTTTGCTGAATTTGAAAATTCTAAAAAACGTATTCAGAAAGAAAGATTCGATATTTTTAGAACAATTCATGAGCGTATTTTTATAGATTTAATTCCAATTTTAGATGATTTTGAACGAGGACTCAAAGAATTAAAAAAATATAAAAATGAACATCTTGTAAAAGGAATTTTTTTAATACAAGAAAAATTAATTAATATTTTAAAAGAAAAAGGACTAAACAAAATTAAAATAAAAAAGGGAGATGATTTTAACACAGATTTTCATGATGCTATTTCACAAATTCCAGCTGTTACAGAAGATTTAAAAGGAAAAATTATAGAAATAATAGAATCTGGATATTCTCTCAATGAAAAGGTCATACGACATGCTAAAGTTATAACCGGAAAGTAAATTTTATCTTCATAATGAAAAAAGATTATTACGACGTATTAGGAGTTTCTAGAAATGCTTCTTCAGAAGAAATTAAAAAAGCTTATCGAAAATTAGCAATAAAATATCATCCAGATAAAAATTTGGATAATAAAAAAAAAGCAGAAGAAAAGTTTAAAGAAGCAGCTGAGGCTTATGAAGTTTTGAGTAATTCAGAAAAAAGACAACGTTACGATAAATTTGGACATTCTGGAGTTAAAGGAAATGGATCTGAATCTGGAATGAATATGGAAGATATTTTTACAAATTTCGGAGATATTTTTGCTGATGCATTTGGAGAAGGATTTTCCAGTTTTGGATTTGGAAGGTCTAACAGAAGAAATAAAACTATTAAAGGAAGTGATTTAAGAATAAGAGTTAAACTCTCATTAGAAGAAATAGCTAGTGGAATAGAAAAAAAGGTCAAAGTAAAAAGACAAAAAATAGCTAAGGGTATAAAATTTAAAAATTGTTCATCTTGTAATGGAACCGGACAAACTGTACGTATTACAAATACAATTTTGGGAAAAATGCAAACAACTTCTCAATGTTATGTTTGCTCAGGAACAGGAAAAAATGTTGAAAATATTCCTTATGGAGCTAACAAATATGGACTAATTAAAGAGGAAGAAATGGTTAATATAAAAATACCTGCAGGACTTACAGAAGGAATTCAGTTAAAAGTTTCTGAAAAAGGAAATGAAGCTCCTTTTGGAGGTATCCCTGGAGATTTAATTGTCTTAATTGAAGAGATTCCTCATCCTCAATTAAAAAGAGAGGGAAATAATCTCCATTATGATTTATACATATCTTTTCCAGATGCAATATTAGGAGCTTCTAAAGAAGTTCCAACCGTTAATGGGAAAGCAAGAATAAAAATAGATCCTGGAACACAATCAGGAAAAACTCTTAGATTGAAAAATAAAGGATTACCTAATTTAGAAGGATATGGACATGGAAGTCTTTTAATTCATGTTAATGTTTGGACTCCAAGAAAAGTTAATGATGAACAAAAAAAATTTTTCGAAAAAATGAGAAAAAATGAAAATTTTCTCCCCCATCCGGATAATTCAGAAAAATCTTTTTTTGATCGTGTAAGAGAAATGTTTTCTTAAAAGGTATTTAATTTTTTAATTCTTCAATTTTTTACTTTTAAATATTCTTGAGATTGAGTCAGTAACTAAAACTAGAAAATCAACAATGATTAACAATATTAAATTAATATGAAAAAAATAGTAGTAGTTGGACTTTCAGGAGGGGTGGATTCCAGTGTATCTGCATTAATTCTTAAAAAAAAAGGATATCAAGTTATTGGTTTATTTATGAATAATTGGGAAGATGAAAATGAAGATTCATGTAATGCCTGGAAAATGGATAAAACGGACGCTATGTTAGTAGCTCAAAAATTAAATATTCCTTTCCAAGGAATTGAAATGAAAAAAGAATATAAAAAATATGTTATTAATTATATGTTCAATGAATATAAACTAGGAAAAACACCTAATCCAGATATTTTATGTAATAAAAAAATTAAATTCAATTTTTTTTTAAAAAAAGCCATTGGTTTAGGAGCAGATTTTATTGCTACAGGACATTATGTTAAAAAAACAACAATCTTAAAAAATAAAAAAATAATTTACCGTCTTTTAATAGGGAAAGATACTAATAAAGATCAATCGTATTTTTTATGTCAACTAAATCAATATCAGTTAAAAAAATCTCTTTTTCCATTAGGATCATTAACTAAAAACCAAGTTAGAAAAATAGCAGAAAAAAATGGACTACACAATGCTTATAAAAAAGAATCACAAGGTCTTTGCTTTGTAGGAAAAATTAGATTACCTCAATTTTTGAAAAAAAAAATTCTTCCAAAAAAAGGAAAAATAATTTGTATTGATTCTAATTCTTTAAAATACAAATTTAATAATAAATCTTTTTCTTCTAAAGAAGAAGAATTATTTTTTTTATCTAAAAAAAAAAGTATAAAAAATCAGATGGAAAAATAATTGGCTATCATCAAGGAGCTTATTGTTTTACTAAAGGACAACGTAAAGGAATATCTTTGGGAGGATATCAAGAACCTTTATTTGTAATTGATACTGATGTAAAAAAAAACATTATTTATACCGGAATAGGCAGAAATCATCCAGGATTATATAGAAAATATTTATTCATTCAAGAAGAAAATATACATTGGATAAGAGATGACATAAGCCTAAAAAATGGAGAAGATTTAGATGTATTTTGTAGAATTCGTTACAGACAACCATTACAAAAATCAAAATTATACAAGGTTAAAAAAGGAATGTTTGTTGAATTTGAAAAAATGCAATTTGCTATAACGGAAGGACAATTTGCGGCTTGGTATCTCGGATTAGAATTAATAGGATCAGGAATAATTTATTAGTTTACTAAACTAGTATAATTAAGATATAACTTATTTATATTTTATAATATATTCATAAATAAATCAAAAAAACAATATTATTTTAAAATAAATCAATAATAATTGCTTTTATATAATTTATTTTTTTTATATTTTTGCATATTATATAATTCATCTAATCTGAATTAGATTATTATAGAGAATTTATCCAATAATTGGTTTGTTTTTACCCCTACTAACCGGTAGGGCTTTTTGATTTATAAAATGTTTCATGAAAAAAAAAATTAATAATTTTAGTAGAGGAATAACAAAAAGATCAGATTTACCAGCTGCACATGCTATGTTGTATGCTACAGGAATGAAAGAATATGATTTTTGCAAAGCCCAAATAGGAATAGTAAGTAATTGGTATGAAGGGAATCCTTGCAATATGCATTTAGATAAATTAGCTAAAAAAATAAAATTATCTATTATAACTAAAGATTTAATGGGATTTCAATTTACTACAATTGGGATCAGTGATGGAATTACTATGGGAACTTCAGGAATGAGATATTCTTTACCTTCACGAGAATTAATAGCTGATAGTATAGAATCAGTAATTGATTCTCATCATTATGATGGTGTAATTGCTATTCCAGGATGTGATAAAAATATGCCAGGAGTTATGATTGCTTTACTAAGATTAAACCGTCCATCTATTATAGTATATGGAGGAAGTATTTCTTCAGGTTATTATAATGGTAATAAACTAGATATTGTCTCATCTTTTGAAGCTTTGGGGAAAAAAAATACTTCTAAAATAACAGAAGAAGAATATAAAAATATTATTAAGAATTCTTGTCCAGGACCAGGAGCTTGTGGAGGAATGTATACCGCAAATACCATGGCTTCTGCTTTAGAAGCTATGGGAATGATGCTTCCCTATTCTTCGTCATCTCCTTCAACAAGTAAACATAAACAAATAGAATGCAAAAAAGTTTCCATATATATTAAAAAATTATTAGAAATAGGAATAAAACCTAAAGATATAGTCACTAAATCTTCTATAGAAAATGGAATAAAATTAGCTATTTCTTTAGGAGGTTCAACAAATCTAGTTTTACATTTTTTAGCAATTGCTAAATCTGCAAATATTAATTTTTCACTAAAAGATATTCAAAGAATTAGCAATCAAACTCCTGTTATTGGAAATTTAAAACCAAGTGGTTCCTTTTTAATGGAAGATATTCATATGCATATAGGAGGAATGCCTATTATTATAAAATATTTATTAAATGAAGGAGTATTGTCAGGAGATTGTTTAACCGTAACTGGAAAAACATTATTTGAAAATATGAAAAATGTTCCTAACATAATTTTTAACCAAAAAATTATTTATCCTTTAGATAAACCAATTAAAAAAAATGGACATATCAAAATATTATATGGAAATATTTCTCCTGATGGATGTGTAGCTAAAATTACAGGAAAAGAAGGAACAATTTTCAGAGGAGAAGCTAATGTTTTCAATTCAGAAGAAGAAGCAAACCAAGCAATTTTAAACAACCAAATATTACCTGGAGTTGTAATTGTGATTAGATATGTAGGTCCAATAGGAGGCCCAGGAATGCCAGAAATGTTAAAACCAACATCATATATTATGGGATCTGGATTAGGTAAAAAAGTAGCTCTTATTACAGATGGAAGATTTTCAGGAGGATCGCATGGATTTGTTGTAGGTCATATTACTCCAGAAGCTCAATCTGGAGGATTAATAGCTTTAATAAAAAATAAAGATTTCATAAAAATAGATACAGAAAAAAATACCATTACTCTTGAAGTAAATGATGAAGAAATTCAAAGAAGAAAAAAATTATGGAATCCTCCTTCATTGAAAGTCAATAAAGGATATTTATATAAATATACTAAAATAGTTTCTTCAGCTTCTGAAGGTTGCATTACAGATCAGTTTTAACTATATGGGAAAAAACAAATTATTTCCAGGATCGGAAATAGTAATAAAAGCGCTCTTACATGAAGGGGTAAAATACATATTTGGTTATCCAGGTGGAGCTATTATGCCTATTTATGATTCTTTACATGATTATGTAAATTTTATTTCTCATATTTTAATGCGTCATGAACAAGGATCTATACATGCAGCACAAGGATACGCTAGAGTTAGTGGAAAAATAGGTGTTTGTTTTACAACTTCAGGTCCAGGGGCTACTAATTTAATTACTGGATTAGCTGATGCTTTAATAGACAGTACACCTATTGTTTGTATTACTGGACAAGTATCTTCTCATTTATTGGGGACCGATGCATTTCAAGAAACAAATATTATAGATATTTCTATTCCTGTAACTAAATGGAATACTCAAGTATTAAAGGCTGAAGATATTTGTAAATCTATTCAAAAAGGATTTTTCATAGCTAAAAAAGGAAGACCTGGTCCAGTTCTAATAGATATTACTAAAGATGCACAAGTTCAAAAAACTGAATTTCGTTATGAACGATGTAAATATATAAAAAATTTCCATCCATATCCTCGTATAAAAGAGGATAAAATAATAGAAGCAGCAAATTTAATAAATTCAGCCAAAAAACCTTTAATTGTTGTAGGACAAGGAGTCATTTTAGCAGAAGCAGAAGAAGAATTTAAAGAGTTTGTTGAAAAAACAGGAATTCCTGTGGCTAGTACTTTATTAGGCTTAGGTGTTTTAGATACAGATCACTATTTGTATGTAGGAATGTTAGGAATGCATGGAAATTATGCTCCAAATATTTTAACTAATCAATGCGATATTCTCATTGCAATAGGAATGCGTTTTGACGATCGTGTAACAGGAGACGTAAAAAAATATGCAAAACAAGCAAAAATAATTCATTTAGAGATTGATTCTTCGGAAATAAGCAAAAATATATTATGCCATGTTCCAATATTAGGAGATTGTAAATCTTCTTTAATAAAATTAAAGAACTATGTTAATAAATCTACTCACAAAGAATGGGAAAAAAAGTTCTTTCATCTTAAAGAAAAAGAAAAAACGATAATTATACAACGTGATCTAAATCCGAAAAAAAAAGGAATGACTATGGGAGAAGTAATTAAGTGGATCAATAAATATAAACAAAAAAATGCAGTTCTTGTAACTGATGTAGGACAACATCAAATGATTGCTTCTAGATATTTTAATTTCACTTATAAAAAAAGCCAAATAACTTCTGGGGGATTAGGAACTATGGGGTTCGCTTTACCAGCTTCAATAGGAGCTAAATTAGGATCAAAAAATAGACAAGTTATCTGTGTTGTTGGAGATGGAGGAATTCAAATGACAATACAAGAAATGGGAACAATTTTACAAAATAATATTCCTATAAAAATCATATTACTGAATAATAATTTTTTAGGAATGGTA
Organism: Blattabacterium cuenoti; assembly: GCF_014251995.1. Classification (GTDB taxonomy): domain Bacteria; phylum Bacteroidota; class Bacteroidia; order Flavobacteriales; family Blattabacteriaceae; genus Blattabacterium; species Blattabacterium cuenoti_AE. The sequence continues at coordinate 96,173 of NZ_CP059205.1, forward strand.
CGTCAATGGCAACAACTTTTTTTTGATAAACGTTACTCATGTACAGAATTAATTAATCCAGATTTTATAAGGATAGCAAATGCTTATAATATAAAAGCAAAAAAAGTAATAAAAAGAGAAGAATTAGAGAATTCAGTAAAAATAGCACTAGATAGTGAAAAAGCTTTTTTATTGGAAGTTTTGATAGAGAGAGAGGATAATGTTTTTCCTATGATTCCATCAGGGTCATCTGTAGATGAAATTCGTTTAAAATAATTAAAAATATTTATTATATGAGGCATCAATATCAATTCAGAATAATAATTCTAGGAGAAAAAGAAACAAGGTTATTAAGCAGAATACTTATTATATTAAATAGAATAAATTTAAAAATTAATCATATAAATGTTTCTAGAAATGAAAGTAAAAATATTGAAAATATTCAATTTCAATATATTCTAGATTTAGAATGTCGAGAAGAACAGTTAATAAAAATAAAAAAATTAATTGAAAAATTAATTGGAATTATTCATGTTTACTATTCTAAAATAGAAGACAAAAATTCCAGGAAAAATTCATGGAAAAAAGTAGATTTACCACTAGCAACATCTTAAAATTAAATTAATTAAAAAATCATGAAAATTAAATTTGGATCTGTAGAAGAAACTATTGTAACAAGAGAAGAATTTCCATTATCAAAAGCTAAGGAAATATTAAAGAAAGAAACTATTTCCGTATTAGGATACGGAGTTCAGGGTCCTGGTCAATCTCTCAATTTAAGAGATAATGGATTTAAAGTTATTATCGGACAAAGAAAGGATTCTCATTCATGGAATAAAGCAAAGGAAGATGGTTGGATTGAAGGAAAAAATCTTTTTTCATTAGAAGATGCTTCCAAAAAGGGGACCATTATTATGTATCTATTATCAGATGCTGGACAAATTGATTTTTGGCCTACTCTTTCTAAATATCTCACTAAAGGAAAATCTTTATATTTCTCTCATGGATTTGGATTAACTTTTTTAGATCAAACAAAAATATGTCCTTCTAAAAATATAGATATTTTTCTGGTAGCTCCTAAAGGATCGGGAACTAGTTTAAGAAGATTATTTTTACAAGGAAAAGGAATTAATTCAAGTTATGCAATTTATCAAGATTATAGTGGAAAAAGTTTAGAAAAAGCTTTGTCTATTGGAATAGGAATTGGATCTGGATATTTATTTAAAACTAATTTTAAAAATGAAGTTTATTCGGATTTAGTAGGAGAAAGAGGAACTTTAATGGGAGCTATACAAGGAATTTTTTCTGCTCAATATCAAATATTAAGAGAAAAAGGACATTCCCCTTCAGAATCTTTTAATGAAACTGTAGAAGAACTAACTCAAAGTCTGATGCCGTTAGTAGCAGAAAATGGAATGGATTGGATGTATGAAAATTGTTCCACAACAGCACAAAGAGGTGCTTTAGACTGGTGGAGTAAATTTAGAGATGCTACATTACCAATATTTAGAGAATTGTACAATGAGGTTTCTTCTGGAAACGAAGCAAAAAGAGTTATAAAATCTAATAGCGATATTAATTATAGAGTAAAATTAAAAAATGAATTGAAAAATCTTGGAAAAAGTGAATTATGGAAAGTTGGATCTATTATTAGAAATCTTAGACCAGAAAAAAAACGAAATAAAAATAATTCTTAAGTTTTAATAAAAAATAAAAATTATTATAATTAGTTAATCATCATTTGTGTAAAGTTTTTTTCACACTTAATTAAAGTATTTCTAAAATATTGAAAAATCAATTTAAAGGTTATTTTCCTTCTTATAAAGAAGTAGTAAAAGCAAAAAAAATCCTAAAAAATATTATTTATGAAACTCCACTACAAAAAAATTTTCTCCTTTCGGAAAAATATAAAGCGAATGTTTTCTTAAAAAGAGAAGATTTACAAATCATACGTTCATATAAAATTAGAGGAGCTTACAATAAAATAAAAAGTTTATCTAAAACAGAATTAAAAAAAGGGATTGTATGTGCTAGTGCTGGTAATCATGCACAAGGTGTTGCTCACTCTTGTCATATATTAAAAATTCCAGGAAAAATTTATATGCCCACTACTACTCCAAAACAAAAAGTAGAAAGAGTAAAAATGTTTGGTAAAAAATATGTTGAAATTATTTTAAATGGAGATACGTTTGATTCAGTTAGCTTTGAAGCTATGAAGGATTGTAAAAAAAATTCAAAAATTTTTATCCATCCTTTTGATGATAATAAAATTATTGAAGGACAAGCTACTGTTGGATTAGAAATCTTGCAACAATCTATTTCGAAAATAGATTATGTTTTTATTCCCATTGGAGGAGGTGGATTGGCTTCTGGAGTTGGAAGTCATTTTAAAGAATTTAGTCCAAAAACTAAAATTATAGGAGTAGAACCTAAAGGAGCTCCATCTATGAGTTATTCTTTGAAAGAAGGAAAAATTGTAGAATTAAAAAAGATAGATAGATTTATTGATGGAGCTTCAGTAAAAAAAGTAGGAAAGTTAAATTTTGAAATTTGTAATAAAGTATTGTACGATGTAAAAACGGTTCCAGAAGGAAAAGTTTGTACAACCATTTTAGATTTATATAATTTAGAAGCTATAGTTGCAGAACCTGCTGGAGCTCTTTCAATAGCTGCTTTAGATTTTTATTCTGAACAAATAGAAAGAAAAAATATTGTTTGTATTTTAAGTGGAGGAAATAATGATATTACTAGAACAGAAGAAATACGAGAAAGATCTCTTTTATACGAAAATAAAAAACATTATTTTATTGTTAAATTTCCACAAAGGGCCGGAGCTTTAAAAGAATTTGTTAATAATATTTTAGGGCCAAAAGATGATATTGCTTACTTTGAATATTCCAAAAAAACTTCTAAAGAAGAAGGTCCTGCTGTTATAGGTATAGAATTGGCAGATAAAAATGAATTTTCTTCATTATTAGGAAAAATGAAAAAGCACAAGGTACATTTTCAATATTTAAATCAAAATCCTGATTTATTCCGTTTCCTAATATAGGAATAACATTGATTATTAAATAATTGTACCCACGACTGGATTTGAACCAGCACATCCTTAATTTGGATACCACTCCCTCAAAGTGGCGTGTCTACCATTTTCACCACGTGGGTAAAATAAAAATTTATGGAATAAATAATAATGAAAAAATAGTATGATTATTCAAAATTATTTATAAATCAAAATTTTTTTATCTCAATTTATAAATATTGAGTTATATGTTCTAATATAGATAATTTATTTATAATTTTTAAAAAAAATATAATCTATCTTTGAAAAGATTTTCAAAAAAATTCATATGAATATAGCAATAATAGGATATGGAAAAATGGGGAAATCCATAGAAAAAATAGCAAAAAAAAGAAATCATAAAATTTCATTATGTTATGATGAAACTCCTTCTCCATCTTTATTAAAAGATTCAGATGTAGCAATTGAGTTTAGTCAACCTGATTCAGCATTCAATAATGTAAAAATTTGTATAGAAAATAATATACCAACAGTATGCGGAACTACTGGTTGGTTAGAAAAAATAGAACTAATTAAAAAAATTTGTAGAAAAAAAAATGGATCTTTTTTATATTCTTCCAATTTTAGTATTGGAATGAATATTTTCTTTGAAATCAATAAAAAATTGTCAGGACTTTTATTTCCTTATTCTAAGGATTATGAAATAAGAATTGAGGAAATTCACCATATAAAAAAAATAGATAAACCTAGTGGAACCTCTATTTCATTGGCAGAGGATATCATAAAAAATAAAATAAAAAAAACATGGATTCTAGATAACAATAAAAAAACAAAAGATCAAATTTTAATTGTTTCTAAAAGATTTGGAGATGTATCAGGAACACATATTGTTAAATATGAATCTAAAATAGAAAATATAGAAATAAAGCACAAAGCTCATAATAGAGAAGGATTTTCTGTTGGAGCCGTAATTGCTGCAGAATGGATTAAAAATAAAAAAGGAATTTTTTCTATGAAAGATTTTCTTATAAGTAAAGGAGTACTATAATAATTAATTTCGTGCATAAATACTTTGTTTTAAGTGGTATTTTTTTACTTTTTGAGTATATTTTTCATGTTCTAGGAACATGGAGGCTTTATCAAAAAGCTGGAATGAAATTGTGGGAAATCATTATCCCTATATATAATTTTTATATTCTTTTAAAAAAAAATAATCTATCTAAATGGTATATACTTTTTTTAGTAAATCCATTAACAAGTATTATTTTACTTTTTATTTTTTGGATGGATTTAATTCATTCTTTTGGAAAGAACAAGAAAAAAGATATTTTATTTCTTTTCCTATCTTTAGGAACATATATTTATTACATTAGTTTTTTTGAAAAAGTTTATTTTTCAAAATTTAAAACAAAAAAAGAAAAAGAAGATAATAGAGGAATTTTATTAGCAACTATTTTAGCTTTTATTATACATACTTATATAATACAACCTTTTGTGATTCCTACTTCTTCTATGGAGAAAACATTATTAGTAGGAGATTTTATACTGGTTAGTAAAATTCATTATGGTTTGAGAATGCCTATGTCACCTATTTCAATTCCTTTTATACACAATAAGACTATCGGAAAAATAAAATTTTATATTCCTATTTTTAAATGGCCTTATTTTCGTTTTCCTCCTTTTCAATCTATAAAAAGAAATGATATAGTTGTTTTCAATTTTCCTAAAGATCCTAATCATGAAATTATAGATAAAAAAGATCATTATGTTAAACGTTGTGTAGGACTTCCAGGTGATTTAATATTTATTAAAAATGGAATTTTATTTGTTAATAATAAAAAAGAAAAATTTTTTTCAAAAAAACAACAAGCTTACTTTATTAAAACTGAAAATATCCCTTTAAATATAGAATATATTAAAAATAAAATGGATATTAAAGATCTTGAGTTTATTGGAGAAATTAATAACGGATATTATTACAAAATAATGTTAACCGAAAAAGAAGCGATTCAAATAAAAAATATTTTTGGTAATATAGTTTTTATAAAAAAGGATATCTTTCCATCGAATTTTAAAGAAAAATTTATATTCCCTAACAGTTATTCTTGGAATAGAGACTTTTTTGGACCATTATATGTACCAAAAAAAGGAGAATTTCTCAAACCTAACAAAAAAAATATTCATCTTTATAAAGAAATTATTTTTTACGAAAAAGGAGAAAAAGTTTTATTATCCTCAAAGGGATATAGAATAAAAAAAAATTACTACTTCATGATGGGAGATAATAGACATAATTCATATGACTCTCGTTATTGGGGGTTAGTTCCAGAAGACCATATAGTAGGAAAACCAATATTTATATGGACAAGTATCGATTGGGATAGAAAGCATCCTTGGAATTTATTTAGTTGGAAATTTCGTTGGAATCGAATTATGAAAACAATAGAATGAAATTCTAAAAAGTTTTTTTTATAACACTTCCTATAAGATAACCAGAAATAATTCCTCCAATATGGGCAAAATGAGCTACCCCGGGTGCTAAATCGAAAATAGATGATATTAAACTTCCAAAAATAAAAATTATAATAGCTTTTCTAACAGCAATTGGAAAAGGAAAAGGGAGAATAAAAATTCTATGTTCTGGAAAAAATTTAGCAAAAGCTCCTACTATTCCACTTATAGCTCCAGAAGAACCTATCATAGGAGAATATATGTAATTATAAAGATTCATTTTTTGTTCTTCATCCATTATTAAATAATCCAATGTTTTTCTAATTTCCGAAAAATTCAAGGTTTGTAAATAATAATATATAATACTAGTATTGAAAATGATTTGAAATAATGCAGCAAAAAAACCTGATAAAAAATATATTATTAAAAATCTTTTAATTCCCAATAAAGTCTCTATTTGTCCTCCAAACATTAACAATGCTAACATATTAAAAATTATATGTAAGAAAAAACTTTTAGAATGAATAAACATATGTGTTAAAATTTGATACAATTCAAAACGGTCATCTATAGGATGATATAAAGAAAACATATTTTCTATTTTATATTGTGAAAAAACGAAAATAGCCGTATACACAAGTATATTAATACTGATTAAATGTTTTACAGCATCCGAGTTAAGATTTGTATGAAAATTCACTTTTTGAAAAATTTGTTTTTAAGAAAAAAATTATAGGATCACCCGAATCCGTATAACTTGGATTATTACAAGAAAATAAATTTTTAATTAGACACACCATTTCATTAGAAAGTAATCTCGTTCCATATTTTATAGATGCAGATTCCGATATTAATTTAATAAGTATTATTTTATTATTTTTTTCTCCTTTAATAAAATTATATTTTAAAATATTTTTAAAAATTTCAATTAATGTATTTTGATGTATCATTTCAGGAATGGAATATAAATAAACTGATTCATTGAAAAAATACAAATGGAACCCCAAATCTATTAAATCATTTTTTATATTCTTTAAAGAAAGAAATTCTTTTCCAAAAAGTTTTATTTTTATAGGGAAAAAAAATAGTTGACTCATTAATTTTTTTCTTCCTGAAAAAAATTCAACTAATATATTCTTATGAGCTCTATATTGATCTACTAGAATAGTAGATTCATTATCAAATTTAAATATTATATATTTTTTATTTATTTGAAAAACTTTTATTTTTTCCTTGTTGGAAACATAATTTGATAATTTTATTATCAAATCAGAATTTTTATTTAAACCTTCATTTAAAGAATAATCATTTAATTCAAACCAATTTATTGACTGTTTTTCTTTTTTATAAGAAGGATTTTTAAAACAAGAATTATTCAAAAATGAATTTTCTAAATTAGGATCTAAAAAAATATTATAATTTTTTAATTCTTTTTTTTTTACATTATATTGACGAAATAAAACATTTTTAATTTCTTGTTGAATTATCGAACCAACTATCTCTTCACCTTTTAATTTAACCTCTTTTTTTGAAGGGTGAATATTACAATTCACAAGACTTGGAGGAACATAAATAAAAATGAAGTAAGAAATTGTTTCAAAATTTTTCAAAAACCCATTATAAGAATGAATAATTTTTCTATGTAAAAATAAATATTTAACACAACGTTGATTAACTAGTATTAAATGATTTCCTTTTTTGATGGAAGAATCAGGAACACTAACAAATCCTTCAATAAAAATTTCATTTTTATTTATTAAAATAGGTTTTAATACCTTTTTTTTATTATTAAAAATTTCTTTAATTCTTTCTATTAAAGAAACTTCTTGAAAAGAAAAAATAATTTTATTATTATGATAAAAACGATATAAAATATTTCTATGTGCTAAAATTATTTTATAAAATTCATAAACTATATTTTGAAATTCTATCCGTGAAGATTTTAAAAACCTTCTCCTAACAGGAAGTTTATAAAAAATATTTTTTACAGAGATTCTTGTTCCCTTAAGCATATTTATAGGAATTTCATTTTTTATTTTTCCTTCCTCTATGAAAAGATGAATTCCTACTGAATCTTTTTCATTTTTAGTCTGTATTTCTAATTGAGAAATGAGAGCTATAGAAGCTAAAGCTTCTCCTCTGAATCCTTTTGTACTAATTTTGAAAATATCATCATGTTTTTTAATTTTTGAAGTAGTATATCTTTCAATACTCATTCTTGCATCATTTTTACTCATTCCATCTCCATCATCTATTAATTGAATTAATGTCTTTCCTGAATCTTTTATAAAAACGTCAATAACTCTTGCATTTGCATCTATTGAATTTTCTAAAAGTTCTTTTAAAATAGAAGAAGGACGTTGTATGACTTCTCCTGCGGCTATTTGATTAATCACCTTAATAGGTAAGAAATTAATAACATCTTTTTTCATTTTATGGACCTTCTAAACAAAGACATATATATGGCTGTTTTAGCACATTCTACTCCTTTATTACCCTTTTTTCCACCTGATCTATCAATAGATTGTTGTTTATTTTTATCAGTAAGAACACAAAATATAACAGGAACATCATATTTTATATTGATATCTTTAATTCCTTGTGAAATAGATTGACTTATATATTTATAATGAGAAGTTTCTCCTTCTATTATAGATCCAATTGTAATAATTGAATCAAAATTATAGTAATGTGCTATTTTCTTAGCAGAATAAATTAATTCATAACTTCCAGGAACTTTCCAGGTTTGAATGTTTTCTCTAAAAATTTCTGATTGAATTAAAGTATTATAAGCACCTTGGTATAATCTATTAGTAATTTCTTCATTCCATAAAGAAACAATAATTGCAAATTTTAAATTTGCATTTCTTATTTTTTTTTTATCCAATGAATAAACAGGATCCGTTTTCATAAAAAATGATTTTATAATTTATTGTTAATAAACGTTAGATATTTTTCCACATTTTTTCTATACATAAAAAATGGATATTTTTTTTCAATTTTTTCGAAAAAAAATTTCGAATTTTTATATTTTTTCATAGAAAAATTTAATAATGCAGCTTTATAATAATAAAGAGGGGTTGTTATTTCATTATCTCTAATACTTGCTGCAATAATATAATTTTTTAATGCTTCGTTTTTATTTTTTATTTGAGTGTAAGCATCTCCTATTATTCCAAATTTTATAGAAGGTAAAATTTCATCTTTTGCGGAAAATTCTTTCATTATTTCAATTGATTTTTTGTAATAACCTAATTTATAATAACAAATTCCTGCATAAAATTTTGAAATATTTCCTGCTTTTGTAAAAGGATATTTATAGGATATTCCCGAGAATCCTAAATAATCAATTTTATTTTTTTTTAAATTTAAAGCTTTATCTATATGACCGTTATAAAGATATTGTTGAGCATAATCCAATTCTTTCATAGCTTTTTTTTCCTCCTTAGAAGAAAAGGATTTTTTTAAAAAAAAATATATAGAAATTGATATTGTGAATAATAAAATGAAAGAAAAGAAAATGATATTTTTTTTTATAAAAAACTTTCTCATAATATAACAAAATATATAATTAAATTATAAAGATTAATTAATAAATTTAATTAATTGTAATTTTTTTTTCTTATTACTTCTACAGCTTTTATTCTTTTATTATCAATACTTCTTATAATAAAAGAATAATTTGAAAAATTTATTCTCTGTTTTTTTTTAGGAAACTCTTTATTTATTTCCATAATAAATCCACCTAAAGTGTCTGCATTTCCTTTTTTTTTTTCAAAAATAAATTCTTCTTTTATTTCCATAATACGATAAAAATTAATTAAAGAAGTTTTTCCATCAAATAAGTAATTATTTTGATTTAATTTTGAATAAGACATATCTTCTTCATCGAATTCATCAATAATATCTCCAACTATTTCTTCAATTACGTCTTCAAGAGTAACTAATCCACAAGTTCCTCCATACTCATCCACTACAATAGCTAAATGAATTTTCCTTTTTTTAAAATCGTTTAAAAGATCGTCTATCTTTTTTTTTTCTGGAACAAAAAAAGGAGGATGAATAAGATTAGTCCATTCAAAATTTTTACTAGAAATAAATGGAAGAAGATCTTTAGCAAAAAGAACACCTTCTATATCATCGATACTATCTTTATAAATAGGTATTCGAGAATACCCTTGATAACGAACTAATTCTAATACATCAGAAAAAATAATATTTTTATTTAAAGAAAACATATCTATTCTAGGAGTCATAATTTGATGCGTTTCTGTATTTCCAAAATCAATAATTCTTTGTAGGAATTGACACTCTTTAACATTTTTTTGATTTGGAGATGCAATTTTTAACGCTTTTGATAGTTGATCTACAGAAATTGAATTCTTTTTTTTTATTAATTTTTTTTCTATGAATTTTGAAATAATAATTATTATTCTACTAATAGGATTCAAAATTTTACTAAGAAAAATCAATGTTGTTGACATAAAAAAAGCAAAACGAAAATTATTTTTGCTAGCATATATTTTTGGAATTATTTCCCCGAATAATAATAAAATAAAAGTGAGAAAACAAACTTCTAAAAGAAAATTGATAGGTATATAAAATTTATTGTAAAATACTAAACATTTATTTTCTAAAAATTTACTTATTAAGTAAGAGCTCAGTATTACTATTCCAATATTGGAAAAATTATTGGATATTAATATTGTTGCTAAAAGTTTTTTTTTCTCTCTAAGAATTTCTAATATAATATTTCCTTGTCGAAGATTTTTTTTTCTTTCTTTATCAAGAGTTTTTTTTTCAAGACAAAAGAAAGCGGTTTCGGATCCAGATATCAATGCAGAAAATAATAATAATATTATTATTAATAATAAATAAAAAATAAAGTATAAAGTGTTTTCTAAAAAAAAATTCGTCGAAGATTCTTTTTCCAAGAGGTTAAATTTTGATAATAATTTTAATAAAGAATTAGATAATCCATAATATTATAATATTTTTATTTACATATATAATTTTTTGTGGTTTATTACTAAATTATTTTTTCATGTTTTAGAAATAAAATAATAGGTTTAGGAAAAGGATATTTTTTTATTTCATTATGTGAAATGAAAAAAATGTCACTAGGTGATATCAAGTTTTTGAATTGTAAACATTTACAATTCAAAAACTTGATATACAAAATCTGACGAGTAATTTTATGTTTCATTTTATAAGTTAATACAATATTAGAAACAACTAATCTAAATAACTTTCGAAGTTTATTGTTAATTTCATCAATAGTAAGATTTTTTCTTGACTCAATTAAAGGAAACTCATAAAGTCCTTTCCATATATCTTTAGATCTTTTTACAATACAAAAATTATTATTTTGATCATGAATAAAAACATAATAAAAAAATCTATGCTTTATTGTATATTTTTCTATTCTTTTTACAGGAAATTTATATACAGAATTATTTTTAATAGAAAAACAAGAATTTTTAATTGGACATAATAAACATTTTGCATTTTTTGGAGTGCAAAAAATTGCCCCGATATCCATAATTGCTTGATTAAAAATACCAGGAGTTTTCCAATCTATCATTTTTAAAACAATAGTCTTAAATAAATTTTTTGTTATAAAAGAAGTTATATCATATTTAATTCCCAAATATCTAGAAAATACTCTATAAGCATTTCCATCAATAGCAGGAATAACTTCATTAAAACATATAGATGCAATAGCAGCCCCCGTATATGGACCTATCCCTTTATGTTTTATTAATTCTTTATATGTTTTTGGAAATAAATTATCATTACCTTCTAATTTTTTAGAAAAAGAATGTAAATACCTTGCTCTAGAATAGTAACCTAGTCCTTCCCATTCTTTTAATACATTTTTTTCCTCTGCTTGAGATAACTTTTCCAAAGTTGGAAATTTTTGTATAAAGTTTAAATAGTATTTTATTGTATTTGAAACTTTTGTTTGTTGTAACATAAATTCTGAAACTAATATATGATACGGATTTTTAGTCCTTCTCCAAGGAAGTTTCCTATGGTTTTTTCTGTACCAATTTATTATTTTTCTGGAAAAATTCATATACATTTAATTTTATAGCAATTTTATAAAAAATAGGTATATTTAGGAAACCGAATTTTGTTATTCGATATTAATGGATTTAACATGACAAAAGCAGATATAATAACAGAAATCATATCAGAAACTGGATCTGAAAGAACTGATACACAAAGGGTTATAGAAACATTTATGAAAAAAATAAAACAAAGTCTCACGTCTGGAGAAAATGTTTATTTAAGAGGATTTGGTTCATTTATTGTTAAATACAGAGCAAGGAAACTTGGAAGACATATATCTAAAGATGAATCTATTGTAATTCCCGAACATAATATTCCAGCATTTAAACCTGCAAAATCTTTTACCAATTTAATAAAAAAAAATGTTCCTATAAAAAAATAATATATAATATAATAAACATTTATATTCAATAAATTTAAGGATCTATATTATAGAATTATTTATTTGGTAATATAACAAAAATAAATCAATTATATATTTATGAATAATAATAAGTTAATAACAATTGAAAGTTATGCCTAACGGAAAGAAAAGAAAAAGACGTAAAATAGCAACTCACAAAAGAAAGAAAAGAAGCAGAAAAAATAGGCATAAGAAAAAATAAAATTGGCTTATTAATTTTTACAAAATTTAAACGTTTTTACTTGTTTTTGTGTATGTTATGAATAAAAAATTAATTATAAGTGCAGAAGAACAAGAAATAAAAATAGCTCTTTTAGAAGAAGGAAAATTGCTAGAATTTCATCGAGACATTTCTAATAAAAAATTCTCTGTGGGAGATATTTATCTAGGAGTAGTGAAAAAAATTTTGTATGCATTAAATGCTGCTATTGTTGATATAGGACACTCAAAAGGAGGTTTTTTACATTACAATGATCTTGGAATTCAAGGAAGTAAAATGTTAGAATTCATTTCTATAATGGATCAGAATTTTTTATTTAAAAAAATTGAAAAAAAAGAGAACAGTAATTCTATAAGTGATATATTAAGCCCTGGACAAAAAATTTTAGTTCAAATTTCAAAAGAACCAATATCTAATAAAGGTTTAAAATTAACTTCCAAAATTTGTATACCAGGAAGATATTTAGTACTTATTCCTTTTTCAGAAGAAATTTTTATTTCTAAAAAAATAAAGAATTTAAATCCATTAGAAAAATTTAGATTAATTTCTTATATGAAAAAGATAAAACCAAATAATTTTGGTGTAATTATTCGTACAGCTTCCTATAATAGGATAGAAAATGTTTTAAATGAAGAACTAATTTTTTTAATTAAAAAATGGAAAAAAATATTAAAAAATTTAATAAAATTACCTCCAGTTAGGGTTCTAAGTGAAATTAGAAAAACTTTTTCTTTATTAAGAGATACTTTCAATGATGATTTAAAATCAATATATTGCAATAATAATCTTCTTTTTCAAGAAATTCGTTCATATTTATCTTTAATCGCTCCAGAAAAAATCAATATTATTAAATATTATAAGGATGATATTCCAATATTTGAAAAATATGGAATAGAAAAACAAATAAAAATTTTTTTAGGAAAAAATGTACCTCTCGAAAATGGAGCTTATTTGATTATAGAACATACTGAAGCTTTGCATGTTATAGATGTTAATAGTGGAGTTAACAACCATATGAAAAAAAATTGTACAGAATCGGATAGAGTTAATAATGTTCTGAAAATTAATTTACTAGCAGCTACAGAAATAGTAAGACAACTTAGATTAAGAGATATGGGGGGGATTATTGTAGTAGATTTTATAGACATGTCTGATCCTATTCAGAAAAAACAGTTATATGAACATTTAAAAGAAAAAATGAAAAACGATAGAGCAAAACATGAAATTTTACCCCCAAATAAATTTGGATTGGTTCAATTTACGCGTCATCGAGTAAGACCTGAACTAAATATCATGAATGATAATAATCATGTAAAGTATAAATATACTCCTATAAATTATGTTCATAGATTAGAATTTATCATAGAATCTATTATAAAAAATAAAAAAAATCATGGAATACAATTATATATAAATTCTTTTGTCTCCGCTTACTTAAAAAAAGGATTTCCTTCCATTCAACAAAAATGGTTTCTAAAATATAGAAAGTGGATTAAAATAATTCCGAAAGATTCATTTGGATATACAGAATATCAAATTATTAATAATAACCATAAAATTCTATCCTCTTATTTTCAATAAATAAATTTTCTATTTTTAATATTTTTATTTCATTTATATAATAATATAAAGATAAATTATTACTAATTTACTATAGTAACTAGTATGGCGGGCGTGGTGGAAACGGTAGACACGTCAGACTTAGGATCTGATGCCGATTAGGTATAAGGGTTCGAATCCCTTCGCCCGTACTTATAGTATTCATTTTTTTTTATTATTTGTTAAACTGTTTTATATAAAAAATATTATTAAAATCAATTTAATAAATCATTTTATCAAATGAAATTAATGTATGAAATCCTTTATTATAAAAATAATTCCTCATTCCTTTTCTATAACTTATCAAGACAAAATCCCCACCCCAAGCTCCTAAACTTTTAATTAATCCTAAATAATCTGGAAAATACAGTTCTTTAATTGTAGGTATATTTAATTCTTTAGACACAATTAATTCATGTTTAAATAGCAATTCTTCAAACTCTTTTAATGTTTTAGAATAAGGAATTTTATTAGTAATAGAAGATATAGATTCAATACTATGATTAGATACTTTTTTTTTAGAAAGAAAAAATTTTATTCCATCACAAGTATTTTTTTTCTTATTGAGATGAAGAAAAAAAAGTTTATTCTTAAATGGAGGATTAAAATTAATAGGAATAACAGATGGATTTTTTTTATCATTCAATTTATAAATTATAGGCTTCATATTTAAAACACAAGCAATGTCATAACCACTTCCTGGAAAATTATCTCCTAATAACATATAAGGATTGATTTTAGCCCATTTTGATATGTTATGAATTAATGTGGAACTACTCCCCAATCCCCAGTTAATAGGAAAATCTAATTTTGTTTTTACAAAAATTCCTAATTCTTTAGAAAGAAAATTCTTTTGGATTTTTCTAGACTTTAATAATAAATATCTCAATTTTTGAGCTATTTTTTTTTCTGTTTCATAAAAAATTTCTAAAGATGGAAGTTTAAAACTCGCTTCAAACCATGGAGTATTTAATTCATCATAACTTTTCCAATGTAAAAAAGAAGAAGATGATAAATTGTTGTTATTTTTTTTTAATATAGTTAATGACTGTCCTTTTATTGTCGGTAAAGCTAATCCACAAGCTCCATTTAAAATAAAATATTCTCCCGTTAATAACAGTTTTCCATGACTATAAAAGAAATTATCATGTTGATACATGATTGCATATTTTTATATTTTTTTTGAAAAATTTTCTATAATTTTTTTTACTAAACCTTTTAAAATATTTCTGGGACCTATTTCTATAAATGAAGTAGCTCCATTATAAATCATATTTTCTATAGATTGTTTCCACCTTACAGGTGAAGTCAATTGTTTTACAAGATTTTTTTTTATATCATTAGATTTCATTACTGGTTTAGCAGTTACATTTTGATAAATTGGACATTTAGAATCTTTAAAAGGAATTTTATTTATAAAATTTTCGAATTTTTTTACTGCTGGATCCATAATTGGAGAATGAAATGCTCCATGAACAGGAAGAATAAATATTTTTTTAGCCCCCTTTTTTTCTAAAGAAAAACAAACTCTTTTCAAGGCTTCCTTTTCTCCTGAAATAACTAATTGTTTAGGTCCATTATAATTAGAAGGAACAATAATTCCTCTATCTTTATTACAAATATCTTCTATAATAGAATCCTCTAAACCTAATACTGCAGCCATTCCTCCATTGGTAGATTCACAAATTTCTTGCATAACTGAAGCTCTTTGATTAACTAATATTAATCCATCTTCAAAAGAAAAAACATTTATTGCAGCTAAAGCAGAAAATTCTCCAAGAGAGTTTCCAGCCACCATATCAGGTTCAAAATTATTTAATATTTTTGCTTTTATAACTGAATAAATATAAATAGAAAGTTGTGTATATTTTGTTTTTTTTAAAATATTCATAGTTCCATCAAACATAATAGATGTGATTCTAAATTTTAAAACATCATCAGCTAATTGAAATAATTGTTTCGCAAAATGAGAATTTTTATATAGATTTTTTCCCATTCCTAAAAATTGTGATCCTTGTCCAGGAAATAAATAAGCTTTCATAAGTAAAAACTTTTTAAAATTAATAATTACATGAAAATTACTGACACACATGCCCATTTATATATGAAAGAATTTAATAAGGATGTTGATATTGTAATAGAAAATGCTTTAAATCAAAAAGTAAACAGATTTTTACTACCTTCCACAGATACTTCTGATATTCCTAACATTTTAAAGTTAGAGAAAAAATATCCTAATATATGCTATCCTATGATAGGATTACATCCTAATAAAATTTCTATAAATAATTTAGAAAAAAAATTAAATATTATTAAAAAATATCTTTGGAAATATTCTCCTATTTCTGTAGGAGAAATTGGAATGGATCTCTACTTAAAAAATGAACTTATTTCAGAACAAGAATATGTTTTCAAAACTCAAATAAAATGGGCAAAAAAAAAAAGACTTCCTATAGTCATACACTGTAGAAATGCTTTTAATTATATTTTTAAAATCTTATCAAATGAAAAAGATTCTTCTCTTAATGGAGTATTCCATTGTTTTTCAGGAACTTTAGAGCAAGCAAAAAAAATTATTGATTTGGAAATCAAATTAGGAATTGGTGGAATGATTACTTTTAAAAAAAATCATGTTAGTCAATTTTTACATAAGATATGTTTAAAACATTTAGTGTTAGAAACAGACTCTCCTTATCTTTCTCCACATCCTTTTAGAGGAAAAAGAAATGAACCAAAGAATTTAAGAATAATTTTAAAAAAATTATCTCAAATTTATTCTTTTTCAGAAGAAAAAATAGCAGATATTATTCACATGAATGTAGAAAATCTATTTTTTCGTCGGAACTAAATTAATTTATACCATTTTTGATGGATTAACTAGTCTTTCAAACTGATCTCCAGTTAAATATCCTAATCGAATAGCTTCTTCTTTTAAAGTACTGTCATTTTGATAAGCAAATTTTGCTATTTCTGCGGATTTTTCATATCCGATATGAGTATTAAGTGCTGTTACAAGCATTAGAGATTTGTCTAAAAATTCTTGGATCCTTTTATAATTTGGTTTAATCCCTTTCACACAAAAATAAGAAAAAGATGTGCATGCATCTGCAAGAAGTTGTGAAGATTGTAAAAAATTATAAATTATTAATGGTTTAGAAACATTTAGCTCATAATTTCCAGAAGAACCCGCTATAGAAATGGTTACATCATTTCCTATGATCTGTGTACAAACCATAAGAAGGGCTTCACATTGAGTTGGATTTACTTTTCCAGGCATAATAGAAGATCCTGGTTCATTTTCAGGAATATGAATTTCTCCAATTCCTGAACGGGGACCAGAAGATAAAAAACGAATGTCATTTGATATTTTAATTAAAGAAACGGATATTTGTTTTAACGCTCCATGAGCCTCAACTATAGCATCATGTGATGCTAGGGATTCAAATTTATTTTTTGCAATTTTAAAAGGATAACCTGTATATTCGCATATATATTTGGTTACTTTTTTATCATATCCTTTGGGTGCATTTAATCCTGTTCCAACTGCAGTTCCTCCTATAGCTAATTCAGAAAGATTATATAAAGTCTTTTCAATGGATTTTAATCCATGATCTATTTGAGAAACATAACCAGAAAATTCTTGTCCTAAAGTAATAGGAATAGCATCCATTAAATGTGTTCTACCTATTTTAATTACATTTTTAAATGAACGAGATTTTTCTTCTAAAACTCCTCTTAATTTTTTAATAGAAGGAATAGTATATTCTATCAATTTTTTATAGGAAGCTATATGCATCGCTGTAGGAAAAGTGTCATTAGATGATTGAGACATATTGACATCATCGTTTGGATGTATGAAAAAATTTTTTTTCCTTTCTCCTAAAACCCCCCCCATTAAAACATGTCCTCTATTGGAAATTACTTCATTGACATTCATATTAGTATGAGTTCCAGACCCCGTTTGCCATATAACAAGAGGAAACTGTTTGTTTAGTTTTCCTGTTATAATCTCATCACAAACTAAAGAAATGATATCTCTTTTTTTTTTAGATAAAAGTCCAAATTCAAAATTTGCATGAGCCGCAGCTTTTTTTAAAATAGCAAAAGAATGAATAATCTCTATAGGCATAGAAGATTCTAAACCTATTTTAAAATTTTTCCTAGATCTTTCCGTTTGAGCTCCCCAATATTTATCTATTGGAACTTTTACTTCTCCAAGTGTATCTTTTTCAATTCTATAAATCATTATTACATTTTTTGCGAAATTAAAAATAAATTTTATATTTTTACTTAATGTATGTATATAAGTAACATAGATATAATAGAAATTAATGATAATCAAATTTATAGGATTTTTACTTTTTTTATTAGCAATAATATCTGGTTTTTGGTGTGTTATTTTTCTATCTTTTTTCAGTATTTATTGGCTTATTTTAAGCATATTTGTTAATATTTTTGTTACTTTTAAAACTAAGCTAAAAAGTGGAGAAAAGAAAATATAAAATTTTCAGAAAAAAATATTTTTGGATCGTTTTTTTTTTCTTTATCTGGATGTCCTTTTTTGATTCTAACTCTTTTTTATTACATTATAAATTTATTAAAAACATTCAAAAAATGAAATCAGATAGAGATTATTTAAAAAAGCAAATTATTTTAGAAAAAAAGAAAATTCAAAAATTGAAAAAAAATTCTAAATATCTAGAAAGATTAG
Source organism: Blattabacterium cuenoti (assembly GCF_014251995.1). GTDB lineage: Bacteria > Bacteroidota > Bacteroidia > Flavobacteriales > Blattabacteriaceae > Blattabacterium > Blattabacterium cuenoti_AE. The sequence continues at coordinate 114,633 of NZ_CP059205.1, forward strand.
CAAGAGAAAAATTTTATATGAAAAAAGAAGATGAAGATTTATTTGTTATATCGTCATCTTAATCTTAACGTCTCATATAAATGAGTATAATACTTAAATCAGAAGGAGATATTCCACTAATTCTTGATGCTTGTGCTAACGATATTGGACGATAATAATCCAATTTCTCTCTTGCTTCTAAAGAAAGAGATTTTATTTTTTTATAATCAAAATTATTTGGAATTTTTAAGTTTTCTAATTTTAATAATTTTTTTGCATTTTCTTTTTCTTTATCTATATATCCTTTATACTTTATATTAATAGAAACTTGTTCCAATATTTCTTGATTAAAATTATTTTTTTTAATTTCTTTTTCTAAAAATGGTATCGATATAATATCTTTTATATCAATTTCAGATCGGGATAGAATAGATTTTATTTTTTTATTAGAATATATTATAGGAGATTTATTTTTTTCTAAAACAGGATTTATAACTTCTGGTTTTAAACTTTCGTTCTTAAATAAAGAAATACATTTTTTTACTTTCAATTTTTTGTTATTTAATATATTCATGTTTTCTTCTGAAATTAATCCAATATTATATCCCATGGGAGTGAGTCTAATATCTGCATTATCTTGCCGTAATAACATTCTATACTCGGCTCTTGAAGTAAACATTCTATAAGGCTCTTTTGTCCCTTTCGTAATTAAATCATCTATTAACACTCCAATATAAGCTTGATTTCTTTTAAGAATAAAAGGATCTTTTTCAAAAATTTTTAAATGAGCATTTATTCCCGCTAATAATCCTTGAGCAGCGGCTTCTTCATATCCAGTGGTTCCATTAATTTGTCCAGCAAAAAAAAGATTTTCTATAAACTTGCTTTCTAAATTTGGTTTTAATTGATCTGGAGGAAAATAATCATACTCGATCGCATATCCAGGTCTTAATATTTTTACTTTTTCAAATCCAGAAATTTTTTTCAATGATTGATATTGTATTTTTTCTGAAAAGGAAGTAGAAAACCCATTTATATAAACTTCTACAGTATTCCAACCTTCAGGTTCTACAAAAATAGGATGTTGTTCTCTATCTGGGAATTTATAAACTTTTTCTTCTATAGAAGGACAGTATCTAGGACTTATTCCTTGAATAGATCCTGAAAAAATAGGAGATATATCTAAATTATTATGTATTAAATTATGTACTTCTTGATTTGTATAAGTAATATAACATTTTTTTTGTTTTGTCAATTTTTTTGTTTTATGAAAAAAAGAAAATTTTCTTGGATGTTCATCTCCATATTGAGGTTTCATTTTTTTATAATTTAAAGAACGACCATCTACTCTTGGAGATGTCCCTGTTTTCATTCTACCAGATTTTATACCAAAATTTTTAGTTAATTGTTCCGTTATTCCGCGAACTTCCTGTTCCGCTATTCTTCCTCCATTGATTTTTTTTCCACCAATATGTATTTTTCCATTTAAAAAAGTTCCATTTGTCAATATAACTGATTTCCCCTTAATTTCTAATCCAAGAAAAGTTTTCACACCTTTTATTCTATTTTTTTCTATTATTAAAGATGTAACTGTATCTTGATATAAATCTAACCTAATATTTTTTTCTAATAAAAATCGCCAATAATAAGAAAATAATTTTCTATCACATTGAGCCCTAGGGCTCCACATTGCAGGTCCTTTAGATTTATTAAGCATCCTAAATTGAATCGTACTATAATCAGAGACAAATCCAGAATAACCTCCCAAAGCATCTATTTCTCTTACAATTTGACCTTTAGCTATTCCTCCTACTGCTGGATTACATGACATTTGACCTATAGTTTGTAGATTAGTAGTAATAAGTAAGGTTCTAGACCCCATATTGGAAGATGCTAAAGAAGCTTCCATCCCAGAATGTCCACCACCAACCACTATAATATCATATATATTTAAAAACATGATTTTTCAATTCAATATTGAAATAAATTTAAATAAAACTCTTCCTTTTTTTTCATTATTTTTTTATCAAGTTTTTTTTGATCATTATATCCCAAAAAATGTAATATCGAATGTATCATAACACGTTTTAATTCAATAATAAAAGGTTGATTCCATATTTTAGAATTATCCAACACACGATCTATACTAATGAATGTATCTCCGGATATCCATTTATTAACAGAATAATTAAATGAAATAACATCCGTATAAAAACTTTTTTTTAAGTATTTTTCATTCATATCTAAAAGATAATTATCATTACAAAAAATGTAATTAATATTCCCAATATACATTCCCTCATTATTTAATAAAGTACAAATTTCTTTAATAAAGAAGGATTTTTCTTTAACCTGAAAATCAGAATAATTATAAAATAATTTAATCATTATTTATTATTTTTAAATTCTTAAACAAATTTTAAATATTTTGACAAAAATTAAAAAAACAGTACCGAATGTTTTAAGTTTATTAAATTTATTTTTTGGATGCATATCTATAATTTTTCTACAACTAAAAAAATTTGATATTTCTGCAACTGCTACTTTATTTTCAGTAATTTTTGATTTTCTGGATGGATTTTTTTCTAGATTTATAAAAAATGAGAATAAATTCGGAAAAGAATTAGATTCTCTTTCTGATATGGTTTCTTTTGGGGTTGTTCCATCAATAATAGTTTTTAATTTATTTAAAGCTATGAAAAATAAAATCCCATTTATTGAATGGATTTCTTTTTCTATTTCTATTTTTTCTGCGTACCGTTTAGCTCGATTTAATATTGATTCTAGTTATAAAGGATTAACAACAACAATCAATACTTTATTTTTTTCTTCTTTATCTATTATAATAACTTATTCTTTGGTTCCTACTTATATAAAAAATATTATTATTCATCCTATTACAATGCTTATTCTTATATTTTTTTCTTGTTATTTATTAGTATCAAGAATACCAATGATTTCATTCAAATTAAAAGGTATTTCCTGGAAAAAAAATAAAATTCTTTATATTTTTTTGTTGATTAGTATATTTCTTTTATTAACTTTACATATAATGGTGGCTTTATTATCCATTATCATTTGTTATATAATAATTTCAATTTTCTTTCACAAGGAAAAAATTGGTAATTAATCTTGAAATATGAAATTAAAACTTTATCGTCCTATTTGTTTTTTTGACATAGAAGCAACAGGAATAAATATTGGGAAAGATAGAATTATAGAAATATCTATATTGAAAATATTTCCTGATGGAAATCAGGAAAATAAAACTTGGATGATAAATCCTGGAATTCCTATACCTCCACAATCAACAGCGATTCATGGAATTAGGGATGAAGATGTTATAGGAAAACTTAAGTTCAAAGATTTTTCTTCATCTATTTTTAAAATGATTGAAAATTCTGATTTAGCAGGATACAATTCCAATAGATTTGATATACCAATATTAGCAGAAGAAATGCTTCGTTCAGGAATTTCTTTCGATATCAAAAAATATAAAACTATAGATGTTCAAGTTATTTTCCACAAAATGGAACCTAGAACACTTTCTGCAGCTTATAAATATTATTGCAATAAAAATCTTATGAGAGCTCATAGCTCAAAATCAGATGCATTTGCTACGTATGAAATATTACTTGCACAATTAGAAAAATATAAAAATTTAAAAAAAGATGTTAAAGGTCTAAACCAATTTTCTCATCAAAAGAATATAGCGGATCTCGCTGGATTCATAAAAATAGATGAAAACGGAAACGAAATATTTAATTTTGGTAAATATAAAGGAGAAAAGGTTTTCGATATTTTTGAAAAAGATCCTAATTATTATGGATGGATACAAAATTCAGATTTTCCATTATACACAAAAAAAATACTTACAGGAATAAAATTAAGAAAATTTAATAAAAAATCTTAAAAAGATAATTTTTATTTTACCAAATCATTTATTTTTTTTGAGACAAAAGTAGTAAGATTTTTTCCGGTAAGTAAATTATTTAATAAAAGTGTCAAATTCAAAGTTTCTTGAATAATTTCTTTTCTTTTTTCTTCAGATGTTTCTCGCAATATTTTTTTCATTAAGATATGATTTGTATTTACTATTAATTGATAATACTTTTGTTGATTTTTTTCTTCTAAAACATCTTTTCCTACATCGTTCATTTCTTTAATCCTTCTTAAAAATTCTGGAAAAATAATTAAAAAAGGAGAATCTTTTTCGGACAAATTCTCTAATTTTATGGAAAATTTATAATTTTCTATTAAATAAGTATTAATAATACTTTTTAAATTTAATTTTTCTTCTTTGGAAAGAATCGAATCAAATTTTTTTTCTTTATTGATTAATTTATCAATATGATCTGAATCTACTCTAACGAAAGAAATTCCTTTATCATGAAATTCTAGCTTTTGGATCAAATGAACCGAAAGAGGACTATCTAAAATTAAAACTTCAAAATTTCTACTTTTTGCATTTTCAATATAACTATCTTGTTTTTCCTTATCAGAAGAATAAAGAAAGACAAGATTTCCATCTTTATTTTTTTGTGTTTCTTTTATTTTTTCTTTGAATTCTTCTAAAGTAAAATAATTATTTTCTACAGTAGAAAAAATAAAAAAATTTATAGCTTTGTTAAAAAAATTTTGCGAACTAATCATTCCGTATTCTACTATAATTTTTATATTTTCCCACTTTTTTTGAAAATTTTCTCTGTTATTCTTAAACATAGAATCTAGTTTGTCAGAAACTTTTCTTGTTATATATTTTGATATATTTTTTACAGATCTATCAGATTGTAAATGAGAACGTGATACATTAAGAGGAATATCTGGAGAATCTATAACTCCTCTTAATAAACTAAGAAAATCTGGTACTACTCCCTCTAAGTTATCTGTAATGTAAACTTGATTTTGGTATAAATGAATCTTATCTTTTTGAAGATCAATTCTTTTTTCTATTTTTGGAAAAAATAGAATTCCTGTTAAATGAAAAGGGTGATCTATATTTAGATGAACCCAAAATAAAGGATCATCTAATTGATTAGGATATAATTCATGATAAAAATCTAAATAATTTTTATCATTTAATTGAAGTGGAGACTTTTTCCAAGTAGGATTAACGTTATTTACAAGAACATCTTTTTCATTGTCATTATTTTTATCTTTGGAAGATAAATAAATTTTTATAGGAAGAAATTTGCAATATTTTTTTAATAATTTTAAAATACAATTATATTCTAAAAATTCTTTGGATTCTTCATTAATAAGTAAAACAATTTCTGTTCCTCTATCTCTTTTTTCAATTTCTTTCATAAGAAAATTAGGAGAACCTTCACAAGACCAAAATATGGATGATTCATCTTTTCGATACGATTGAGTGAATATCATAACTTTATTAGCTACCATAAAAGAAGAATAAAATCCTAATCCAAAATGTCCAATAATATAGTTTTTAGATGTATTATATTTTTTAACAAATTCTTCTGCTCCAGAAAAAGCTATTTGATTAATATATTTTTCTACTTCTTTTTTTGTCATTCCAATACCATTATCAATGATATGAATAGTTTTATTTTTTTTATCAATTTGAATAATAATTTTTAAATCATTTTCTAAGTAATTATCCAAATATTCACCCTCTGATTTCGAATTAACTAAGGTTTTTAATTTTAAAATAGCATCGGTAGCATTAGAAACAAGTTCACGTAAAAAAACCTCTTGATCAGAATATAGAAACCTTTTAATTATAGGAAAAATATTGTCTGAAGTAACGTTAATTTTTTTTTTGTTTTTATCCATAAAAATAAAATTTTTGAATGAAAATAATTAAAACAAATATTATATCATAAAACAAAATAAATAATATTAATTTTTATTGTTTTCAAAACAAAGAATCTATAAACTTTTTTTCATTAAATTTTTTTAAATCCTTCATTTTTTCACCTATACCTAAATATTGTATAGGAATTTTAAATTGATCAATAATTCCTATTATCACTCCACCTTTAGCTGTTCCCTCTATTTTAGTTAAAATAATAGAAGAAATTTTAACAAAAGAAGAAAATTTTCTTACCTGTTCAAATGCATTTTGTCCTGTACTTGCATCTAAAACTAGAATAATCTCATGTGGAGATTCAGGTATAATTTTTTTCATGACCCTACTAATTTTAGAAAGTTCTTTCATTAAATCTATACGGTTTTGTAATCTCCCAGCAGTATCAATTAATACTACATCTTTTTTCTTAGATTTAGCTGATTGTAAAGTATCATATGCAACAGATGCTGGATCCGAATACATATGTTGTTTTATTAAAGACACTTTAGCTTCCCTTGCTAAAATTTCAATTTGATCAATAGCTGCTGCTCTAAATGTATCAGAAGCTCCTATAACTAAATCAAGTCCTTTTTTCTTTAAAAGAAAAGCTAATTTTCCAATTGTAGTTGTTTTTCCTGATCCATTAACTCCTACCATCATGATTACATATGGTTTTTTTTTATGATTTTTTATTTTTTTTTCCAAGCATTCTTTTTCTTTTTTAATCTTTAAAAGACTCTTTATTTCTTCTTTAAGAAAAAAAAATAATTCCTTTGAATCTTTATATTTTTCTTTTTTAACTCGTTTTTCTAAATTACTAATTATTTTCAAGGTAGTTTTTACCCCTATGTCTGCGGACAATAATATATTTTCTATATAATCAATAATATTTTCTTCTATTTTTGATTTTTTTAGAAAAAAATTTTTTATTTTAGAAAAAAAGGATTCTCTAGTTTTTTTTAATTCATTATCAAATGTTATATTTTTTTCGGATTCTTTTTTTAAAAACATCAAATTATTTTTTTTTAAAAAAACTATTTATTTCTTCATAAGAAATAATCTTACTTTCAAAAGTGTAAGAATCAGATTTCTTAGATTTAACTATTTTTACTGCTAAAGTCATTTTTCTTGACTTTTTTTTTTTTTTATTTTCTTTGATTTTTTTAGGCATATCTATTTTATTTCTTTATGAATTGTATATTTTTTTAAAATTGGATTATATTTTTTTAACTCTATCCTATTAGGAGTATTTTTTTTATTTTTTGTTGTAATATATCTAGAACAACCAGGAATACCACTTTTTTTTTGTTCAACACATTCTAATATCACCTGTATTCTATTCCCTTTTTTAGACATTTTTTAAATTTTTATATTTGTATCGTTTTAACACATTTTCAATTCCTATTTTATTAATAATCTTAATAGTATTAACACATACTTTTAAAGTAATCCATTTTTTTTTTTCTGTTAAAAAAAAACGTTTCTTACATAAATTAATGTTGAATCGACGTTTTTTTTTATTATTAGCATGAGATACTTTATTTCCTATCATTGCTTTTTTTCCAGTTAGCTCACAAATTTTTGACATATTATAGTTTTTTTATAAATTTCTTTTTTAAATTGCTAATTTATCATTTTTAAAAATTAAAAAGGAAAACACTTCATGTCAGGACATAGTAAGTGGTCAAATATACAACATAGAAAATCTAATCAAGATTTTATAAAGTCGAAGAAGTTCTCTAAAATAATAAAGGAAATAACAATCGCTTTAAAGGAATCGGGAAGGAATAGTTTCCGTTTCAAAAACGCAATTTTGAATGCAAAATCAGTAAACATACCTAAAAGTACTATAGAAAAAGCCATAAAAAAAACTGTTCAATTAAAAACAGATGATTATAAAAATATAAATTTAGAAGGAAAATTGCTTGGAGTTAGTCTAATTATAGAATGTAGAACAAATAATACTACTCGTACAATTTCTAATATTAGAGCTTTGTTTAATAAAAATGGAGGAAGATTATGTAATAATGGAGAATTAATTCATTTATTTCCTAAAATAGGAATTTTTCATGTGAAAAGAAAAAACATTCATTCTTCAATAGAAGAGTTTGAGTTAATGACAATCGATTTTGGCGCTAATGATTTCGTAAAAAACAAAAACATAATTTCTATTTATACTGATTTCGAATCTTTTGGATCTATGAAGAATAATTTAGAAAAATTAGAAATATTCCATGAGTGTAAAATAATTCGTATTCCGAAACAAATAATAAAAAATATTTCAAAAGAAAAAAAGGAAAAAATTTTAGATTCAATTGAAAAAATTAAAAAACATGATGATGTTGAAAAAATTTATTCAAATTTAAGATAAAGTAGGACAACCTATCGCATTATTCATTATTAATTAATAAATAATGAGGAAAGTCCGGACACCATAGAGCAACACAATGGGTAATTCCCATCCATCGTAAGATGAGGAATAGTACAACAGAAAGGAAGTACAGGAGAAAAATTTATAAAATATTATAATAATATTATAATAATATTTTTATTTGCTGTAGTGAAATCATGTAAACTCTGTGTGGTGAAATGCCATGTATACCGGAAAACTTGCTCGGTTTAATAACGGGGGGTAGGCAGATAGAGATTTCGGGTAACCTAAATCCTAGATAAATGATAGGTATTATTACAGAATCCGGCTTATAGTCCTACTTTATTTTTTTTAGGAGAGATGGCCGAGAGGATTAAGGCGCACGTCTGGAAAGCGTGTTCACTAAATAAAGTGACAAGGGTTCGAATCCCTTTCTCTCCGTTTTCTTTAAAAAAAATTCTAGTTTAAGATTCTATATCCTTTAACTTTTTTTCAATTAAATTGCTTCTAACACCTAATAATTTGTCTATATCTTCTGATGCACCTTGAAGTTTATCTTGAGCTTGATGAAGCAAAATTCCAAATTTTTTAAATTCCTGTTTTACAATCTCTAAAGTTTTCCAAACCTCAGAAGTTCTTTTTTGAATAGCTAAAGTTCTAAACCCTATTTGCAAACTATTTAATACAGCTGCTAATGTAGAGGGGCCCGTTATAACGATTTTATGTTTTCTTAGAAGTTCTTCCAATAACGAAGAATTCCTTGCTATTTCGGCATATATTCCTTCAAAAGGAAGAAAAATAATAGCAAAATCAGTAGTATTAGGAGGATCTATGTATTTATCTTTAATATCTCGTGACATTTTTTTTAGTACAGATTCCATATTTTTTATAGCTATCTCTATACCTTTTTTTTCTCCTTTATGATATGCTTTTTGAACCTTTTCATAAGTTTCTTTTGGAAATTTAACATCAATAGGCAACCATACAATATTTCCATCTCCAATCCCTGGAAGTTTTATTGCAAATTCTACTACAAAATTCGTATTGGATTTTGTAACAACATTAGAAGCATATTGTTCTGGAGATAAAATTTGTTGCAAAAGCATTGAAAGCTGCATTTCACTAAAACTTCCACATATTTTCACATGATTTAAAGTCCTTTTTAAGGAACCTACATCTCTTGCTAGAATCTTCATTTCTCCCAAACCTTTTTGTAAAAAAAGTAGTTGATTTCCAATTATTTCAAATGATTTTTCAAGATGAATATTTAAAGAAGTCTGGAGTTTTTCATTAATATTATATTTTATTTCTTCAATTTTTTTTTCTAAAAATTTAAATAGTTTTTCTTGTTCATTGCAAATGAAATCCAATTTTTTAGATTGGTAATCAACAATGTAAAATTGAATTTTTTTATCAATATAATCTTGAGAATCTTTTATAGACCGTGATAGTATACTTTTGATTCCTGTTAAAGAATTGTCCAAATCTATTTTACCATATTGATACAATTTTTGAATTTCATTTTTCTGATCTTTAAATTCTTTTCTAAAAAATAATTCCAATTTTCTAAAAAAATATATACATGAAAATATAAAAGCAACAAGGAAACAAAAACAAATGAAAAGATAATACATGGAAGAAATTATTGATTTTGGGAAAGAAGAAAGAAAAAACAATAATAGCGGGAATAGGACTCGAACCTATGACCTTCGGGTTATGAGCCCGACGAGCTACCAACTGCTCCATCCCGCGTTTATATGGTAAAATCAACAATATAACGTTTTTCATCTAAAAAATCAAATATTAATCAATACACATATAAAAATTGAATATTAATCAACTATTTTTTTAGTTTAAATTTATTTATCTATCCATTCATTGATACTAAAAATTCTTCATTATTTTGAGTTCTAGACATCCTAGATCTTAAAAATTCCATAGCTTCCACTGGATTCATGTCAGAAAGATGTTTTCTTAAAATCCACATTCTTTGTAATGTATTTTGGTCTAATAAAAGATCGTCTTTTCTTGTGCTAGAAGAAACTAAATCAATAGCTGGATAAATTCGTCTGTTAGCTATTTTCCTATCTAATTGAAGTTCTTTATTTCCTGTTCCCTTAAATTCTTCAAAAATAACTTCATCCATTTTTGATCCAGTATCAATCATAGCTGTAGCAATAATTGATAAAGATCCTCCATTTTCTATATTTCTAGCAGCTCCAAAAAATCTTTTAGGTCTATGTAATGCATTTGCATCTACCCCTCCTGATAATACTTTTCCAGATGCAGGAGCTACAGTGTTATAGGCACGGGCTAAACGTGTGATAGAGTCCAATAATATAATTACATCATGAGAACATTCAACCATTCTTTTTGCTTTTTGCAATACAATATTAGCTACTTTTACATGCCTATCTGCTGGTTCATCGAAAGTAGATGCAATAACTTCTCCTTTTACATTTCTTTGCATATCTGTAACTTCTTCTGGACGTTCATCAATTAATAAAATAATTAAATAAACTTCAGGATGATTGGCAGCAATAGCGTTTGCTATTTCTTTTAATAAAGTAGTTTTTCCTGTTTTAGGAGGAGCGACTATCATTCCTCTTTGCCCTTTTCCTATAGGTGTAAAAAGATCCACTATTCTAGTGGATAACGTTGCGTTTTTTTCGGCTAATTTAAATTTTTCGTTTGGAAATAATGGAGTTAAATGTTCAAATGAATCTCTTCCTCTAACAAAAGAAGGGGATCTTCCATTAACTTCAAGAATTTTAATTAACGGAAAATACTTTTCTCCGTCTTTAGGAGGACGAACTTCTCCTCTTATCGTATCTCCTGTCTTCATCCCGAAAAGTCTAATTTGAGATTGAGAAACATAAATATCATCAGGTGATGATAAATAATTAAAATCAGAAGATCTTAAAAATCCATAATTTTCTGGCATAATTTCCAATACACCTTCACTGATTATAATTCCTTCGAATTCATATTCAGGAGTACGATACTTATTAGAAGAAATTTTTTGAGGAATTACTCCACTACCAACGCCCACGTTACCATGACGATGTGTTGATAAATTGGATTCAGATCTGTCATTTTTTTTCCAATTAGTAAAATTTTTATATTTTTTTTGAAATTTTGTATTATCTGATAAATTAGAATTAGAATTTTTTGAATGTTCTTGAAAGACTAATTTTTTTTTCCCATTGTTATTTTTCTTTTCTAAAAACGAATTTTTTAATTCTGATTTTTTTCTAATTTTAAATCCTTTTTTTAAATAATTTTCTTTCCTAAAAGAGGAATTTTGAGAAACATTTTTATTATTAACAGTAGATATAATTTTCTCTAGGAGTTCATTTTTTCGTAATTGTGTACACTTTTTCAATCCTGAAGAACGAGCAATCTCCTGTAACTCAAAAAGCTTCTTACTTTTTAACTCAGTAATATCAAACATAAAGTAATTGGGTTAAATTTATATAATTATGTAATTTGCTTAGTAAACAATATACTTTTATTAGTATATATTAGTATAATTTATGATTAGAGATAAATACAATTATACAGAAAATAAATTTGAACTTATAAAATAACAAATTATATAAATTTAATAAATTACATGTTATATGTTATATAGAATACAAACATTATATCTATTTATTTCCGTTTTAATTTATTCAATTTATTTATATTATTTTCATTTCACTACAATTAATACAATTAATTATTCAATAATTTTTGTTATTTTATCTTTAATTTTATCTATTTTAAGTCTTCTTTTTTTCAAGAAGAAAAAAATTCAAATATTCATTAATAAAATAAATTTACTTGTAACTAACATTAATTTAATTCTCATTTTTTATCAATTATTTTTCCAATTAAATCAATTTAATTCTATTCAAAAAAAGCCTTTTTTTATATTATTATTTATTTGTATTTGTAACATATTAGTTTTATATACAGCTAATAAAAAAATAAAAGAAGATATCATGTTAATTGATTCCATAAATAGAATACGATAAATTTCTATCGTTTCATGAAACAATCTGGAACTTAAAATTTATTAAAAATGAAAAGATCTCCATTAGTTGAAAAATTTGAAGAATTTAAAAAAAAATTTCATGAAATTTCAAAATCTATTATTCAACCTAATATTATATCTAATAGGAAAAAATATAAAATATTATTAAATCAATACATTAAATTAGAAGAAATAGTTTTTTTATACGAGAAATACAACAAAAATATTCTTTTACTTCAAGAAGTAAATTATATACTGAAAAATGATTCAGATACAGAATTAAAAGAATTAGCTCTTTTAGAAAAAGAGAAAATTTTAGAAACACTTTCTTCTATCGAAAAAAAATCTTACAGTTTTTTATTTTCATTATCTGATGATGGAATGAAAGAGGAAACAAAAAAAGAAGATCAAAGAAATGCTATTGTTGAACTACGTTCTGGTACAGGAGGAAATGAAGCTTGTCTTTTTGTAGAAGATATATTAAGAATGTATGTAATGTATTTTAGAAAATTAAATTGGAAATATAAAATTATACATGCTCAAAAAGGAGGAATAAAAGGATTTAAAGAAATAGTTTTAGATGTTAATAATGAAAAAGGAGGTGTCTATGGAAATTTAAAATTTGAATCTGGGGTACATAGAGTTCAAAGAATCCCAAAAACAGAATCTCAAGGAAGAGTACATACATCTGCTATAACAGTCGCTGTATTTCCCCAAATAAAAGAGGTAGAAGTAAAAATTAATTTTTCTGATATAAAAAAGGATACTTTTAGATCTAGTGGATCCGGAGGACAACATGTTAATAAAACAGAATCTGCTGTACGTTTAACTCATAAACCAAGTAAAATAACAGTAGAATGCCAAGAAGAACGGTCGCAACATAAAAATTTTGAAAAAGCTATGAGTATTTTACGTTCAAAAATTTATCAAATTGAGAAAGAAAAAAAATTAAAGAAAATTTCTTTAAAAAGAAAATCTTTAGTTTCTACAGGAGATCGATCTGTAAAAATACGAACTTATAATTATCCAAGAAATAGAGTAACGGATCACAGAATTAATAAATCTATTTATAATCTTACAGGATTTATGAATGGAGATATTCATGAAATAATTAATCTTTTAAAAGATTTAGAAAAAAAAACGGGATTATCTGATAACATAAGTTAAAAATTTTTTTTTTCTAAAAAATTAGTGTTATAATTTCCTTTTAAAAAATCATTATTTTTCATAATTTTCCTATGAAAAGGAATAGTAGTTTTAATTCCTTCTATTACAAATTCTTCTAAAGAACGACGCATTTTTTCAATGGTTGATTTTCTATCTCTTGCTGTAGTAATAACTTTGGCAATCATTGAGTCATAATAATGTGTAACAAAATATCCTGCATAAATATGTGTATCAACGCGGACTCCCTTACCACCTGGTAAATGCATTTGGGTTATTTTTCCAGGAATTGGTTTAAAATGATGATATGGTTCTTCTGCATTAATTCTACATTCTATCGAATACATTTTTGGATAAAAATTTTTTTTTCTAGAAATTTTTTTCCCATAAGCTAAAAATATTTGTTCTTGAATTAAATCTACTCCAGTAACTTCTTCGGTTATAGGATGTTCTACTTGTATTCTCGGATTCATTTCCATGAAAAAAAAATTTTTGTTTTGGTCTACCAAAAATTCTATAGTTCCTATTCCTTCATAATGAAGAAATTCAACCGCTTTTACTGCTTCATCTCCCATTTTTTTTCTAAGAGATGAATTTAAAAATGGAGATGGTGTTTCCTCTATTAATTTTTGATTTCTTCTTTGAATAGAACAATCTCTTTCGGATAAATGATATGCTCCTCCATATTTATCTCCTAGAATTTGGATTTCTATATGTCTTGGATTTAAGATTAATTTTTCTATATACATATCTTTTTTTCCAAAACATAACCAAGCCTCTTTTTTAGCTTCTTCCCAAGAGTTTTTAAGGCTTTTTTTATCAAAAACAGATCTAATTCCTTTTCCCCCTCCTCCAGATACAGCTTTTATAATGATAGGATATCCTATTTTATCTGCAACGTATTCTATCTCTCTATATGAAGAAGCATTTGAAAAACAACTAGATCCAGGTAAACAAGAAATTCCAGCTTTTTCCATTGTTTTTTTTGCCGAAATTTTGTTTCCCATCTGAATCATATGACTTGGCCTTGCACCTATAAATTTAATCCCATGTTTATGACACATAGATGAAAAATATGCGTTTTCAGATAAAAATCCATATCCAGGGTGAATAGCATCTGCATTAGTAATTTCTGCTGCAGCAATTAAGTTTGGAATATTTAAATATGATTGATATGAAGGAGGAGGCCCTATACATACAGCTTCATCTGCAAAATAAACATGAAGACTATATTTATCTACTGTAGAATAAACAGCAACCGTTTTAATTCCCATTTCTTTAGCTGTTCGTATAATTCTTAATGCAATTTCTCCACGATTAGCTATTAATATTTTTTTAAACATATAAATTAGTAATTTGGATCTAAAAGAAATAGGGGTTGATCATAATCAACTGGAGTAGAATCTTCTACAAGAATCTTAATTAATTTTCCATTAATTTCTGATTCAATATCATTAAATAATTTCATTGTTTCTATCACACAAACTTTTGTTCCTATTTTTATTTTATCTCCTATTTTAACAAACGGTTCTTGATCTGGATGAGGTTTTCTATAAAATGTTCCGATCATAGGAGATTTTATTGTTAAGTATTGGACGTTATTATTTTTACTTTCTTTTTCTTTTTTATTAGAAAATCTATCAGGAATATCAGAAATAAAAGAGGATTTTTTAGGATAATTACATAAATTTTTATCGTTTTTTTTTATTAAAAATTGTTTATTTTTTATGTAAATCTTGATGTTTCCTATTTTAATACTTATTTCACTAATATTTGATTCTGAAACGAATTTAATGATTGACTTAATTTTCTTTAAATCCATAATAATAAATAAGGATCTTTATTCTTCTTTATTTTTACTATATATAATTTTCCCTCTATAATAAAGTTTTTTTCCATGCCAATAAGCGTGATGATATACATGTTTTTGATTTGTTATAGGACATTCAGTTAATAAAGGTTCTCTAATTTTTAAATGATTTCTTCTTTTATTTTTTCTAGATTTGGATTGTCTTCTTTTAGGATGTGCCATAAAATTAGTTTTTTCACTAATAATTTTTAGAATAAAATTAAATGTTTTAATATAAAAAAAATAATTTTCATATATTGTATTATGACAAACCAATTAACTAAACGAAGTCAGGATTATTCTAAATGGTATAATGAAATAGTTATCAAATCTGGTCTAGCAGAATTTTCTGGAATACGTGGATTTATGATTATAAAGCCATATGGTTATTCTTTATGGGAAATAATGAAAGAAAAGCTAGACCAAATGTTAAAAAAATCGGGGCATGAAAACGTTTATTTTCCTTTATTAATTCCTAAATCTATTTTTTCAAAAGAAAAAAAACATACAAAAATTCTTTCCGAAGGATGTGCTGTAGTTACACATTATAAATTAATAAAAAATAAAAAGAAAGAATTTATTATTGATAAAGAATCAAGATTAGAAGAAGAATTAGTAATTAGACCAACATCCGAAAGTATTATATGGAAAACTTATAAAAATTGGATTCAATCTTATAGAGATCTACCCATTTTGTTAAACCAATGGGGAAATGTATTAAGATGGGAAATGCGTACACGTTTGTTTTTAAGAACAAATGAATTCTTATGGCAAGAAGGACATACTGCCCATTCTACACAAGAAGAAGCTATAGAAGAGGCAGAAAAAATATTAAATATTTATACTAATTTTTCTGAGAAAATATTGGGAATACCTGTACTACAGGGAATTAAACCCCACACAGATAAATTTTATGGATCGGAAAAAACATATTGTATAGAAGCTATTATGCAAGATGGAAAATCCTTACAAATTGGAACTTCGCATTTTTTAGGACAGAATTTTTCCAAGGCTTTTGATGTTCAATTTACCAATAAAAATGGAAAAAAGGAATATGTTTGGTCAACTTCTTGGGGAGTTTCTACTAGATTAATAGGAGGATTAATTATGACTCATTCTGATGATAAAGGTTTAATCTTACCTCCAAAAGTAGCTCCAATACAAATTGTTATTATTCCCATATATCAAAATAAAGAAAAATTTGATATCATAGATGATATGGTTAAAAAAATCGTCAAAATTTTCGAAAAAGAAAAAATACGGGTAAAATACGATAATATAAAAACACTTACTCCTGGATGGAAGTTTCATGAATATGAAATGAAAGGTGTTCCTATACGGATCAATATAGGAGAGGATGAAGTTGAAAATAAAAAAGTAGAAGTGTTTAGGAGAGATACACGTGAAAAAATGTATCTATCTTGGATAGATTTAAAAAGTTCAATTATTGAATTACTTGATAATATACAAAAAAATATTTATAAAAAAGCGTTAGATAGAACTCAAAAATTTCTGATTAAATCGGATTCTTATCAAGATTTTAAAAAAATTATAAATAATCATGGAGGATTTGTTCTTGCACATTGGGATGGAACAAAAAATACGGTAAAAAAAATTCAAGAAGAAACAGAAGCTACTATACGTTGTATTCCATTTGCTTTTGAAAGAGAAAAAGGAAAATGTATTTATTCCGGAAAACCTTCTTTTCAAAGAGTGATTTTTTCCAAATCTTATTAATTAAAATTTTTTAAAAATTTTTAATTTTCCTTGAAAATTTCTAATGGATGAATAATTTTTCTCCCGTAAGAGAAGAATTAATTCTTTTCTTAATCTATCAAAAACTGAAACTCCTTCTTTTATTAATTGTGTCCCAATTTGAACTGCCGAAGCTCCACATAATATGTGTTCAAAAACATCTTTTCCAGAAGAAATCCCCCCACATCCTATAATAGAAATATCTCTTCTTAGAAAAGAATAAAATTTACGAATATTGGCTAATGCGAATGGTTTTATAACAGCTCCTCCTATTCCTCCAAATCCATTATTTGGTTGTATTACCGTAGTTTCATTATTTGTGTCAACAAAAATTCCATTAGGTAAACTATTGATACAAGTAATAAAAGTAATAGGAAATTCATTCAAAATCAATGATATATTTTCTACACTTTTTTCCTTAAAAAAAGGAGGAAGTTTGATTCCTAAAGGTTTCTTATTAAACTTAAATATTTTTCCCAAAAAATTAGAAATCTTACATAAATCATTTCCTAAAATTTCTTCTTTAATATTTGGACAAGACAAATTCAATTCTATAGCTGAAATTTTTTTTGATAGATTAGCTTTTTTAATAAGAAAAAAATTTTCTTCCATCGATAATCCGGATACAGAAAGAAAAATAGGTTTTTTTATTTCTTGATTTTCTAAAAATTTTAAATAAAAATCTATTCCTAAATTCGGTAATCCCATGGAATTAATACTCCCCATTTTCCACTCAAAATATCTTGGTTTTTTATTTCCATTTCTAAAATTTCTTGTACAACTTTTTGTAACAACAGCTCCTGAAGAACTTTTCAAAAGATTATTTAATTCCTTATCTGTAGTACAAATAGCTCCTGAAGCGTTCATAATACATAATGAAAGATAAATTTCATTTATACAAGAAGAAATATCTATTTTTTTCATAATCACACATATTAATTATAACAACATCCAAAGTATAAATTTTTTAACTTTATTAAAACAGTTTTTTCTATGAAAGAAAAAGAACAATTCTTTTTGAAAATCTACAATTTAGGAATTATAAAATTTGGAAAATTTACTTTAAAAAGCGGTATGAATTCCCCTATATACATAGATTTTCGTCCAATAGCTTCTAGACCTGACTTATTAATAAAATTATCAGACTTACTACTTAGTGAAGTATTATCTGATGATAAAATTGAATTAATTTGTGGGGTTCCTTATGCTGCTTTACCTATAGCTACTGCTTTATCTTTAAGATCAAATATTCCTTTGATTATTAAAAGAAAAGAAAACAAAGGTTACGGAACCAAAAGAATGATTGAAGGAATTTATAAAAAAGGACAAAATTGTCTTCTTATAGAAGATGTGATTACAAGTGGATATAGTTTATTAAAAACTGCAATAGATTTAGAGAAAGAAGGACTGATCATAAAAGACATCATGTCTATTCTTGATAGAGAACAAGGGGGAACAGACAATATAAAAAAAAGAGGATATAATATACAAACTTTATTTCGTATAAGAGATGTTTTAAGCATGTTAGAAAGTAAAAATTTTTTAAAAAAAAAAGAAATACATATGATTCAATTTTTTTTGAAAAAAAATAAAGAAAATATTCACAATAAACGTCTTTCTTATGAAGAAAAGAAAAAAATAATTTCTCATCCTATAGGAAAAAAACTTATCGATATTACATTAAAGAAAAAAACCAATTTAATAGTTTCAGCTGATTTAGTATACTCTAAAAATATATTAAAACTAGTCAATTTAATTGGAGATATAATTTGTGGATTAAAACTTCATGTAGATATTATTAACGATTTTTCATCTTCATTTATAAATTCTCTTAAAAGAATTGCTATAGAAAAACAATTTTTATTATTTGAAGATAGGAAATTATGTGACGTAAGAAATACTAATTATCTACAATTACATTATGGAATATATAAAATTTCTTCCTGGGCTGATATTGTTACTGTACATGTACTTTCTGGAAGTGAAAGTATACAGAACTTAGATATTCCATCTAGAATGGGATTAATTACAATATCTGAAATGTCTTCTTGCGGAAGGTTATCTGATGATGATTATGTAAGAAAAGCGTTGAATATTTCTTTAAAAAATCCAAAAATTATTGGAACTGTTGCACAAAGAAAAGTAGATGATAGATTATTATTATTTACACCAGGAATTCATTTTTCTAAAACAAAAAAATTTGGAAATACTTATATTCATCCAAATCAAGCTTTTGAAAAAAATGGAAGTGATTTCATTATTGTAGGAAAAGCTATTTATCAATCTAAAAATCCAAAGACAGTAGCAGAAGAATATAGAAATGCAGGATGGAAAGCATATGAGAATAAACTTTGAATAAAAATAAAAATTTTATCGATTCTTAAAAAGAATTAATGATAATGATTACATTTTTTTATTTAATTTGTGTATGTTATTAAACATTAATATTTTGTTTTCATTAAAATAACAATAAAAAACTTGCTGAAAATAGTATATTCTAAAAATTAGAACTCGTAATTTCGTAAAAAAAGTAAAAATTCTTTAAGAATCAATTTTGAATATGGAATGGATAAACTCATTAATCAGTTGTTTTATGATACTTTTCAGTATTATAGATATATTAGGAAATGCTCCTATTATTATGGGGTTCAAATCAAAAGGAAATATAATAGATACTAAGAAAGTTATAATTACCTCTCTTATTATATTCTTATCTTTCCTATTTTTGGGACAACCTATGTTAAAAATCATTGGAGTAGATGTTCACTCTTTTTCTGTAGCCGGATCTATAGTTCTATTTCTAATTGGTTTAGAAATGATATTAGGAGTAGACTTTCATAAGGTTACGGAAAATGCTCAAACTTCCATTGTTCCAATAGCTTTTCCTCTAATAGCTGGACCTGGATCTTTAACTACCTTAATTTCACTAAGGACAACTTATGATGTAAAAATCATTCTTTTATCCTTAATACTCAATATGATAGTTGTCTATTTTGTAATAGATAGGTGTGATTTTATAGCTGAAAAAATAGGAAATAGTGGATTAGATATTCTTAAAAAAATATTTGGAATTGTTTTAATAGCTTTTGCTGTTAAAATTTTTGGAGCAAATGCAGGACAATTATTTCAATCATAATATTCATAATATTTTTTTATTTTATAAAAAATTTTTATTATAGATTGATTTATATCCTGAAAATTAGGTAAATAAAAATCGTCATAAATGAAAATTATATAATAATTTTTTTGATCAATTTTTTTTCCTAAAATATATTTATTTAATGAAAAACTAACTCTCAATAAACGTTTTATTCTATTACGATGGACTGATTTTCTAAATCTTTTTTTTTTACCAAAGTTCCAACTAGGTTTATAAATGATTCTTTTGAAGAATTCATTTTATCAAGTAAGAAAACACAACGGATAGGTTTTATTAATAGATAATTTCCAGTTTTTATAATTATTTCAAATTTTTTTTTCTTTTTTATTTTCACCATTATAATTATGTATTAAAACCTGTTATTTGTTTATTTTATACAGAATTTTTCATAAATTCTTCTAATTTAGACACTATATCAATAGGTCCACATACAAATGGAGTCCTTTGATGCAATTTTTTTGGTTTTATATCCAGAATTCTTCTTCTTCCATCAGAGGCTATCCCTCCGGCTTGTTCTGCTAAAAAAGCCATAGGATTACACTCATAAAGTAATCTTAATTTTCCTTTTGGATGATAAGCTGTTTTAGGATATATATATATACCTCCTTGAATTAAATTTCTATGAAAATCCCCTACTAAAGATCCAATATATCTTGCTGTATATGAGTAATTTCCTTTCTTTTTCTGACAATATTTTATAAATTTTTTAATTCCATCAGGAAATTTTTCATAATTTCCTTCATTAATAGAATAAATTTGCTCTCTTTTATTTTTAGGAAAACTAAGATTATAATGAGATAAATAAAAAGTTCCAACTGAAGGATCTAAAGTAAATCCATGCACACCATTTCCAGTGCTGTATACTAATATAGTAGAAGATCCATAAATAATATATCCTGCAAGTATTTGATGATTTCCTTTTTGTAAGAAGTCTGTTACATCGATTTGATGAGTAGATTTTCTTAAATAAACTGAAAATATAGTTCCAATAGATACATTAACATCTATGTTAGATGATCCATCAAGTGGATCTATTAAAACTATGTATTGATTTTTCAGTAGATCTTCTTTTTTATTTTTTTTATTATTTATAATTATATAATCTTTACTTTCTTCAGAAGCTATTCCACAAACTATATTTCTATTCTTAAAAGACTCAATAAAAGTTCTATGAGCAAAATCATCTAATTTTTTTTGTTTTTCTCCTTGGATATTAGTTATTCCAGAGCTTCCTATAATTTTTTTGGTTAATCCAGCTTTATTAACTTCTTTGTGAATGGCTTTAGAAGCTAATTTTATGGAACTAAACAATCGCAATAACGCCTCAATCGAATGAGTCGAAAAAGAATCTCTATTTTCTATAATAAATTCTCCTAATGTATACATGTATTAAGGAAATACAATACTTTTTTATAAAGATCAGATTTTTTTTAAGAAAAAGAATAAATAATATAAAAAATATTACTTACAATAAAATAATAAATTTTAAATCAAGTTTTCATTCAATTTATTAATAATTGTTTTATTTTTATTTAATTTATTATTGTCTAATAAACATGAGAATTTTACAAATACTATTTGTATTATTATGGCGTTTATGGTTTTTTATTATCAATTTATTTTTAATACCAATATGGGCAGGAGCCTCAATACCATTTCTTTTTAAAGACAAACATTATCCAATTGCATATTGGTTTCATCAAATGTGGGCTAGAAGTAATTTATTTTTAATGGGATTTTGGTATGTTTTAGAGAAAGATCAAGAAATTTTAGAAAAAGATAAACAATATATGATTATTAGTAATCATTCTTCTATAATGGATGTTATGTTAATTTATTCTTTAATGAAAAATCATCCTTTAGTTTTTGTAGGAAAAGCGGAATTAGCTAAACTTCCATTTTTTGGTTTTGTTTATAAAAGAAGTAATATTCTCATAGATAGGAAAAATTTGTTTAGTTGTATGCAAGTATTTAAAAAAGTACAAGATCAAGTAGATTCTGGAAAAAGTATTTGCATTTTTCCAGAAGGAGGAGTTCCTAAACAATCTATTTTTTTGGATAATTTTAAAAATGGAGCTTTTTTTATTGCTATAATTAAAAATATATCTATAATCCCATTTACCATAGCTGATATAAAAACAAAATTTCCTAGTTTTTATATCCTGAAAGGAAAACCAGGAAAAATAAGAATAAAACAACATCATTCGATTTCTACTAAAAATTTATCTTTAAAAGATAAAGATAATCTGAAAAAAAAATGTTTTAATTTAATAAAATCTCAATTAGAGAAATTTGAACGTGAAAAATAATAATTAAAAATTTTAATATGTACCAGTGAACAAAAAAATATATATATACACTGATGGTTCTTCAAAAGGAAATCCAGGTCCAGGAGGATATGGAATTTTTATAGAAACAATTATCGGAAACTCTTATAAAAAAAAAATTCTTTCCGAAGGATTTCGTTACACAACTAATAATCGAATGGAATTATTAGCAGTTATTATAGGATTAGAAGAAATAGAAAAAATAAAACAAAATATTATTGTTTTTACTGATTCTAAATATATAATAAATCCAATTCAAAAAAATTGGATTTATAAATGGGAAAAAAATAATTTTTTTAGCAAAAAAAATATAGATTTATGGAAAAGATTTTTATATATATTTCAAAAACAATTTATTATTTTTCAATGGATAAAATCTCATAATAATCATTATGTTAATGATTATTGTGATAGATTATCTGTTGAAGCTTCTAAAAGTAATACTCTTAAAATAGATCATATTTACGAAAGGTATTATAATAGAAATAAATTAATTCAATAATTTTTTTGCCTAATAATTTCATATATAATTATAGTCATAGCATGACTAACATTTAACGAATCTACTTTTCCAAACATAGGAATAGTTATAATTTTTTTAGATCTTTCCAACCAAAAATCAGAAATTCCTTTATTTTCTGATCCAAAAACAATAGCTAGTTTTGAATATTTTAGTTGAGTTTTATATAAATTTTTTGCATTTTTATGATTATAAAATCCTGTAGATACAATTTTTACTTCATTTTTTTTTAACCAAAAAAAAACTGATTCCATTTTTTCTATAAAAATTTTTCTTGTAAAAATACTTCCCAGACTACATCGAATAACATTAGGGTTATAAATATGAGTTTTCATATTACATAATATAACAAAATGGATTCCTGCAGCATCAGCTATTCTTAGCATAGAACCTATATTACCAGGTTTCTCAATTCCATCTAATATAAGTATTAAAGAATTATTAATTATTTTCTCGTATCTTAATTGGTTTTTAATTTTTTTTTCTCTGAATAAAGCTATAATTCCACCTGAATTTTCTCTGTATGCTAATTTTTTAAATATCATTAAACTAATAAAAAAAGTAATAGAATAATATGTTTTAATCATATTGTAGTTATGAAATATATTTTCGCATATAAATATTTTTCTTGGAAAAAAATTGCCTTTTATAGCCATTTTGAATTCTTTTACACCTTCAACGATAAATTCATTTGCATAATTTTTTTTGTTAATTCTTATTAAATTCTTAATTTTTGTATTTTGTAAACTATATATTTTTCTCATTTTTTATAATTATTAATCTATGAAACTTTTAAAAAAAATAGATATAGGATATATGAAATTAGCTATTAAACAATCTAAATTATCTTTTTGTAAAAAAAAAAGTAGGAGCTTTAATTGTTAATAATAATCGAATATTATCTTATGGATATAATAAAACACCAAATGGTTTTAATGAAGTATGCGAGGAAAAAAATGGAGAAACTAAATGGTATGTGATACATGCAGAAGAAAATGCAATATTAAAACTTTCGTTATCACCTTTATCTTGTAAAGGTAGCTCTATATATATTACGCATTTTCCATGTCAAAGATGTTGTAAATTAATTTACCAATCTGGAATTAGACGAGTTGTATATCTACAAGAGTCTATGAAAATTGAGAAAGAATTAATTTTTTTCAAAAAATTAAGAATAAAAATAGAAAAACTAAATATAATAAACCCAGATGGCGAAATTGGTATACGCGCTGGATTCAAAATCCAGTGATTACATCATGCGGGTTCGAATCCCGCTCTGGGTACTTATTTAAGTAATACTACTACTTTAAAGAAAAAAAACTGTATTTTTCTTAGAATAAAAAATATCTTTGAGAAAGAGGTAAAATATTAGAAGGATTAGAAATGATCTTTTCTCCATTTATATAAACATTATAAGTTTTCGGATCCACTTCCAAATTTGGGGTTTCTCCATTTAATATCATATTTTTTTTAGACAGATTGCGACATCCCTTTACTATTTTTATTTGTTTTTTTATTTCATTTTTTTCAAAAAATCCATTATTGATAGAAGATAAAGAAACAAAAATGCTGCTTAATTTTGGTTCAAAATATCCAAACATTTTTCGATACATGAAAGGTTGAGGTGTAGGAATAGTAGCATTAGGATCACCCATACTAGCATACACAATCATCCCACTTTTTATAACCAGTTCTGGTTTAACTCCAAAAAAAGATGGTTTCCATAATACTAAATCAGCCATTTTACCAATACTAATAGATCCTACATATTCTGATATACCATGAACAATAGAAGGATTTATAGTATATTTAGATATATATCTTTTTATTCTAAAATTATCATTTTCTTGATTTCTAAGATTTCCTCTCTCTTTTTTCATTTTATCTGCCGTTTGCCAAGTTCGTTTCACTATTTCTCCTATTCTACCCATAGCTTGTGAATCGGAACTGGTCATGCTAATAGCTCCCATATCATGTAAAATTCCTTCTGCACTGATAGTTTCAGATCTAATACGAGATTTAGCAAAAGAAATATCTTCTGGTAAAGAAGAATCTAAATGATGGCAAATCATTAACATATCTAAATGTTCGTCAATAGTATTACAAGTATAAGGCATGGTAGGACTTGTAGATGAGGGTAAAACATTAGGAAATGTTATAACTTTTAATAAATCAGGAGAATGTCCCCCTCCAGCTCCTTCTGTATGATAGGTATGAATAGTTCTATTCTTAAATGTTTTCAACGTATCTTCAATATATCCTGATTCATTCAATGAATCGGTATGAATATTTACTTGTACGTCTAATTTCTCAGCAACATCCAAACATTGATCTATAACATAAGGAGTACTTCCCCAATCTTCGTGGATTTTAAGACCTCCTGCTCCTGCTTCTATTTGTTCGATTAAAGCTTTAGAATTAGAACTATTTCCACTAGCAAGAAATATAAAGTTAATAGGAACATGATCTGTACTTTTTAACATTCTTTGAATGTTCCATACACCAGAAGTGCAATTTGTAGCGATAGTTCCAGTGGCAGGACCTGAACCTCCTCCAATAATAGTGGTCGTTCCATTTTCTAATGCAACTTCGAATAATTGAGGACATATATAATGTACATGACTATCTACGCTTCCAGCGGTTATGATCAAATTTTCTGAAGAAATAACTTCTGTCCCCACTCCAATATACATATTCTCAGTAACACCATCCATAAAGTATGGATTTCCCGCTTTTCCTATTCCAACTATAATTCCATTTTTAATTCCAATATCTGCTTTTATAATTCCCCAATAATCAATAATAATTGCATTGGTTAATACTAAATCTAAAACACCTTCATTTCTTGTAGCATATGGATGTTGCCCCATTCCATCTCTAATAACTTTACCTCCTCCAAAAACGCATTCATCTCCATAAATAGTATAATCTTTTTCTATTTCAATCCATAACGATGTATCTCCTAAACGAATTCTATCTCCTTTTGTAGGACCATACATATTTGCATAAGATTCCCTGTCTATTTTTTTCATATTGTTGTATTTTCTTTTCCTGAAAATCCATAAATTTTTTTCATTCCTCCTATCTCTACCAATAAAATTTCTTTAGTTTCACCAGGTTCAAAACGAATAGATCTCCCAGAAGGTATATCCAGTCTATATCCTTTAGTTCCCTCTCTATCAAAAGTAAGAGAAGAATTCACTTCATAAAAATGAAAATGAGATCCTACTTGAATAGGACGACTTCCAGTATTAGACACTATTCTTTTTATTCGAGGTCTTCCAGATAATAAAATTATATCCTCTTCAAGAAGATTATATTGTCCTGGTATTGTTTTAGAAGTTATTTCTTTATTTTTCTTTTTTATAGGATTATGTACAGTAACCAATTTTGTTCCATCAGGAAAAGTTGCTTCTATTTGAACATTATTAAGCAATTCATATACTCCATCCATAACTTGTTCATTGTTTAAAATATTACCGGCTTCATACATAAGTTCTTTTACCGTTTTTCCATCACGAGCTCCTTCCATAACATAATGAGTAATTAAAGCTAAAGATTCTGGATAATTTAATTTTAATCCTCTTTTTAAACGTTTTTTTGCCAATTCTCCAGCCATATGCAGAAGAATTTTTTCCTTTTCATAAGAAGTTAAATGCATATACTTTCTTTAAGTTTTTTTTCATATAACATACAAAACATAATACATAATATCCTTGGTAAAAAACACTAATCTTATAAGCATTAAAGTTATGAAATATTATAATAATTTTTTACTTTTGCCTTTTTTACTTTCACCCTAATATTCAGTTTAATTTTAATAGAACTTATGAAGAAATATCATAAATGATTTTTTTCATAAGTTACTTTTTATACATAAATTTTATAATTATCATACTGATTTTAAAGGAGTTATATAACCTTACAAATAAGGATATAGGGATAAGATATAAAATTTAGTCTCTACAAATTATCATTATTTTTGTTATCGTTTTTAAATGGGAGAATTGTTTTAAACAAATAATTAAGAAATGCAAGTTTTAAAATTTGGAGGAAGTTCCGTGGCTCATTCTGACGCGATCAAACGTATTTGTTATTTATTAGAAAAGAAGCCAAAAGGAAGATATGCAATTGTTGTATCTGCACTAGGAAATATTACTGATCAATTAATCCAATGTGGAGAATTAGCTTCCGAAAGAAGAAATTTATATAAAAAAATATTAGAAGAAATAGAAATCCGACATCTAAAAATTATCAGAGAATTATTTCCAATTACTTATCAAAGTCATTTAATGAGTTGGATTAAAAAAAATATAAATGATTTAGAAAATTTATGTGATGGAATTTTTCAAGTAGAAGAACTTTCAAAACGTTCTTTAGATAAAATAATGAGTTTTGGAGAATTAAGTTCCTCATTTCTTATTGCGGAAAAACTAAAGCAATTTGGATTAGATGCAATTAGTAAGGATAGTCGTGATTTAATAATAACTGATTCTCAATTTGGATGTGCACAAGTAGATTTTATCAAAAGTAATAACCACATAATTAAATTTTTTAAAGAAAAAAAGTCAGAATATATTGTTTTACCAGGTTTTATAGGTTCTACGTTAGAAAATGAAACTACCACTCTTGGAAGAGGAGGATCTGATTATACTGCATCTATTTTAGCTGCAGCTATGTCAGCTAGTTTACTTGAAATATGGACTGATGTAAGTGGAATGATGACTGCTAATCCAAAAATTGTTAATCAAGCTTTTCCTATAAAAAAAATTTCTTATGAAGAAGCAATGGAATTGTCGCATTTTGGAGCAAAAGTGATTTATCCTCCAACAATACAACCTGCAATGAAAAAGCATATTCCTATACAAATTAAAAATACTTTTTCTCCTTTAGATCCTGGAACTTTAATTTATATTAGTAAGAAAACAAAAAATATTAGTCAACCCGTTACGGGAATATCTGGAATACAAAATACAGCTTTACTCACTCTAGAAGGAAGTGGAATGGTTGGAATCCCTGGATATTCAAAGCGATTGTTTGAAGCATTATCACGTGAAAAAATAAATGTCATATTCATAACTCAAAGTTCATCAGAACATTCTATTACCACGGGGATTCATGAAATGGACGTGATTAAGGCAAAAACTGTAATAGATAGTGAATTTTCTCAAGAAATACATCAAAAACGTATTGATCCATTAAGAATAGAAAAAAACCTCTGCATTATTGCTGTTGTTGGAGATAACATGAAAAATCTTCATGGAACTAGTGGAAAAATGTTTTCTTCTTTAGGAAGAAATAGTATTAATGTTAGAGCTATAGCACAAGGTTCCACTGAAAAAAATATATCAGCTGTTATTAAAAAACATGATTTCAAAAAAGCATTGAATACTTTACATGAAGTTTTTTTTGAAAGTCCTCCGAAACAAATAAATCTTTTTATTTGTGGAGTAGGAAAAGTAGGTAGCAAATTACTTGAACAAATTCACCAACAAAAAAATTATTTGTTAAAAGAATTAAAACTTCAAGTTAGAGTAATAGGATTATCTAATAGTAAAAAAATGTATTTCAATAATTGTGGAATAAATTTAAATCATTGGAAAGAAAACTTGAATCAACATGGTCATAAAATGACTATATATTTTTTTATGGAAAAGGTATGGAAATTTAATTTAAGAAATAGTTTATTTGTTGATAACACTGCTAGTGAAGAAATGGCAATGACCTATGATAAATTTTTAAAAAATGGAATTGGTGTTATAACCTGTAATAAAATAGCTTGTTCTTCTGATTATAATCATTACAAAAAATTAAAAACGCTTTCTAGACATTTTAAAGCTCCATTTTTATTTGAAACTAATGTAGGAGCTAGTCTTCCCGTTATTAGTACACTAAATGACCTTATCAATAGTGGAGATAAAATTAATAAAATAGAAGCTGTTTTGTCAGGAAGTCTGAATTTCATTTTCAATCATTTTATAGGGAAAAAATCTTTTTTGGATGTTGTTAAAGAAGCACAACTTAAAGGATATACAGAACCTGATCCTCGCATCGACTTAAGTGGATTAGATGTTATGAGAAAGATATTAATTTTAGCTAGAGAATGTGGTTCTCCATTAGAATTAAGTGATATTCATCAAAAATCCTTTCTTCCTGATAATTGTTCAGACTCTACTTCAGTAGATTCTTTTTATCAGAAATTAGATAAATACAAAGATTATTTTTTTAAAATGAGAAAAAAAGTAGAAAAAGATAATAAACGTTTGCGTTTTATTGCTCGTTACAAAAATGGAATAGCTTCTGTAGGATTAGAATCAATTAACCAAAACCATCCATTTTTTCAATTAGAAGGAAAAGACAATATGGTTTTATATAATACTTCTCGCTATTATGAACAACCTCTTATTATAAAAGGAGCAGGAGCTGGAGCAGAAGTTACTGCATCCGGAGTTTTTTCTGATATTATTAAAGCTACTAAATAAAACCATGAATAGTATTAAAATATTTTCACCGGCTACTGTTGCTAATCTAGTTTGTGGTTTTGATGTAATTGGATTGGCTTTAGATTTTCCAAAAGATGAAATTTTTTTATCTAAATCTAATAGACCTGGAATACGAATTAACAAAATTTATGGAACATCATTACCTAATGATCCAAAGAAAAATGTAGTATTCAATGCTTTGCAATCCTTGTTAAGGAAATATCAACAAAAAAAAGAAAAGAATAATATAGGATTTGAAATAGAATTAATTAAAAATATCCATCCTGGAAGTGGAATAGGATCTAGTGCTGCTAGTTCCGCTGGGGTGGTTTATGGAGCTAATGTTTTACTGGGAAACCCCTTTAATACTATGCAATTAATTCGTTTTGCTATGGAGGGAGAACGTGTTGCTAGTGGAACCGCTCACGCTGATAATGTAGCTCCTGCTATTATGGGAGGAATGACATTAGTTAGAAGTTATAAACCTTTAGATATTACTAAACTACATACTCCAAAAGAATTATGGGTGAGTATTATACATCCACAAATTGAAATTAAAACATCAGATGCAAGAGAAATTTTAAAAAAAAAAATATTAATGACAGATGCTATTCAACAATGGGGTAATATAGGTGCACTAGTTGCAGGATTATATCAAGAAAATTATAGATTAATAAGCAGATCTTTAGAAGATGTCATAGTAGAACCTATACGAGCAGTGTTAATTCCTGCTTTTTATGAACTAAAAATTAAATGTAAAGAAATAGGAGCTCTAGGAGGAGGTATTTCAGGTTCAGGTCCTTCTGTTTTCATGTTAAGTAGAGGAACATATGTTGCCCAAAAAGTAACTGAAATGATGAATCGTATTTATTCAACACTGAAAGTTGATTATAAAACTTATACCTCTCCTATAAATCAACAAGGAGTTAAATGGTCTGAAATAGAATAAAATAATATGTTGTACCATAGTTTAAAAAATAAAAAAAAATTAGTTTCATTTGAAGATGCTGTTTTAAGAGGATTATCACCAGATGGTGGATTATATGTACCTAAATATATTCCTAAATTAGAATCCCAGTTTATTCATAATATTTCCAATTATGATATTTATACAATAGCAATGACTATTATAAAACCTTATATTGGGAAATCTATATCGGAAGAATTTCTTTATGAAATTATTCATGATACTTTAAATTTTCCTTTTCCATTGAAAAAAATTCATGACAATATTCATGTATTAGAACTTTTTCATGGACCTACTTTAGCTTTTAAAGATGTAGGAGCTCAATTTATGGCAGGATGTTTAAGCTTTTTTTCCAAAAAAAAAGAAAGAACTGTAACAGTTTTAGTAGCTACTTCTGGAGATACTGGTGGAGCTGTTGCTAAAGGATTTCATAAAAAACCTGGGATAGAAGTAATTATTTTATATCCACATAATGGAATTAGTTCTTTACAAGAAGAACAAATCACTTGTTTAGGAGATAATATATTTTCCGTAGAAATCAATGGAAATTTTGATGATTGTCAAAAAATAGTGAAAAAATCTTTTTTGGATAAAGAAATAAAAGAAAAATATATATTAACTTCTGCTAATTCCATTAATATAGCTAGATGGCTTTCTCAAATGTTTTATTATTTCTTGTCTTATAAACAAATTAAAATTTCAAATAATTTAAAAAAATTAATTTTTTCAGTTCCTAGCGGAAATTTTGGAAATGTTTGTGCAGGAATAATGGCCGAGAAAATGGGATTACCAATAAATCTTTTTATTGCCTCAACAAATATTAATGATACTATTCCTAGATTTTTAAAATCTGAAAAATATCATCCACTACCAGTGAAAAAAACTATATCAAATGCAATGGATATATCTGATCCAAGCAATTTTTCTAGAATATGGCATTTATACAAAAAAAATATTTTTCAATTAAAAGAAAAACTTTTGTCCTATAAATTTACAGATGAGGAAACTATAGAGGCCATAAACATGGTATGGGAAAAGTACAAGTACATGTTAGATCCACATGGAGCAATTGGATATTTAGGAATTAGAAAATTTTTTCAAAAAACTAAAAATAATTCATCATCGGCTCCCATAGCTGTTTTCTTAGAAACTGCTCATCCAATTAAATTTATAAATAAAATTCCTTTTTCTTTAAGAAAAGAAATTTTATTTCCTAAAAAATTAAAAACATTTTCGAATTTAGCAGAAAAAAAAGAAAAAATATTTTTGTCCAATAAATTTAAAATTTTTAAAAGTTGGTTATTAGAAAGAAAATAAAAATTTAAATAGCAACATCTCCTTTAATATGAGGAAAAGGATTGTAATCTTTTAATTGAAAATCTTCAAAAGAAAATTCAAAAATGTTTTTTACTAATGGATTCAAAATTATTTTTGGAAGAGGTCTTGGGGTTCTTTCCATTTGTAATTTTATTTGTTTAATATGATTATTATAAACATGAGCATCACCAATAGTATGGATTAATTCTTTTTCTTTTAAATTAAGAGTTTTAGCTAGCATAATAAGTAACAACGCATAAGAAGCTATATTAAAAGGTAATCCTAAGAAAATATCTGCACTTCTTTGATAAAGTGAAAGAGATAATTTTTTTTTAGATATATAAAATTGAAATAACAAATGACAGGGAGGAATAGACATTTTTTGAATCATTCCTACATTCCAAGAAGAAACAATTAAACGTCTTGAATAGGGATTCAATTTCATTTCTTCTATAACATTAGTTATTTGATCAATAAAAGATCCATTATATGTTGGCCATTTTCTCCATTGAAATCCATATATTGGACCTAATTCTCCATTTTTATCCGCCCATTCATTCCATATAGTAACTTTATTATCCTTTAAATATTGAATATTTGTATCTCCTTTTAAAAACCATAAAAGCTCGTAAATAATAGATCGGACATTTAATTTTTTTGTAGTTAAAAGAGGAAATCCTTTCTCTAAATTAAACCTCATCTGATATCCGAATATACTAATTGTACCTATTCCAGTACGATCTTTTCTTTTGATTCCATTTTTTAGAACTTTTTTCAATAGGTTTAAATATTGTTTCATTTAGAAAATATGATATAAGTGAAATATTTATTTTTTCATTAATTTAATTTAAAAGTATTTTTGCATATAAAAAATATAACTATGAATCAAAAGGTTCTCTTCTTTTCTACAAGAAGTGGGTTAAAACTATCAGAAGATATAGCTTCTTTTTATGGAACTTTTCTTGGAAAAGTTCGATTTTTAGAATTTAGTGATGGAGAATATACTCCTCGTTTTGAACAATCTGTTCGTGGATCTAAAGTTTTTTTAATTGGATCTACCTTTCCTCCAGTAGATAATTTAATGGAATTATTATTAATGTGTGATGCTGCTCGTAGAGCTTCCGCTTACAATATAACACTTGTTATTCCATATTTCGGATGGGCTAGACAAGATCACAAAGATCAACCAAGAACCCCTATTGCTGCAAAACTTATAGCAAACTTGATGGTAGCTGCAGGGGCGACTAGAGTTATGACCATGGATTTACATGCAGACCAAATTCAGGGATTTTTTGATATACCTGTAGATCATTTATATGCATCTAGGATATTTATTGATTATATTAATAAATTAAATATAGATCAGTTAACTATTGCTTCTCCAGATATGGGAGGAGCTAAAAGAGCTAGAAGCTATGCTGGTTACCTAGGTACAGATGTTGTCATCTGTTATAAAGAAAGAAAAAAAGCAAATGAAATTGAATTTATAAATCTCATAGGTAGTGTCAAAGAAAAAAATATTATACTTATAGACGATATGGTAGATACTGGGGGGACCTTAACAGAAGCAGCTAATTTGATAAAAAAACAAGGAGCTAAAAGTGTTCGTGCTATTGCTACCCATCCAGTTTTATCAGGAAATTCATATGAAAAAATAAATAATTCTGCACTTGAAGAATTAGTAGTTACAGATACTATTCCAGTAAATAAAATTAAATCAAGCAAAAAAATAAAAGTTTTATCTTGTGCTTCTCTTTTTGCTGAAGTAATGCTATCAGTTCATAATGATGAATCTATAAGTAATAAATTTATAGTTTAATTTAATATGAAATATTTAAATATATACGGAAAAAAAAGAAGTATAGGGAAAAAAGCAGTTCGTTCTATTCGACTTTCTAAAGAAATACCATGTATTTTATATGGGAAAAATATAAATATTCCATTTTCTACTTCATTAGAAAGTTTGAAAAAAATAGTATATACAAGAGAAGTATGTGGAGTAATTATTCAATTAGAGGAATATAGTGAAAAGATAACTGCGATTAAAAAAGAAATACAATTTGATCCTGTTAGTGAAAAAATATTACATGCAGATTTTTTTCAAATTGATGAATCGAAAATTATTGTATTAGAAGTTTTTATAAAATTTTCAGGAAGACCTATTGGGGTTTATAAAGGTGGAGAATATTATTCTGCAATTAAAAAATTGAAAATAAAAGCTTTTCCATCTAACATTCCAAAATATATAAAATTAAATATTAGTACTTTAGATATAGGTGATAGGATCACTGTTGAAAATTTATATAATGATAAGTATGTTATATTACATCCATCTAATACGCTTATAGCAAGCGTAAAAAATTCTCGTTTGAATGTCAAAAGTACTCAAGAGGAAAACCAAGAGAGTAATAAGGAAAAAGAAGAGAGTAAAGATAAAAAAATGAAAAAATAAGTAATGTTTTTTATAAAAGATTTTCATTTTATGAAAATAGCTTTGAAAGAAGCTTTTATTGCATTTCATAAAAATGAAGTTCCTATAGGAGCTGCAATAACATATAAGGATTCGGTTATAGCAAAATCTCATAACTTAACTGAAAGTTTTAGTAGAATTACTGCACATGCAGAAATATTAGCTATTAATCTAGCTTCTAAGTTTTTAAAAGAAAAATACATAAGAGAATGTACTTTGTATGTTACTATAGAACCGTGTGTTATGTGTGCAGGAGCTTTATTTTGGTCTCAAATAGGAAGAGTAGTTTGTGGAGCTTCCAATAATAAAAGAGGATTTTTATATTCTGGAATCAAGCTTCATCCAAGAACTAAATTTGTATCCGGAATTATGAGAAATCAATGTGAAGATTTAATTAGAAAGTTTTTCTTCTTTAAAAGAATTTATAAATCAACAAACATAAGATTATCATCAAATTAATGCTTTTTTCTTTTTTTTCAGTCTAAAAATAATAGGAAGAGTTGTAGTCAATACTATTAACAGGATTATCCATTCAAGATGATTTTTTAATTCAGGGAAACTTTTATCTAGGTAATGTCCAGCTAGCATAATAGAAAAAGTCCAAACGAGTGCTCCAACAATATTGTATACCATAAATTTTTTAAAATCAACACGGATTGCTCCTGCTACAATAGGAGCAAAAGAACGGAATATTGGAAGGAAACGGCTCATAATCAATGCAGTAGTTTTATATTTATTATAAAATAATTTTGCTAAAATAAGATGTTTTTTTTTAAAAAAAAAGGAATCATTTTTTTTGTATAATAATTTTCCGGATTTATATCCTAACCAATATCCTTGAATGTTTCCAAGGATAGCCACTATTGATACAATTAAAATAATTACAAAAAAAGGAACATTATAGAAATTCTTACACAAATTCTCTCCAAATATTCCAGCAGTGAACAACAGAGAATCTCCTGGAAGAAAAAATCCAATAAAAAATCCTGTTTCTGCAAAAACTATTATTAGTAAAATAAGAAATGCCGTATTTCCGAAATATAAAAATATCCATTTAGGATTGAACAAATGTTGAAATAAATCCCAAATGTCCGACATATTATTATAAATATGAGAAACATGATTTAATATTTCCACTAAAAATGAAAAAATACTTATTTTGATACACATTATTATTAATTATCAAGCTTTGTTAACTTAATTATGGAAAATATATTTAAATTTATTGATATCTTAGGGTGGATTCCTAATATACTATTTTTAACAGCAGGTATTGTTTTTATAATTTTTTGGTTATACCAGATATTTCATATTACTGACTAAATAAAACTGAAAATTAATGTTAATTTTGCGTATAACTGAATCAAAAAAATATTAAATCCCAAATATAAATGGAAAATAATAATAGAAAAGGAAAAAATATTTTTTTTCATGAAAATGGTTATAAAATTCTAAAAAATTATATTACTAATCAAGTAGATTCCATAAAAAATACATTTATTTTGGTAGATGAAAAAATTCATAAATACTGTCTTCCTATTCTTTTCAATCAAATAGATTTTTTGAAAAAATCTAATTTAATTCAAATTAAGTCAGGAGAAAAAGAAAAAAATATAAACACATGTATTCGAATATGTAAAAATTTAGAAAAATTTAAAGCAACTAGAAAAAGTTTAATCCTAAATTTAGGAGGAGGGGTTATAACAGATATTGGTGGATTCGTTGCTTCTATTTTTAAAAGAGGAATACGTTTTATAAATATACCTACCTCTTTATTAGGGATGGTAGATGCTTCCATAGGATATAAAACAGGTGTTAATTTAGATTCTATCAAAAATGAAATAGGATCTTTTTATATTCCAGAATTATTAATTATTGATACAAATTTTTTAAAAACACTCCCTAAAAAAGAAATTATTTCTGGAATGGCTGAAATGTTTAAACATGGGTTAATAGCAAATAAAGATTTTTGGATAAGTCTTAATCAAATAAGAATCAATAATCATCATAATCAATGGTATGATTTAGTGAACACATCTATTTTAATAAAACAGAAAATTGTAGATAAAGATCCTAAAGAAAAAGGATTTAGAAAAATATTAAATTTTGGACATACTATTGGACACGCTTTAGAAAGTTTTTTTCTAAAAAAAACAGAAAAAATTTCACATGGAGAAGCTATTATTATGGGAATAATCTGTGAATCTTGGATTTCATCAAAAATAAATGGATTACCCATTAATGATTATAAAAACATTAAATCAACACTTTCTAAATTCTATCCAATAGAAAAAAAAATTTCTAATTTATCCAATTCAGAAATAGAAAACATAATAATGATTATGGATCATGATAAAAAAAACGAAAAAAATAAAATTCAATTTTCTTTACTTAGAGAAATAGGAAATTGCTCCTATAATTGTCATGTCCCATATTCCTTAATTAAGGAAAGTTTACGGAAATGTAACTAAATATTTTTCTTAATTTACTAATATTCTTTATATTACCTAAATAATTTTTATATCAAAATGAGCGAAGGAGAAAAATTAGTTTCTATAGAAGATGAAATGAAATCATCTTATATAGATTATTCCATGTCTGTTATCATATCTAGAGCTCTTCCTGATGTTAGAGATGGATTAAAACCTGTTCATAGAAGGGTTCTTTATGGAATGTATAAATTAGGCATTTTTTCTAATAGTTCCTATAAAAAATCAGCTCGTATTGTTGGAGAAGTTTTAGGAAAATATCATCCACATGGAGATATTTCTGTTTATGATACTATGGTTCGTATGGCTCAAGAATGGACTTTACGTTATCCATTAATTGATGGACAAGGAAATTTTGGTTCATTAGATGCAGACCCTCCTGCAGCTATGCGTTATACAGAAGTTAGAATGAAAAAAATATCTGAAGAGATGTTATTGGATCTAAAAAAAAATACGGTCGATATTCAATTAAATTTTGATGATTCTTTAGAAGAACCAGTGGTTCTTCCAACACGAATTCCTAATCTTTTGATTAATGGATCTTCTGGAATTGCGGTTGGAATGGCTACTAATATTCCACCTCATAATATAAAAGAAACAATTAATGCTATTTGTGCTTATATCGATAATGGCAATAATTTATCTATAGAACAAATCATGAAATATATTAAAGCTCCAGATTTTCCAACAGGAGGAATTATTTATGGATATGAAGGGGTGAAAAATGCTTTTCACACTGGACGAGGGCGTATTATTTTACGTGCAAAAGCTCATCTAGAAGAAATTCAGGGAAGACAATGCATTATAGTAGATGAAATTCCTTATCAGGTAAACAAATCAGATCTGATAACTAGAACGGTAGAATTAATGAAAGAAGGAAAAATGGAAGGAATTTATCAAATTCGTGATGAATCAGACAGAAATGGATTACGAATTGTTTATATTCTTAAGCAGAATACACATCCCAAAATTCTATTAAATAAATTATTTAAATATACTTCTCTACAAACTTATTTTAACGTTAACAACATAGCATTAGTTAATGGTAAACCAGTTAAATTAAATATCAAAGATCTTATACAACATTTTATTGATCACAGACATGATGTTATTATTCGCCGTAGTAAATATCAATTAACAAAATGTAAAAATCGTGTTCACGTATTAGTAGGATTTTTAAAAATATTAGATCATTTGGATATTTTGATTCAAATGATTAAAAAATCTAAAAATCATGGTGATGCTTGTAAAACCTTGATTAAGGAATTTAAAGTGTCAGAAATACAATCTAAATCTATTTTAGATATTCGCCTGCAAAATCTTACTTCTTTAGAATTAGAAAAATTAAAAAAAGAACATGACGAATTAATAAAAAAAATAGATTTTTTTAAAAAGGTATTGGATCAATACCATATAAGAACAAAAATTATTAAAGAAGAACTTTTAGAGATTAAGAAAAAATATCAAGATTCAAGAAGAACACAAATTGATTATTCAGGAAATAAATTTAATATAGAAGATTTAATTGAAAATGAACAAGTAGTTTTGACTATTTCTCATGCTGGTTATATTAAAAGAACATCTTTATCAGAATACAAACGTCAGGGAAGAGGGGGAATAGGAAATAGAGGAGCTACAGCTAGAGAATATGATTTTTTTAAACATTTACTTATAGCAAGAAATCATCAGTATTTATTACTTTTTACAGAAAAGGGAAAATGTTTTTGGTTAAGGGTATATGAAATACCAGAAGGATCAAAAATTTCTAAAGGAAGAGCTATACAAAATATTATTCATCTTCAACAAGATGATAAAGTAAATGCTTATATATTAACGGGAGATCTTACTAATAAAGAATACGTTAGAAATTATTATGTTATGATGGTTACTCAAAAAGGAATCATAAAAAAAACGCCTTTAGAAAATTATTCTCGTCCTAGGAAATATGGAATTAATGCCATCGTGATACGTAAAGGAGATTCATTATTAGAAGCTATTAAAACTAAAGGCGACAGTCATGTATTTATTGCTGCAAAAAGTGGAAAGATAATTCGTTTTTCAGAAAAAAATGTTCGTTCAACAGGAAGAGCTTCTTCTGGAGTAATAGGAATTCATTTATCAGATAAAAATGATATAGTAATTGGAATGATATGCGTAAATGTGAACGTAAAGGAAAAAGGACATTTATTAGTAGTTTCTGAAAAAGGATTTGGGAAAAGATCCTATTTAAAAGATTACCGTTTTACTAATCGTGGAGGAAAAGGGATAAAAACAATAAATGTCACTAAAAAAACAGGTAATTTAATTGCCATTAAATATGTGACAGATCAAGATGATTTGATGATTATAAAAAAATCAGGAATTATTATACGTATTTCTGTATCAGACATAAGAGTAATGGGAAGAACCACTCAAGGTGTAAGATTAATTAACTTGAAAAAAAATGACGCTATAGCTGATGTAGAAAAAATTTATAAACCGACAGGAGATCCTATCCTATAGGCCATTAAAATCATGTAAAATATTAACACATTCTGAGATATAAGAATCTTTTATTAAATTTACCTTCCATTCTTTTTGTTCTTCGTTTTTAAGAAATTCATAAGAAAGTGGTGAATTTTTCAATTCATATCTATTTAAATAATCTTTTAAATTTTGAAAATTTTTGTTTCTTATTTTTATTTTTTTATATTGACAATAGAATTTTTTCCAATTTAAAGAAATCTTTTTGATATTTGAAAAATCATTTTCTAATAATTGTATGTCTTGGTAAACATCTGATAAATTTTTTCCTCTATTTAAACGATAAATACTTTTATTTTTGACATTTTCTAATATTTTATTGTTAATATCATCATGATAATAAGGATAAGAAGGAACAGAATCAATACTATCCCATTTCATAGGATTTTTTTGATTCTTTTCCATAAATTTCAAATAAAAATTATTTATGCTTCTAGGAATAATTATATCTGGTTGAACTCCTTTTAATTGAGTAGAATTTCCATTTACTCTGTAAAATTTACTTGTAGTAAGTTTTAATGATCCTAGATTATTTTCATCTGAAAATAAAAAAGAATTTAATGAGTAGACAGTTTGTATAGTTCCTTTTCCATACGTTTGAGAACTTCCTACAATAATTCCTCTTTTATAATCAGAAATAGAAGAAGCAAGAATTTCAGAAGCAGATGCTGACAATTCATTAACAAGAATAACAAGTGGTCCCTTCCATAATAGAGAATTATTATTATTTTCTAATATTTTTTTTTTATATTTATTTCCGATTTGTAAAATCGGTCCTTTTCCTAGGAAAAAACCAGCAATCTCTATAACTGTAGACAAATATCCTCCTCCATTATTTCTTATATCTAGAATTAATCCTTTTATATTTTTTTTCTTTAATTGAAGGATAATGTTTTTTACATCTTCCGATGCATTTCTCCCATATTTATTTTCAGGATTAAAATAAAATTCAGGTAAACTAATTAATCCATATTTATTTCTATTTTTAATATCCAATAAAATAACACTTTTTGCAAATACTTCTTTTTTGTCTATAAGATCTCTGGTAAGAGAGATTTCTTTAAGAGATCCATTTTTCTTTTGAATAATCAATTTCACTTGACTTCCCCTTTTTCCTCTTATTAGATTAATTGAATCCTCTAACAACATTCCAACAATATTTTTATATTTTAAATGAGGATATTTTGCTACTTTTATAATTTTATCTCCTACTTCTATTTTCTTACTTTTCCATGCTGGTCCCCCACTAATAATTTTAACTATTGTAGCATATCCTTTGTGATCTTGTAATTCAATCCCTATTCCTTCTGTTTGTCCAGACATATATAAATCAAATGTTTTTTCTTCTTTAGGAGACAAATAATTAGTATGTGGATCATATTGAGATGTGATAACGTTTACATATATAGAAAATAAATCAAGTTTCTTTTTTCTTCTTAAAGATTCCTGAATATATTTTTTCACCTTTTCTCTTGCAATTTTTTCTCTACTAATAAATGAATTTTTATATATTCTATTTTTTAATACTGATGCATTTTGATCAATAGAAGTCATTATTTCTAATAAAGTCAAATATTTTAAATATTTTTCCCATTTCTTAATCCATTCAGAATCATTTCTTGGATAAGAAAGATGTTTTCCAGAATCAACAAAAAATATTTCTTCTTTCTCAAAAGAGAAAGGTTTTTTTAATATTTTAGAACATATGGATTCTGATTTTTTTATTCTTTTAAAAAAACGTTTAGCAGTGATATTAAAAAACGTGGTATCTCCATTAATCCAAAAATCATCTATTTTATTTTTATAAAAAGAAAAATCTTTCATATCTTTTTGAAGAAAAAAAATTTTTTGATTATCTATTTTTTCAAAATATTCATTATATACATTTTGTGAAAAATTATTATCTATGGGAATAGGATTCGGATGTAAAGAACAAATTTTTTGATATATTTTTTCTAAAATTAAATGATGTTTTTTTTCTTCTTTTTCTCCACTGAAAGAAAAAAAACTCAATAAAATAATTAAAATAAAGCCAATTATTATGATGCATTTAACTTTATTAGATTTTATGATTTTAGTAATCACGATTTTATGTTTTTACGTTTATCACATTAGCTTATATTAATGCATTAAATTTAATATAAATAGCTTTTTTTTACAAAAAAAATGAAAATAATGAATAGGAAACCAATTATTTTAGTCACAAATGATGATGGAATTATAGCTCCAGGTATTAGAACGCTTATTCATATTATGAATCATTTAGGAAATGTATATGTTGTTGCTCCAAATAAACCACAATCTGGAGTTGGGCATTCTATTAGCATGGATGCTATTTTGTATTGTGATTCTGTGAAAATAGATAATGGAAATCAAAAAGAATGGGAATGTTCAGGAACTCCAGTTGATTGTGTGAAATTAGCCATTAGTGAAATTCTTCCAAGAAAACCTGATATTTGTGTATCAGGAATTAATCATGGATCAAATTCTTCTATAAACATTATATATTCTGGAACAATTTCTGCGGTTATTGAAGCTAGCATCGAAGGAATTCCTTCTATAGGGTTTTCTCTATTAGATTTTGGTTGGAACGCTGATTTTGGACCGTCAAAAGAGTACATTTATCAAATTACAAAAAAAGTTCTTTACCATCCTGTTCCTATTTCAAAACATGTAATCAGTTTAAATGTAAATATTCCAAAATTAAAACAAAAACAAATAAAGGGAATTAAAATATGCAAACAAGCAAAATCTAAATGGAAGGAAAATTTTGATAAACGATTAAATCCAAGAGGAAGGTCTTATTATTGGTTACTTGGTGAATTTATTAATTTAGATAAAAGAATAGATATAGATACAGATGAATGGGCATTGAAAAATGGATATATTTCTATTGTACCTATTCAATTTGATTTAACTAATTATTCTATAATCAATGTTCTAAAATCATGGAATTTTGAATTATTAATTATTTTTTTGATTTTATATATATAATAACTAATTAATGTCATCTTTATTGGAAGAATCTTTAAATCCAAAGACTATTAAGGATTTTATTGGACAATACGATATATTGGAAAATTTAAAAATTTTTATTCAAGCTGCTAAAAAAAGAAAAGATTCTTTAGATCATATTTTATTTCATGGACCTCCAGGATTAGGAAAAACAACTCTTGCTCATATAGTTTCTAATGAATTATGTTCTAATATCACAGTTACTTCAGGATCTATTTTAGATAAACCAGGAGACTTAGCCGGTTTATTAATTCATTTAAAATTAAATGATGTTCTTTTTATTGATGAAATTCATCGTCTATCTCCAATAATTGAGGAATATTTATATTCTGCTATGGAAAATTATAAAATAGATATTATTATAGATTCCGGATCTAACGCAAGATCAGTACAAATAGATTTGTCTCCTTTCACGTTAATAGGTGCAACTACAAGGTCAGGACTATTAACAGCACCAATGCGTTCTAGATTCGGAATTAAGTTCCGACTAAACTATTATGAAATTGATTTTCTAAAAAATATTGTGAGTAGAAATGCAAAATTTTTAAATATTCCAATTACAGAAGAAGCATCATATGAAATAGCTAATAGAAGTCGAGGGACTCCACGTCAGGCTAATTCTATACTTCGTAGGATTAGAGATTTCGCACAAATAAAAGGAAATGGAATTATTGATTTAAACATATGTAATTTAGGATTAGAAGCTCTTAATATAGACAAAAACGGATTAGATGAAATGGATAATAAAATACTTTTATATATTATAGATTATTTTAAAGGTGGTCCCGTGGGAATTAATACTATAGCAACAGCTGTTAGTGAAAATTCAGATACTATAGAAGAAGTTTATGAACCTTTTCTTATAAAAGAAGGATACTTAGTTAGAACTCCTAGAGGAAGAAAAGTTACGGAATTAGCTTATAAACATATAAGAAAATATAAAAATAAACAAAATTTAAAAAAATAGTCTGAAATTTTTTATTATCTATTATAACGATTTACTTTGTAACTTTGTTTTTAAAGAATCATCTAAAACGTAAACAAATGCCTTCAAATGTTATTGTCGGTCTCCAATGGGGTGACGAGGGAAAAGGAAAAATAACAGATCTTCTTTCTAAAAATTCAGATTATGTGATCCGTTATCAAGGAGGGAACAATTCTGGACATTCTGTTCACATCAAAGAACGTCGTTTTATTCTTCATTTGATTCCATCCGGAGTAATATATTCTCATGTAAAATGTCTTATTGGACCTGGGGTGGTCGTTGATCCTAAATTTTTTATTAAAGAAATAAAAAATCTAGAATTAATAAAAGTTAATACATC
This sequence comes from Blattabacterium cuenoti, assembly GCF_014251995.1. Classification (GTDB taxonomy): domain Bacteria; phylum Bacteroidota; class Bacteroidia; order Flavobacteriales; family Blattabacteriaceae; genus Blattabacterium; species Blattabacterium cuenoti_AE. The sequence goes on from NZ_CP059205.1 coordinate 158,173, forward strand.
TAACATTTTTCTATCAAAAAGAGCACATATAACCATGCCTTATCATCGTTTATTAGATCGATATAAAGAAAAAATATTAGGAAATCAATCTATTGGAACTACACACCGAGGAATAGGTCCAACTTATGAAGATAAAATCGCACGTATGGGAATACGTTTGTTAGATTTTCTAAATCTTGAAAATTTTTATAAAAAATTAAAATATAATATAAATTTAAAAAATGAACTTTTTACAAAAGTTTATAAAATGAAACCTCTAGAATTTAAATCTATTTATGAGGAATATGTAGAATATGCAAAAATTATCTCTAATAGAATAATAGATGTTGTTTATGAAATTCATAAAGCTTTTCATAATAAAAAAAAAATTTTATTTGAAGGAGCTCAAGCTATGTTATTGGATATTAATTATGGAACATATCCATATGTAACAACTTCTTCTACCTCTACTGGAGGTGCTTGTATAGGAGCAGGGATTCCCCCAAATTTTTTAGAAAATTTTATAGGAGTGGCAAAAGCATATTGTACACGAGTAGGTCACGGACCTTTTCCTACAGAAATAAAGAATGATATTGGTGATATTATACGTGAGAAAGGAAATGAATATGGAGCAACAACAAAACGTCCAAGACGATGTGGATGGCTGGATTTAACAGCTCTTAAATATTCTTGTATGATTAATGGGATTAATTGTTTAATTATCACAAAATTAGATGTATTAAGCGAATTGAAACTTATTAAAGTATGTGTTGGATACAAATATAATGGAAAAGTTATTAAATATTTTCCAGCAAATATAGAAAAAGAAATACAAAGTGTTTATATAGATTTTCCTGGTTGGAGAAAAAATATATCTCATATTCGTAAATATGAATATTTACCGATTAATTGTAAAAATTATATTAAATTCATTGAAAATTATCTAAATTTAGAAATACTTTTAATTTCCGTAGGTTCTGAAAGAAACCATAACATTATTAAAAATAAACATTTATTTTCTAAAATTTTTTCTTAAAAAATTTTTCTTGTGAAAGAATATAAAAATCCTTTGGTTGATAGATATAGTAGCAAGGAGATGCTATATAATTTTTCTCCAGAGAAAAAATTCACTACTTGGAGAAAACTATGGTTATCTTTGGCAGAAACACAAAAAGAATTAGGGTTCAACATCAGTGATGAACAAATCAATGACTTGAAAAATCATTTATGTGATATTGATTGGAACAGAGTTTCTTTTTTTGAAAAAAAATTTCGTCATGATGTAATGGCACATTTATATGCTTTTGGGGAAAAAGCACATAAAGCAAGACCTATTATTCATTTAGGTGCTACAAGCGCATTTTTAGGAGATAATACAGATATTATTTTAATTCGAGATGGTTTAAATATTCTATTTAAAAAATTAATTAACTTAATTTTTCGTATCAGAAATTTTTCTTTAGAATACCATAAAACTCCTACTTTATCTTTTACACATTATCAACCTGCTCAACTAACCACTGTGGGGAAACGTTCATCATTATGGATGCAAAGTGTACTTCTAGATATAGAAGAATTAAAATTTAGATTAGAAAATATTCATTTTAGAGGAGTAAAAGGAACTGTAGGATCAGCTGATAGTTTTAAAAAATTATTTAATGGAGATTTACAAAAATTAAAATATTTAGAAAAAAAAATATCGGATAAGTTTGGATTTCAAAACATTTTTTCGGTTACTGGACAAACATATGATAGAAAAGTTGATTCTCAAATATTAAACTTATTATCTAACATTTCTCAGTCATCTCATAAATTTAGCAACGATTTACGTTTACTACAAAATTTAAAAGAAATGGAAGAACCTTTTGAAGAAAATCAAATTGGATCCAGTGCAATGGCTTATAAACGAAACCCTATACGTAGTGAACGTATTGCTTCTTTAGCAAAATATGTTATTTCTTTATCTAATAGTTCAGCTTTAGTAGCAGCTACTCAATGGTTAGAAAGAACTTTAGATGATTCTGCTAACAGAAGATTAGTTATAGGACAATCATTTTTAGCTGTAGACGCTATTTTAATGATTTGGAATAATATAATGGAAAATATTATAGTATATCCTAAAATAATAGAAAAGCATATTCAAGAAGAACTTCCTTTTTTAATTACTGAATCTATAATTATAGAATGTGTAAAAAATGGAATAGATAGACAAGAAATTCATGAAAGAATACGAATCCATTCTATGGAAACATATTCTTCTATGAAATTAGAAGGTAAAAAAAATGATTTTATTCAACGAATCTTAAATGACAAAAGAATCCCAATTCAAGAAAAAGAAATAAAAAAAATGATGAATCCTAAAAATTTTATAGGATTCTCTTCAGATCAAACTTTAGAATTTATTGAAAAAAAAATTAATCCAATTTTAAATAAATTCCATTATTTAATTGATTCTGATGAATCTAACATAGATATCAAAATTTGATAACATCGATGAATATCAAAATTTATATACAAAAAAAAAAACCTTTCAATATTGAATCTAGGAGACTATTTTATGAATTTAAAAAAATGGAAATCCCATTATCTAATGTAATCATTTATTACATATATGATATTTTTAATATAAGAGAAGAAATTTTTTCAAAAAGTTTGTATACAATTTTTGTAGATCCTGTAACAGATATCTTACATAAAAAAATAAAATTGAAAAATCCATATATAGAAAACATTATTGAAAAGTGTGATGAAAACCGTTCAACCGCAGCTATACAATGCATAAAAATCATAGATCCTAAATCGTCAAATAATGTTTATGTAAAAAGTGGAAAATTAATTGAATTAATTGGAATTAATAAGAATAGTAATACTTTTCATAAAGTTAAAAAATATTGTACAAATTCAGAATATATTTCTTTATCAAAATCAAAGAAAGAAAAAAAAATAAATAATGTAAAAATTGTAAAAAATTTTATTGATTTATCTACTAATGAAATAAAAAATTTTCATAAAAAAATAAATAATTTATGCATGGATAAAAACGATTTATTATTTATCCAGAAGTATTTTATTAAAGAGAAAAGAAATCCAACAAAAGAAGAATTAATGATACTAGACACTTATTGGTCAGATCATTGCAGACATAAAACATTTCATACAAAACTTGTTAATATATCTTTTAATGGTTTTTTGAAAAAAACATACCAAAAAATATTTAGAAAATATTTAAAGCATAAAAGTTTGGTAGGAAAATCAAAAGATCCAATTAGTATGATGGAATTATCTGTTCTTCCTTCTACAATTTTTCATAAAAAAGGAAAATTAAAAAATTTTATTTTATCTAAAGAACATAATGCTTCTATTATTATGATAAATGTAGATGTTTTGGAATCTAAAAAAAAAGAAAAGTGGTATTTATTATTCAAAAATGAAACACATAATCATCCTACTGAAATTGACCCATTTGGTGGAGCTGCTACTTGTATAGGAGGTGTAATTAGAGATCCCTTAGCTGGGAGAGCTTTTGTTTATCAGTCTATACGGTTAAGTGGAATTTCTGATCCCACAAAAAAAAACGAAAAAATTATCAATGGAAAATTACCGCAACATAAAATATGTTTAGAATCAGCTATGGGAGCTAGTTCTTATGGAAATAAAGTTGGATTGGCAACAACTCATGTAAATGAAATTTATCATAAAGGATATAGAGCAAAAAAAATGGAGATTGGAATGGTTATTGGAGCTGTTCCTGTAAATTTTATTCGACAAAAAAAACCAAAAAAAGGGGATATAATTTTATTGATTGGAGGATTGACAAAAAAAGAAGGTATAGGAGAAGCTGCTAATTCTTCCAAGGAATATGAAGAAAATAAAAAACAAAATATAATACAAAAAGGACAAAATGGAGATCCAATAATAGAAAGAAAAATTCAAAGATTTTTTAGAAAAAAAGAAGTTATCTCTTTAATTAAAAGATGTAATGATTTTGGTGCTGGGGGAGCTTCCGTTGCTATAGGAGAATTATGTGATAGTTTAATTCTTTATTTAGACAAAATTCCTACAAAAAAAAATGAAAAAATGGAAGCATTTGAAATTGCTCTTTCAGAATCTCAAGAACGTATGGCAGTAGTATTAGATTCTAAAGATGTAAAAAAATTTATTCATTTAGCTAATCAAGAAAATATAATGTCTACTCCTATAGCTGAAGTAACTGATAATAAGCGTATTATTTTTCATTATAAAGGAAAAGAAATTTTTAATGTAAAAAGTTCTTTTATGAATACAAGAGGATATAGTAAAGAACAATCTGTTTGTGTTGAATCTCCTGTTTCAATTTCTCCTTTTAAGAAGTCAAAAAAAATTTTATTTAGCAAAATAAAATTTTTAGATACTCTTTCAAAAGTAAATGTAGCTTCTCAAAAAAAATTGGTAGAAATGTTTGATAGTACTGTAGGAGCTACTACAGTTTTAATGCCTTTTGGTGGAAAATATCAAATGACACCGTCTGAAGGTAGCGTCCATAAAATTCCTATTTTAAAAGGAAACACAAATACGGTTAGTTTAGCGTCTTGGGGATTTCATCCTGATATCTCTTCATGGAGTCCTTTTCATGGAGGAGCTTATGCAATTGTAGAATGCATTTCTAAAATAGTTTCTATGGGTGGAAACTATAGAAAAACTTATTTTAGTTTCCAAGAGTACTATCAAAAATTAGGAAATGACCCCAAAAATTGGGGAAAACCTTTTTCTGCATTGCTAGGAGCTTACCAAGCTCAAATGTCTTTAGGATTAGTTTCTATTGGAGGAAAAGATTCTATGTCTGGAACATATAAAAACATACATGTACCCCCAACGTTTATTTCTTTTGGAGTTTCTACTGGTTCATGTTCAAATATTATTTCTCCCGAATTTAAGAAAGTAGGAAATAAGATTTATTTATATTATCATCATTCATTAAAAAATGAAATGCCAGATTTTAAATCCATTAAAAATGCTTATGATCAAATTTATAAAGGAATTTGTTCTGGAAAAATAGTTTCCGTAAAAACAGTAAAAGATGGAGGTATTTCCGTTGCTATTGCTCAAATGTCATTTGGTAATCGTTTAGGAGCAATCATAAATTGTAAAAAAAGTTTATTTGAAATAAGTATTGGGTCTTTAATTATAGAATCATCATCTCCTATTTCCGATAGTTTTTTTCTAATAGGAGAAATAGTTTCTGATAAATCATTAAATTTCAATGGAATATCTATTGATATAGATGAATCTGAAAAAAAGTGGTTGAATACTTTTAACTCTATATTTTACAATAACAAAATCAAAAATAATGTTAAAAAAATAGAAAATAAAATTAAAACTGAAAAAAATGATCATTCTGTAAAATTGAAATTCACGCTTAAAAAAAATGGAATCCCACGTGTATTTATTCCTATATTTCCTGGAACAAATAGTGAATTTGAATCTATTCGTGCATTTGAAAAAGAAGGATCAATAATAAATACTTTTGTTTTTAGAAATTTAGATGACAAAAATATTATAGAATCAATACTTCATATTAAAAAATATATAGAATCCTCACAAATATTTATGCTATGTGGGGGATTTAGTGCTGGAGATGAACCTGATGGAGCTGGAAAATTTATTGTATCTATATTACATAATCCATATATTATGGATTCCATTAAACTTTTTCTGGATAAAGGTGGATTAATATTAGGTATTTGTAATGGATTTCAAGGATTAATAAAATCTGGATTGTTACCTTATGGAAATATTTGTCTAAGAAATTATAAATCTCCTACACTAACTTATAATAAAATAGGAAAACATATTTCACAATGTGTCCATATCAAGATAATTTCAGATAAATCTCCATGGTTGAATGGAATGAAAAATAAAATATATACTCTCCCTATATCTCATAGTGAAGGAAGATTTTATGCTAAAAAAGAAATAACAAATATACTTTTTCAGAAAAAACAAATTGCTGCACAATATGTAGACTTAGAAGGAAATCCTAGTTTAGAAAGATTATATAATCCTAATGGATCTATAGATGCTATAGAAGGATTATTAAGTGAAGATGGAAAAATTTATGGAAGAATGACTCATCCAGAACGTTATGATTATGGATTACTAAAAAATATTCCTAATATTCGTAAACATTCTATATTTAAAAATGCAGTACAATATTTCTTATGAAAATTAAAATAATCATATAATATTATGAAAGTCGCTATATTTATTGGAAGTGTTTCCGATAAAAAAAATATGAAAGCAGCATCTGAAATACTTAGTAGATTTAAAATAGACTATAAATCTTATGTAATTTCTGCACATAGACTACCTGATATTTTATCAGAAACTATAAAAAAAATAGAGTCTGAAGGAGTAGATTTAATTATTGCAGGAGCTGGATTATCTGCCCATTTACCTGGAATTATATCTTCAAAAACTATATTACCCGTTATAGGAGTTCCTATTTTCAATAATAATGGATTATTAGGAGGTGTAGATGCTCTTTTTTCCATAGTACAAATGCCAAAAGATGTTCCTGTTGCTACAGTAGGAATAAATAATTCTTATAATGCTGCTTTATTAGCTGTTCGTATTTTATCTATAAAAAATAAAGATTTGAAAAAATTATTGTTAAAATTCAGGATGGAAATAAGGAAAAAATTGGAAAATGAAATAGAGCAATATTTATAATTATAATTTATGAATTGTATAATTAAAAAAAATCTTTTATCAGAAGGAAAAACTAAAAAAATATATAGAACTAGCAATCCATCTGAAGTATTGATTCATTATAAAGATACTATAACTGCTTTTGATGGATTAAAAAATGAGTTTATACAAGATAAAGGAATATTAAATAATGAAATTAGCACATTAATATTTGAATTAATTAATTCTTATGGAATTAAAACTCATTTTATACGAAAAATAAATAATAGAGAACAGTTATGCCAAAAAGTAAATATAATTCCTTTAGAATTTGTTGTTCGTAATATTGTATCTGGAAGTATGTCGAAACGTTTAAATGTTCAAGAAGGAATTCGTTTATCTAATCCGATATTTGAAATTTTTTATAAAAATGATAAATTAAAAGATCCATTAATTAATGATCATCATGCTGTATTCTTAAAAATTATTTCTCATGAAGAACTAAATTTCATTTACTTAATAATATCAGATATAAATAATCTACTAAAAAAATATTTCTTATCTAAAAATATTTTTTTAGTAGATTTTAAAGTAGAATTTGGTAAAAATTGTGATAATGACATTTTGCTTTCCGATGAAATTACTCCAGATACTTGTCGTTTTTGGGATAAAAAAACAATGAAAAAACTAGATAAAGATTCATTTAGAATTGGATTAAAAAAGGAAAAAGATACAGTCAAAGAAAAAGTATTTGATATTTATATGGAAATATTAAAAAGATTAAATATAAGATAATCCATTAAATAATGGATAAAAGATATTCTTTTTCTAAAAAAATGATATCTAAACTAGATATTTCAAATCTTAAAAATTATTTTAATGATAAATTTCACGATGAATGTGGAATTTTTGGTATTTTTTCACCTCAAAAAGTGGATACTCTTTCTTTAATCCAATTTGGCTTATTTGCATTACAACACAGGGGGCAAGAAGCTTGTGGATTTTCCGTTTTACGAGATGGATATATTATTACTCATAAAAATGAAGGACTTGTTTTAGATTTCTTTAAAAAAATTTCTAATTCTGCATGTTATCACGGAAACTCTGTTATTGGCCATACTAGATATTCTACAGAAGGAGGACAAAGTAAAAAAAATATTCAACCCTTTTTTGGAGAAAATATTGATGGAAGAACTACTATATCTATAGTCCATAATGGAAATTTAATTAATGCTCACCATATTCGAAAAAGATTAGAATTAGAAGGAATAAATTTCATATCAGAATATTCTGATTCTGAAGTAATATTACGTTTAATCCAAAAGTATTTATTAGAATTTAATAATAATTTAGAAAAATCTATTCAAAAAACAACAATAGATATTACAGGAGCTTATTCCGTAATAGTGCTTGTAAATAATAAAATAGCTGCATTTAGAGATCCAAATGGGATACGTCCTTTATGTTATGGAATGTTGAATGAAAAAACTTACATATTTAGTTCAGAAACTTGTGGAATAGATTCTGTAGGAGGAATTTTTATAAGAGATTTATTCCCAGGAGAAATTATTATAGTAGATAAAGATTCAATTCAATTTTCTATGCTAAAAGAAAAAAGACATACAAAAAAAAGAATATGTTCTTTCGAATATATTTATTTTTCTCGTCCTGATTCTTTAATTGAAAATATAAATGTATACGAAATTCGTGAAAAAAGTGGAGTAAAGCTTTACGAACAACATCCAGTAGAAGCAGATGTAGTTATTGGAGTTCCAGATTCAGGGGTTCCAGCTGCTATTGGTTATTCAAAAGCTTCTGGAATTCCTTTCAAACCTATTCTAATCAAAAATAAATACATTGGTAGATCTTTTATCCTTCCTAAACAAGAAATTCGTGAAAAAATGGTAAACTTAAAATTAAACCCTATTTTAGATGAAATAAGAAAAAAACGTATTGTTATTATTGATGATTCTATAGTTCGTGGAACTACCAGTCGAAGGTTGGTATACGTGTTAAGAAAAGCTGGGGCAAAGGAAATTCATTTTAGAAGTGCTTCACCTCCTATTATAGCTCCATGTTATCTAGGTGTAGATACCCCAAGTAAAAAAGATTTAATTTCATATAATCATGTTAATAAAAAAAAAATTGCGGAAATCCTAAACGTAGATAGTCTAGAATTTTTAAGTATGGATAATCTTATTTCTATCCTTGGAAGCATTCACTATTGTTTTGGTTGTTTTACAGGAAATTATCCAGTTAAAAAATATAATAATAAATTATGAAAGAAAATAATACCATATTTAAGATTAATAAAATTTTAGAAAAAACTTATAATGAGAAAGTTATTAGTACATTAGATCATTTTTCTGGATTTTATAAAATATATGAATGTGGATACAAGAAACCTATTTTAGTTTCTGGCGTTGATGGAGTTGGTACTAAATTACGTTTAGCTATTCATTATAAAAAATATTCTTTGATTGGAGAAGATTGTTTTGCTATGTGTGCTAACGACGTTTTATGTCATGGAGCTACTCCTTTATTTTTTTTAGATTATTTAGCTTGCGAAAAACTCGATTCTAGCATCATGGAAAAAATAATGGAAGGAATGGCTTTTTCTTGTAAAAAAACTAATACCTGCCTTATTGGAGGAGAAACTGCAGAAATGCCTGGAATTTATCAAAAAAATGATTACGATATTGTTGGTTTTTGTGTTGGTGTAGTAGAGGAAGATCATCTTATAGATGGGAAAAAACTGATTCGAGATGGAGATGTTTTAATAGGTCTTCCATCATCTGGAGTCCATAGTAATGGATTTTCTATAATTAGAAATATTTTTTCTACAAAAGACCTTATGAAAGATTTTCAGCAAAAACCAGTTTTTGAGACTCTTTTGACCCCTACTAAAATTTATCATTTTCCTATTCATATTTTATTAAAGGAATTTATGATTCATGGATTAGCTCATATTACTGGAGGAGGTATTTCAGATAATTTGTTTAGAATTATTCCAGAAAATTTGGATGTCATAGTAAAAAAAGAAAAAATCCCCATTCAACCTATTTTTGACTTTATTCAAAAAAAAGGAAATTTATTTGATAAAGAAATGTGGAGTACTTTCAATATGGGCGTAGGTATGATTATAATAGTATCTTACAAGGATAAGGATCCTATTTTGGAAAGACTTCGTTTTTTAGGAGAAAATCCTTTTATTTTCGGAAAAATTGTAAAAGGAAATAAAAAAGTATTTTTGAGATAATAAATATTTTTATTTTATGAAAAAAATAGCTGTTTTAGTTTCTGGAAAAGGAAGTAATATGATGCATATTTTATTAGCCATTGAAAATGGTATTCTTTCTAATTTCAGAATTAATATGGTTATTTCCGACAGACGTTGTCATGCAATTCAAGTAGCACTAAAAAAAAATATAATGTCTTTTTCTTTAGAAAAAAGAAAAAAAAAATTTATTTCACAGGAAATAAATAATCTTCTTATACAAGATGTTCCAAACATTATAGTTTTGTCAGGATTTCTTTTTATACTAGACGCGGAATTTTGTGAAAAGTGGCATGGAAAAATTATTAATATTCATCCTTCTCTTTTACCAAAATATGGAGGAAAAGGAATGTACGGAATGAAGGTTCATAAAGAAGTTATTAAAAATAAAGAAAAATTATCAGGAGCTACAGTTCATTATGTAACAAAAGACGTAGATGCAGGAAGCATAATTTTGAAAAAATCATGCAAAATTGATTCAAAAGAAACTCCAAAATCATTATCAAAAAAAGTTTCTCTTATAGAAAAAGAAATATTAATTCAATCTATTAAAAATTTTTTATGAAAAAATATTTTATTTAAAATCCATTATAAAATAAAAACAAGTAACATGAAAAGAGCATTGATTAGTGTTTATAAAAAAAACGAAAATCTATTTCAGTTTGCTAGTTTTTTATCTAAAAAAGGATATCAAATAATATCCACTGATGGTACTTATCAATTTTTGATAAAAAAAGGTTTGACTAATGTAATAGAAGTTTCAAAAGTAACTTCTTTTCCTGAAATACTCGATGGAAGAGTAAAAACTATTCATCCTAATATATATGGTGGAATTTTAGCAAATCGATCAATTGAAAAGCATATTCAATCTATTCGTTATCATAATATTCATTTAATTGATATTATATTGATTAATTTTTATCCATTTTCTGATAAATTAAATCATAAAAAAACTTGTCATTCTTTAGTTGAATTTATTGATATAGGTGGTCCTTCTATTCTTCGTGCAGCTGCTAAAAATTTTCACTATGTTACCTCTATTGTAGATGAAAATGATTGTGAATTGGTAAAAAATGAAATTGAAAATAATGGGGAACCTTCTTTAGGATTGAGGAAAAAACTAGCGGGAAAAGTATTTAATTTTACTTCTTATTATGATTCCACTATTTCTAAATATTTTTTGGAATTTGAAAATGATAATTTCCCTATTTATTTGAATTCTCCTTATAAGAAAAAAATGAATCTTCGTTACGGAGAAAATCCTCACCAAAAAGCAGCTTATTATATCAATACTTTTCACAATGGATCTATGAAAAATTTTCATCAATTACATGGAAAAGAATTATCATTTAATAATCTAAGAGATATAGATATAGCTTGGAAAATTATCTCTCAATTTTCAGAGCCTGCTTGTTGTATTGTGAAACATTCTACTCCTTGTGGAGTCGCATTAGGAACCAATATTATGGAAGCATTTCAAAAAGCTTATTATTCTGATACGGTTTCATCTTTTGGAGGAGTAATGGCTGTTAATGTTTCAATAACGGAAAAATTATCGGAAGAAATTAATAAAATTTTTTTGGAAGTTATTATATCCACAAAATATGAAAAAAAAATATTAAATATATTAAAAAGAAAAAAAAATATTAGAATTATAAAAATAAATAATCCAGTTTCAGATAAATTAGAATGTGTTCAAATAGACGGAGGAATTTTAGTACAAGAAACTGATTATTTATTAAACAATAAAGAAAAATTTCAAATAGTTACCAAAAGAAAAATTAGCGATCAAGAGATGAAATCTTTGATTTTTGCTCAAAAAGTAGTAAAATATGTAAAATCTAATGCAATTGTTGTTGCCAAAAATACACAAACTCTAGGAATTTCTGGAGGACAGACTAATAGAATTTGGGCTGCTCGACAAGCTATAGAAAGAGCTTTAGAAAAAAATAAAAAAGGATTAGTTCTTGTATCAGATGCTTTTTTCCCTTTTCGTGATGTTGTAGATGAAGCTTTTCGTTCAGGAGGAATACATGTTATTTTACAACCAGGAGGATCTATACGAGATGAAGAATCTATAAAAGCTTGTAATGATTATGGAATGGCTATGGTTTTTACTGGTAAAAGATATTTTAAACATTAGAAATATTATTAATAAGTAAAGTATGAATATTTTAATTATTGGAGGAGGAGGACGTGAGCATGCTATCGGAAAAAAATTATTAGAAGATAATTGTTTATTAAATCTTTATTTTTACCCAGGAAATGGAGGTACAAATACAATTGGAAAAAACATTGATAATAAAAGAACTCTTTATGAGTTAGGAGATTTTGCAAAAAAACATCATATAGATTTAACCATTGTGGGATCTGAAATTTTCTTGATGGAAGGAATTGTAGATATTTTCCAAAATTTTGGATTAAAAATAATAGGACCAAATTATTTAGCAGCTAAACTTGAAGGAGATCGTATATTTGCTAAATCTTTCATGAAAAAATATGGAATTAGTACTCCTAAATACAATGTTTTTTCTTCCTACCGAGAATCTGCTACTTTTATAGATAAATGTAATACTGTTTCTTTTGCTATCAAAAGAAATGGAATTTCTTCAGGAAAAGGTGTAATTATTGCTCACAATAAGAATGAAGCGAAAAAAGCTTTAAAAGATATTATGATAGAAAAAAAGTTTGGAAAATCTGGAAATCAAGTTATCATTGAGGATTTTATTCAGGGAAAAGAAGCTTCTATTATATCCATTTTTAATGGTAAAAAAATTATTCCTTTTTTATCTGCTTTAGATTATAAAAAAATTGGAGAAAATGAAATAGGAAAAAATACAGGAGGAATGGGATCTATAGCTCCAAATCCATATGTGACAAAATCTGTTTGGGAAGATTTTCAAAAAAGTGTGTTAGAACCAACTTTAGAAGGATTAATTTCAGAAAAATTAACTTTTTATGGATTTATATATTTTGGATTGATGATTACTTCAAATAAAGTTTATTTATTAGAGTATAATACTAGAATTGGAGATCCTGAAGCTCAAACTTTATTACCATTAATGAAAAGTAATTTTTTAAATATTATTAAGTCTTTTTTTTCAAAAAAAGAAATTTTCATCATTTGGAAAAAATTATATTCTTGTTGTGTTGTTTTGTCTTCTGAAGGATATCCAGATGAATATAAAGGAGGAAAAATGATAATAGGACTAAATTTAATACAAGAACCTTTTTATATTGCTGGAGCAAATAAAAAAAATGGAAAATGGGTCACTTCAGGTGGACGTATTATAAATATAGTGGGAATTGGAAATACAATTAAAGAAGCGAGAGATATAGCTTATGATAAAGCAAAAAAAATACAGTTCGAAAATTTATATTATCGAAAAGATATAGGTTTATTTGTATGACTATTATAAATAAATCAAAAATGCAAAAAGATTTAATTCTAATATTAGATTTTGGATCTCAATATAGTCATATGATTGCAAGAAGAATTAGGGATATAGGGGTATATACAATTCTATTGCAATATAGAGATTATGAAAATTCTATATCCAATCTATTATCAAAAAAATCCAAAGGAATTATTTTGTCAGGAGGGCCTTTCTCCGTTAATGAAAATAATCCTCCATTAATATCTAAAGATATATTCAATTTAAATATACCAATATTTGGAATTTGTTATGGAATGCAATTGATTTCCTTTCTTTTTCAAGGAAAAATTGAAAAATCTAAATATCAAGAATATGGAAAAACTTCTTTTACTATTAATAATTCCAACAATAAATTGTTTTATAAAATTCCGAAAAAATCTATTGTTTGGATGAGTCATTTTGATGAAATTAAAATACTTCCCAAAAACTATAAAACTATAGGTTATACTCCTTCTTGCTCTATTGCAGCTTTTAAACATATAAACAAAGAAATTTATGCTGTGCAATTTCATCCAGAAGTGAAAAATACAGAATATGGAATATATATGTTAAAAAATTTTGTTTTTCACATTTGCAAATGTGAAAAAAGTTGGAAATTGAAAAATTTTTTAAAAAATGCAATAAAAAATATAAAAAAACGTATAAATAATAAAAAAAAAGTATTGTTAGGATTTTCTGGAGGGATTGATTCTTTTGTTACAGCTTATATTATTCATAACGCTATTGGTAAAAATTATTTAATTTGTGTTTTTGTGGATACAGGATTACTTCTTTCTAAAGAAAAAGAAAGAATATTTGCATTATGCAATAAAATGAATTTATCTATTAAAATAATAGATGCTAAAAATCGTTTTTTAAGTAGATTATCTAGAGTCATTGATCCAGAAATAAAAAGAAAAATAATAGGTAAAGAATTTTTTTATATCTTCCAAGAAGAAGCTGAAAAAATTAAAGATGTTGAATTTTTAGCACAAGGAACCATTTATTCGGACATTATTGAATCTTCTTCTAAAAAAAGCCAATTAAGTTGTTCTATAAAATCTCATCATAATGTAGGAGGATTACCCGATTCTAAATTTAGGAATTTGAAAATTATTGAACCATTAAAAGAATTATTTAAAGATGAAGTTAGAAAACTAGGGGAAGAAATAGGAATTCCAAAAGAAATTTTACGTAAACATCCATTTCCCGGACCTGGATTAGGCATTAGAATTATTGGAAGGATAAATGAAAAAAAAATTAATATCTTAAAAAAAGCAGAAAATATTCTTATGGAGGAATTAAAAATTCATGATATTTATGACTCTGTTAGTCAAGCTTTTATCATTTTATTACCTATTAAATCTGTTGGAGTTATGGGAGATAAAAGAACTTATGAATATGCAGCAGTATTACGTATTATAAACACAGAAGATTTTATGACTGCAACTTTTTCACATTTATCTTACGATTTTTTAGAAAAAATTTCAAATAGAATTACCAGTGAAGTTGATGGAATCAATAGAATTGTTTATGATATAACTTCTAAACCTCCGGCAACTATCGAATGGGAATAAATTGAATTACATCATCATAGAAACTAAATTATATATATTTTTTTTCAATTCAGTTCTAGAAGAAATTAAATCTATAAAACCATGATCCATAAGAAATTCTGATGTTTGAAATCCTTCTGGAAGACTTTTACCAATGGTTTCTTTAATCACTCTAGGTCCAGCAAATCCAATAAGAGCTCCAGGTTCTGCTATATTAATATCTCCAAGTAAAGCGTAAGAAGCCGTAACTCCTCCAGTAGTAGGATCCGTTAAAACGGATATATAAGGAATTTTAGAATCACGCAATTGAGTTAACCTAGCAATTGTTTTAGCCATTTGCATTAGTGAAAAAGAAGATTCCATTATTCTAGCACCACCAGATTTAGAGATTAATATATAAGGAAATCTCTTTTCTATACAGTATTTTACTGCTCTAGAAATTTTTTCTCCTACTACAGATCCCATAGACCCACCTATAAAAGAAAAATCCATGCAAGATATTACTACATCAAGTCCTTTTATTTTTCCAATTCCTGTTCTAATAGCATCATATAAATTTGTTTTTTTTTTAGCTTCTTTAATTCTATCTGTATATTTCTTATAGTCTTCCCATTTTATGGGATCTTTACTAATTACTTTTTTATCAATTTCGAAAAAATTTCCGTTATCAAAAAGAATTTCAAAATATTCTTTACTATGAATTCTTACATGATATCCATCTTCTGGACTAACGTAAGAATTTTTTCTTAAAACTTCTATATCTACAATTTTTCCACTAGGAGTTCTATGCCATAATCCCTTTGGTAAATCTTTTTTTTTGTCTACAGGAGTTAAAATATTTTTTTTTTTTCTCAAAAACCAAGCCATATTTTTTTCTTATAAAGTATTAATATTATTCATAAATTCAAAATATTTTTTTAAAAGAGTTTTAAAGGACTCTTCTCCTTTTCTTAACCAAACTCTAGGGTCATAATATTTTTTATTTGGAATATTTTTTCCTTCTGGATTTCCTACTTGTTTTCTTAAATACTCTTCATTATTTTTCATATAATCCCTTACTCCACAAGTGAAAGCGTACTGTAAATCAGTATCTACATTCATTTTAACAACTCCATAACTAATAGATTCTTCTATTTCTTTCCTAGAAGATCCAGATCCACCATGAAAAACAAAAGAAACCGGTTTATTCTTTGTAATAAGTTTTTTTTGTATGTATTTTTGTGTTTCTTTCAGTATTTTAGGACGAAGTACTACATTACCCGGTTTATAAACTCCATGTACATTTCCGAATGAAGCAGCTATAATAAAATTTTTGCTTATTTTCATCAATTTTTCATAAGCGTAACTAACATCTTTAGGTTGAGTATACAACTTATTGTTTTCTATATGAGAATTATCTATACCATCTTCCTCTCCACCTGTTACACCTAATTCTATCTCAATGGTCATGTTTTTTTTATTCATTTTTTCAAAATATTTTTCACAAATTCTAATATTTTCTTTCAATGGTTCTTGAGATAAATCTAGCATATGTGAACTGAACAGAGTTTTTCCAAAACGGTTAAAATATTGTTCATTTGCTTCAATCAATCCATCTATCCATGGTAAAAAATATTTAGAGCAATGATCTGTATGTAAAATAACTGTTGATTTGTAAAATGAAGCTAGTTCATGAATATGCATAGCACAAGCTATAGACCCCTTTATTGCTGCTTGTTGTTTATAATTATTCAACCCCTTTCCTGCATTGAAAATAGCACCTCCATTAGATAATTGAATAATAACAGGAGAATTTACTTCTGCAGCAGTTTCCATTACTGAATTTATAGTATTAGATCCAATAACATTTACAGCAGGGATAGCAAAAACCTCTTCCTTAGCATATTCAAATATTTCCAAAACGAGATTACCAGTTGCTACTCCAAAAGGAAATTTTCTAGACATGTATTTTAATTTTTTAATTTAAAGTCAAGATAAACAACAAATATAAAAGTATTCGTAGATTATTATATTGTGTACATTTTTCATGTTTTATATAACTAAATTTATTTGAAAAAAATGAAAAATTTTTAATAAGTTATGATTATTCCATCTACATTAAAAATATATAACGCTTCAGCTGGTTCTGGAAAAACTTTTTTTTTGGTTAAAAATTATCTTTATATCCTATTAAAAAATAGGAATTCTGATGAGTTTAAAAAAATTTTAGCTTTGACTTTTACTAAAAAAGCTTCTGAAGAAATGAAAAAACGTATTCTTCAATGTCTTAAAGAATTTTCAAATCCAATAAGAATTAAAAAAGAATATTCTTATTTATTGAATAATCTTATAAAAGATTTGAATTTGACAAAACAACAATTACATAGACGATCTAAAAAAATATTATCTTCTATTTTTCATGATTTTCATTCTTTTTCTAAAAACATAAGTACGATAGATAAATTTAATTACAATATTGTTAGATCTTTTTATTCAACTAAAAAGATTGATTTAGAAATGGATACAGAAAAAATTCTATTTAAAGTTGTAGATAATTTATTATGTAGATTAAATAATTCAGAAAAATGGTCAGATATTTTAGTTCAATTTTCCATAGAAAAATTAAGGGAAGGAAAAAACTGGGATTTAAGAAAAGAATTATTTAAGATGGCTCGTATTATAATGGATGAAAATAATTTTTTACCAGTAAAAAAAATAAAAAGTTATTCTTTGGAAAATTTCGTACAATTAAAAAACGTTTTAATCAAAAGAACTCGAAAATTTGAGGAAAAATGTGAAACACAAGGAAGAAAATTTTTTGTTTTTTTAAGGGAAAATTATATTTCAGAAAAATCATTTCTCAATTCGGAATTTCCAAAATTTTTCCAAAAATTTAAAACTAAAAATATACTTCTTAATCCTTTTCATGAAAATCTTGAAAATAATATTCAAAAAAAAATTTTTTATTCTAAAAATTCTAAAAAAAGTCAAAGAATATTGATAGAAAAAAATCAAAATAAAATTATTTCATTATATAATAAAACGAAATCTATTTACAATAATAATATATCATGTTATCTTTTGGATAAAATATTTTTAAGAAATATTAATATACTGTCAATAATACATGAAATTGAAAAAGAATTAAATTTTATAAAAAATGAAAAAAGAATTATTCTAAATATAGAATTAAATAAAATTATTTATGAAAAAATTACCAAAGAGACATTTCCTAAAATTTATGAAAAAATAGGAACGAAATATAAACATTATTTTATAGATGAATTTCAAGATATTTCATTTTTACAATGGAATAATATTAAAATATTAATTGAAAATGCATTATCTGAAAATGGATCCGCCATGATAGTAGGAGATCCAAAACAATCTATATATAGATGGAGAGGGGGAGATTCCAAACAATTTATTAAATTAATAAATTATAAATCTATAAATTATAAAAAGGAGTTAAAAACTCTGGAAAAAAATTTTAGAAGTTATAAGGAGATTGTAAAATTTAATAACTCTCTTTATAAATCTATATCTAAAATTTTTCGTTCTCATGATTATAAAAATATATATCTAAATTCAAAACAGAAAGTATTTAAAAAATCTGGAGGATATGTGGAGATAAACTTTATAAAAAGTTTATTAGTTTCTAATTATAAAGAACATATTTATTTCCAGGTGAAAAATAAAATAGAAAAACTTTTGAGAAAAAAATATCTTTTATCAGATATATCTTTATTAGTTAGAAATAATAAAGAAGGACATTTTTTGTCTGAAAGACTTATTGAAGATGGTTTTAAAGTTAATACATCTGTTTCTCTATTAATAAAAAATCAGTTAGAAATACAAATAATCATAAATTTATTTTATATTATTTCTAATCCATATTGTTATCAAAAAAGAGTTGTTTTAATTTTTTTATTGTTGAGAAAAAAATTTCTTCTTACTAAGAAAAAATATCATGATTTTATAATGGAAATAATCTTTTTTCCATTAGACATTTTTCTAAAAAAAATTTCGTTAAAAAATAAATTTTTTGTAAAAAAAATATATAACAAAACAATATATAGTATTTCAGAAGAAATAATTAATTCTTTTGAATTATTAAATAAAAATAGTACTGCATCTATTTATTCTTTTTTAGATTTTGTTTATAGGTTTATGAAAAAAAAGGGTAATTCTATTATTGATTTTCTGAACTATTGGGAATCTAAAAAAGAAAAAGAAAGTGTCATTATCTCTGATAATAATAAAAATTCTATTCATGTAATGACTATTCATAAATCTAAAGGATTACAATTTCCTATAGTTATTCTTCCTTTTGCTGATTGGAATTCTCATTCTAATAATAAAAGAAAGAAAGAGGGAGGATGGATAGATGTAAATCCTCATTTATATAATGGATTGAATACTATTTATTTGGAAATAGAACCATATTTAAAACAAATAAAACATAATAAGGAAATACATAATTTTTATAAAAATTATATTTCAAATACAATGAATGATAATATCAATTTATTATACGTAGCTACTACTCGTCCTATAGAACAATTAATATTTTTTTCTAAATTAGAAAATGAAAAAACTATATCATTTTATATTAAAAATTTTCTCCAAGAAAAAAAAATATGGAACGATAAAAAATATCAATATTCCTTCGGGAAGGAAGGAAAATATTTTTAATAATTTATTTGACATGTTTTTCTGCATGATAAGAAGATCTAACTAATGGTCCACTTTCTACATATTTAAATCCCATTTTTAATCCAATTTTTTTTAATTCTTTGAATTCTTCTGGAGATATAAAAAAACGAACAGGATAATGTTTTAAAGAAGGTTGTAAATATTGTCCTATTGTTAGAATGTCTACTTTAGAGTTCTTAATATCTTCCATTGTTCCTATTATTTCACTTTTTGTCTCTCCTAGTCCTAACATAATCCCTGTTTTTGTTCTAATATTATTATTTTGTTCTTTAATATATTGTAATACTTTAAGACTTCTATCATATTTAGCTTGAACACGTATTTCTTTTGTTAATCTAGAAACTGTTTCTAAATTATGAGAAATTATTTCTGGACGAATATTAATTATTTTATCTATTATTTTATTTTCTCCTTTAAAATCAGGAATTAAAGCTTCTATTGTTATATCCGGATTTAAATATCTTACTTTTTGTATAGTTTTTACCCAGATAGAAACCCCCATATCCGTTAAATCATCTCTATTAACAGAAGTTAATACTGCATGTTTTATTTTTAAAATTTTTATAGACTCTGCTACTTTTTTGGGTTCTTCTAAATTTACCTTTTGAGGCTTTCCAGTTTTAACTCCACAAAATTTACAAGATCTTGTACAAATATTTCCTAATATCATAAAAGTAGCTACACCTTTTTCCCAACATTCTCCTATATTAGGACAACTTCCACTTTGACAAATCGTATTCAATTTATGTAAAGAAACCAATTTTTGTAATTTATAATAATTTTTATTTATTGGTAGTTTTACTTTTATCCATTTTGGCTTTTTTCGAAGAAAATTCATAATTTTTATTTCATTTTATCATTTATACAAAAATCAATTTTTTTTGATAAATTTGTTTTTTTGTTATAGTTAACAAAATGAAAATCTTTGTTAGAGATATAGTTAAAAAATTAGAAGAATTAGCACCTATAGAATATGCAGAATCTTATGATAATGTGGGGTTAATAATTGGAAATTATGACCAAGAAATAAAAAATATTTTAATAACTTTAGATCTAACTGAAGAAGTATTTAATGAATCTATAAATAAAAAATGCAACTTAATAATTTCCTTTCATCCTATAATTTTTAAGCCTATAAAAAATATAACTGGAAAAACATTTTCAGAAAGAGTTATAATTTCTGCATTGAAAAATGATATTTCTATTTATGTTATTCATACAAA
This sequence comes from Blattabacterium cuenoti, assembly GCF_014251995.1. GTDB lineage: Bacteria > Bacteroidota > Bacteroidia > Flavobacteriales > Blattabacteriaceae > Blattabacterium > Blattabacterium cuenoti_AE. The sequence goes on from NZ_CP059205.1 coordinate 178,985, forward strand.
TTTAGATTCTATATGGAAAGGAACTTCCGATTATATATCGAAATTATTGAAAATAAATAAAGAAAAAGTTCTTTTTCCTAAAAAATATACCATAAAAAAAATGATTACTTATGTTCCAGTTAATTATGCAGAAAAAGTGAGAAACTCTTTATTTGAAGCTGGAGCTGGAAATATTTCCAATTATAGTCATTGTAGTTATAATTTTGATGGAATAGGAAGCTATATGGGAAATAAAAGTAGTAAACCATTTTCTGGTAAAAAGGAATCTTTTCATATGGAGAAGGAAACTTGTATTGGTGTTATTTTTCCTTCTCACAAAGAAGAAATGATTAAAAATTCTCTTTTTAAAAGCCATCCCTATGAAGAAGTAGCTTATGAAATTTATAATATTGAAAATATTAATCCTTATACAGGAATAGGTTTTATAGGAGAAATAGAAAAAGATATGAATGAATCTAATTTTTTATTATTTATAAAAAAAAAAATGAATCTATCTTGTATTCGTCATTCTTATTTTACAGGAAAAAAAATAAAAAGAATAGCTTTTATAACAGGTTCAGGTCGTTTTGGAATAGAAACTGCTGTTAAAGAAAAAGCTGATGTATTTATATCATCCGACTTAAAATATCATGATTTTTTTAAATCTGAAAAAAAGATATTTATTGTGGATATAGATCATTATGAATCAGAAAAAATTTCTAAAAATCTATTAAAATATTTTTTAGATAAAAGTTTTACTTTTATTTCTATTTATAAATCAGAAGTTTATACTAATCCAATTAGATATTTTTATTGAAACTATTTATTTTTTATGGTACATAAAATGCAAGAAGCTACCACAGTGGTGGATAAATTAAGAGTATTATATAATCTTCAGTTAATAGACTCTCGTATAGATGAAATACGAAAGTTCCGTTTGAATGTTCCAATGGAAATAAAAACATTAGAGGAAGAACTATCTCAAGTAAAAAAAAATTTAGAAAGTATTTACGAAGATATCTCTTTAATAAAAGAAAATATAGACAAACAAAATAAAAATATTAGATACTCAGAAAAATTGATTAAAAAATATGAAAAACAAAAAAATAATATAAAAAATCAAAAAGAATTATTATCTCTTAATAAAGAAATTGATTATCAAAAATTAGACATTCAGTTATCAAAAAAGAAAATTAAAGAATTGAATGCAAAAATTAATGAAAAAAAAGATTTTATAGAAAAAAAAGAGGAAACGTTAAAAAATAAAAAAGAACATATTTTTCATAAAAAAAAAGAATTAAATAAAATTATTATAGAAAACGAAAAAAAAGAAAAAATGCTATTAGAAAAATCTTTATTCTTTTCAAAAAAGGTTGATAATCGTTTATTACAAACTTATAAAAAAATAAGAAATGGAGTTAAAAACGGAGTAGCAATTGCTCCTGTCCAAAGAGGAGCTCCATTAGGATCTTATTTAGCAATTACACCTCAAAAATATTCAGAACTAATACAAAGAAATCAACTTTTAATAGATGAACATAGTGGAAGAATATTAATAGATTCTGAATTAGCTGAAGAAGAAGAAAAAAAACAAAATATTTTTTTATATAGATATAAAAAAAATAAAAAAGATTAAAATTAATTAATTATGGTATTAACTTATTCTTCCAGTAAAATTATTATTAAAATAAAGAGTTTTAACTTACTAGAAGTTTCTTCAGGAAAGAAAAAATCTATGAAAGACTATTTTTCAAATATAGCAACTGTAATCATGTTTATTTGTAATCATTGTCCTTATGTACAACATATTAACAATGAATTAATTCGTTTATCCAATGATTTTATTCCAAAAGGAATTTCCTTTTTAGCTATTAATTCTAACGATGTAAACAAATATCCGGAAGATTCTCCGGAAAATATGAAAATAATACATGATCAGTTAAATTATCCTTTTCCTTATTTCTTCGACGAAACACAAGATGTAGCAAGATACTATTGTGCGAAATGTACTCCTGAATTTTTTATTTTTTATGGAAATGGAAATTTATGTTATCACGGTCAATTAGATAATTCCAGACCTAATAACAATATACCAATAACAGGATCAGATGTAAGAAATATATTGAAAAATATTTTAAAAGGAGAAAGTATCAGTCCAACAAATCATAATAAATTAAGTTACGGATGTAATATTAAATGGAAAACATAAGATCCATATAATAATTAGGAATAATTTTCAGAAAATATTTAATAGTTTCATTAAGATTTTTTTCTAAAGTTCCTCCTGCAGCATTTTTATGACCTCCTCCTTCAAAATGTTTTTTGGAAAATAGACCCACATCAAAATTTCCTTTAGAACGAAAAGAAACTTTAATTGGATATTTTTCTTTTTCTTCAAAAAAGAAAACAGAAAATACAATATTTTTTATCCCTAATCCATAAGTAATAATTCCTTCCGTATCTCCTGAATTATAGGAATAATTTCTAATATCGTTGGAATTAATGCTTGTATAAACTGTTCGATATTTTTTTATTATTTTTAATCTTTTCAATGCTTTAGATAATAATTTTAATTTATTCTTATTATATTTTTCTTGTAAACGGTCATATATTTCAACTATATTAATCCCCTTTTCTATCAATTTTCCTGCAATAAAATGAGTTTCTGAAGTTACAGAAGGAAAACGAAAAAATCCTGTATCAGTCATTAATCCAACATATAAACATGTGGCTATTTTTTTATCTATCTTATTTAAATGATTCATTTTAGATATAAGTCTAAAAACTAATATACTTGTAGCTGATACTGTGGAGTCAGAAAGCATAAAATCGAAATTAAATGGAAAAGGATGGTGATCTATTAGTATTTTTTTTGCTTTTGAATAGGATAAAAAATCTTTTAGTTTTTTTACCCTTGATAAATTATTGAAATCTATAAGAAAAATATAATCAGAATTTATAAATTTTTTTTTTATTAAAAATTGAGTTTCTTCTGAAAGAACAATAACTTCTTCAATTCCTGGAAGCCATTGGAAAAATTCAGAATATTTTGTTGGAGATATTAAATCTACATTATGTTTTAATTCTCTAAGATAGAATAAAAGAGCCAATGAGGATCCCAAAGCATCTCCATCTGGATTATTATGAGGTAATAAAATAATTCTTTTTTTATTTTTTCCATTAAAAATGCTAGAAATAAGCATATATTTCTTATTCATTATTTTTTTTTAATCCTAGTTCTTCTCCTTTTTTTAACATAAGAAAATAAGCAGATTGAAATTCATTAGATATCTTTCCTTCTAAAATAGAATCTTTGATAAAATTTTTTATAATTCCTATTTTTTTACATGGATTAATATTAAAAACCTTCATAATATCATTTCCTGATATAGGCGATTTCCAATTTTTTATTTTATCTTTTTTTTCCAATTTTTCAATCCTTTCCATAAGGAAATAAATATTTTCTTGGTATTTTTTCTTTTTTTCCATATTACTAGTAGTAATATCAGCAAGACACAATTTCATCAAATCTTCTACATCATCTCCAATTTCAAATAATAATCTACGTATAGAAGAATCTCTAGTTTTATCCCCTATCAACGCTATAGGTTTATAACTATTTTGAATAATTTTTTTTACATATTTCATAGGATTTCCGATAGGTAGTTTCAATCGTTTGAATATATGAAATATCATTTTTGATCCTACAAATTCATGAGAATGAAAGGACCATCCTATTTTTGGTAAAAATTTTTTTGTATGAATTTTTCCTATATCGTGAAGTAAAGCGGCCCATCTCAACCAAAGAGAATTTTCTTTTATTTTACTAATATTATCTACTACTTGTAAAGTATGATAAAAATTATCTTTGTGTTTATATCCATTTTTTTCTTCTATTCCCTTTAACAAGGTTAATTCTGGTAATATAATTGATAATAATCCAGATTCATATAATAACAATAAACCTATAGAAGGTTTTTTAGATAATAAAATTTTATTAAATTCTTCTATAATTCTTTCTGAAGATACAATATTTATCCTATTTTTATTTTTTTTGATAGATTTGAATGAAGATTTTTCAATAGAAAATTGAAGCTGAGTAGAAAATCGAATTGCTCGCATCATACGTAATGGATCATCAGAATAAGTAACATTTGAATCTAATGGAGTTCTTAATATTTTTTTTTTTAAATCTGATAGTCCTCCAAACGGATCAATCAATTTTCCATAATTATTATGGTTTAAACTAATAGCTAAAGCATTGATAGTAAAATCTCTTCTGTTTTGATCATCTTGTAATGATCCTAATTCTACAAAGGGATTTCTACTAGAAAAACAATATGATTCTTTTCTAGCCCCAACGAATTCTATTTTTTGATTGTTATATTTTAACATAGCAGTTCCAAAACGTTTAAATATCCTGATTTTAGGATAAGGTTTAATATATTTAGAAACTTCTTTAGCTAATCTAATCCCTTCTCCTATTGTTAAAATATCTAAATCTTCTGATTCTTTCTTCCCTAATAAAAAATCTCTTACATATCCTCCTATTACATAACTATCTTGTTTTATTCTTTGAGAAGAAATTCTGACAATGTGAAATATTTTTTTCTGAAGAGCTGATGATAAATTCATGTATTAAACTACACCCGTAATATTTTTATTTTATCTGAGACAATTTTGATAATTCTTGAATTACTATAATTAGATATTTCTTCTCTTCTAAATTCTACAGCGTAATCTATTTTTTTTAAAATAAAAGAACTAATATCGGAAAATGATTTAGGAGAAGGAAATCCTGATAAATTAGCAGAAGTTGAAATAATGGGTTTATTTAAATTTTTTATTAAACAAACACAAAATGGATCATATGTTAAACGAACAGCCAAGGTATTAACTCCATTTAATAAATTAAATATAACATTGCTAACATTATCATATATTATAGTAATAGGTTTTCTTTTTTTATTATTAATAATAATTTTTCCAACAAAATTAGAAATTTTTCCTACTAGATTACATAATCTATCCATGTTTTCTACTAGAATAATCATAGGTTTAGATAGACTTCTATTTTTAATTTGATATAATTTTTTTATAGCTTGAATATTAAATGCATCACACCCTAATCCCCATATAGTATCTGTGGGATACAATAGTATTTTTCCTTTTTTTAATATATCCACACTTTTTTCTATTTCTTTATAAAAACACATTTGAATTATACTGATAAATTGTGACTTCTCAATGCCTCATTCAAAGTGGTCTTCTTATTTGTACTTTCTTTTCTTTTTCCTATAATCATTGCACATGGAACATAATATATTCCTGAAGGAAATTTTTTTGGATAAGATCCAGGAATAACAACGGAATATTCGGGGATAACCCTATTAAGTTCAATAGGTTTTCCATTATTAGTAACATCAAAGATTTTGGTAGAAGAAGTTAAAACAACATTTGCTCCTAAAACAGCACACTTTCGTATCAATACCCCTTCTACTAAGATACATCTAGATCCAACAAAAACATCATCCTCTATAATTACAGGATTAGACTGTATAGGTTCTAAAACCCCTCCTATTCCAACACCACCACTTATATGAACACGAGATCCAATTTGAGCACAGCTACCAACTGTAGCCCATGTATCTATCATTGTACCTTCTCCTATATATGCTCCTATATTAATATAAGAAGGCATAAGAATAACTCCTTTCGATATGTAAGAACCATATCGTGCAACAGCATGAGGAACAACACGAATATTTTTTTCTTTAAAGTTGTTTTTTAAAGGTATTTTATCATAAAATTCCAATGGTCCTAATTTTAGGATATTCATTTTTTTAATAGAAAAATACATGATGATCGATTTTTTTATCCATTCGTTTACTACCCATTTTCCATTTATTGAATCGGACACTTTTATCAATCCATTTTCTAAATAATCAATTACTTGAGAAATAACATTTTTAATGTTGTTATCAGTATTCCATGAATTTTTTTTATTCCAAGACTTTTCTATCTCTGATTTTAGTTTTCCTATTTCCATATAAAGCTTTGATTAAAACAAAAGTAGTAAAATAAAATAAAAAAACAAACATCAGTATAATAAAAATCATGTATACATTTGTTAATAATAAAAATAATGATGTCTAAAATATTAGGAATTGACTATGGAAAGGTAATAACAGGTTTATCTATAACAGATAACAAACAAATATTCGCATTTGGATTAGATTCTATTCGGACTAAAAAATTGATGAACTTTTTAGAATCTTTTTTAGATTATGAAAAAATAGATAAAATCGTTATAGGATTACCAAAAAAATTAAATGATAAAGAAGAAACATTAATAGAAAAAGATATTCAAATATTTATAAATAAATTTAGTATAAAATATCCTAGAATCATAATAGAAAGATTAGATGAAAGATTTACATCTAAAATAGCTTTTAATGTTATGATAGAATCGGGATTGAGAAAAAAAAGGAGAAAAAAAGTCATCTTAGATAAAATTAGTGCTACTATTATTTTACAATCTTATCTAAAAAAAAATAATAAATAATTAATCTATGGTATTGCCTATAATTCTTTATGGAAATCCTATTTTGAGAAAAAAATGTTTAGATATAGATTTATTTTCTTATAAAAAGGAAATTAATCAATTAATAAAAGATATGTTTGATACTGTAAACCAATCGAAAGGAATAGGACTAGCCGCTCCCCAAATTGGAAAAAATATACGGATTTTTATAGTAAAAATTCCAAATTTAAATAAGAAAAATTCAAATGGTAATAACAACTATTATGAAGAAGTTTTCATTAATTCTAAAATATTGAATACTTATGGAAAAGAATATAAGTTTAATGAGGGATGTCTTAGTATTCCTGGAATAATGGGAGATATTAAAAGAAGGTCCAATATACTAATTGAATATTATGATCATAACCTGAAAAAAAAGAGGAAAAATATAACAGGTCTATGTGCTAGGGTTATTCTTCATGAATATGATCATCTAAATGGAAAACTTTTTATAGATTATTTTCCTTACAAAGAAAGAAAAAAAATAGAAAAAAAATTAATCGATTTATTATAAATAAAATTGTTCATGAAAAAATATGATTTATTATTTTTTTGAATGTTTCAGGTTCGTTCATTGATAAATCTGAAAGTATTTTTCTATTTATACTAATTTTTTTATTGGATAGCTCTTTCATGAATCTAGAATAAGACTTTCCAAACTTACGTGCTCCAGCATTTATACGTTGAATCCAAAGAGATCTAAAATCTCTCTTCTTTTTTTTTCTCCCTGAATAAGCATAAACAAAGGACTTTTCTACTGCATTTTTAGCAACTGTGTAAACTTTACTTCTTGCCCCGTAAAAACCTTTTGCCGATTTTAGAATTTTTTTTCGTCTTCTTCTGGAAGAAACTGAATTTGTGGATCTTGGCATAATAATTGATTCACTATATTTGTTTATTTATATTTTTTTGGTCTGATTTATTTAACATAATAAATTTAGAAAGATTTCTTTTTCTTTTTTTAGATTTTTTAGTTAATAAATGACTTTTAAATGCATGTTTTTTTTTTATATATCCATTTGCTGTTTTTTTAAATCTTTTTTTTGACCCTGATTTGGTTTTCAATTTTGGCATAATTATATTTTTTTTGGAGCTAAAATCATATACATCCTTTTTCCTTCCATAACCGGCATTTGTTCTACTTTTCCATATTCTCCAATTTGTTCTGCAAATTTCAATAATTTTATTTTACCTTGGTTTTTATATACTATAGAACGACCTTTAAAAAAAACGAAAACCTTTACTTTGTCGCCTCGCATTAAAAATTTCTCAGCACTTTTTATTTTAACTTTTCCATCATGATCTCCTATTTGAGGACCAAATCTTATTTCTTTGGTATTAACTTTAATTTGTTTTGATTTAAATTGTTTTTTTCTTTTTTTCTGTTCATATAAAAACTTTTTATAGTCCAATATTTTACAAACTGGTGGATGTAATTTTGGGTTAATCTCAACCAAATCTAACCCTTTTTCTTTAGAAAACTGAATAGCTTCTTGGATAGAGTAAATACCATTTTCTATAGAAGAATAATTACCTACTAAACGTACTTTTTTTGAATCGATATTTTCATTAATTCGATGTTCCGATTTTCTTTGTGGTAATGTTCTAAAAGTTCTCTTTTTTTTATTTCCTCTTGAAAATTTTTTTTTTATGATAGTTTTTTAGTTTTTAAATTTATTTCATCAAAAATAACTTTTATTCCTTTAGAAACATAAAAAGTTCCTATATGTCCTAATCCATGACGTCTTAATGATATCATCTTATTTTTCTCTTCTTTTTCTCCCAATATAACCATATAAGGAATTTTATTTTCTTCAGAATCCTTAATTTTTTTATTAACTTTTTCATCTCTTTCGTCAAGAATAACACGAATATTTTTATCTAACATCAAATTTAAAATTTTTTTTGAATAAATTATATATTTATTGCTTATAGGAAGTATGATTGCTTGATCAGGAGCTAACCAAGAAGGAATGTTTCCTTTTGTATGTTCTATCATAATAGCAATAATTCGTTCCAATGATCCAAAAGGAGCTCTATGAATTATAACTGGACGTAATTTTTCATTTTTTTTTCCTTTGTAATACAAATCGAATCTATCAGGTAGATTGTAATCTACCTGAATGGTTCCTAATTGCCAATTTCTTCCCAAAGAATCCTTAATAAGAAAATCTAATTTCGGGCCATAAAAAGCCGCTTCTCCATAATTTATAAAAGCTTTTATTTTTTCTTCTTTAACTACTTTTAGTATGGCTTCTTCTGCCTTATTCCAATTATTTTTTGATCCGATATAACTATCTATTTTTTTTGTATCTCTTAAAGATATTCTAACCGAGTATTCAAAAAATCCTAAACAACGAAAAACATAAAAAATTAAATTAATAACTTTTTTAAATTCTTCTAATAATTGATCATAAGTACAAAAAATATGTGCATCATCTTGAGTAAAACATCTAACTCTATTTAATCCATGAAGTTCTCCACTTTGTTCATAACGATAAACCGTTCCAAATTCAGAAAAACGTTTTGGAAGATCTCGGTAAGACCATTCTTGAGATCGATATATTTCACAATGATGAGGACAATTCATTGGTTTTAATAAAAATTCTTCCTCTTTACGAGGCGTTTGAATAGGCTTAAAATTATCTTTTCCATATTTTTTCCAATGTCCGCTTTTAATATATAGTTTTTTGTGTCCAATATGAGGAGTTATTACCATTTCATAACCAGACTCTTTTTGAATTTTGGTTAAAAATTCTTCTAAGTTTTTTCTAAAAATAGCTCCTCTAGGTAACCATAAAGGTAATCCACTCCCTACCCTATCCGAAAAAACAAAAAATTTTAATTTTTTTCCTATTTTTCTATGGTCTGAAATATTAGGATCTTCTTTTTCTGATTTCTCCATGAAAAAAAAGTTACAAGTTTTTTTATCATGATAAAAATAAATATAATACTGAAGCCATAACGCTTCCAAAAATAGGACCTAATACAGGAATAAATGCATAATCCCAATTACTTTTTCCTTTTCCAGGAATTGGAAGAATAGAATGTATAATTCTTGGACCTATATCACGTGCAGGATTAATTGCTGAACCAGTATTTCCTCCTAATGATAAAATAATCCCTAATACGACTAAGGAAGGTATTAATGCTCCTAATGATCCTAATCCTATAGGATGGCTTTTTCCATTCAAAAAAAAATTTCCTTCCATAGTAAGATATAAAGAAACGAATATAAAAATAAAAGTAGATAATACTTCACTTAAAAAATTAGAAAAAAAATTTTTTATGGAAGGAGTTGTAACGAAAACAGATAATATTTTATGTTCTTCTTTAGTTTCAAATAAATAATCTCTATACAAAATCCAAACCAATATAGAACCTAGCATTGCTCCAATAAGTTGAGAAAAAATATAAAACGGAACCATATTCCAATCAAATCTTCCAACTATAGCGAAGCTTATTGTAACACATGGATTTAAATGAGAGCCACTGTAAGGAGAAGAGACAATTATTCCCATGAAAACAGCTAACGCCCATCCCATAGCAATAGTTATCCATTCTCCATTTTTATTATGACCTTTTGTTTTCGATAAAATTACATTTGCTACTACTCCATTTCCTAAAAATATCAGGATCATTGTCCCTATAATTTCTGCACATATTTTTGTCATTTTTATTTTTACTTTAAATTTTATTGATTAGACCATGAACGAGTTGTCCTAATGGCTTTTTTCCACTCTTCAATTCTTTCTAAACGACTAGACATTCCTTGAGGTTCAAAAATTTGTTCTAATTGCCACTTTTTTTGAATATCTTCAAGACCAGTCCAATAATTTACAGCTAAACCAGCTAAATAAGCTGCTCCAGCAGCTGTTAATTCAGATATTTTAGATTTAACTACTTTAACATTTAAAATATCAGATTGAAATTGCATTAATAACTTATTTACTGTTGCCCCTCCATCTACACGTAATTCTTTTATAGAAATTCCTGAATCCGCTTCCATCGCTTTTAAAACATCCATATTTTGAAATGCTATACTTTCTAAGGCTGCACGAACAAAATGAGCCGAAGATGTTCCTCTTGTTATTCCAACAATAGTTCCTCTTGCTTTTTGATCCCAGTGAGGAGCTCCTAAACCGGAAAAAGCTGGAACAAGATATACTCCTTCTGTATTTTCTACTGAAGATGCTAAAGTTTCTGCTTCACTTGAAGATAAAAGTAATCCTAATCCATCTCTCAACCATTGAATAACGGCTCCTGCAATGAAAACACTTCCTTCTAATGCATATCGAACTTCATGTTTAATCTTCCAAGCAATGGTAGTTATCAAGTTATTTTGAGAAACAACAGGTTTTTCTCCTACATTCATTAACATAAAACAACCTGTTCCATATGTATTTTTAACCATTCCTATTTTAGTGCACATTTGACCAAAAAGTGATGCTTGTTGATCTCCGGCAATACCTGATATAGGTATTTTATGAGAAAGGATATGTCCTGTAGTATAACCAAAAATTTCACTTGAAGATTTAACTTCCGGAAGCATTGTTATCGGAATATTAAATAAATTAATTAATTCCTTGTCCCAAGTTAAAGTATGAATATTAAAAAGCATAGTTCTAGATGCATTGGTAACATCTGTAACATGAATTTTTTTACCCGTTAAATTCCATATTAACCACGAATCTATAGTTCCAAAAGCTAAATGTCCAGAATTTGCCTTTTTTCTAGCTCCAGGAACATTGTCCAATATCCATTTTATTTTTGTTGCTGAAAAATAAGGATCTATGATTAATCCTGTTTTTTTTCTGATTATTTCAGTTAATCCTTCTTTTTTAAGAAAATCACAATATCCAGATGTACGTCTATCTTGCCAAACAATAGCATTAAAAATAGGTTCTCCTGTTTTTCTTTCCCAAATTACAGTAGTTTCTCGTTGATTTGTTATTCCTATTGAAATAATATTTTCACCTTCTAAATTTGCTTTTAATATTGCTTCTAAAGCAACAGAAGCTTGTGTAGTCCATATTTCTTCTGCATTATGTTCTACCCATCCGGGGTAAGGATAAATTTGTGTAAATTCTCTTTGGGCTACAGAAATAATATTTCCAATCTTATCAAAAACAATAGCTCTAGAACTAGTAGTTCCCTGATCTAATGACAGAACATATTTTTTCATAAACATATGGTGGATAAGGTGTTACACAAAATATTAAAAAATCGAATAATAGTACCTCATAGCTAATTCTTTAAATGAAGCTATTTGTGTTTTTTTCCATTTTTCATCTCTAGAAAGTTCTTTAGCCATTAATTCTGCTACTCTTGGGGCTATATCTATAGCTTTCCTTGCGTTCAAGAATAATAAACGAAACCTTCTCGCTAAAACATCTTCAATTGTTCTAGCCATTTCATAACGAACCATCCATACAACTTCCGCTTCCGTACAATAGTAATTATTATTAGAATTAGAATTCGATATTAGAGGAGCACTTAGTAATGGATTTTCCTCAATTAATTTTTTTATATGAAATTCATCTTCTCCATATTTTTCCCAAAAAGTATTTTTTCTTTCATATGGATAATTGGATCCATAAATTTTAATATTCTTTGTAAAAGAAGGAATTTTAATTAAATTACCTACTTTAATAGCTTGATTAACAGCATCTTCAGCCATTTTTCTATATGTGGTCCATTTTCCTCCTATAATGCTTATTAATCCGGAAGAACTAATTATAAGTTTATGAGATCTAGAAATATCTTTTGTTTTAATAGATGATGAATGCTCTACGAATAAAGGCCGTAATCCGGAGAAAGCACTGAGTATATCAGTTTTTTTTGGATTAGAAATAAAATATTTTCTAAAAGTTTGTAAAATAAAATCTATTTCTTCTTCTAAAGGTTTTGGTTCAAGAACACTTCTTTTTATAAAAGTGTCTGTAGTTCCTATCAAAACATGATTATACCATGGAACACAAAATAAAATTCTACCATCCGTAGTTTTTGGAATTACAATAGCATTTGTACTACTAAAAAATGATTTATTTAATACAATATGTGTCCCCTGACTAGGCTTTATAAAAATTGGACATTTCGATTCATCCATTTTTAAAATAGAATCAGAAAAAACTCCAGTAGCATTTATAACAGTTTTTGAATAAATCGAATATTCTTTTTTTGTTTCAATATCATAAGCTACAACTCCAGATATTTTATTTCCAATTTTTTTAATAAGATTTTTTACTTGAAAATAATTTAATAATATTCCTCCTTTTTTAACACAAGTTTGTGCTAAATTAATTGCTAAACGTGAATCATCAAATTGTCCATCATAATATAAAATTCCTCCTTTTAGTTTTTTATTTTCAATTTCAGGAAAATTATTAATTACTTCTTTTTTGGACAAGAACTTAGATTTTCCAAAACTTAGAGATCCAGACATCCATTCGTATATCTTTAATCCCATCCAATATAAAATTCCCAATCTCCAATTAAAAATTGGGATAATAAATTTTTGTTTTTTAACTAGATGAGGAGCATTTTTGAATAAAAATCCTCTTTCTTGCAAAGCTTCATAAACTAACTTAATATTTCCTTGGGCTAAATATCGTATTCCTCCATGAACTAATTTAGTACTTCTACTTGAAGTTCCTTTAGAAAAATCGGATTGTTCTAAAAGAAGAGTTTTATATCCTCTTGAAGAGGAATCTAAAGCAATTCCTAATCCTGTAGATCCTCCTCCAATAATAATAATATCCCAAATGTTTACATTTTTTAATGTATTTAAAAAATTTTTTCTATTTAAAAAACCTTCCATCATTTTTTAATCATAAATCAAATATCCCAACTGATAAAATATTATTTCTTAATGTATAATTTTGAATATATTTTAACGAACAAAAATAAAAATATTTTCAAAAAAAGAAAATTTTAATTGAAATTAAGTATTATTTTTTTTGTTCATCATATTATATATAAAATTCTTCACCATATCCTGTTCTGAATTTGTGTTAATTTTTTTTATCATTTTACTTATTTCATAAAATTGTTTAAAAAAAATATTTACATAATTTAACGTTATTCCAGATCCTTCAGATATCCTCTTTTTTCTTCTAATGTTAGAAAGAACCTTTGGATTTTCTCTTTCATAAGGTGTCATAGATTGAATAATTGCTTCCATTTTTTGAAATGAATATTTTTGATCAATGTTATTATTAACATTAATATATTTGTTGATTCCAGGAATCATTGAAATAATATTTTTTAAATTTCCTATTTTTTTAATATGTTGAATTTGCTCTAGAAAATCGTTAAAATTAAAACGATTCTTTGAAATTTTATGATAAATTTTTTTAGTTGTTTTTTCATCAAACTGTTCCTGTACTTTTTCAACTAAGGATACTATATCACCCATCCCTAAAATTCGATTAGCTATTCTATCCGGATAAAAAACTTCCAAATCTTCTATTTTTTCACCATTACTAATAAATTTAATAGGTTTTCCAACTACGCTAGACATTGTAATAGCAACTCCACCTCTACTATCTCCATCTAATTTAGTTATTACAATTCCGTCTAAATTTAGTTTACTAGAAAAAGATTTTGCGGTGTTTATAGCATCTTGACCTGTCATAGAATCAACAACAAACAAGACCTCACTTGGATTAGAATGTTGATTAATTTTCACTATTTCCTCCATCATAATATTATCAATAGATAACCTACCAGCTGTATCAATAATAATTACATCTTTTTTATTTTCTAAAGCATAAATAAAAGATTGATCTATTATAAACAAAACATCTTTACTTTTTTTTATAGAAAAAACAGGAATATTTGATTTCTTCCCAATCAATTCTAATTGATCCACAGCTGCAGGCCTATGAATATCAGCAGCCACTAATAAAGGTTTTTTATTTTTTTTACTTAAAAAAAAAGCAAGCTTAGAAGAAAAGGAAGTTTTTCCACTTCCTTGTAATCCACAAACTAAAATAACAGAAGGATTTTTAGATAAATTGATTTCTGTACTCCCTTTTTCCATAAGTTCGACTAATTCATCATATACTATTTTTATAATAACTTGCTTTGGATTTAATGAGCCAATTACTTTTTTTCCGATAGATTTTTCTTTGACCCTTTTAATAAAGTCTTTAGCAATTTTATAATTTACATCAGCATCAATTAATGCTTTTCCAATTTCTTTCATGGAGTATGCAATGTTAGTTTCTGTAATTGCATTGTGTCCTTTCAATATTTGAATAGCTTTTTGAAATTTATTCTGTAAATTTTCGAACATAAAATATATTTTACATACGATCAATCATCTCTATTCCTAGTAAATTCATTCCTGATTTTAGAATATTTCCTGTAATATGAATAATATTCATGCAAATATTACTATGAATAAGATTAAAAGGATCTATTAATTTTTTATTTTGATAAAGAAGATTAAAAGTTTTAGATACTTCATAAACATAATTTGCTATTAATGAAGGATTCAATTCCATTGCTGATTTTTTTAAAATCAATGGATATCTTTGAAGAATTTTAATCATATTTTTTTCATATATATTAAATTTAATATTATCCCAGTGATAATTTAATAATAAACAAAAATTCAAAAAATTTCGTTCTAAAGAACGAATTCTAGAATAAGTATATTGAATGTATGTTCCTGTTTTCCCCTTAAAATCTATAGATTTTTCAGGATAAAAAATAATTTTTTTTTTAGGATCTATTTTTAAAAAATAATATTTCATAGCTCCTAATCCTATGATTTCAGCAGATTTTTTTTCAAATTTTGGAGATTTTTTTAAAAAATTTTTTTTTGCAATAGAATACATTTCTAGAATAAGACTATCTGCATCTACTACATTTCCTTCTCTAGATTTCATTTTACCACTTGGTAAGCATACCATTTCATAAGATAAATGAGAAAGTTTATTTACCCATTTATACCCTAAACGTTTTAATATTCTAAAAAGAATTTGAAAATGATAATCCTGCTCTTTTCCAACAATATAAATTAATTGGTCTATATTATATTTTCTAAAACGTTCCACAGCAGTTCCAATATCTTGAGTTATATATACTGAAGTTTGATCAGATCGTAACAAAAGTTTTTGATCAAAACCTTCTTTAACTAAATCAATCCAAATTGATCCATCTTTTTCCTGAAAAAAAATTCCTTTTTCGAGTCCCTCCTTTATAATTTTTTTTCCAATTTGATATATATTACTTTCATATTCTATTTCATCAAAATTTATTCCTAACTTTTTATAAGTTTCTTTAAATCCATTATAAACCCATTGATTCATTTTCTTCCAAATATTTACAGTAGTTAAATCTCCAGATTCCCATTTTTTCAATAAATTTCTAGCATCTCTTAAAATTGAAATTTGATCCTTTTTAGAAGAATTTTTATAAATATCTTCACGATATATTTTGTAAAATAAATTGTAATATTTTCCTACAAAGTGATCTCCCTTCATTTTTGTATTATCTGGGGTTTCCCCTTTTCCATATTTTTTCCATGCAACCATTGATTTACATATATGAATCCCTCTATCGTTAATCATTTGAATTCTTATTATTTCATGTCCTACCATCTTCAATATTTTAGATATAGAAGATCCAATCAAACAATTTCTAACATGTCCTAAATGAAGAGGTTTATTAGTATTGGGAGAAGAATATTCAACCATAATTTTTTTGGATGGAAGTTTAAAATTATAAAAATTTGTATTCAACATCCTTTTTAGAAGATATATATAATAACGATCTTTAAAAGTAAAATTTAAAAATCCTTTAATAATAGAAAATTCAACAAATTCTCCTAACTGATTTTTAACATATTTTCCTATATCATTTCCTATTTTTTCTGTAGGTTTTTTTAATTTTTTAGATAAAGAAAATAAAATAAGGGTAAGATCTCCTGGATGTTCTTTTTTAGTGTATTGAAAACATAATTCAGGACAAGACTTCGTTTTATACAAAAAATGTATAGATTTTTTTGTTATCTCCTCTATAGATTGAAAATTGTCATTGTTATTCATACAATTTTTCATGAAATCATTTTTCATGAAAAATTTTTTAGTTTAACTCTCCACCCAAAAGGATCTTCCGACAAATTATGTTGTATATTTAACAATTCTTTTTTTAAAAAAACGGATATCCTTTTCTTTTCTGGAATATCTGGTAGAAAAAAATTGTCCCCTTTATAGCTAATCATTTTAAAATAGTTTATAACAGCTGCTGTCCCACAACCAAAAGCTTCTTTTAATTCTCCTGTTTTTAATCCTTTTACAATTTCTGAAACACTTAAACCCCTTTTTTCCACATGAAATCCTAGTTTTTTAGCTAAAGAAATAATGCTATCACAAGTAATTCCACTTAATATATTGTCATTAGCTTTTGGAGTTAAAAGTTTATTTTTTAACCAAAAAAAAACATTCATTGTTCCGGATTCTTCTATCATAGTATGAGTAGAAGAATCAGTCCATAATATTTGATCAAACCCTTCTTCATTAGCCAATCTAGTAGGATAAAAAGAAGAAGCGTAGTTTCCAGCTGCTTTAGTAAATCCAACTCCTCCTATTGCAGAACGACTATATTTTTCTTCTATTTTAATTTTTAATGGACGTTTATAATAAGCATCTGCGGGGGTCGATATTATTATAAACATATAATCTTGAGAAGGTCTAGCTGATAAAACACCATCTTTTGCAATTAAAAAAGGACGAATATATAATGATTGTCCATAATTTTTTGGAATCCAATTTTTATCTATTTCTATTAACTCTCTAAGTCCATTGATAAAAATGTCCTTTGGAATGGGAGGCATTTCTAATCGAATAGCAGATTTATTTATTCTTTTAAAATTTTCTTTTGGACGGAAAAAAAAAACTTCTTCATTTTTATCTTTATAAGCTTTCATTCCTTCAAAAACAGCTTGTCCATAATGAAATACCGGACAAATTGGGGAAAAAACTATATTTCCAAAAGGTTTAATAACAGAATTTTTCCATTCTCCATTTTTATATTCAGAACAAAACATATGATCTGAATATTGGTTTCCAAAAGAAATATTATCAAAATCCATATCTCCAATTCTTGATTGTAAGGTTTTTTCTATTCTCATAAAACAAAGTAAGAATTAGTTTAGTTTTAGCATAAAACAAATATAATAAATAAATGATTGTTTTATTTTAATAAAATTTTCAATGAAAATAAGAGTTTCTAAACATTATCCATTATTTTCAATACTTTCTCTACAATATTTTCAACAGAAGGTTTAGAAAAATAATCTCCATCAGATCCGTAAGGAGGTCTATGTTCTTTAGCTGTAATCGTAACAGGAGGAGTTTCTAAATAATAGTATCCATTCTGTTCTTCTAATATTTTTTGTAAAATGTAAGCGGAGGCACCACCTGGAACATCTTCATCTATGATTAATAATCTGTTAGTTTTTTGTAAACTTTTAACAATATCTTTTTGTAAATCAAAAGGTAATAAAGATTGAATATCAATTATTTCTGAATCTATATTAATTTTAGATAGTTCTTCTGCTGCTTCATTTACAATCCTCCATGTAGAACCATAAGTAACTATAGTAATATCATTTCCATTCCTTGTTTTATCCACTATTCCAATAGGAGTTCTAAAAAAACCTAAATTATCAGGTAATCTTTCTTTTATTCTATATCCATTTAAACACTCAATGACCAAAGCAGGATCATCTCCATATAACAAAGTATTATAAAAGCCAGCAGCTTTTACCATATTTCTCGGAACTAAAACTAAGATTCCTCTCAAATAATTAATAATTCCTCCCATTGGGGATCCTGAATGCCACATTCCCTCTAATCGATGTCCTCTACTCCTAATAATTACAGGAGACTTTTGTCCTCCTTTTGTTCTATATTGTAAACAAGCAAGATCATCACTCATAATTTGTAAAGCATATAAGATGTAATCTATATATTGAATTTCAACTATGGGTCGAAGACCTCTCATCGCTAAACCAATACCTTGACCAATAATAGTAGATTCACGTATTCCAGTATCAAAAATACGAATATTTCCATATTTTTTTTGTAATCCTTCTAATCCTTGGTTAACATCTCCTATTTTTCCTACATCTTCTCCAAAGATTAAAAGATCAGGATATAGTTCTAATAACTTATCAAAGTTTTCTCTTAAAACAATTCTTCCATCTACTACTTCAGAATTATTATTTTTGTATACTGGAAAAACTTCTGTTATCCTTACAGAGGATTTGTCGGAAATACTATATAAGTGGGAAGAATAATTTTCTTGTTCTTGATTATATTTACTTTTAAACCATTTTCTCAAAGAGTTAGATTCTTCTTTAGGAAGTAAATACAAAATTTTTCGTATTGTACTAAAAACAAATTTTTTTGTTGGATAGTTTTGGGTTTTTTCATGTAATTCTTGAATATATTTTCCAATATATTCATTCATCCATTTTTTAGAATTAGAACTATAAAAAATATTTTCTTGAATTTTTTTTAAAATATTTATAGCATCATTTTTAATGTTGAAAATCGGTTTTATAAATAAATTCCAAGCTTTTTCTTGTTCATTTTTTACATATTCTTTGGCCTCTATATCTATTTTAGATAAAACATCGGTTAAATTTTTGATTTTATTTTGAAATTTAAAATTCAAAATCCAATTCCTAAATTTTTTTATTCCATCATTATCGATTTCCCATTCTAAACGTTTTTTTGATTTATATCTCTCATGTGAAGAAGATGTTGAATGGCCTTGTGGTTGTGTTAAATTCACCACATGTATAATTACTGGTATATGTTCATAACGAGCAATTTTATCAGCATAAACATATGCTTTTGTAAGATTTATATAATTGGATCCATCTACACGAATAATTTCTATTCCTTTCTCTTTTTTATTTCTTTGAAAACCACATAAAAGGTCACTAATATTTTTTTTTGAAAATTGATATTTATTAGGAACGGAAATTCCATATTCATCATCCCAAATAGATAATATAATAGGTATCTGCAAAACAGATGCTGCATTTAAAGTTTCCCAAAATAATCCTTCGGAAACACTTGCATTTCCAATAGTTCCAAATGCAACCTCATTTCCATTATTGGAAAATATTTTATGTGTTTTTTTTAGATTCTTTAAATTTTTATAAATTTTTGACGCCTGAGCTAATCCCAATAATCTAGGCATTTGTGCAGCAGTAGAAGAAATGTCTGCAATAGAATTTTTTTCTTTAATAAGATTTTTCCAAGTTCCATCGTAATTAAGTAATCTTGTCCCAAAATGAGATGTCATCATTCTTCCAGAAGAAACAGGTTCATATTTTAAATTTGGATTAGCATATAATTGAGAAAAAAAACTTCTTACAGTCAATACTCCAATGGCCATCATAAAAGTTTGATCTCTATAATATCCAGACCTAAAATCTCCAGCTTTAAAAACTTTTGCCATAGCCAATTGAGGAATCTCTTTACCATCACCAAATATACCAAACTTAGCTTTCCCGCTTAAAACTTCTTTTCTTCCTAAAAGACTGGTTTCTCGACTAATTATAGCTAATTTATAATCATTTAAAACCATTCTTTCAAATGAATTAAAAGAATTTTCTTCATCATCATTATTATTGTATTTCATAAATTAATTATAATTTTGATATTTGTTTGATTTCTTTGTTTAATTTTAAATTTTATATTTGTTTTTGGCAAAAAAAATCTATAATTTTTCATATATTTTCTGTATATATGTATTATGTGTATAATTGGAACAATTACCCTTTCTATCATAAAACCAGATGCAGTTAAAAAGGGATATAGTATGTCTATTTTATCAAAAATAGTAGAAGCAGGGTTTTATATTATAGCATTTAAAATGACAGAACTTTCTAAGGAATCTACTTATCTCTTCTATGAAGAGCATAAAGGAAAATATTTTTTTGATTCTTTAGTAAAATTCATGTCTTCTGGACCAATTATATCTATGATTTTAAAAAAAGAAAATGCAGTAAAAGATTTCAGAATTTTAATAGGAGATACAAATCCAATTAATGCTAAAAAAGGAACTATACGAAATTTATATGCTTCTTCTTTGGAAGAGAATGCTATACATGGATCTGATAGTAATCAAAACGCTTTTAGAGAAAGTCAATTTTTTTTTCCGCTAAAAAAATTTTCTTTTCATAAAAAATTATAGAAATTTATGAAAAAAAGTTATTTAATAACCTCTTTTATTGTTGTAATATTTACAATTGGATTTTGGATAACCAATATTTACAATAATTTAGTAAAATTAAATGAAAATATTAAATCTCAATGGGGACAAATAGAAAGCGTTTATCAACGAAGAGCAGATTTAATTCCAAATTTAGTAAACACAGTAAAAGGTTCTGCCAATTTCGAAAGAAATACACTAATGCAAGTAATAGAAGCTAGATCAAAAGCAACTTCTGTTCATATTGATCCAAATGACTTAAATCAAAATCAAATTGATAAATTTCAAAAGTCACAAGAAAATTTAAATAGTTCTGTCAGAAGGTTACTTCTAATTGTAGAAAATTATCCAGACTTAAAATCTACCAAAAACTTTTATGAATTACAAAATCAATTAGAGGGAACAGAAAATCGTATTAATGTAGAAAGAAATAGGTTTAATGATCAAGTAAATTCTTTTAATTCTTATAGAAATCAGTTTCCAAAAGTTATTATAGCAAACTTTTTTTCTAAATTTAAAGAAAAAGGATATTTTCAATCTCAAATAGAATCAGAGAAATCTCCTTTGATAGATTTTTCTAAATAAGAATTTCAGAAAATTCAAAAATAATGAGAAAGATTATTCAATTAATTATCCTGATTACTTTTTATAATATAAGTCTTGTAAAAGGCCAATTTTATATACCTGATGCACCAAAAAAAATATATCCCGTTCAAGATTATGCAGGAGTGTTATCCAAAACACAAATAGAAAAATTGAATGAAAAACTTATTTATCACTATAAAAAAACATCAATAGAAATTATAATTCCTATAGTTCAAGATCTTAAAGGCGAATCACCCAATTTTTTAGCTTCTAAGTGGGGGGAAAAATGGAAGATTGGAAATTCTGGAAAACATAATGGGATAGTTATATTATTATCTATCAATGACAAAAAAATATCTATTCAAAATGGATATGGAATAGAACCTTACATAACTGATTTTACTTCCTCTAAAATTATTCAAGAAATAACTCCTATGTTAAAAGATAATCTTTATTATCAAGCTATAGATTCTTGTATTCAAAAAATATTTCAAACTGTCAAGAATCATAATTTTCAACAAAAAAAGAAAAGAAAAAATATTTCTATTTGGAGAATTTTTTTCACTTTTTTAGTTATAAGTATCTTATTTATTTTTTCATTTTTAGAAATGAAAAGAAATAAAATGGATATTTCACTATTAAATACATTATTTTTAACAAATTTATTATTCCGAAATAAAAATTATCATGATTTTGATGATAATGATGATGATAGTTTTGATGGATTTGGAGGAGGTGGAAATTTTGGAGGGGGGGGGAGTAGTGGAAATTGGTAATCAATTTTTTAAATCTTTCAAATATTTTTCAAGTTGTTCTATTTTTTTTAAGGTATCATTTTCTTTTTTTCTTTCCTTTAAAAGAATAGTATTAGAAACAGATGTTATATATTTTTCATTAGATAGATTTTTTCTTATTATAGATAATGAATTATAAAAATGTTTAATTTTTTTTTCAATATTAGCAATAATTATCCTATTGTTTGAAAAATTCAAATTAGAATAAAAACTTTCATTTCCCTCAGATAAGAAAAATTTACTTTCTTCTAAAAAAAAAGAAAATGAAAAAATTTCTTTTGGTTTTTTTAAAACAGAAATTATTTTTTCTAGATTAGCTAATTTCAATAAAATAGAATTGTAATTATATTTTTTTTCTTTTTCATCTGAAAATAATATGAGACTTTTTTTATAAGGAATATTATTTTGATTTCTAATACTACGTATTTTAGATACTATTTTAGTAACTCTTTCAAAAGAATTCAAAATTGTAGAGTCATAAGATTTTTTCTTAGGCCAAGAAGAAATAATTAAAGCTTCCTCTTTTTTCCTCTTTTCAATAGAATTCCAAATTTTTTCTGATAAAAAAGGCATATAAGGATGTAATAGTTTTAATATATTTTCAAAATATTTAATAGTACTTGAATATTCTATTTTCGAAATAAATTTATTATTAATGGGTTTGATAATTTCAAGAAAAAAAGAACAAAAATCATACCAAATAAACTTATATAAAATCATTAATGATTCATCAAATTTATATTCTTGAAAGTTTTTTTCGAAAACCATAAAAACATAATTAAAACGATTTTTCAACCATTTGATTGCAAGTAAAGAAGAATTAGGTGTTTTTCGATTCTTATATATTTTCCAACTTTTTATTAAACGAAAAGCGTTCCAAACTTTATTAGAAAAATTTCTCCCTTGTAAACATGTTTTTTCTTCAAAATTAAAATCTTTTCCCGCACTAGCTTTTAATAAAAGCCCCATACGAACAGAATCCGCTCCATATTTATTAATTAAATCTATTGCATTTGGAGAATTATTCAATGATTTTGATATTTTTTGATTATTAGAATCCCTAATAATTCCTGTAAAAAAAACTCTTTTGAATGGTTTCTTTTTTTGGAATAAAAAACCAGCTATAATCATACGTGCCACCCAAAAAAATAATATGTCCGATCCTGTAACAATATTTTCAGTTGGATAATAATAACAAATTTCTTTGTTATTGGGATGACAAATTCCATCAAAAACAGATATCGGAAAAATCCAAGAAGAAAACCAAGTATCTAAAACATCTACATCTTGCCAAAGATCATTATAAGTTAAACATGAATTAGAACTCTTTTTTTTTGCTTTTTTTAAAGCTTTTTCTAAATTCTCTGCAACAACAAAATCATTAAGATTTTTCCCATAATAATAAGCAGGTATACGATGCCCCCACCATAATTGTCTAGATATATTCCAATCATGAATTTCATTCATCCATTTAAAATAAATTTTATTAATTTTTTTTGGATAAAATTTAATTTCTCCATTTTTAACTGCTTCTATAGCAGGAATAGATATTTCTTTCATTTTTAAAAACCATTGAAGAGATAATCTTTGTTCCACTATTGAAGATGTTCTCTCTGAAAATCCTATTTTATGATTATATTTTTCTATCTTAACCAAAGATTTTAATTGTTTTAGTTCTTTAATTATTTTTTTTCTTACTTCAAAACGGTCAATACCTTTATAATGAACTCCATTTTTATTTAAAGTACCATCTTCGTTAAGAATATTAATTATGTTTAATTTATGTTTATCCGCTATGTTTTTATCATTTTCATCATGAGCTGGAGTGATTTTTAAACATCCTGTTCCAAAATTTGGATCTACATATGAATCCTGTATAATGGGAATATATTTATTGATTATCGGAATTTTTGCAAATTTTCCTTTTAAATGAAAAAAACGTGAATCATGTGGATGAAAACAAATAGCTACATCACCAAATATAGTTTCAGGACGAGTAGTAGCTACAGTTACGTAATTTTTTTCTCCTTTTACCTTATATTTCAAATAATAAAGTTTACCATCACATTCTTTATAGATAACTTCCTCATCTGATAGAGTAGTTTTAGCTTCTGGATCCCAATTTACAACATGATAATCTCTATATATATATCCATTTTCGTATAACTCTATAAAAATTTTTGATACAGATTTAGATAAATTTTGGTTCATTGTAAATTGAGTTCGATTCCAATCGCATGAACATCCTAGTTTTTTAAGTTGATCAAAAATGATATTATTATGTTTTTTTGCCCATTTCAAAACATAAAATAGAAACTTCTTTCTTCCCAAAGAAGATTTTGATAGTCCTTGTTTTTTTAATTGTTGTACAACTTTAGCTTCTGTTGCAATAGATGCATGATCAGTTCCTGGAATCCAACAGGCATTATATCCTTTCATTCTAGCATATCTAATCAAAACATCTTGTATAGTATTATTCAACATGTGTCCTATATGCAGAATACCAGTGATGTTTGGAGGTGGCATAATTATAGTGTAAGGAATTCTATTATCTGGACAAAATGATGAAAAGTAATCTCCTTTCATCCAATAATGATATATTTTCTTTTCTACAGATTGGGGATCATATTTTATCGGAATATCCATAAATTTAAAATTATAAAAAAATTGAAATAATGACAAAAATTATTTTGATTGCTTCTGTTTCAAAAAATGGATTTATAGGAAACAAAAACCAACTTATGTGGAAGTTACCTAATGATTTAAAACGTTTTAAAAATTTAACTATGGGAGAGATAATATTGATGGGAAGAAAAACTTTTGAATCTATTGGAAAAATACTTCCTGGAAGGACAAACATCATATTAACTAAAAATAAAAAAAAATTGATGAAATCATTACACAATGTAAAAAACAAAAACAATATAAAAATTTTTTCGTCTATTCAACAAATAGAGAAATTACAATTTAAAAGAATTTTCGTCATAGGAGGGGAAAAAATATATACTTCCATAATTGATAAAGCACATATAATAGAGTTAACATTAGTTCATAAAAAATTCTTTGGAGATGCAAAATTTCCAAAAATAGATTCTAAAAAATGGAAAAAAATACATGAATTTATTTACGAAAATAACAAACAACATTTGTATGGTTATAGTTTTATTAGATTTGTGAGAAAATAATATTTTTATTCTCTTCTATCCAATTCTTTTTTAATTTTTGCAGCTAGTTCGTAACATTCATTAATAACTGCATGATTTAGTAAAGCATTTAAATCTTTTTCCGTCATTTCCTCTAAATCCTTTTCGCTCTTTTCTTTAAATAAAAAAAATCCTCCATTTTCTGTTTCTAATTCATAGGTATCATTATCTTTCTCAAGAGGAAAACCATTTTCAAAGTAAATACCTGCTTTATCAAAAACTTCTTTTGTTGTGTAAATAGGAGCATTAAACCTTACGGCTAAAGCAACAGCATCTGATGTTTTAGAATTTATTTTATGCTCTATTCTTTCTTTTTTACTTATTTCTTTTTCTTCAGAATCGAAACAATTTTCTTTTTCAAACATAAGATAAGAAAAAAAAATTCCATTAACTAACTTGTATATTACAACTGCTTTTAATTTAATATGGAATCCTTTCGCAAGAGAAAGAAATAAATCATGAGTAAAAGATCTAGAGGATTCCCTTTTACCTAAAACAGAAGCAATAGATTGAGCTTGTAAACTTTCTATGATAATTGGAAGTTTTATTTTTCCAGATTCTTCTTCAAGTAATAAAACATATATTCCAGATTGTATTTGGCTCAAGGATATCCCCCGTATAGATAATCTAATAAATTGATCCATAGGAAATTTTATTATAAAATAAATGTTACTATCATAAAACAAATATGATAAATTTTTGGTTAATAATATATATAAAATTCTTGTTCTACGTAATAATTTTTTTTATATATTTATTAGAAAATTTAAATTTTTTTATTTATGAATATTTCTGCAAAAGCCCTAATTCCAACTATTTTTATTATCTCAGGATTTATTTTATCCTGTAATGATGATATCTTTTCTGCTGAAAACAAGGAATATAGCCTTCCCGCTAGTGTTTCTATGAGAGCTATTAGAGGTATTTCCAATACACCCTCTGCTACAAGAGCTACTTTTGTATCTTCTGTAGATAATACCTCTAATAATTCTGATAATACTAATAATTCCGAAAAAACTTTCCATACTGCTTCTAATTTTTCTCCATATTATTCTCTAGAATTCTATGCGGAAAATAATTTATCAGATCAAGATTTAGACAAAATAAATCCTGAAGAATTATCTAATGAAATCAAAATAACTGAAAATCAAATAAAAAATATTCAAGATAGTTATAAAGAATTTTTTGATGAATATCATGAAATTGTGAGCGATCAAAATAAAATCTTGGATAAGATAGCGGAAAACAAAAAACTCATGAGAGTACAAATGCCTGGCACGGAAGGAGAATTAGAAGCTAGGAAAAATCTAGATATCCAAAGAGAATTAGCATTGGAAAGAGCAGAAAAGATAAGAAATAAAGGAACTTCTTTAGGAGTAGTAATAAGCACAATATCAAAAATTAGAAATAAAAATAATTTATTGAAATTGAAACAAGAGATTTACTTGAAAAGACAAGAAGAAAAATCTAAATCTAAAATAAATAATTAATTTCTTATAGTTTTCTCGGAAAAGAGAGGATCCTCTCTTTTCCGAGAATTTTATTTTTCTAAATAAATACATACACATAATAACATATGAAATGAAAGAAAAAACTTTTCGTGAGGTTATAGCAGAAGCTATGAGTGAAGAAATGAGAAAAGATCATACTGTTTACCTAATGGGAGAAGAAGTTGCTCAATATAATGGAGCCTATAAAGCTTCTAAAGGAATGTTAGATGAATTTGGTCCGGAAAGAATTATTGATACTCCTATATCGGAACTAGGATTTTCTGGAATAGGAATAGGTTCTGCAATGAATGGATGTAGACCCATTGTTGAATTTATGACTTTCAACTTTTCTTTAGTTGCTATGGATCAAATTGTTAATAATGCATCAAAAATACGTTATATGAGTGGAGGACAATGGAATATTCCTATTGTTTTCAGAGGTCCTACTGGATCAGCTGGACAATTAGGAGCTACACATTCCCAATCTTTTGAAAGTTGGTATGCAAGTTGTCCTGGATTAAAAGTAATAATACCATGCAATCCTTATGACGCTAAAGGACTTTTAAAGTCTGCAATAAGAGACAATAATCCAGTAATTTTTATGGAATCTGAACAAATGTATGGAGATAAAATGATGATTCCAGAAAAAGAATATATTATTCCTATTGGGAAGGCTGATATAAAAAAAAGAGGGAACGATATTAGTTTAGTTTCTTTTGGAAAGATTATGAAAATAGCTTTGAAAATAGCAAAAAAACTAGAGGATGAAGAAAATATTAGTGTGGAAGTTATAGACATACGGACTTTACGTCCATTAGATTATGAATCTATACTTATTTCTGTAAAAAAAACAAATCGATTAGTTATTTTAGAAGAATCATGGCCTTTTTCTTCTATTGCTTCCGAAATTTCATATGTTATACAAAAAAAAGCGTTTGATTATCTTGATGCACCTATTAATAGGATAACATTATTAGATACTCCTGCTCCTTATGCTCAAAATTTAATAAAACATTGGTATCCAAATGAAGAAAAAGTAATTTCCGCTATAAAAGAAACACTTTATTTAATTTAATAATTAGTAAACAGCCTGAACAATCTTCGTTATAGCCTTTGGTTTGTCCATAGTATAATAATGAATAATTTCTATTCCAGAATCCTTCAATTCTTTAGATTGATGGATTGCCCAATCAATTCCAATATCGGATACAATTTTTTTATCTTTTGCTTTTTCAATCTCTTTCACTAATTCATTAGGGATATTTAAATAAAAACGAGAAGGTAAACTGTTTAATTGTTTTTTTGAAGAAATAGGTTTTATTCCAGGTATAATCGGAATGGAAATTCCTTCTGATCTACATTTTTTAACAAAAGAAAAATATTTTTTATTGTCAAAAAACATTTGAGTCACAATATAATCAGCACCATTTTCCACTTTTTTTTTTAAAAAAAATAAATCACTTTCAATGTTTGGAGCTTCTAAATGTTTTTCAGGATATCCTGCTACCCCAATACAAAAATCAAATAATGGAAATTCTTGTTGTTCAATAAAAGTTTTATCAAGATATTTTCCTCTATTCAAATCTTTAATCTGCTTAACAAGGTCTACTGCATACTGATGTCCATCTTTTTTTGGAAAAAAATTACTTTCAGATTTTAAAGGATCTCCCCTAAGAACTAATACATTATCTATTCCTAGAAAATTTAGGTCTATTAAAGCATTTTCTGTCATTTGTTTATTAAAACCTCCACAAATAAGATGTGGAACTGCATCCACTCCATACTTATTCATAATAGCAGCACAAATTCCTACAGTACCTGGACGTCTTGAAATTTTTTTTCTTTGCAGTAATCCATTATCTTTTTCTACATAAATAAATTCTTCTCTGTGATAGGTTACATCAATGAATGGTGGATTAAATTCCATTAAAGGATCCAATGTAGAAAAAATATCTTTGATATCATGTCCTCTTAAAGGAGGCAAAATTTCAAAGGAAAATAAAGTTTTTTTTGCCTGAAGTATATGATCAATCACTTTCATATAAAAAAAATATAAAAAATAAAGATTATTCAATTAATATGATCAAATTCAGTATAAGGAACTAAAACTCTAGGAATATTAATCTTATCTTCAGTTTGATTATTTTCTAATAAAGCAGCCATTATTCTTGGCAAAGATAAAGAACTTCCATTAAGAGTATGACAAAACTTCACATCACCTGTAATTTCTCTATACCTCAAATTTAATCTATTTGATTGAAAATCAGAGCAATTAGAAACAGAACTAACTTCTAACCATTTTTTTTGTGCCATAGAATAAACTTCAAAATCATAAGTTATAGAAGAAGAAAATCCAAGATCAGATCCATTTAAACGAATAATACGAAAAGGTAAATTTAAAGATTTTAAAATATTTTTGACATGTAAAATCATTTCATCCAAAAATGGAGATGAATTCCGTGAAGAAATTTGAATAATTTCTACTTTTTCAAACTGATGTAATCTATTTAATCCTCTCACTTTTGATCCATAAGAACCAGCTTCTCTTCGAAAACAAGAAGTATAAGTCGTCGCCCTAATAGGCAAATCTTTATATGTAAAAATTTTATCTCTGTAACAATTCATAATAGGAATTTCCCCTGTAGGAATTAAATAAAGATTATCTTTTTCTATAAAATACATTTGATCTTCTTTATCCGGAATTTGTCCTGTATAATATCCAGATTTTTCATTTATTAAATAAGGTAAACTATATTCCTTGTAGGAAGCTTGTATATTTTTATCTAAAAAATATTGAATTAAACTTCTTTGTAATTTTGCACCTTTTCCTATAAAAACTGAAAAACCTGTTCCGCAGATTTTTGTTCCCAAATTTGAATCAAATAAAGAAAATTTTTTGGATAGTTCCCAATGTGGAAGAGGATTTTTAATATTACAATCAATATTTCCATCTTGAAAAAGAATATCATTTTTTTCAGATTTATTTTTTACTTTCTCATCAGGAATATTAGGAACTTTTTTTAACTTTTCTTCTAAAAGAAGAGTAACTTTTTTTAATTTATCATTAACATTTTTTTTTTCTCCTTTTAAAAGGATAGATCTTTCTTTTAAGAATTCTATTTCTGCAGAAACTTTTCTATCATTTCTATTATCATTTCTATCATAACTTATAAGTTCACCAATCTTTTTAGAAAGATTATTTTCTTTTTCTAAAATTTTGTTCAATACTTTTTGAACTATTTTTTTTTTTTTATCTAAAATTAATATCTCATCTATAAGATTTATTTCCTCAAAATTTCTTTTTTTTAACCCCAACAAAACTTTTTCTTTATTTTTTCTTATGAAAGAAGTTCTAAGCATAAAAAAATGTAAAATATTTATTATTGCAATAATTTTTATAATACAAGATACAAATAAAATTTTCTATATTTGCATACAAAATGTGTAAGTTTTTTTTTAAAGATTGTAAAAAATTTGATCAATATTTCTTAAAAGATAAAAATGTAGCTAAGAAAATTGTAAAAAATCTTTCTTTTCAAGACTATACCACAGTAGTAGAAATAGGTCCTGGATTAGGAATGTTAACTCAATATCTATTAAATCGCCACAATCAAACTTTTTTAATAGAAATTGACAAAGAATTAATTTTTTATTTGAAAAATAAATTCTCCATTTCTAATAAAAAAATTATTCACAAAAATTTTTTAGAATGGAATCCAAAAGAACTTAACTTGCATAAGTTCGCAATTATTGGCAATTTTCCTTATAGCATTTCTTCTAAAATATTGTTTCATATATTAAAATATAATCAACACATAATAGAATGTGTTGGAATGTTTCAAAAAGAAGTTGTAAAACGAATTATTTCTAATAAAAAAGAAAAAAATTACGGAATTTTATCAGTTTTAATGCAAGCATTTTATGATATAAAATATCTTTTTACTGTTACTAATAAAGTTTTTACTCCTGTACCAAATGTACAGTCAGCAGTTCTTATTTTAAGAAAAAAAAAAGATATTATTTCCTGTAACAAAAATTTATTATTTAAATGTGTAAAAACAGCTTTTAATCAAAGAAGAAAGAAATTAAAAAATTCTTTACAGTTATTTAATCATAATCCCAATTTTTATAAAATACCATTTTTGAATAAAAGAGCTGAAGAACTTTCTGCAAAAGAATTCCTTCAATTAACAAAAGAAATAGAAATTAAAATATGACTAAGTTATTAAATGGAAATCAATTAGCAACAGAAATTAGAAAAGAAATTTCTAACGAGATAGAGAAAAATTTTATAAAAAAAAATAGAAAAGTTCCACATCTTGGAATTATATTAACAGGAACTAATAAATCTAGCATAAGATATGTAAATAATAAACTTAAAGAATGCAAAAATATTGGGATAAAATCTTCTTTAGTTCATTTACCGGAAAAATGTTTAGAAGATAGATTATTAAAAGAAATTCATAATATGAATAATAATCCATTAATAGATGGTTTTATTGTCCAGTTGCCTCTTGAAAAACATATCAATCAAGATAAAATAATTTTATCTATAAATCCAAAAAAAGATGTAGACGGATTTCATCCTGAAAATTTTGGTAAAATGTCTTTAAATATGAAATCATTTTTTCCTGCAACTGCATTAGGAATATTAACTCTTCTAGAAAGAAATAGAATTGAAATTTCTGGAAAACACACCGTAGTAATTGGAAGAAGTAGAATAGTAGGATTTCCTATTAGTATTCTAATGGGCAGAAAAATGAATTTTGGAAATAGTACAGTTACATTGACTCATAGTTATACTCCTAATATAGAGAATTATACAAAAAACGCTGACATAATCATAGTTTCAGTTGGAATTCCAAAATTTATTAAAGGAAAAATGATAAAAAAAGGATCAGTTATTATAGATGTAGGAATAAATACTAGTAAAATTGATGAAAATAAAATATTAGGAGATGTTGATTTTCATAGTGTTTATGGAAAAGCATCTTACTTAACACCTGTTCCAGGTGGAGTCGGACCTATGACTAGAGTTATGTTATTAAAAAATACTTTAATAGCTGCATTAAATAATAATGAAAACTAAAGAAATTAATTTTCCTATAAAGGAATCTTTTTATTCTATTCAAGGAGAAGGTTTTTATCATGGAATGTCTGCATATTTTATTCGTTTTGAAGGCTGTAATGTAAAATGTAATTGGTGTGACACAAAAGAAAGTTGGAAAATAAAAAAAAATGATTTTATTTCAATTAATAAAATCGTTAACGATATTAATGATTCTTCAGTAAAAAATATTGTCATTACTGGAGGAGAACCTATGATGTGGAATTTAAATCCTTTAATAAAAACTCTTAAAGAAAGAGGTTATCATACTCATATAGAAACATCAGGAGTTTATCCAATAGATAAAAAATATATAGATTGGATTACCGTTTCTCCAAAAAAAATAAAACCTCCTTTAAAAGAAAACTATAAAAAAATAAATGAATTAAAAATTGTAATTTCCGATGAAAAAGACTTTCTTTTTGCAGAAGAACAATCTATTTATGTTAAAAAAACTAGATGTTTTCTATTTTTACAACCTGAATGGAATAATTTCTCCAAAATTTTCCCAAAAATAATTTCATATATAAAAAAAAATCCAAAATGGAGAATATCGCTCCAAGTTCATAAAATGCTAAATATTCCTTAATTTAAAAATCAACTTATTAAATTGTTATATGTCTATTTTTTAGGATTTTAATAACATCTCGTATAAAAAAACCTTTTTCTTGTAAAAGAATAAGATAATGAAAAAGTAAGTCTGCAGATTCGTTTAAAAATAAATTTTTATTATTATCTTTGGATTCTATAATTAATTCTACAGCTTCTTCTCCTAATTTTTGAGATATTTTATTAATTCCTTTTTTTGATAATTGATATATATAAGAATTTTCTTTTTTTTGGATTTTTCTATCAAAAATTATTTCTTCTAAAAAGAATAAAAAATTTTTTCTATTAATTTCTTTCCAACAAGTATCTGATCCAGTATGACAAACAGAACCCACTGGATCTACTTTAATTAATAAAGTATCTTTATCACAATCTATTAAAACTTTTTTAATAAAAAGATAATTATTACTAATTTCACCTTTAGTCCACAATCTTTTTTTGGATCTACTATAAAAGGTCACTTTTTTTTCAGAAATACTTTTCTGATAAGCTTCTTTATTCATATAGCCTAACATTAAAACTTTACCTGTTTTTTCATCTTGAATAATTGCAGGAATCAATTTTTTCCTTAAAAAATTGATTCCTGATTTTTCTAGAGAACATTCTTTTTTCATTAACAATTCAATATTATAATTATATTATGTTTTCCAAACATTCGTTACATTCATTCGTTAATACTTAATATTTATTTTCTCATTGGAATATGAAAATTGTTTAAATAATTTTTCAATTTTGGAATTTCTATTTCCCTATAATGAAATATACTTGCAGCTAACGCTGCGTCTGCCTTTCCAATTTGGAAAATTTTATAGAAATCTTCTAATTTTCCAGCACCTCCAGAAGCAATAACTGGAATAGAAACATTTTCTGATATATTTCTAGTAATATCTAAAGCAAATCCACTTTTTGTTCCATCATGATTCATTGAAGTTAATAGTATTTCTCCCACTCCTCTACTGGAAGCTTCTCTAGCCCAATCTAAAGTTTTAATGTTTGTAGAGATTCTTCCTCCATTCAAATATACCCACCATTCATTATTTTCGTATTTAGTGTCAATAGCTAATACAATACATTGACTTCCAAATCTTTTTGATAACCTTTCTAAAAGATTAGGTTTTTTAACAGCTGCAGTGTTAATAGATATTTTATCTGCACCTGCATTTAATAATAGCTCAACATCTTTTTCTTTTTGAATACCACCTCCAACTGTAAAAGGGATATTAATATGACTAGAAATACTTTTTACCAAACTAATTAATGTTTTACGTTTTTCATTGGTAGCTGTAATATCTAAAAATATTAATTCATCCGCTCCTTGCTTCGTATACCAACAAACTAATTTAATTGGATCTCCAGCATCTTTTAGATTTTTAAAATTAATACCTTTTACTGTTCTTCCATTTTTTATATCTAAACAAGGAATAATACGTTTGGTTAACATATTTAATTATTGTTATTATTCTTTTTTTTTAATATCCAATTACTAAGTTCTGATAATGATATTTTATTTTCATATATTGCTTTTCCAATGATAACCCCCCTGCAACCTAATTTAAACAACTTATCTACATCTTCTATATTTCTAATTCCTCCACTTGCTATAAATTCAATACTTGGAAAATATTGAATAGTTTCTTTATATAAAGAAAAAGAAGGTCCATTTAAAACTCCATCTTTAGATATATCTGTACAAAAAATTTTTTTTATCCCATGATTTTTTTTTTCTTCTAAAAAATCAAAAAATGGAATATCAAAAAATTGGGTCCATCCGTTAGTCGCAATTTTATTATCTTTAACATCCACTCCTAATAAAATTTTTTCTTTTCCATAAATATGAACCAATTCTTTTAAAAAAATTGGTTTTTTAACAGCAATACTTCCTACAGTTGCTATATGTCCTCCACTTTCAAATACAGAACGAACATCATCTTTAGTATGAATACCTCCCCCAAAATCTATAACTAGATTAGTTCGTTTAGCTATTTTCTCTAAAATTTTCCAATGTACTACTTTCCCTTTTCTTGCTCCATCTAAATCTACTAAATGAAGCCTAGATATTCCATTATTCTCTAATAAAAAGGCGACTTCTAATGGATCATTATTATAAATTTTTTTTTCTTTA
Source organism: Blattabacterium cuenoti (assembly GCF_014251995.1). Lineage (GTDB taxonomy): Bacteria > Bacteroidota > Bacteroidia > Flavobacteriales > Blattabacteriaceae > Blattabacterium > Blattabacterium cuenoti_AE. The sequence continues at coordinate 213,701 of NZ_CP059205.1, forward strand.
AAATCACCTCTCGTTAAACGAACGCATTTTCCATCAATTAAATCTATGGCTATTATAATATCATTACTCATTACTAATCATTTAATTTTATAAAGTTTTCTAATATTTTATGTCCTACATAAGAAGATTTTTCTGGATGAAACTGAACAGCATAAAAATTTTTCTTTTGTAAAGCCGCACTATAAGAAAGTATATATTCTGTTTTTGCAGTTGTGTATTGCCCCAAAGGGGCGTAATAACTATGAACAAAATATTGATAACTTCCATCTGGAATATTTTTAAATAATGGTCCCTTCAAATTATGGATATTATTCCAACCTATTTGAGGAATCTTATTTTTTTTATCTTTCGATTGAAATTTTTTTACCAATAAATCAAAAATTCCTATACATGTAGTATCACTTTCTTCTGAGTGTTTACATAATAATTGCATTCCCAAACATATTCCTAACACTGGTTGCTCTAATTCGGACAAAAGTATATCTAATTTTCTTTCTTTTAAATACTTCATAGCAAAATGAGCTTCTCCTACTCCTGGTAAAATAATTTTTTCCGCATTTTTAATAGATTCTTTAGAATCCGTTACTTTCGCTTTTATTCCTATTCTTTCCAAAGAAAAAAGAACTGATTGAACATTTCCAGCAGGATATTTTATAATAATTGTCTTCATAATTTTTCACTCAAAATTTTATCTCTACAATAAACCTTTAGAACTAGGTATTCTATTATTAGAATAATTTTTTTTCATCGCCATTTTAATAGATTTTGCAAAACACTTAAAAATAGATTCTATTTTATGATGTTCATTTTTTCCTTTAGAATGAATATATAAATTGCATTTTGCAGATAGGGAAAAAGATTTGAAAAAATGATAAAACATCTCCGTAGGAACTTTTCCTATTTTTTCTCTAAAAAATTTTACTTTCCAAATTAATTGACTTCTTCCTCCAAGATCTAATGCAACTGTAGATAAACTATCATCCATAGGAATTAAATAAAATCCATATCTTTCTATTCCTTTTTTATTTTCTAATAATTGGGAAAAAATTTCACCTAAAGCAATTCCAGTATCTTCTATAGTATGATGTTCATCTATATAAAGGTCTCCCTTTGTTTGAATATTTAAATCTATAGAACTGTGAAATGCTATTTGTTGTAAAAGATGATCAAAAAATCCTAATCCTGTTTTTATATTGGACCGTCCTTTTCCATTTAAAAAAATGGATATTTTAACTTTTGTTTCTAAAGTAGTACGACTATGTACTAATTTTTTATTAGGTAAAGATGATAAATAATCATAAATTCTTTCCCATTTATTTGTTTTTAAAGATATGACTTCTTTCAAATCTTTACTTTTTAAAGTAATAAAATAATCATTTTCTTCTTTTGTCAACTTTTTAAAATTGTTGTTCTCTTTAATCCATATGGATTTACATCCCATATTCTTAGCAAGAAGAACATCAGTTAAACGATCCCCTATAACAAAAGATTCAGAAATATTGTATAAATCCGATTTTAAATAAGGAATTAACATTCCTATTCCAGGTTTTCTAGTAGAAGTTTTTTCTTCTGGAAAAGTTTTATCTATATGAACAGAAGAAAAGTTAATTCCCTCTGTTTTTAAAATATTTAAAATATGATTATGAATAGGCCAAAATTTTTTTTCAGGAAATGCATCTGTACCTAAACCATCTTGGTTGGTAACCATCACTAAATTGTAATTCAACTCTTGTACTATTTTTGATAAATAGAATATTACTTTTGGATAAAAAAAAATTTTTTCAATAGTATCAATTTGATATGTAGGAGGAATTTCTCGTATTATAGTTCCGTCTCTATCAATGAATAATACTTTTTTCATTATTGTATTTTATTTTTGATTGAATTGAGGATACTTGTTAATTTTATTTATTAAATATTTATTTTCTTTATGGGTTCCTATTGTGATTCTTAAACAATTATTGCATAAAACAATTTTTGAACGATCTCTAACAAGAATTTTTTGTTTCATTAAATATTGGTATAGGTTGTATGATGAAATATTAGTTTTTGTTTTTATTAACAAAAAATTAGCGGAACTAGGATATACTTTTTTTACAATAGGAATTTTTTTTAATGATTCTTCCATATATTTTCTCTCTAAAAGAATATTTTTTAAATGATAAAAAAATAAATCTTTATTTTCAAGAGCTTTAATAGCTATTTTTTGAGAATTAAGGCTGATATTATATGGATGTTTTATTTTATTCATCCATTTAATAATTTCTTCAGAAGCAATAGCTATTCCAATTCTTAATCCCGCTAATCCCCAAGATTTAGACAGTGTTTGTAAAATAATTAGATTTGGAAAATCTTCAATTTCATCTGAAAAGGATTTCTGACTTGAAAAATCAATATAAGCTTCATCTAGAACAACAATTCCTGAAAATTTTTTTATAATAAATTTAATATCTTTTCTTTTTATATCATTTCCTGTAGGATTATTTGGAGAACAAATAAATATAATCTTACTATATTTATCATTCATTGAATTTTCTATTTTTCTTAAATTCAATTGATACTTTTCTGTAAGAAGAATTTTAATTATATCTATTCCATGAGTTTTTCCACTTACTTCATACATTCCATAGGTAGGAGGAAAAATAATAGCATGATCCACTTCTGGACGAGAAAAAATTCTGTAAATTAAATCAATAATTTCGTCGCTACCATTTCCTAAGAAAATTTTTGATATCGAAATATTTTTTAAATCAGATATTTTTTTTTTCAATTCCTTTTGAAAAGGATCTGGATATCTATTATAAGAATTTAAAAAAGATAAAGGAGATCCAAAAGAATTTTCATTAGCATCTAAAAAAATAGAATCTTTATCTTTATTATGTTCTCCTCTTGCGGAAAGATAAGGATCTATATTTAAAATATTTTTTCTTATTAAAGAGTTTAAATCAAAGTTAGAACGTTTTTTTTTTTCATTATTATAACGATTATTATGAGCATTCATAGATTTATAGTTCATTTATTTAATCGAATATTAACAGATTTTTTATGTGCTATTAAACCTTCCTCAGAGGATAATATATTTACACATTCTGATAAATTTTGTAATCCTTTTCTAGATATTTTTTGAAAAGTTACTTTTTTAATAAAACTATCTATAGATAGTCCACTATAGGATTTAGCATAACCATATGTAGGTAATACATGATTTGTTCCAGAAGCATAGTCTCCAACACTAACTGGAGAATAATTTCCCAGAAACACAGATCCAGCATTAATTACTTTTTTACTCCAATAGGATAAATTATGACAATTGATAATTAAATGTTCTGGAGCTATTTGGTTTATTAAATTCATACATTCTTTTAAAGATGATAAAACAATTATTTTACTTTTTTTTAAAGATTTTTTAACAATATTTTTCTTTTCATTTATATGGAAAAACTGTTTTTTCAATTCTTTTTTTACAGATCTTATCCAAGATTTATTATCTATTGTAACTAATAGAATATAACTTTCTGGATCATGCTCAGATTGAGATAATAAATCGGAAGCAACATATTCTGGATTAGCTTGATCATCAGCCATAATAACAATTTCTGATGGTCCAGCAGGCATGTCTATAGATACAATTCCTTTTTGGGATACAATTTGTTTAGCTATTGTTACATAAGAGTTTCCAGGTCCAAATATTTTATACACTGAAGGAATACTGTCTGTTCCATAAGCCATAGCAGCGATAGCTTGAACTCCTCCTATTTTATAAATACGTGATATCCCAATATATTTAGCAGTATATAAAATAGATGGATGAATATCACCATTTTTATTAGGAGGACTACATAAAATAATATTTTTGCATCCTGCTAATTTTCCAGGTATTCCCAACATCAATACAGTAGATAATAAAGGAGAAGATCCTCCAGGAATGTAAAATCCGATTTTTTCTATCGGAATAGATTTTCTCCAACAAGAAACACCTTTTATTACTTCTATTTTTGATTCTTTATGAATTTGATTCCGATGAAAACATTCTATATTCTTATATGCAATTTCTATGGATTTTTTTAATTCGTTTGAAATTTTGGTGTTTGCTTTTTGGAAATCTTTTTCTGTTACTTGAATATTTTTAATATCTATATCAACATGGTCATATATTCTAGTGTATTTTCTTACAGCTTCATTTCCAAAGTTTTTTACATCATTAATAATAGAGAAAATTGAATCTGTTAATTTAGAATCCTCTTTATAGGACGTTCTTTTTAAAAAAGATTGACATGTTTTATATGTTGGGTGAATATACACTTGAATCATATTATCCATATTTAATTATTTAATTTTTATAGTATAATTTTTTCTATTGGCAATACCAATATATCTTGAACTCCAAGCGCTTTTAAATTTTCTATAATTCCCCAAAAATTATTTTCGTTAACAACTGAATGAACAGAACTCCATTCTGAATTAGCTAAAGGAAGAATAACTGTACTTTTAACTCCTGGAAGATAAGATATTATTTTTTTTAATCGATTATTAGGAACATTTAATAGAATATATTTATTATTTTTTGCTTTTTTAACAGCTCTAATTCTAAATAATAATTTATCCATAATTAAATTTTGGGGCATTCCTAAATATAAATGGGAGGCTAAAATTGCTTCAGATTGAAGAACTGTTTCTACCTCTTTTAATCCATTCATAAATAGCGTAGATCCACTACTAACTAAATCGCAAATACAATCAGCTAATCCTATTCCAGGTGCGATTTCTACTGCTCCAGAAATTTCATGAATTTCTGCATTGATATATCTTTTTTCGAAAAATTCCTTAACTAGGAAAGGATAACTTGTTGCAATTCTTTTTCCATTTAAATCTTTTATATCATTATAAACTAGAGATTTAGGAACTGCTATAGAAAGTCTACATTTTCCAAATCCTAAAGTTTCTTTAATTTTTATTTTTTTTCTCTTTTCCAAAAGAACATTTTTTCCTATAATTCCGATATCAGCAACTCCATCTTCTAAATATTGAGGGATATCATCATCTCTTAAAAAGAGAATTTCTAATGGAAAATTAAGAGCCGTTGTTTTCAATTTATCTATACCAATATTAACTTCAATACTGCAATCTTTCAGTAATTTTATAGAGTCTTCATAAAGACGACCTGACTTTTGAATAGCTATTTTCAGTTTATCCATAAGAACATTATAGGGAAAAAATGATAAAAGCTTACTTTTGTAAGCTTTTATCATTGTAGATTAAGATTAAATTAATGCATTACGACAAATATAAAAACTATTTTGAATATTTTATATTTTACAATGTTAAATAATACAATACCAACATAATTAAAACATAATTAAAAAAATATGAAAATTATTAGTTATAATATAAATGGAATTAGATCTGGAATCAATAAAGGATTATTTGATTGGATTGAAAAAAAAAATCCTGACATTTTATGTTTGCAAGAAATAAAAGCTTTTCCAGAACAAATAAATACTAGTCATCTAGATAAACTAGGATATAATCATTATTGGTTTTCTTCAAAAAGAAAAGGATATAGTGGTGTAGGAATTCTATGTAAGAGGAAACCTCTTTTTGTAGAATATGGAATAGGATTTAATTCTATTGATCAAGAAGGAAGAGTTTTACGTATTGATTTAAAAAATTTATCAATAATTAATCTTTATTTACCATCAGGTAATAATATGGAAAAAAGATTAAATTTTAAATTTTTATTTATGAATAAATTTTTTTTATACGTAAAAAAAATTTTTAAAAAATTAAACCATCTTATTATTTGTGGAGATTATAATATTTGTCATCATGAAATAGATATTTATGACCCTGTTAAACATCAAAAAATTTCTGGATTCTTACCAGAAGAGAGAAAATGGATGACTTGTTTTATAAATTTAGGATTTATAGATAGTTTTAGAAACTACGTTAGAGAAGCACATAATTATAGTTGGTGGAGTTATCGATATAATTCTAAAATAAATAATAAAGGTTGGAGAATCGATTATATTATGGTTAGTTCTTCTTTAAAAAAAAAAATGAAAAATGCTTATTTACTTCCAAACGTTACATTTTCCGATCATTGTCCTGCTGTATTAGAGATTGATTAATAATATTGGTTAATTTAATAAAAAATAACATTTCAAAATATATATTTATAATGACCTGACTGGGATTCGAACCCAGGACCCTTACATTAAAAGTGTAATGCTCTACCAGCTGAGCTACCAGGTCTTTTTATAAAAAATCTTTATATCATAATAATCATAATATCAAATATACTATATATATACGTAAAAAATTTTTTTTTATGAAAATCACTTTGATAGGATATATGGGTTGTGGAAAAACTACTATAGGAAAAATAGTTTCTGAAAAAATGAATTTGAATTTTTATGATTTAGATTTTATTATTGTTAAAAAAGAAAAAAATTCCATTTTTAACATTTTTAAGGAAAAAGGAGAACTCTACTTCAGGAATATAGAACGTCTTATTTTAGAAAATCTATTGAAAAATAAAGATCAGTATATTTTATCTATTGGAGGAGGGACTCCCTGTTTTTATAATAATATTTATTTATTGAATAAGTATTCAATGACATTTTATTTAAAAGCAAATAGTCATACTTTATTCAAAAGATTGTTCTTAGAAAAAAATAAGAGACCTTTAATTGCCCATTTATCTAAAAATGAATTGTTTCAGTTTATCATGAAACATTTATCACAAAGAATTTTTTTTTATGAAAAATCTTATAAAAATATTAATATAAATGGAAAATCTAAAAATGATATAGCTAAAGAAATTATAAATTTTGTAAAAAATGATAACATGTAATCATTTTTTTCTTACACTTAAAAAACATTTTCTACTGCATGAAAAAGCAAAGATATGTGTTGCTCTAAGTGGAGGGTTAGATAGTATGGTCTTAATTAATTTATTACTTAGTTTTTCTAAAGTTTTTTCTTCTATTGAGTTAGAAGCAGCTCATTGTAATTTTTTATTAAGAAATGAAGAATCTTATAAAGATGAATTTTTTGTGAAAAATTTTTGTGTAGAAAAAAATATCATATGTCATATTAAACAATTTGACACTTTAAAATTTTCTAAAAAAAAGAAATTATCTATTCAAATGGCTGCTAGAAAACTTAGATATGATTGGTTTTTTGAATTATCAAAAAAAAATTTTTATAAATATATTATTTTAGGACATCATCTTAATGATTCTATAGAAACTTTTTTCATAAATATTTGCAGAGGAACCGGAATTAAAGGATTATTGGGGATTCCTGAAAAAAATGGAATATTTTTACGTCCTCTTTCTAATTTTACAAAAAAAGAGATTATGCATTACGCTAAAACAAAAAATATAAAATGGAGACCCGACAAAAGTAATAAAGAAACTAAATATTTAAGAAATGAAATACGTTTTTTTTTATCTAAATTTTCTTCTTTTTCATCTTTATTCTATAAAGGATTTAAAAAAACTATAAATCACCTTTGTGATGAAAATTATTTATTGGAAGAAAAAATAAAAAAAATATGTCATGAAATTACAATAATAAAAAAAGAAAATCCATTTTTATGGAAAATGAAATGTGATAAAATAAAAAAGTTACATCCTTTATCTTTTTATTTATTTAAATTATTTTCTCCATATGGATTTAATAATGTTGATAATTTAAAATATATAATTAATGCACAATCAGGAAAACACCTTTTATCAAAAAAGTATCAGATTATTAAAAATAGAAATGATTGTATTTTAATTTATAACAAATTTTTATTAGAAAATAAAAATAAATCATTTTTTATTTATGACATCAAAAATATTGATCAAACTTCCTTACCATTTGGTATAAGTTTTTTTTTGAATCCTAACAAAAAAGATGCAAAAAAAATGTTTCTTGTTGATTTTAATAAAATAATATTTCCATTATTATTAAGAACTTGGAGAAATGGAGATTTTTTTTTCCCATTAAACATGAATGGGAAAAAAAAATTAAGCAAACATTATAAAGATAAAAAATTTTCTATTTTAGAAAAGGAACAAACATGGTTATTAGTCAATGGAGATGGAAATATCATTTTAGTCATAAAAGATCGTTTAGATAATAGATTTAAAATATCAGAAAAAACAAAAAAAATACTAGGAATAAAAATATAATTACATAACCAGTCTTAATAATTCCAATTAGTATTTTTTTTAATTTTGGAAAGAATTAGTTATTCTATTTATGAAAGTACATAATTTCAATGCAGGTCCTTCTGTGTTACCAAAAGAAGTTATTAGAAAATCAGTTCAATCTATAATTGATTTCAATAATTCCGGATTATCTTTACTTGAAATTTCTCATAGAAGTATAGATTTTTTAGAAATAATTGAAAAAACTACTTATTTAGTGAAACGTGTGATGAATTTAAATGACGATTATTCTATTTTGTTTCTCCAAGGAGGAGCGACATTACAATTTTCAATGGTACCATATAATTTAATGAAAAAAGTAGCAGCTTATTTGGATACAGGATTTTGGGCTAATAATGCTATTAAAGAAGCAAAAAAATTTGGAAAGGTTAAAATATTATTTTCTGGAAAAGAGAAAAAATACACATACATATCAAAAAATTATGAAGTTCCATATAATGTAGACTATTTTCATTGTACATCCAACAATACAATTATTGGAACACAAATGAAAATATTTCCTAAAACATCTGTTCCAATAGTTTGTGATATGTCTTCTGATATTTTTAGTAGAAATTTAGATTTTAAACAGTTTGGTCTAATTTATGCTTCTGCTCAAAAAAATATCAGTACTGCTGGAATGACTATTGTTATAGTTAAAAAAAATATCTTAGGAAAGATGAAAAGAAAAATTCCTTCTTACATGAATTATAAAATTCATATTAAAAATGGAAGTATTTTAAATACTCCAAATGTTTTTTCTATTTATACTTCTATGTTAACTTTAGAATGGATAGAAAAAAAAGGAGGTATTTCTGTTTTAGAAAAAAAAAATGAGTATAAAGCTAAGTTATTGTATAATGAAATTGATAAAAATAATTGTTTTGAAAATAAAATACATCAAGATGATCGTTCTAATATGAATGTATCCTTTTTTTTAAAAGATATGAATTTAAAAAACGAATTTAATAAAATGTGGAAAAAAGAAAATATTATAGGATTAGATGGTCATAGATTCTTGGGTGGTTATAGAGCTAGTATATACAACGCTCTTCCATTGAAGAGTGTTAAATTTTTGATTGAAGTTATGAAAGAATTTGAAAGAAAATTTTCATCATGATAAAAAAAAGATTTTTTTATATAAAAAAATTGATTCCGAAAAATGTAAAAATTGTAGCAGTTTCTAAAAATCAAGATAATTCTTCTATAGAAGAATTATATAAATTAGGACATAGAGATTTCGGAGAAAATTATGTTCAAGAAATGGTTAAAAAATATGAAACGTTACCGAAAGATATTCGTTGGCATATGATAGGAAATATTCAAAATAATAAATTAAAATATATAATTCCTTTTATTCATTTAATTCATAGTATTAAAAAAATAGAACAAATTAAAAGAATAAATCATATTGCCTCTAAATATAATAAAATTGTTAATTGTCTTTTGCAAATAAAAATTTGTAATGAACAAAGTAAGACTGGAATGAATTATCAAGAGTCTCAAAAAATATTAGAAAGTGAAACTTATAATTCAATGCATAATGTTAAAATAGTAGGATTAATGGGAATGGCTTCTTTTCAAAAAGAATTATTAAAAATACATAATGAATTTTCGTATTTACATACTTTATATAAAAAGTACAAGAAAAAATATGGCCATTATATACTTTCTATGGGAATGAGTCAAGATTATAAAATTGCAATAAAATATGGAAGTAATCTTGTAAGGTTAGGTACTATTTTATTTGGAAAAAGATTTAATCTACAATAGATTTTATGTATTTTTTAATACTTTCTTCTAAATTATTTTTATTTAATGATTGAATAAAAGAACTTCCAATAATTCCTCCATTCGCATATTGACATGAAAAATTAAAAGTTTCCTTATCTTTTATTCCAAAACCAATTAATTTCGGAGTACTTATAGGTAATTTTTTAATTTTTTCAAAAAAAGAAATTTGTTCTTTTCCAAAGAAATCGACAATTTTTCCTGTTGTTGAATTAGAAGAGACTAAATATAAAAATCCATTAGTTATTTGACTTAAAAAAAGGATTCTAGAAGAATCCGTTTGTGGAGTAACTAGGAATATCATTGATAATGAATATTTTTTAAACAAATTTTGATATTTATTTATGAATAAGTTAACAGGAAGATCTGGAATAATTAATCCTGATACTCCTGATTTTTTACAATTTTCCAAGAAATTTTTTTCTCCAAACTTGTAAAGTTGGTTATAATATCCCATTACAATAATAGGAACCGTCATTTTATTTTTTAATTCTTTTATTTGAGAAAATAAAAGTGAAAGATTCATTCCATTTTTTAATGATATTTTATTACTATTTTGAATGACTGTGCCATCTGCTAAAGGATCAGAATAAGGAATTCCTACTTCTATTAAATCCACAGGAAGATTTTGTAAGGTATTAATTATTTTTGTTGTACTATTTATTTTTGGAAATCCAGCTGTAAAATAAATGCATAATATTCTACTATTCTTTCTTTTAAATAAATCATTTATTTTATTCATCGTAAGATAGATTTTTTGTTAAAAATTTTTCATAAACATTAATATCCTTGTCTCCTCTCCCTGATAAAATCACAACAACAGTATCTTCTTTTTTAAAAGAAATTTTTTTTAATGAAGCTAATGCATGAGCACTTTCTAAAGCTGGAATAATTCCTTCAGATCTTATCAATTCATATCCTTCTCTTAAAGCTTCTTTATCTGTAGAGTATAAAAATTTAACACGTTTTTTAATAAAAAGATTAGCAAACATAGGTCCTATTCCAGGATAGTCTAATCCAGGAGATATAGAATAAGCAGGAATAACTTGCCCATCTTCGTTTTGCAATAAAAAAGTCATACTTCCATGTAATATTCCTTTTGATCCACAATGGATAGATGCGGCAGTTTTTTTTGTTTTTATTCCATGTCCTGCAGCTTCTACTGCTATAAGATTAACAGAATCATTATCTAAGAAATGATAAAAAGATCCTGCAGCATTACTACCTCCTCCTATGCAAGCGATTACATAATTAGGATAACAAGATCCATACATTTCTTTTAATTGTATTTTAATTTCTTCACTGATAACAGATTGAATATCAGCAACCATTTGAGGATAAGGATGTGGACCAACTGTAGATCCTATTAAATAATAACTTTCTGGATGATTAATCCAGTAACGAATAGCTTCATTTACTGCGTCTTTTAATGTCTTATCTCCACTACAGACTGGAATAACTTTAGCTCCAAGAGATTTCATTCTCAGAACATTAGTATATTGACGATTTATATCTGTTTCTCCCATGAAAATAACACATTTTAAATCCATTAATGCACAAACAGTAGCTGTAGCAACTCCATGTTGTCCCGCACCTGTTTCTGCAATAATTGTTTTTTTATTTAATTGTTTTGCTAATAATGATTGACCTATAGCATTATTAATTTTATGGGATCCTGTATAATTTAAGTCTTCTCTTTTAAAAAAAATTTTGGTTTTATATTTTTTAGAATATTTTTTACAAAAAAATAGAGGGGTCGGTCTACCTACATAATTTTTTAATATTTTTTTGTATAATGTTTGAAATTGAACACTTCTAATAAAATTTTTATAATTTTTCTGTAATTCTTTTATATTGTTATATAACATTTCAGGAATAAAAGAACCTCCGAATTCTCCATAATATCCATTATCATCGACAAAAAATTTATTTTTCATGATTCTCTTATTTTTTTAATAAATTTATTAAGTAAAAAATTATCTTTTCTTCCTGGAAAAATTTCAAATTTACTGTTTAGATCAATCCCAAATATTTTTGGATGTAAGAATTTTTTAATTTTTTCAAAATCATTAATTCCAATTCCTCCACTTAAAAAAAATGGAGTTTTAAAATTATACTCTTCAAGTTTTTTCCAACAAAACTTTTTTCCACTTCCCCCATAATTAATTGTATTACTATCAAATAAAAAATAAGTACAAAAAGGAATATAATCTATGGTATTTTTAAAAGAGAAAAAATTATCTATTCTAAAAGATTTAATTATCCTTAATTTTTTTTTGAATAATTGTTTACAATAAACAGAATTTTCTGTTCCATGTAATTGAATAAAATCTAATTCATTATTTTTACTTATTCTCAGCACATTTTCTTCTGATTCATTCACAAAAACTCCAACCCTTAATATTTTTTTATCTATTATGTTTTTGGGTATAGAAAAATTATATCCAACAAATCTAAGAGATTTAGGATAAAATATAAATCCCATAAAATCGGGATACAAGTCAGAAATTTTTTGTATGTGGAATTTCATTCCACATATTTTTATTTTTAATAATTTTTTTTCCATTTAAGAAAATGATAATAAAGATTTCACAAATATTTCGCAAGCTTTTCCAGGATTTTCCTTTTTCATAAAATATTCTCCTATTAAAAAACCTTTAAATCCTTGTTTTTTTAATTCAATAATATAATTAATATTATCAATTCCACTTTCTGCAATTTTTGTATATCCTTCAGGAATTTTTTTGGATAATTTTAAACAATTTTTGAAATCTAAATTAAAAGTTTTTAGGTTTCGATTATTGATTCCTATGATATCTAAATTTTCAGTTATTTTATCTGTTTCAACTTCATCATGTATTTCTAAAATGATTTCTAAACCAATACTCTTTGCAAGTCTAGAAAAATTTTTTATTTGATTTTTAGTAAGAATATTAGCAATTAATAAAATAACATCTGCTCCTATAGCTTTAGATTCTAAAATTTGATATTCATCTATGATAAATTCTTTTCTTATTATTGGAATAGATATTGAAGAACGTACTTTTTTTATAAATTCATTTTTTCCAGAAAAAAATTTTTGATCTGTAAGTATAGATATTCCACTTACTCCTGATAATTCATAATCTTTTATTATTGTTTCCATTACAATTGGATTATCTATTATTTTTGATGATAATGACTTATTTATAATTCCTTTAGATGGAGATCGTAATTTAAACTCTGAAATAATTCCACTTTTTTTTTCCTTTAGTTTTTTAACTAATGAAAAAGGATTTCTTTCAAAGAAAAATGTTTTTTCAAGTTTATTTACAGGATTTAAAAATTTTCTTTCATATACTTCTTTTTTTTTGAAAAAAACTATTCTTTCAAGAAGATTCATAAACTCAATAATTTTTTAAGAATATTTTTTGCTTTTCCACTTTTTAAAGATTGTTTTGCTTTATCATAATTGTTTTCAAGACTATCTTTATTCATTAAGCTTAATGCAAATGTAGCATTAATCAATGAAACTTCGTTTTGAACTGAGCTTCCTTCTCCTGATAAAATCTTAATAAAGATACGGATATTTTCTTCTGTATTTTTTCCTCCTTTTAATTCATTAGGATTTATTTTTTTTTTAAATTTACCTGAAATTCTTAATAATTTTTCAACAGAAAAATATTGCTCACCTCTTGAAGAATAAAATTTTGTATCATTAGTAAGTGTTACTTCATCATAACCATCTAAACTATGAACTATAGAATAGTTATTATCTGTATTTTGATACATATAATAATATATTCTGGAAGTTTCCAAGTTATTTACTCCTAAAAATTGATTTTTTGGATTAGCTGGATTTATAATTGGACCTAAAATATTAAAAATAGTTTTAATTCCTAACCTTTTTCTTTCTTCAGTAAAACTGTTTAAAACTGGATGAAACATAGGAGCGTGTAAGTAACAGATTCCAACTTTTTCTAATTGATTTCTTAATTTTTCTTCATTATTTGTAAAATGATATCCTAATCCTTTTAATAAATTAGAAGATCCAGTTATTGATGATGAACCAAAACTTCCATGCTTAATTACTTTTTCTCCAGTTCCTGCTACTATAAAACATGCTAAAGTTGAAATATTAAATGTATTTTTTTTATCACCACCTGTTCCTACTATGTCAATAGCATTAAATTCTGAAAAATTTATTTTTATACATAATTCCATAAAAGCTTGTCTAAATCCAATCAATTCTTCTAGAGTAGGATTTCTCATGTTATATACAGTTATTATAGCTATAGCTTGAGTTTTGTTAATTTTTCCTTTTGATAATTCTATAATAATATTTTTAGCTTCTTTTCTTGTTAATGTTTTTTCTAAAAAAAGATTTTCTAATATTCTTTTCATCTTTATTCTATTTTCAACCAATTACTTATAATTTTTTCTCCATATGGAGTTAAAATAGATTCTGGGTGAAATTGTACGCCTCGAACATTATAAAATTTATGACGTAGAGCCATGATTTCTCCATTGTCTCCAATAGCTGTAATTTTGAGTTCTTTAGGAAAGTTATCCGGAGATATAATCCATGAATGATAACGACCAACTTGAATTTTTTTAGGTAACTTATGAAAAAGAATTTCTTTTGGATCTATGATTTTAATAAAGCTAGATATTCCATGATAAACTTTTTTTGTATTTAGAAGAGTAGCTCCAAACACTTCTCCTATAGCCTGTTGACCTAAACAAACTCCAAAAATGTTTTTAGTAGAAGCAAAAGTTTTTACCAAAGGTTTCAAAATGTTCGCTTCATCGGGAATTCCTGGACCTGGAGAAAGAATAATTTTATTATATTGTTCTATTTCAGAAAGTTTTATTTCATTGTTTCTGGATACTCGTACGGAAGTTTTTGTTAATTTTTTTACGACATAAACAAGATTATAAGTAAAAGAATCATAATTATCTAAAATTAGTATTTGTTCTTTATTCATAAAATTACATCATATACTTTTAGCTAAATTTATAGCTTTAAATAAAGCCATAAGTTTATTGTTTACTTCTTCTAATTCTTTTTTTTCTTTAGAATCAGAAACAACTCCTGCTCCGGCTTGAAAAAAAAGATTATTATTTTTACTTATAAAAGAACGGATAATTATGGCTGTATTAATACATGAATTATTTAATCCAAAAAATCCAATAGATCCACCATATATTCCTCTATGTTGATTTTCTATTTTATCTATCAATTCCATTGCTTTATATTTCGGAGCTCCTGATAAAGTTCCTGCAGGAAAAGTATCTCCAAATACTTTTATAACGGATGTATTATTTTCCAGTTTTCCTGATACTTTAGAAACCATATGAAGTACATGAGAAAAAACCTGAATTTCTTTGAATTTTTCTACTTTTACGTCATAAGAATTTTTACTTAAATCATTTCTTGCTAAATCTACTAACATAATATGTTCCGCATTTTCTTTAGGATTATTTGAAAGATTTTCAGATAATTTTTTATCTTTCTTCTCATTTTTTGATCTTCGTATAGTTCCTGCTATTGGATTAATATAAGCTACTTGATTATTGATAATTAATTGTGATTCCGGAGAAGCGCCAAATAATTTATAATTTCCATAGTCAAAATAAAAAAGATATGGAGAAGGATTTATAAAACGTAAAGCACGATATACATTAAATTCATCTCCTAAAAATTTTTGTTGATATTGACGAGATAATACTATTTGAAATACATCACCTCGTAAACAAGCTTTTATCCCTTTAGAAACCATTTTTTTATATTCTAAATCTGTTACATTTGAAAAATGATCTCCTATAGGATTGAATGGAAAAAAGGAAAAGTTCTTTTTTCTTACAAGTTTTAATAACTTATTAATATTAGTTTTTCTTTTAATATTAACAAATCGATGTTCAATTAATTGAATATTGTTTTTATTATGATGGAACACAATCAAATTTCTATAAAAACTAAACCGTATTTTGGGAAGATTATATATCTTTTTAATTGGAGCATAAAATTGAATATTTTCAAAGTATTGAATGCTATCATAAGAAATGTATCCATATAATCCGGAATAGGAAGAATAAGGACTAAAATCATTATCATTCTCAAATTTTTTGAAAAAATCTTCAATAAGAATTTTTACATCTAATTGGTTGGATATAGAAATATGTTTATAAACACAGTTTGGATATAATATTTGCAATCTATTTTCGTTCAGAATAAATTCAGAAACTGGATTAATGCAAAGAATAGAATAGTAATTCTTATTGTTATTCTGATAGTCAGAATATTCTAATAACATTGTATTTGGAAAAGTATCTCTCAGTTTTAAATATAATTCTATAGGTGTAGTACTATCAGATAAAATTTCTTTGTGGATAGTTCTAAAATTAAATTTAAACATGGTTTATGGTATTTTAATATGATGAAAAAAGGCCGTCCTAAAGACAAGCCTTAGCAAATATTTTGAGATAAAATTTATAATAATTATTACTCAATTAATTAATACCATTTACTTTATTTCAGAAATGACATTTACCTTAAATTGCAAAGATATATAAAATTTTTAATTATCCAGTATATATGGAATAAATGTAAAATTTAGATTATTATGTGTTACACGTTACAATAAAAAATACAAAAAATATTTTTTCTTGTATTCTTTAAATTGAAAAATTTTGAATTACAATATTTCAGTTTTTTTAAACTTAAAAATCTATTGATAATAAAATTAGATTTGAATTTTAAAAAATTACGTATTGAAAGATTTTTTTGAAAAAAATACATTTTTCATAATATATTTTTACTTAAAATTGCAATAAAATTTTAATTTTTGAATTTTTAGAATAAAAATGTAATTTTATCCACATAAACAAACAAAAAACAAAAAATAAATAATGAAAAATTATTTCTATTTCATGTTATTGTTTTTGATAAATCCATATTTTTTACTATCAAAAAATTTAGATTTAAAAGAAATGAAAAAAGAAAAAGAAATGGAAAATGTTATTGAATATGTAAAAAAATATGCTCCTTTCGCTATTGAAGAAATGAAAAAATTTGGAATACCAGCTAGTATTAAATTAGGACAAGGAATTGTAGAATCTTCTAGTGGAACTAGTCAATTGTCTAAAGCTACTAATAATCACTTTGGAATAAAGTGTGGAAAAAGTTGGATTGGTGATGTTTACTATCATGATGATGACCTTCCAAAAGAATGTTTTAGAAAATATAGTTCTGTTAAAGAATCTTTTCAAGATCATTCAAAATTATTGCAAAAACCACGTTATTCCAAATTATTTAATTTCCATAAAAATGATTACCAATCTTGGGCTGTAGGACTTAAACAAGCAGGTTATGCTACATCATTAAATTATGCAGATTTATTAATAAATCAAATAGAAAAATATTTGTTATGGAAATTTGATGAGGAAAATCCTAATGGAACAGAAGAAAAAATAAATTTATACTTAGAATCTATGATGCAAAAAAAAGATAAAAAAAATGAATCATTTTTTATGAAAAAAATGCGTTTTTTTTACAAAATTTTTTTAATGATTAAGAAAAAAATAGAACTATACAGAAAAAAAATTAATATTATATATTAAACTAATTAATTAAGTTTAAGTAATATAATAAATTAATAAATTAAGTAATTAATATCAGTTTTATTATGAGCCTAGATAATTTGAAGTATAGTAAAAATCATGAATGGGTTGGGTTTGAAGTCCAAAATAAAAAAAGTAAAATGGCTTATGTTGGAATCACTTCTTTTGCACAGAAAGAATTAGGAGATATTGTTTACTTAGATATAGATAGTAATATAATAGGAAAGAAAATTCAGAAAGAAGCTGTTTTTGGAACAATAGAAGCAGTGAAAACCGTTTCCGATTTATTTATGCCTGTTTCAGGGATTATTATTAAAATAAATGAAAAACTAATCTCTAAACCAGAAATTATTAATAATTATTCTTATGAAAAAAATTGGATGATAAAAATAGAAATTTTATTCATTGAAGAGTATGATAAATTAATGTCTTTAGAAGAATATAATCAGTACACACAAAATTCTATATAGTTTAACTTATTAAAATATCCAATTAAATAGAAATTACATTTCTCTCTCTGTAATTCAAAGATTAATTCTAACTGAAATTTTATTTATTATAATAATGATTCATCATAATTATGAAAAATGATTTTCATTTTCTTGATAAAAAAGAAATTGCAGAAAAAATAATTGATTTTAATCATAATAATATCACAACTGTTCGTTTTACAATTCCTTCTATTTATTGTAGTTCTTGCATTTTGACATTAGAAAACATCTCCAAATATCACAAAAGTATTTTAGAATCTACTGTTGATTTTTCTAGAAAACAAATTTGTATAACATTTAACAATTCTAATATAAAACTAAGTGAATTAGCTGAATTACTCAATAAAATGGGGTATTGTCCTTCCATTAACTTTGAATCAATAGAAAAACAAGGAAAAAAAAATATTTTTGACAAAAAGTTAATAGGAAAACTTGCTATTTCCTTTTTCTGTTTCGGAAATATAATGCTTTTAGCTATTCCTGGCTATGTCGGAGCTTATAAAGAACCATGGTTTTTAGAAAATAGAAATTTTTTTCGTTATCTAATGTTAATCTTATCTTTTCCAGTTGTAATATTTTCTCTTCTGGATCATGTTAAATATGCTTTTCTTGGACTGAAAAAACATATCATAAATATAGATGTTCCTATTTCTATTGGAATGTTAGTTCTTTTTTTATGGAGTTTTTATGAAATTTTTTTTGATTTGGGTTATGGTTATTTTGATAGCATTTCCAGTTTTTCTTTATTCATAATCATAAGTAGAATACTTCAAATTCATACTCATAACAAAATTCTTTCTTTCAATAAGAATTATAAATCTTTTTATCCAATTATGGTAACAAAAGTTCATAATAAAAAAGAAAAAAAAGTTTTTCTTTCTTCTTTGAAAAAAGGAGATATCATCTTAATTAGAAATGAAGATATTATCCCTTCTGACTCTATTCTTATAAAGGGAGAGGCAGTACTAGATAATAGTTTTATTACGGGAGAGTCTTATTTAATAAATAAAAAAATAGGGGATAAAATTTATGCTGGATCTAAACAAAAAGGAGAAGCTATTCTTTTGAAAATAATTAAAAATGTAGATCACAGTTACCTAAGCTTACTATGGAAAAAAAGCAATTATTCTTCTCACTATCGTAAAAAATTATTTTATCTAAATTCAATATCTACTAAATTTAGTCAATTTTTTACTCCTATTATTTTAACTATTTCAATAATAACTGGAATATACTGGTATTTAAATGATGATATTCAGAAAATGTTTCAAACTACTTTTTCAGTATTAATTATTACTTGTCCTTGTGCTTTAGTTCTTTCTACTCCGTTGATATTTGGAAATATCATACGATTTTTTTCCAAAAAAAAATTTTATATAAAAGATATATTTACAATGGAAAGAATTTCTACAATAGAAACTTTAATTTTTGATAAAACAGGTACCATAACTGATCCTAATAAAGAAAAGATATTCTTTGTAGGGAATATTAAATATGAAGAAAAAAAAATAATAGCATCCTTATTAAGGAATTCTAATCATCCTCTAAGTCAAAAAATATTATCAGAATTATTTGTAAATGATTTTTATACTGTGAAAAATTTTAAAGAAATTAAAGGTAAAGGATTAGAAGGAAATATAAAAAATAAATCGGTTAAAATTGGATCTAAAAAATACTTGGGAGTTACAATAAATGATAATCAAAAAACAGCAGTATTTATTTCTATCAATAAAAAATTGATAGGCTATTTTTTATTTAGAAATTATTACAGAAAAAATATAAAAAAAATATTTAAAATGCTGAATGAATACAAAATTGTTATCCTTTCAGGGGATCAAAACGAATTAGAAAAAAATTATTTAAAATCTATTTTACCTAAAACTGGAAAGATCTTTTTTAATCAAAGCCCAGAGGATAAATTAAATTATGTTAAAAAATTGCAAAATAAAGGAGAAAAAATAATGATGTTTGGAGATGGAATCAATGATTGTGCTGCCCTTAATCAAAGCGAAGTAGGAGTTTCTGTTTCTGAAAATACAATTGGATTTTTTCCTAATTGTGACGCTTTTTTGCAATCTGATTGTTTAGATAAAATTTTTATCTTTCTGAAGATATCTAAATTTTCTAGAAAATTAGTGGTTATTAATTTTATAATTAGTTTATTTTATAATGTTATAGGAATTTATTTTGCTGTTACCGGTAATTTAGAACCTTTAATTGCTTCTATTTTAATGCCCTTGAGCTCTTTTTCTGTTATTTTTTTTTCTATTATATCTACTTTTTTAGTTTCGAGAAAATTTATATTTTAGTTTTCTTGATAAACTAATTATCAAAAATTTTATGTTTTTATGGGTATATTAATTATTATGATATTATCTAGTGTTTTTTTAGGAGCACTTTTCCTTATTATCTTTTTAATTAGCCTTTATAATGGACAATTTGATGATTTAGAATCCCCAAAAATAAGGATTTTAATTGATAATGATATTGAAAATATAACTGATTAATGATGAAAATAAAATTAGAAAATACATTATATTATTATAACAATAAAATTGTAAAAGCTTTTTTATATGCTACAATTTTTTGGGCTTTTTTTGGATTTATAGCTGGATTGTTTATAGCTTTATTATTATTTCATCCAGAAATTCCTGATTTTATTTTTGGTAATAAACTTAAGGATTCTCAAGGAATCATGGGGTTTGGAAGATGGAGAATGTTACACACTAATACCACTGTTTTTGCTTTTGTTGGTAATATAATTTTTACTGGTTATTATTATGCTTTACAACGATTACTAAAAACAAGAATTTTTAGTGATGTTCTTAGTTGGATTCATTTTTGGGGATGGCAAATATTTATTTTTTCTACTTGGATTACTTTTTTATTAGGAATAAATACTAGTAAAGAATATTCCGAACATGAATGGCCAATAGATATATGGATCCTTCTTATATGGATTATTTATGGAATTAATGTAATAGGGACTATTTTAAACAGAAGAATAAAACATTTGTATGTTAGTATTTGGTTTTTATTAGGGACATGGGTTGCTGTAGCTATGTTACATTTATTTAATAATCTTGAATTACCTATATCTCTTTTGTCTTTTAAAAGTTATTCCATATATGCTGGTGTTCAAGATGCTTTGATGCAGTGGTGGTACGGACATAATGCTGTAGCATTTATCTTAACAACTCCAATATTAGGATTAATGTATTATTTTGTACCAAAATCTTCTAATCAACCTATATTTTCTTATAAACTTTCTATTATACATTTTTGGTCTTTAATTTTTGTATATATATGGGCAGGACCTCATCATCTAATGTACACATCTCTTCCTAATTGGGCTCAAATGTTAGGAACTATTTTTTCTATTATGTTAATTGCTCCTTCTTGGGGTGGAATGTTAAATGGATTGTTAACATTAAGAGGGGATTGGAACAAAGTCAAAAAAGATCCTATTTTGAAATTCTTTGTAGTTGGAATTACTTGTTATGGAATGGCAACATTTGAAGGACCAATGTTAGCTACTAAAACTTTAAATTCTATTGGACATTTCACTGATTGGATTATAGCCCATGTTCACCTAGGAACTTTAGGATGGAATGGATTTATGGCTTTTGGAATTATATACTGGTTAACCAAAAAAATATGGAATACGAAATTATATTCTAAATTATTAGCCAATATCCATTTTTGGCTAGGTGTTTTAGGGATTATATTTTACATTTTTCCAATGTATTTTGGATCTATATTACAATCCACAATGTGGAAAAAATTTTATCCGGATGGAACTTTAGTTTATAAAAATTTTTTAGATACAGTAATATCTATTATTCCATTTTATAAAATAAGATTTATAGGAGGATTAATTTATTTTATTGGTTTTATTTTAATGATTTTTAATGTTTTAAAAACAATTCAAATAGGAAATTCAATTAATAATGAAAAATTTAAATGTGATCCATTTTATGAAAATAAAAAAGATGAAAATGAAACATTTCATAATTGGTTGGAAAAAAAACCAATACAATTGACAATTTTTGCTTTTATAGTAGTAGCTATTGGAGGAGTGATAGAAATAATTCCTACTTTAGTTATTAAATCAAATGTTCCCACAATCCATAATGTTAAACCCTACAAAGCTCTTGAATTGGAAGGAAGAGATTTATTTGTTAGAGAAGGATGTAATTCTTGTCATAGTGCACAAGTCCGTCCATTTAGAGATGAAGTGGTTCGTTATGGAGAATATTCTAAAGCTGGAGAATTTGTGTATGATCATCCATTTCTTTGGGGATCTAAAAGAACAGGTCCTGATTTAGCTAGAGAAGGAGGAAAAAATCCTAATTCTTGGCATTATAATCATATGTATAATCCTAGATCAACTTCACCTGGATCTATTATGCCGAGATATCCTTGGTTAATATTCAATAAATTAGATAGATCTAATACAGAAAAAAAAATAAAAGCAATGATAAAATTAGGAGTTCCATATACTTTAGAATATGTCAAAAATATAGAAAAAGATATGGATCGTCAAGCAAATAAAATTGTGTCTGATATTTACAAAGAATATCCAAATTTAAAATTTGGAATTGATCAGCAGAGAAAAAAAGAAAAAGACAAATTTATTCCTTTAGAAAAAAGAGAAATTATAGCCATAATTGCTTATTTACAACGTTTAGGAACAGATATTAAATCTTAAAAAAAAGATTCAAAAATATGATTAGTTTTTTAAAACATTATTTTAAAGGAGAAAAAAACATTGGAATTTTCCAGTCTATTATGTTGATTCTATTCTTTTTATTTTTTTCTTTGATTTTATTTTTTATTTTTTCAAAACCAAAAAAATATTATGAAGAAATAAGTTTTCTCCCATTGAATGACAGAAAAAAACAAAAAGATTTATGAGATCTAAAATTTCGTCTTTTATTATAATTCCTTCTTTTTTATCTATTATAATATTCATGTTTTACGTTTTTTTTAAAAGCTATAATTACATGTCTTATTTTTTTCATCCTATAATTATTTCTTTTTTTATTATAATTACAGTATTATTATGGATTTTAGAATCTATTAATCACTTAATTTTTAAAAGAAAGATTCAATTTCTTACAGAAAAGGAAAGATTAAAAATTCTTGAAGAAAATGAAGGAAATTACTTTTATAGATTTTACAAATTTATATTTCATGATTTTAAAAATTCAAAAAATGAGGTTAAAAAAATAGATCATGGATTTGATGGAATTATAGAATTAGATAATAAATTACCAATGTGGTGGATTCATCTTTTCTATTTTACAATTGCTTTTTCAATGATTTATTTCCTTTCTTATTTATTTATAGATTTTTCAAATCCTTATAAAGAATATAATATAGCTTATAAAAAACAAATAAAGGAAATAGAAATATTTGAAAAAAATTCCCCCCAAGCAACTATAGAAAATTCTTATTTTAAAAAAAACTTGATTAATAGTGGAAAAATCCTTTTTAATGAAAATTGTTCGACTTGCCATAAGTCGGATGGAAGTGGAAATATAGGACCTAATTTAACGGATGAATATTGGATTAATAAATATGAAAAATCTTTATTTAAGAATATTTTTTCTATAATATGGAATGGTAGTAATAACAATCCTACTATGCGTGATTTTGGAAAATCAGGAGAAATTAAAGGAAATGATATTGAAAAAATTTCCAGTTACGTTTATTTTATTAATCAAAAGGTTAAAAAACCTTTAATAGGAAAAGCTCCTCAAGGAAAAAAGATAATAGAATGGAGTAGAAAAACACAAGAATAATATTCCAAATTTATTACTTATTTATAGAAATAATATGAAATTATGAAATTAAAATTCAACTGGAGCTTTGGAATTATTTTATCGTTGATTTTTTTTATGGGATTTGTCATTTATATAACTTTTTTTTTCCCTCATCCAAAAAGTGAACTTATATCAGATAAATATTATGAAGAAGAAATAAAATATCAAGAAATTATAAATGAAAAGAAAAATGTATTAATGCTTCCTGAAAATAAAAGAACAAAAATTATAATCTTATCCTCTGGAATTGGAATTGTATTTCCGTATTTCAGTAAAGATATTTATGGATTTTTTACTTTATTAAGATTTTCTTCTAAAAATTTGGATATTACAAAATATTTCCAAAAATCTAAATATTCAAAAAAAATATTATTCATTCCAAAAAAATTTTTAAAAAAAGGACATTACAAGCTTATAATTAGGTGGAAATCAGATAGAAAATACTTTTTGGAAAAAGATTTTTATTGGAAATAATGTATTTTCAATAAATTAACTAACTATATTTAATATGCATGAGAAAATGAAAAAAAAAATAAATTCTTTTCGTGAAGAATCTTTAAATTACCATAGTAAATTTCCTTCTGGAAAAATACAAATAACTCCAACAAAGAAATATAGAAGTCAAAAAGACTTATCTCTTGCATACTCTCCTGGAGTAGCAGAACCTTGTAAAGAAATAGCCCGTTCTTCTCAAGAAGTATATAAATACACGTCCAAAGGAAATCTTGTTGCAGTTATTACAAATGGATCAGCTGTATTAGGTCTTGGAAATATTGGAGCATTGGCTTCTAAACCTGTTATGGAAGGAAAAGCCTTTTTATTTAAAATTTTTTCTGGAATTGACGTTTTTGATATAGAAATAAATGAATCTGATCCTAAAAAATTTGTAGAAATAGTAAAAGCTATTTCTCCTACTTTCGGAGGAATTAATTTAGAAGATATTAAATCTCCAGAAGCTTTTGAAATAGAAAAAAAACTTAAAAAAGAATTAAATATTCCTGTTATGCATGATGATCAACATGGAACTGCTATTATATCAGGAGCAGCATTATTAAATGCTATTACTTATGTTAAAAAAGAAATTTCTAAAATAAAAATGATAGTAAACGGAGCTGGTGCTGCTGCTATTTCTTGCACAAGAATTTATAAAAAACTTGGGGTTAATCCTGAAAATATTTTCATGTTTGATAGCAAAGGATTGTTGCATTTTTCAAGAAATGATTTAAATAAAGAAAAAAAAGAATTTGCTATTAGTATTCGTAATCCAATACAAAAATTGGACCAAGCAATTAAAAATGCAGATGTTTTTATTGGATTATCTATAGGGGGAATATTAACTTCTGATATGTTGAAAAATATGGCTAGAGATCCTATTGTATTTGCTATGGCTAATCCTGATCCAGAAATAGATTATAATTTAGCAGTTAAAATACGTCCAGATGTTATTATGGCTACAGGAAGAAGTGATTATCCAAATCAAGTTAATAATGTTCTAGGATTTCCTTATATTTTTAGAGGAGCACTAGATGTACATGCTAGTGTTATTAATGATCAAATGAAATTAGCCGCTGTATATGCTATCGCTTCCTTAGCAAAGGAACCTGTTCCGGAACAAGTAAATATTATTTATAATAAAAAAAATATTTCTTTTGGGAAGGAATACATTATACCGAAACCTTTTGATAATCGTTTAATTGTTCGTGTTGCACCAGCCGTAGCCAAAGCTGCCATAGATTCTGGAGTAGCAAGGAATCCAATTTTAGATTGGGATATTTATCAGGAACAACTACTTGATAGAATGGAATATGAAGACAAAATGTTAAGAATGATTAAAAATAGAGCCCGTACAAATCCTAAAAGAGTCGTTTTCTGCAATGGAGAAGAATATAATGTACTGAAATCTATTCAAATTCTTTATGAAGAAGGTATAATTGAAAATTCTATTGTTTTAGGAAATAAAGATAAAATAAAACATTTAATAAATGAAAATAAACTTGATATTAAATCAATAATTATAGATCCAAAAAGTAAAGAAAATGAAAATAAGGTAAAAAACTTTGCTAAAATTCTTTGGAAAAAAAGAAATAGAAAAGGTTTAACTTTATATAATTCTATAATGGATATGCATACTAATGATTATTTTGGATCTATGATTGTTGACCAAAAAGAAGCTGATGTAGTCATTACAGGATACTCAAAAAATTTTTCATTAAGTCTACGTCCTATGTTAGAAATTTTTGGAAAAAAAAATTCTATAAAAAATCAAATAATAGCAGGAATGATGCTTTTATTGACAAAACGTGGCCCCTTATTTTTAGCAGATATAGCAGTTATCCAAAATCCAACAAGTGAAGAATTAACTAAAATAGTATTAATGGTATCTCATTTAGTTAAAAAATTCAATATTGAACCGCATATAGCAATGTTGTCTCTCCAAAATTTTTCATCTAATTCAAAAATATCTTCTAAAATATTTAAAACTGTAAGTTTTTTACATAAAAATCATCCAAATCTAATAGTAGATGGGGAATTACAACCAGATTTTGCTTTAAATGAATTTTTATTAGCTAGCAAATTTCCTCTTTCTAAGCTTGTTAGAAAAAAAGCAAATATTTTTATTTTTCCGAATCTGGAATCAGGTAGTATAACCTATAAATTTATCAAAGGATTAGGAAATATTCAAACTATTGGTCCTATAATGGTAGGAATAAAAAAACCCACACAAATTATACCAATACAATCTAGTATAGAAGATATAGTTAATTTAACAACTTTATCGGTAATTGATGCGCAAATCAGAAAATATTAAAAAATATGTTTCTTAATAAATGCTTTTTTTCCAAAAAGAGTTCTAGTTTTTTTTTCAAAAAAAGTGGATTTTTTTAAATTAGATGTATAAAAAATATGGTTAATTTTCTTACAGTTAGGAAAAATCCGTAATAATTTTTCTTTATATAATTTTTTTTTAATTTCTTTTACTACTATTTTTTGTACATCAATAAGATGTACTTTTCCATGATAAAAATTTTCTATTTCTTTTTTAAGAAAAAAATAATGAGTACAAGCCAATAATAAAGTATCTATTGATTTAAAATTATTCAAGTAATTTTGAATAATATTTTTTTTTATTTTCAATCCTTTTTCAATCATTGGAGCTAATAAAGAAGTCGATATCTGATTTATTTCTAAATGCTTATAATTCTGTTTTATTTTTTTTATATAAAAATTGGAACGTATAGTAGCAGATGTAGCAATTATTCCTATTCTTTTGGAAGAAAGAAAAATTTTACTTTTTACTACGGGATCTATGACATTGAATATTAATATTTTTTTATTGAATTTTTTTTCAATAACATCTAATGCATTAGACGTTATTGAATTACACGCAATAACCAAAGCTTTACATTTCTTTTTGTAAAGAAAAGAAGCTATCCTTAAAGAATTTTTTTCGATAAAATCTTTAGATTTTTCACCATAAGGCATATTAATCGTATCTCCAAAATAAATTAAATTTTCATTAGGCATTTGTATTTCAATTTCTTTTGCTATAAGAAGTCCTCCAATTCCGGAATCAAATACTCCTATTGGAGATAATAAATTCATTTTCATTTTATGTAATAACAGTCATAATACATTCATTAAAAATCACAACAGATTACTAATGAAAACTTAAATAATAAAAATCAGGATAAAAACTAAAATAATTATTGTTTTAACAATTTTTTCACGTAAAAACATTAAAAAATAATATACATAAATTTTTACATATCATTAATTATAGAATTAAATTTTTTACTTAATTTTTTCTTAAATCTGGATGCTTTATTTACATGTATAATATTTTTTTTAGATAATTTGTCTATCATAGAAATTATCATGGGATATTTTTCTTTTTTTCTTTCTTTTAGCCATTTTTTAATGGCTGTTTTTGTGCTTTTATATACGTATTTATTACGTAATCGTCTAGTATAATTTTGCCTAATTCTCTTTAAGGAAGATAAATGATTGGCCATAAAATTAATAAATTTTAGTAGCCCATAGGGGAATCGAACCCCTCTTTCCAGGATGAAAACCTGACGTCCTAACCAATAGACGAATGGGCCTTTATAACGATTTTATTTCTCTGTTATTTCAGAATCAGATGAAATTAATAATTAAAATATACAAATTAAATTTATTTTTTTTAATGTAAATATTTTGTTTATATTTGATAAATTGTTGGTTTCTTTTTATAAAAAATTTTTATTATAAATTTTATAATCACTTTTTTTATAGTTTTTTTTTCTGTTTTTTTTTCATTATATGGAAATTCGGGAAAAAAATATGAAAGAATATTTATCAGAAAAAGAAAACAGAAAATAATATACAATAAAGATTATGCTCCCTCAAAAGATTATTTTAAAATAGTTAAGAAAAAATTATTTAGGCATAATACAAAAGAACGTATCGTGGAAAAAGCTAAAAACTACATGTTTACTCCATATAGATATGGAGGAAGAACAAAAATGGGAATTGATTGTTCTGCTCTAATAAAAAATATTTTTTCCCATTATAAAATCTCTTTACCTAGAATTTCTTATCATCAATCTAAAATAGGTTTTTTTATTCCAAAAAATAAAATAGAAAAAGGAGATCTTTTATTTTTTTCTACAAGAACAAGAAGTATTTCAAATAAAATAAACCATGTAGGATTAGTGATTGGTGTAAATTATAATCAAATATTTTTTATTCATGCTTCCACATCTCATGGAGTAATTATATCTCATTTACATCAAAAATATTGGGATAAAAGATTTGTTATGGCAAGAAGAATTTTATTTATTTCTCATAATAATCAACCAAAAATCCCAATGATTTCAAATCGTTCCAGAAATTAGGATATGATTTTTCTACAACATTTGGTTCTTCTATTTGTAAAAAAGGAGAACATAATCCAAATGGAGAAAATGACATTGCCATTCTATGATCTTGATAAGTTTTTATCCTTACAAAAGTATTGATTTTTTTTTTGTAAAAATCTATAATTTCTAAGCATGAATCTGTAATCTTGGTGATTATACCAAATTTTAATAATTCTTCTCTTAATGCAAATAATCTATCTGTTTCTTTAATTTTTAATGTTTCCAATCCTTTTAAACTGCATTTTATTCCAAGAATTGCACAAGTAACAACAATAGTTTGTGCAATATCTGGGGTTTTATCTAATTTTAGATTAATAAATTTTTTATAAAAAAAATTAGAATTTTTTCTTAGAGTAATTACTCCTTTCTTATTAAAAGAAGTGCATACTCCAAAATTGTTTTTATATATAGAGACAATTTCTTTATCTCCTTGTAAACTTTCTTCATTATATGAGGATAAAGTAATATTACTATTTTTTGCGATTGCAGATATAGAGTAATAATAAGATGCAGAACTCCAATCTGATTCTATATAAAAAGTTTTTTTTCCTTTATTTATAGTTGGATAAATATGGATAAAATTTTTTTCCCAAGAAACTTTTATTCCAATCATAGTTAGCAAATCAAAAGTCATTTTTATGTATGGAATAGATGTTATATGTCCCTTTAAATAAATTCTAAGTCCTGTCTTGAATTTATTGGCTACTAACATTAAAGATGTAATATATTGACTACTAATTTTTGCATTTATATCTACATTTCCTCCTAAAATTTTTTTCCCAAAAATTTTTATTGGTGGATATCCATTGTTTTCTAAAAAATTGATTTTAGATCCCAACTTTCTTAGAGCTTCTACAAGTCCAAGTATAGGTCTTTCTTTCATTCTATTTGACCCTGTTAATATGATTTCTTTTCCTTCTTGTATAGCAAAATAAGAAGTTAAAAAACGCATAGCAGTTCCTGCGTGATGAACGTTTATTATATTAGATGTACTTTCTAAACTTTTTTTTAATATTTTTGTATCTTCACAATTCGAAAGATTTTTAATCTGAATATTGTCATTATAAATAGCTTTTAAAATTAAAAGACGATTAGATAAACTTTTTGATCCTGTTATAGATATAAAACCGGATAATGAATTATTTTTTTTATAAAGATTAATATAAGAAGACATATTTTATTTTAATTTTTCATTTTTATGGTGTCTTTTATGGTCCCTTATTTCTTTTTTCTTTAATTTCTTATGAAAACATTCTTCTAAATTGATTCCATTTTGATTTGCTAAACAAATTACAACAAATAATACATCTGATAATTCTTCTCCAAGATCTTCATTTTTTTCCTGAAAATTATTTTTTCTAGATTGTTCTCCATAACGTCTAGCAATAATTCTAGAAACCTCACCAACTTCCTCTGATAAGAGAATGGTATTGGTTAACACATCAAAATAACGAACTCCATGAGTTAAAATCCAATCATGAACCAATTTTTGTATATTTTTAATTTCCAATTTCAATTTTTCTTTTTTCCTTTTTTTCCTATTAAAAGTTTTATTTTCTTAATAATAGCATTACGATCAATATTATATTTTTTTAAAAGTTCCATAGGTTTCCCACTTTCCCCAAAAATGTCATCTACAGCTATAAAGCTTTGTTGAACAAAACATCTATTAGTAGTTAGTATTCTTGCTACACTTTCTCCTAACCCTCCCCAATAATTATGCTCTTCCGCAGTTAAAATACATTTTGTTTTATTTACAGATCTAATAATAGATTTTTCATCTAATGGTTTTATTGTGTGAATATTAATGATTTCACATTCTATTCCTTCTTTTTGATACAAAACTTTAGAGGCTTCTAAAACTTCCCATACTAAATGTCCTGTGCAGACAACAGTAATATCTTTTCCTTTTGTTAGTAAAACAGCTTTTCCAATTTCAAAAACTTGATTTTTATCTGTAAAATTAGCTACGGCAGGACGTCCAAAACGTAAATATACTGGTCCAAAATAATCAGCTATGGCTAAAGTTGCAGAATAAGTTTGATTATAATCACACGTATTAATAACAGTCATTCCAGGCAACATCTTCATCATACCAATATCTTCTAAACTTTGATGTGTCGCACCATCTTCACCTAAAGTAAGTCCAGAATGAGAAGCGCATATTTTTACATTTTTATGAGAATAAGCAATAGATTGGCGTATTTGATCATATACACGAGAAGTTGCAAAATTAGCAAATGTTCCAGCGAATGGAATATATTCACCAATGGTCAGTCCAGCTGCTATTCCCATCATATTAGCTTCTGCTATTCCGATTTGGAAAAATCTTTCGGGAAATTTTTTAGAAAATTGATTCATAAATAAAGAACTAGTCAGGTCTGCACACAAGGCTACTATTTTGGTATTTTTTTCTCCCAAAAAAGTTAAAGCTTCTCCAAATCCAGCTCTGGTTTCTTTTAATCCTTTGTTTTCATACTGTTTCATATTCATATCATATAATTCTTTTTTAATTTTTCAATTTTTATTTATAATTTTTTTATAATCATTCACGTTACGATTTTTGTGTGGTTTATATCATAATTGTGATCATAATAACAACTTATTTTTGAATGAAACATAAACATAATACACATGCTATTATTATGTATGCAAACAAAAATTTTGCAATAATATTCTTAATCATATTTTATTGAAAAATATATTGTGTTCTAAATTTATGATATGGGATAATCTTCTAATGAACTTTCACTTAATTTAAGTTGAAGTAAAGCTTTTTCTAATTCTTTTTTGTTAGGATATTTACCATGCCAGGTATTATCTCCTACCATAAAATCTACTCCATACCCCATTTGGGTATATAGAATAATTAAAATAGGTTTTCCTTTACCAATTTCATTTTTCGCGTTTTTTAAAATATTAATAACTTTTTCTATATTGTTTCCTTCTAATTCCTCTAAAACTTTCCAATTAAAAGATTCGAATTTTTTTCTTAAGTTTCCGAGAGATAAAACCTCGTCTGTTGTTCCATCTATTTGTTGTCTATTGTAATCAACAGTTGCTATGTAGTTATCTATATTTTTTGATCCTGCATATAATATTGATTCCCAAATTTGTCCCTCATTTAACTCCCCATCTCCATGTAGACTGTAAATAATCCTATCAAATTCTTTATTTAATTTTTTGGATAAAGCAGCACCAATAGCTACAGACATTCCTTGTCCTAAAGAACCAGAAGAAATACGGATTCCTGGAAGTCCATCATGAACAGAAGGATGTCCTTGTAAACGTGAATTTAGTTTTCTGAAAGTAGATAACTCTTTAACTGGAAAAAATCCAGAACGGGACAATATACTATAATAAACAGGAGAAATATGTCCATTAGATAAAAAAAATAAATCTTCATTTTTCCCATTCATAGTAAATTTTGTAGCATTATAATGCATTATTTCATGATATAATGCTACAAAATATTCTGTACATCCTAAAGATCCTCCGGGATGCCCAGATTTTGCATTATGAACCATACGTAAAATATCTCTTCTTACCTGAGAACATAAATTCTTTAAATATTGTATATTCATTATTCTTTATCTTTTAATTAAAGACTCATTAAAACATTAATCATTAATTGTGAAGTGTATTTATTAAGTGTAGTGTAATATTTTATATTTATTTTTGTTTTTTTAATTATTTAAGTTGTTATAAATGCCAATGCACTATTTATTTAATTGTTTTTGATTTATACAATTATAATTACAATTACAAAAGTAATGATTAATTATTTATGTTTATGAGCATTTTAAATAGGAAGGCTAAGTTTCAGTATCATTTTTTAGAGTATTATATAGCTGGAATCCAACTTCTTGGAACAGAAATGAAATCTATTAGGCAACACAAAGTTAGTCTTTCGGAAAGTTTTTGTCAAATGACTAATGGGGAATTATACTCTATTAATATGTATATATCCGAATATAAATTCGGGACTAATTGTAATCATTCAAGTAGAAGACAAAGAAAATTATTGTTGAAAAAAAAAGAATTAAAAAAAATTAATAAAAAATTGAAAAATAAAGGATTAACCATTATTCCTGTTGAATTATTTATTAATAATAAAGGATATGCAAAACTAAAAATAGTTTTGGCTAAAGGAAAAAAAATATACGATAAACGTGAATCTTTAAGAAAAAGGGATTCAATAAGAGAAATTGAGAGAAGCAAAACAATACCTCCAACCTAAGAAAAATTGTATTTTTTTATTTTCAAAATCAAATATTATTTATTAAATTAACAATAATGACACAAATGAAATTTATAGTTTTATGAAAAACGCAAACTTTTTTATTATTACTCTATTTTTTACTCTTTTTTCGTTTTTTTCTCTTCATGCTTATTATTCCTATTATCCCTCTGCTTATTTCCAGAATTTGAAGGAAGAAGAAGAGAAAGGAAAATGGCTTCTTAAATTAGGATTATATGACATTAATTATTATCCCATAAGATCTCCTTTTAAAGGGATTTTTGAAAAAGATCATAATAGTATTAGTCCTGTTGTTTCTAATTTAGAACTAGAATATAGTATTAAAAGAAATATGGGATTGTACTTTGATGCGTCATTAGGAATGATAAACAATAAAAGATGGAAATCAGAAAATGATCTTTTTGTAAAGATAAGTAATGGAGTAACCTACTACATTTTACCTCATCACAAATTTGATCCCTATTTACGAGTAGGAGCAGGTTATCATAAATTTAAGGGATATATAGAGAGAGAACTAAAAATTGAAGATGGAAAATATTTACAAACATCTAGAGATTATTTTCTATTATTAGATGGAGGTGTAGGAATGAATATATGGATGGCTCCCAATTTTGGAATAAATTTTAATACTACTTACAATCATATTTTTGAAAGTAGAGCAGAAGATTATCTTAATTTTTGGAAACATAATTTAGGTTTTGTTTTCCGTTTTGGAAACGAACAAATTAATAACGAAAATCAGGAGGAAGAAATAGATAGAAGTCAAGAGTATTATGGAATTCAAGACCATTCTTACTTTCCAATAATAGAAAAAAGAGGAAGAGTAGAAGAAAAAATTTGTTGTCAAACCCAGAAAGAAAAAGAAAAAAAAGATAATAAAAATAATAATAAAAAAGACTCCGATGATAATAATAAGAGTCTTAATAAAGATTCCGATAATGATGAAGTATTAGATCAAGAAGATTTATGTCCAAATCAAACAGGATTAAGAAAATTTAAAGGATGTCCTGATACAGATCAAGATAATATTCCAGATAATGAAGATGATTGCCCAAAAAAATTCGGGAAAAAAGAAAACAAAGGATGCCCCGATATATTTTTTAGACCTATTTCATTTGGAATAAAAAAATTTACATTAACACCTCTTCACCTGAGAATTATTGGTGACATTGCTGATGTAATAACCAATTATTTTCCTAAATCTAAATTTTATGTAGATGGATATACAGATTCTAATGGTAAACCTCGTTATAATAAAATGCTGGCTATGAGAAGAGCAAATGCAGTATTAAAAGCTCTAATTGAAAAAGGGATAGATCCTAATAAATTAGAAGCTAGAGGGTTAACGGATGGAGGAAAAAATAGTAAAAATAAAAAAGGAAAACGTGTTGTTGAAATAGTAATGAAGAAATATTAAATTAACAAAAAAATAAAAAAACCTCAATCTTAAGAGGTTTTTTTATTTTTTTATAGAAATAGAAAAAGAAACACATATGCTAATTTGATAAAGAATTAATAATGGAATTAAAACAATTATTGTACTAAGAATATCTCCAGGAGTAATAGCAGAAGCGATCACTAACATTATTAGAAATGCATGTTTTCTATATCTTTTTAAAAAAAGGTGAGATACTAATTCCAATTTAGTAAGAAAAAATATAAAAAATGGAAATAAAAACATTATTCCCATAGATAAAGAAGAATGAACAATCAAAGAAATATAATCCGACAAATCGAATATATTTTTAGGAACATTACTTATTCTGAAATAATATCCAAAATTAATTAAGAATGGAAATAATACGAAATAACCAAAAAGAATACCTAACATAAATAAAATAGGAACTATTATAAATATTTTTATAGAAAATTTTTTTTCTTTATCTGAAAGAGCTGGTTTGATAAACTTCCAAAACTCATAGAATGTATAAGGAAAAGATAAAATAATTCCTCCTATAAAACAGGTCCATATATAAACATTGAATTGTCCAAATATTTGTCTATTTTGTATTTCTAAATTTTTTTGTAAAAAAGAAATAGAATGAACTTTAAAAAAAGGATTTGTAAATTTATGAAGAATACGATAAGTAATAAAATCTTTTTTAGACGGAGCAAAAATAATATAATCATACACGATTTTTTTATTATTCATTAATACAACCGTTGCAATGATTATTGCAATGATACAATGAATTAAACGATTTCTTAATTCTTCAATATGCTCTAAAAACGAAATTTTATTTTCTTTCATTCATAATTGAAATTAATTAAAATAGATAATTAAATTTTTTATAATATTCGTTAAACATTATTTAATAAAAAAATAAAAATATAAATTCAATGAAATGTGGAATTATAGGTCTTCCTAACACAGGAAAATCTACATTTTTTAATTTTATTTCTAATTCAAACGTTTTATCAGAAAATTTTCCTTTTTGTACTATAGAACCAAATTATGGAATGACAAGGGTTCCAGACCAAAGATTATATGAATTGGAAAAAATCATTAATCCAATAAAAATTATTCCATCTGAAATAAAAATAGTAGATATAGCTGGAATTATTAAAGGTTCTCATAAAGGAGATGGGTTAGGAAATAAATTTTTATCTCATATTCGTGAAACAAATGTCATAATTCATATGATACGTTTATTTCAAGATGTTAGCGTTTCACATGTAGAAGGATCTATAAATCCTATCAGAGATAAAGAAATAATTGATATGGAATTACAATTAAAAGATCTGGAAACAATAGAAAATAGATTAAAAAATGTTAAAACAAAAAAAAATAAATCTATAACAAATACATTAGAAAGTGTTCTTTCTTTTCTAAGAAGTGGAAAAAATATTAGGACATATCCATTTGTAAAAGATGAAAAAAAATATATAAAAGATTTACAACTTTTAACTATTAAACCTGTTCTTTATGTATGTAATACTGATGAGGTTACAAATGAAAAAATCAATACATATATAAAAGAATTGAAAAAAATTGTAAAAACAGAAGGTTCTATTTTGATTATTTTATCATTGATCAAAAATCGTTCTTCAGATAAAATTGATCAAATTTTGAAAAAAGCCTATCAATTATTGAACTTGCAAAGTTTTTTCACCGTTAGTAAAAAAGAAATCCGATCCTGGACTATTCCTAGTCTGTGTACTGCTTATGAAGCATCTTCAGTTATTCATACAGATTTTAAAAAAGGATTTATAAGAGCAGAAATAATTCATTATAATGATTTTATAAAATATAAATCGGAAGAAAAAGCGAAAAAAGCAGGAAAAATTTTTTTAGCAGGAAAAAATTCTTTAATTCAAGATGGGGATATAATTCATTTTCGATTCAATTTATAAAAAGTTTTTTATAATGATTGTTAATTTCTTTCAAAGAAAAAAATATTAATGATATAGTATTTTCCACATCTTTTCTATGAACCATTTCTACTGTAGTATGCATATACCGTAAAGGCACGGATATTAGAGCAGATGATACCCCCTTATTTGAATAGGCAAAAGCATCTGTATCCGTTCCTGTGTATCTAGATGAAACTAAACGTTGAAATGGTATTTTATTCCTTTCGGAAGTATTAATAATCAAATTTCTAATGTTTTCTTTTATTGAAGGAGCATATCCAACAACAGGACCTAATCCACATTTAATATCTCCTTGTATTTTTTTATCAATCATAGGACTAGATGTATCATGTGTAACATCTGTAACAATAGCTATATTTGGTCGTATAGTTTGTGAAATCATTTTAGCCCCCCTTAATCCTACTTCTTCTTGTACGGAATTCACTATGTATAATCCAAATTTAAAATGAAGATTATTATTCATTATTAATTTTGCTATTTCTGCTATTATAAATCCTCCTATTTTATTATCTAATGCTCTAGCTACGAAATAATTATTATTCATGATAAAAAAATCATCTGGATAAGTAATAATACAACCTACATGAACTCCTAAATTAATTGCTTCAGCTTTACTAGAAACACCAATATCTACAAATATGTTATCCATATTGGGCGATTTTTCGTCTGAAGATCTTCTTGTATGAATAGCTGGCCATCCAAATATTCCATTAACAAATCCTTTTTGTGTATGTATTAATACTTTTTTAGATGGAGCTATTTGATGATCAGCTCCTCCATTACGAGAAACATATATAATTCCATCATCTGTTATATAATTCACATACCAAGATATTTCATCTACATGAGCTTCAATAACCAATTTATATGGAGAAGAAGGATTAATGATTCCTACTGCTGTTCCATATAAATCTGTTTGAATTTTTTCCACATAAGGATTTATATAATCTATCCATATTTTTTGTCCTTCATTTTCATTTCCTGTTGGAGAACTTCCATTTAAATATTTCTTAAGAAATTTTAAGGAATCATTGCTAATTGAATAATTATTTTTCATTCTCAATTATTTTATATTTTAACATATCCTTCAAATATAAATTGAACGGGTCCAGTCAAGTAAATATTTTTATATTCATTTTTTGTTTCCTTTAATGAAACCCATAATTTCCCTCCCATAGTATTAACCATAATTTTATTAGAAGAAATTCTATTGGTTTCATATCCTGCAATAACAGAAGCCACTGCACCTGTTCCACAAGATAACGTTTCGTTTTCTACTCCTCTTTCGTAAGTTCTTACAAAGACAGTATCATTTTCAACTATTTCTACAAAATTAACATTTACTCCTCCATTTTTTAAATATGAATTTTGAAATCTTATTTTTTTTCCCTCTTGATATACATCTATTTTTTTTATGTTTTTCACAAACAAAATATGATGAGGAGATCCAGTATTCAAAAAAACATGTTTTTGATGTATTTCTATTTCGTTTTTTTTAATATCAATTAAACTAATTGAAATCAAGTTATCATCATTTATTATTCCATGATGAAATCCATCTATTGCTCTATAATGAACTTCTTCTTTTTTTCTCTCCCCTCCTAGTTTTAGTTTTCTATAAGCAAAAAATACAGCACATCTCCCTCCATTCCCACACATTGTACTTTCTTTTCCATCAGAATTATGATATTTCATATAAAAATCACTAAAATTATTTTCATCATTTTTGATAAAAATAATTCCATCTGCTCCGACACCAAAATTTCTATCACATAATTTTTTTAAAGTAAAATGTTTTTTTTCTATTTCTTTATTCTCAAATCTAGAGTCTATGAGTATAAAATCATTTCCTGTTCCTTGGTACTTAAAAAAATTCAATTTCATATTCATTATTCATTCGTTTTCATTGTTTACAGTTATAAAACTCTAATACAGAGATATCAGAGATATATTTTACGTGAACAACATGAATAAAACGAAGTTAACATTATTTATTAATAATTTATAAATTTTACATTTTTATTTCCTAAACATTTTATTCTGTTTCCATATAATTGAAAAAAAAAATATTTATTATTTGTTTTTCTTTTAAAATTATCACTTTATTGTTTAATTATTTTGATTATATTTAATATACTCAAAAAACTCAAACTATTATACTTAAAGAATTATGAACATGAATAGAATAGTTTTTTATATTGTACTTAGCAGTATAATGAGTTCAATTATAACTGTTGCTGCTTACAAGCAATACAACATTAACAAAAGGAATAATTTAAATTTTCAACATGGTAGTAGTGCGCCTTTTTTAGTTAAAACAAAATCGGCTTCATCAGATCCTGCTTCTATAGTTAGTTCTTCAGGATTACCAGATTTTACAAGAGTTGTAGAAAAAACAATATATGCAGTAGTTAATGTAAAGAACTATTCTAGAAAATATAATTTCCAAAATCAATTGGATCCATTTGATTTCTTTTTTGGACCAGATAGTTCTGGAATTAGAAGAGGAAGAAATCATCAACATCAAAAAAATGATAACAATAATGATGATGATTTACCCGGAATTCATGGTTCAGGAGTTATTATATCTCCTGATGGATATATTGTAACTAACAATCATGTTATAAAAGACGCGGAAAAAATCGAAGTAACTCTAAATGATCAAAGAACTTATAAAGCAAGATTAATAGGAGCAGATTCTAGTACTGATATTGCGTTATTAAAAATAAATGATAGAAATTTACCTTTTATATATTTTTCAGATTCCGATAAAGTTCGGGTAGGAGAGTGGGTTCTTGCAATAGGAAATCCTTTTGATTTAAATTCTACTGTTACTGCAGGAATTATTAGTGCAAAAAATAGAAGTTTGGGGATCTTAAGAGAAGAAACACAATCAGCTATTGAATCTTTCTTTCAAACAGATGCAGCTGTGAATCCTGGAAATAGTGGAGGAGCGTTAATTAATACTAACGGAGAATTAATTGGAATTAATACAGCTATTTCTTCATCCTCGGGAAATTTTATAGGATATAGTTTTGCTGCTCCTTCTAATTTAGTAGCAAAAGTTATTCAAGATATAAGAAAATATGGATCAGTACAACGTGCTTATTTAGGAGTTAGAGGAATGGATCTTTCTAAAGCAGAATATTTAAAGGATTACAATAAAGAAACAAATCAAAAAATAAAATCCCAACAAGGTTTTTTAATAGGAGAAGTTTTTCAAAAAAGTGGAGCTGGAGATGCAGGTTTAAAAAAAGGAGATATCATAAAAAAAGTAGATGGAAGACAAATACAAAATATTGCTGATTTATCATTTGTTGTGGGAGTAAAACATCCGGGTGATAAAATAAAAATAAATATTATTAGAAATGGTTACGAAAAAAGCTTCGATGTTACTTTAAGAGACCTTAAAGGTAGAGCGAGAATAAGAAATAGAGAAGAAGTTAAACCATCTGAATTATTAGGTGCAACGTTTAAAGAACTGAATAAAAAATATAAAAAAAATTTCGGAATTGATTACGGTATTTTAATAACAGAAATTGATAATGGATATTTAAATTCCATAGGAATAAAAGCAGGAGATATTATTTTATTCATAAATGGGAATAAAATAAAAAAACCTGATGATGTAGATCATATTCTAAATAAATATACAGGAAGGGTTGTTCTAAAATTTATTAGAAACAACAGACAAATATTTATGTCAGAATTCGAAATAATTTAATTTTTACTAATTTTAAATTTACTAATTGTTATTTATTATTCCCCCAAAACAAGTAAAAAAATAAAGTAATTATTCCTAAAATGATATTCGG
The DNA here is from genome assembly GCF_014251995.1 of Blattabacterium cuenoti. Classification (GTDB taxonomy): domain Bacteria; phylum Bacteroidota; class Bacteroidia; order Flavobacteriales; family Blattabacteriaceae; genus Blattabacterium; species Blattabacterium cuenoti_AE. The sequence goes on from NZ_CP059205.1 coordinate 253,966, forward strand.
AATCCATATAGATAAAAAAGAAGGAATCAAATTTTTTATAGAAAACATTTTTGAAAATTCTATAAAAAAAATATAAAAAATAGATAACATAATTCCTATAAAAATTCCTATATCATTTTTTTTTCTTTTCGAAGATAAAGATAATCCTAAAATAGTGAATATAAAAGTAGAAAAAGGTAAACTTGTTCTTTGATAATATTCATTTAAATAAATATTAATATTTTTATTTTTTTTTTCTACACTTAAAAATTTTCTTAGTTCGGAAATATTCATATTTTCTGCCGCATATTCTTCCGGTAAAAATTCTTTAGGAGCAATCGGTAATTTAATGATTTTATAATCACCCCTAAAATTATTATTATTTTTTAATGTGGTTTCTATATAATCAAATAGAATATATATTTTATTTTTTTTATCCCAAAAGATATACTTAGATTTTAATACAAAAATTAATTTATTGTTATCATCAAATTTTTGATAGACAAAATATTTTCCTAGATTTTTTTTTTTAAAAAATTTTTTCATGAAAATATATCCATTTTTTGATATTTGAATACTTACAGATTGATTATTTTCATATTTTTCTTTATATCTTGGACTTAGTAAATATTGATAATAAAACTCATTTTTTTTCTTGTTAGCAATAGGAAGAAAATAATAATTTATTATCAATGATATAATCCCTATTATTAAAGCTGATATTAAATAAGGAAAACTCAATCTATTGAAGCTTATTCCATTTGAAATAATAGCTGTGATTTCTAAATTTTTTTCTAATCTAGATGTAAAAAAAATAACAGATAAAAAAATAGAAATAGGAGAGAATGTATTAGATAACCATATAGCCCAAAAAGGATAATAAAAAATCAAAGCATCTTTGATAGATCCATGGTTATCTTCCAACCTAGACATACGTTGAGATACGTCTATTACTACAGATAAAAATTGCATAGAAACAGTAATAAATATAAAAGTAAGAAAAAGATTACGAATAATATAACGATCAAGAATTTTCATATCATAAACGTTTTTTTAAAAAAGGAATAATAGATTCTTTCCAAGAAAGAAATTTATTATTCATAATATTCATTTTTGCTTTTTTAATTAAACTATAGTAAAAAGATAAGTTATGTATGGAAATTATTTCTTTTGCTAAATTTTCTTTAGATAAAAAAAGATGTCTCAAATAAGATTTACTATATAATTGATCTACATAAGAATTTCCAAATTCATCTAATGATGAAAAATCTTTTTCCCATTTTTTATTTCTTATATTTATAATACCTTTCCATGTAAATAACATTCCATGACGTCCATTCCTTGTGGGAAGAACACAATCGAACATATCTATTCCAAGAGATATACTTTCCAAAATATCAACAGGATCTCCTACTCCCATTAAATATCTAGGTCTTTCTTTAGGCAGAAGATCTGTTAGTAAATTAATTATATTGTGTGTATTTTCTTTTGTTTCTCCTAAGCTTAGTCCTCCTATAGCATATCCTTCAGCTTCTAATAAAGAAAATATTTTTTCCGTAGAATATTTTCTTAAATCTGGATAAATACTTCCTTGAATAATTGGAAAAAAACTTTGCTTATAATTATATATTTCTGGATTATTTTTTAAATAAAAAAAACATTTCTTAAGCCAAGAATACGTTCGATTTACAGATTTTCTAGCTTCTTCATAACTACAAGGAAAAGGAGGACAATCATCAAAAGCCGTAATAATATCTCCTCCTATAAAACGTTGAATTTCCATGGATTTTTCAGGAGAGAAAAAATGGTAGGATCCATTTGTAATAGATTTAAATCTTACTCCATTTTCTGTAATCTTATTCAATTTTCTCATAGAAAAAACTTGAAAACCACCACTATCTGTTAATACAGGTTTTTTCCAGTTCATAAAAGAATGAATTCCTCCTACTTTTTGAAATATTTTAATTCCAGGACGAAAATATAAATGATAAGTGTTTCCAAGAATTATTTTTGATATTTTATCTAGATCATGAATAGGAACTGTTTTTACATATCCTTTTGATGCAACTGGCATAAAAACCGGTGTCTCTATTTTTCCATGATCTGTTTCTAAAACTCCATATCTAGCTTTAGAAAAAGTATCCGTTTTAATTAAATGAAATTTCATTGTAAAAATTTTATTATATGCAATATATTTTATGATGTAAATAATTTCATTATATATATGTTTTATAATAGATTTTTTAAAAAATGAATTATAAAGATATTTTTTATCATCATAAACCAGTTCTTTTAAAAGAAAGTGTAGAAAATTTAATAGTAGATAAAAACGGAATTTATATAGATGCAACATTTGGTGGAGGAGGACATTCTTATGAAATTCTAAAAAAATTAAATAAAAATGGAACTTTGATAGCTGTAGATCAAGATAAAGAATCTATAAAAAGAAATCTTATCAAAGATAAAAGATTTCATTTATTTCATAATAATTTTGTTTATATACGTGATATTTTAAATAAAAAAAATATTGAAAAAGTATCAGGAATATTAGTCGATTTAGGAATTTCATCTTTACAAATGGATAATCCTAAAAGAGGATTTTCCAATCAACTAAACTGTCCTTTAGACATGAGAATGAATCAAGAGTCTTCTTATTCTGCTAAAAATGTTATTAACGAATGTTCAAAAAAGCAATTATTTCATATATTTCGTGAGTATGGAGAATTTAAAAATTCCAAAAAAATTGTAGAAAAAATACTTAAGAGACGTTTTCAAGAAAAATTTTTTAATACTTTTGATTTAAATAATGTTTTTTTTATTCGAGGATCTTTTAGGAAAAAGAAAAGATTTTTTTCCAGACTTTTTCAATCAATACGAATAGAAGTGAATGATGAAATAAATATTTTAAAAGATTTTTTATTAGAATCTTCTAAAATTATCCTTCCAGGAGGAAGGATAGCTATAATTTCGTATCATTCTATTGAAGATAGAATTACTAAGTCTTTTTTTAAGAAGGGAATTATAATAAATAAAATAAATTTTAAAACTCCTCCATTTAAAATGATACATAAAAAAGTTATTAAACCTAGGTTTAAAGAAATTATAAAAAATCCAAGATCTAGAAGTGCCAGACTAAGAATAGCAGAAAAATCTTAAGATTGAAATTAAAAATATAGAATAAAAATGAAAAAAAATTTTAAAAAACAAATCAAAGATTTCTTAAAAGGAGAATTTCTAATTAAAGAAAACGCATATAGAAATTGGAATTTTATTTTTCTTATGACTATTTTATCTTTGATAAGTATTACCAGTTCACATATAATGGATAGAAGAATCAGGAAAATTTCTAAAATTAGTGAAGAAATTAAGGAGTTAAAATCCGAATATGCAGATTTGCACAGTAAATGTATGAAAATGCAGTTAGCTTCTTTTCTAAAGAAAAAATTAGTTAATAGATTAAAATATTTAGAAGAACCACCATACAAATTAATTTTGGAAAAGAAAAAAAAATGAAATCCAATTAAGTTATGAATTATGAGTGCTAATAAAATAAACTTAATAAAAAATAAAATATGATGAATATGAAAAGGAGAAGGTATATTTTATTATATAAATCTTACTTAATTGGTTTTTTATTCATTTTTATTGCAACATTAATAACTTTCAATTTATTCTACATTCAAAATTCTTCAGAAGAATACAAGAAATCTGTTATAGAGCAAACAATTAGAACTAATTTAATTGAAGCTAAACGTGGAAACATTTATGCATCGGATAATAGTCTTTTGGTTATGTCCGTTACAAAATATGATATTCATATTGATTTTAAATCCATACCTGAAAAATTATTTCAAGAAAATATTCATTCTTTATGTAATTCATTGGAATCACTATTCAAAAAATCAAAAAATTTCTTTTATAAAAAATTTCAAGAAGAAAAAAATAAGGGAAATAGATATTTTTCATTGGTTAAAAATTTAGATTATCCACACTTTAAAGTATTAAGAAATTTTCCAATTTTCAAAGAAGGACAAATTAAAGGAGGTTTTATTGTAGAAAAAAAAATACGTAGAATTCATACATTAGGAAATATTGGAAGAAGAACATTAGGATATGATGATCATAGAGGTAAAGCAGGGTTAGAAGGAGCTTTTAGTGAATATTTAAAAGGAAAAAACGGAAAAAGATTAGAACAACGAATAAGTTCTAAAATATGGAAACCTTTAAAATTAGAAAATGAAGTAGATCCAGAAGATGGAAAAGATGTTTATTCAACTATAGATATCTCTTTACAAGATATAGCTTATCAAGCTTTGCTTCAAGGATTACATATATCCAAAGCGGACCATGGATGTGTTATTCTTATGGATGTTGAAAGTGGAGAAATACCTGCTATAATTAATTTAGAAAAAACAAAGAAAAATACTTATGAAGATGTAAGAAATTTTGCAGTGTGGGAGGGAAGCGAACCAGGTTCTACATTTAAAACAGTGTCTATTCTTGCCGCTATAGAAGATAAAAAAATAGAAGATAATATGATGGTTAATACAAAAGGTGGTGTGATGAAATTAAAAGGTAAAGAAATACGAGATAGTCATTATAGTGGATATGAAAAAATGAGTCCAAAAAAAATTTTAGAAGTTTCTTCTAATGTAGGAATAGCAAGAATTGTTTATGATAATTATAAAGAGTATCCAGAAAAATTTATAAAACACTTAAAAAAATGGAAATTAGATAAAAAAATAGGAATAGATATTCCAGGAGAAAGCGTTCCTTTCATTCCGAAACCTAATAGTAAAAAAAATTGGAATGGTATAACATTACCATGGATGACTTTCGGATATAATATTAAATTAACTCCTTTACAGATACTTACATTTTATAATGCTATAGCTAACAAAGGAAAGATGATTAAACCTTTATTTATAAGAGAGATAAAAAAAAATGGAAAAAGTATAAAAAAATATACTAAACCTATTATAATAAATCCTTCTATAGCGGAAAAATCATCTATTATAGAAATTAGAAAAATGTTAGAAGGCGTTGTAAAAAATGGAACAGCAAAAAAATTTTATAATCCAGAATATCCTTATGCAGGAAAAACTGGAACGACGCAATTAAATTATTGGTTGAAAAAGGAATCTATTACTTATAATAGTTCTTTTGTGGGGTATTTTCCTGCTAAGAATCCAAAGTATTCTTGTATCGTAGTTATTTCTAAACCAAAAAAAGGATTTTATGGAATTGAAGTAGCAGCTCCTATATTTGATAAAATTGCAAAATATCTTTATCCAAAAATAGGGAAAAAAAAATTTCCTAAAAAAGGAAAAAATAAAAATGATTTGCTTAAAAAAGTTAGAGAATCAAAAAATTTATTTTTTAACAAATGGACAATGCCTAACGTAATATCTATTCCTGGAAAGGAAGTTATACCTACATTAGAAAATATGGGATTTAACGTTAAATATGAAGGAATAGGAAAAGTTATTCACCAATCTGTTAAACCGGGAAATAAATTAAAAAAGAATCAAACTATATTTCTTAAACTGGAAGAATAAGAATGGTAAAGAAATTAGAAGATATATTGAAAAATGTAAATATTTTAAAAATAATAGGAAAAGATATTTCTAGACGAAATGTAGAAGGAATTTCTATATGGTCTAATGTTATTATCAATAATATGATTTTCGTCGCTAAAAAAGGAAAAATAACAGATGGACATAAATTCATAACAAAAGCTATTAAAAATGGAGCAATCAGTATTGTTTGTGAAAAAATACCTTCCTATCTTCATAAAAATGTTGTTTATATTCTTGTAAAAGATTCCCTCAATGCTTTAGGAATTATATCTTCCAATTTTTATGATAATCCTACGAAAAATATTAAACTAGTAGGAATTACGGGAACAAATGGGAAAACATCAATAGCAACAATACTTCATCAGTTATTTTCTAAAATGGGGGAAAAAAATATTCTTATTTCCACCATGGGAATAAAAATATTATCCAATATATATCCTACAGAACATACCACTCCGAATATTATTGAAATTAATAAATATTTAAATCTATCAATCCGTAAAGGGTGTAAATACGCTTTTATGGAAGTAAGTTCACATGGAATTCATCAAAAAAGAATTTCAGGATTATTATTTCAAGGAGGTATTTTTACTAATATTACACATGATCATTTAGATTATCATAAATCTTTTAATCATTATTTAAACACTAAAAAACTTTTTTTTGACAATTTATCTAATACTAATAATAATTCTTTTGTATTAATCAATTCAGACGATAAAAATTCATGTAAAATTGTAAAAAATATTTTGTCAAAAATTTATTTTTACGGATTTAGAAAAACCGCAAATTTTAGGTGTAAAATATTAAAAAAAAATATTTTTGGAAGTTTAATACTTATTGATGGAAATAAAATTTTTACTAATCTAATTGGAACATTTAATGTTTATAACTTGTTAGCAAGTTATGCGACAGCTATTTTATTAGGTAAGAAAAAAAATGATATTCTGAAAAACATTAAGAATATAAAACCTATTAAAGGAAGATTTGAACAATTTGTATCAGATTCAGGAATCCGTGTTATTGTAGATTATGCTCATAATCCAAATGGATTAAAAACTGTTTTAAATACTATTCAAGAAATAAAAGATAATAATGTAAAATTAATATGCGTTATAGGTTGTGGAGGAAATAGAGATGTAAAAAAACGTTCTTTAATGGGAAAAATTGTTTATGATATGTGTGATGTACCTATTTTTACGTCTGATAATCCTAGAGATGAAGAAATAGAAAAAATACTAGTTGATATGAAAAATTTTAAATCATATTCTAATGTGAGAAAAAAATCTATTTTAACTATTTCAAATAGAAAAGAGGCTATTAAAATGGCAATTGAAATTGCAAAAAAAAAAGATATTATTCTTTTATTTGGAAAAGGACATGAAACTTATCAAGAAATAAAAGGAGTACGTTTTCCTTTTAATGACATGGAAATAGTTAGAGAGTTATTAAAAACTAAATCACCTAAAGTTTGTGAAAAATAATGATAATTTTTTATTTGAATCATTGAATTCTTGTTTTCTTTTAATCAATATTAATTATGTTTTTTTCAGAGCTGTAGTTTCCTTTTTTTTATCATTTTTCATAGCATTAATTTTTTACAAAAAATTTATATATTGGAATAATGCAAAAAATAATATAAGAGAACATATACGTGATCTCGGGCTTATTGGGCAAAGAGAAAAAGAAGGGACTCCAACAATGGGAGGAGTTATAATGATATTATCCACATTAATTTCTACTATGCTATTTTCTTCTTTGAAGAATAAGTATGTTTTTATATTAGTCTTGACAACATTTTGCATGGGTTGTATCGGATTCTTAGATGATTATATTAAAATAAAATATAATAAAAAAGGACTTAGTGTAACAGGAAAAGTGTTAGGACAAATTTTAGTAGGTATTTTAATTGGAAATAATATTTATTTTCTGAATATAAATTCTAATGAATCTATTAAAAAAGTAAATTCGAAATTTTTTAGGAAAAAAGAATACAGTATTAAAACAACTTTTCCGTTTTCCTTATCTAATCAAGGAAATGAGTTTGACTATTCTTGTATTTTAAACCGATATAATAAAAAATGGAAAAAATATATATGGATTATTTTTATTCCTATGGTAATTTTTACTATTACATTTTTATCTAACGGAGCTAATTTAACTGATGGTATAGATGGATTGACAGCAGGAATATCTTCTATTATTTTCTTTACTTTATCTTTAATCTCTATTATTTCCAGTAATAAAATATTTTCATCAAATTTCAATTTGATATACATTCCTCATTTAGAGGAAATAATTATATTTTCTTTTGCTTTTATAGGTTCCTTAATAAGTTTTCTTTGGTATAATACTTATCCAGCCCAAATTTTTATGGGAGATACTGGTAGTTTAACTATAGGTGGAGCTATAGCAACTATAACTATTATAAATAGAAAAGAATTAATATTACCTATTTTATGTGGAATTTTTTTTATGGAAAATATTTCTGTAATAATACAAGTATTATATTTTAAATTTTCTAAAAAAAAATATGGAATAGGTAAAAGAATTTTTCTTATGGCTCCTTTGCATCATCATTTTCAAAAATTAGGATATCACGAGAATAAAATTTTCATTCGTTTTATTATTATCCAAATAATTCTTTCCATATTAACGGTAATTTTATTAATAAAATAATAATGAAAAAAAAACTATTGGTAATATTAGGAGGAGGAGAAAGTGGAATTGGAGCAGCTTTACTAGCTAAAAAAAATGGATTAAAAATATTTTTATCCGATTCAGGAGTTATTTTAAATAAATACAAAAAAATTTTAATAAAAAATAAAATTCCTTTTGAAGAAAAAGGTCATTCAAAAAATATAATAACTAAAAAAGCTGCAAAAATAATAAAAAGTCCTGGAATTACTAGAAATAACTCTTTTATAGAGAAAATTAATCTTTTGAATATTCCTGTTCAATCTGAATTAGAGTTTGGAAAAAGTTATCTAGATCAATCTTCTTATATTATCAGTATAACAGGAAGCAACGGTAAAACAACCGTTTGTTCGATAATTTATAAAATTCTTAAAGAAAATAAAATTAATGTAGGAATAGGTGGTAATATTGGACGTAGTTTTTCTAGAGAAGTTATAAAAAAAAAAAAAATTATGTATTAGAAGTAAGCAGTTTTCAACTAGATGATTGTTCTAATTTTAGATCTAATATTGCAGTTTTATTAAATATTACAAGAGATCATTTAGATAGATATGACAATAATATTGAAAATTATATGCATTCTAAATTTAGAATAGCAACTTTACAAAAAAAAGAAGATATTTTCATTTATAACTATGATGATCCTATCATAAGAAAGGGATTAAAAAAATATATTATTTCCTCTAAATGTATTCCTTTTTCTATAAAAAAAGAGTTGAAAAATGGAGCTGGAGCTTATGTAAAAAATAGCAAAATATTTATTAGAAACCAAAAAAACGAAGAAATATGTTTTTTAAATATAAAAGATATTCCACTATTGGGAGATCATAATATTTATAATATTATGGCTTCATTAATTATATCCGAAATATTTAATATAAATAAAAAATCGGTAATACCTATTATTTTAAAATTGAAACCTATAAAACATCGTATGGAAAATATATTCCATATAAATGGAGTTAAATTTTTTGATGATTCTAAAGCTACAAATGTTAATGCCGTTTTTTATGCATTAAAACATATAAATAAACCCATTATATGGATAGCAGGCGGAAAAGATAAAGGTAATAACTATGTAGAATTAGTTCATTTAGTTAAAAAAAAAGTTAAGGCTATAATTTGTTTAGGTGAACAAAATGAAAAAATTGTTTCTTTTTTCAAAGAAATTATTGATATTATTCTGGAAACAAAAAATATTCAAGAAGCTGTATATATGGCTCATATATTGTCTACTTCTGGAGATAACATTTTATTATCTCCTGCTTGTTCCAGTTTAGATCTTTTTAAAAATTATAAAGAAAAAGGAAACAAATTTAAAAAAGAAGTAAGAAAACTTTTCTATGAAAAAAAAGGATGAAAGAAATAGATATTTCAAATATTTGAAAGGAGATAAATATTTATGGGCTTTTATATCCTTGCTAGCTGTATTTTCTTTTCTACCAGTATATTCCGCTAGTACTAACCTGGTTAGTACATATGGAGAGACGAATACAACAGCCTTTAGTTATTTATTAAAACACGCTCTCTTTTTGTTAGTTGGTTTTTGTATTCTTTTTTTCACTCAATTTATAGATTATAAATACTTTTACCGTATGTCTGTATTTTCTATTCCTATAGTATTTATATTATTAATATTTACTATTATTCAGGAAAAAGAATTGGACGGAGTAAATGCTTCTCGTTGGTTGCATATTCCTTTTATTAATATATCTTTTCAAACTTCTAGTATTGCTGGACTAGTCCTTTTTATCTATTGTGCTAGATATTTAGCTAAAAAAAATAAAGAAAATATCAGTATCATTAATTCTTTTTTTCCTTTATTATTTCCAATATTTTTCATTGTAGGACTTATTTTTCCTGCCAATGGTTCTACTGCAATTATTGTTTTTATTTCTGTTTTAATCCTCCTTTTTATAGGAGGATATCCATTAAAAGGGATTATTATGATTTCATTAATGGGAATTTTATTTTCAGGAATTTATGTTTTTTCCGTTATAAAATGGGGGGATAAAAATCCTGCAAACAGAGTTTATACATGGAAAAGTCGTATAGAAAAATTTTTTAATCATGGATCTGAAGAAAGTTATCAAATGAAACAATCTAAAAATGCTATTGTTTTAGGAAATAAATTTGGAAGAGGTCCTGGTAAAAGCGTTTTAAAAGCTTTTCTTCCACAATCTTCTTCAGATTTTATTTATTCTATTATAATAGAAGAATATGGATCCTTTGGAGGAATGATTCTTTTATTCATTTATCTTTTAATTTTACTCAGAATTATGATAATAGCTACAAAAGTAAAGAATCATTTTTGTTCATTATTGGTACTTGCTGTAGGACTCCCTATTATTAATCAAGCATTAATTAATATGGGAATAGCTGTAGGATTGTTTCCAGTAACAGGACAAACTTTACCACTTATTAGTGCTGGAGGAACCTCTATGTGGGTTACTTTTTTTAGTTTTGGAATTATATTAAGTGTTAGTCGAATTATATATGAAAAAAAAAATTCAACTGATAAAATTGTAACTAACTCATGATGAACAATAATAATGTTTTACCTAGAATAATTATTGGATGTGGAGGAACTTGTGGACATATCTATCCTGGAATAGCTATAGCAGATGAACTAAAAAAACAGATTCCAAAAACTAGTATTTTGTTTATTGGATCAAAAAACCATATGGAAATGAGAGAACTTCCTAAGTTTGGATATTCCGTTGAAGGAATTTGTACTTCAGGAGGAAAAAATAATTTTTTTTCCATAAAAGGTTTTATATTTTCTTTAAAATTAATATATAGTTTATTTTTAGCAAATAAAATAATTAAAGAGTTTTCTCCAGATATAGTTATTGGGACAGGTGGATTTGTAAGCTTTCCCACTTTATATGCTGCGAAAAAAAATAAAATACCTATTCTTATTCAAGAACAGAATTCATTTCCCGGGTTAACTAATAGAATATTTTCACGTTATGCTCATAAAATATGTGTTGCTTATGAACAAACAAAAAAGTTTTTTCCAAAAGAAAAAACCGTAGTCACTGGAAATCCAGTTAGATCTGAAATCTTACAAAAGATGCCTAGTAAGGAAAAATCTTGTATACATTTGGGGTTAAGAATAGAAAGACCTATTATTTTATCTATAGGAGGTAGTCAAGGTTCTGTCAGTATGAATAATGCTTGGATAAAAGGACTAAATAAATTAATAAAATTAGATATTCAGCTTATTTGGCAAGTTGGAAAACTTGATATTTTTAGAATCAAAAAGAATAAAGCATCTCATCATTCTAATTTTGTTTTAATGGATTTTATTGAAAATATATCAGAATGTTATTCTGCAGCGGATATTATTGTATCTAGAGCTGGTGCTTTAACTATATCAGAAATGTGTTTAATAGGAAAACCTCATATATTAATCCCTTATCCTTGGGCTTCAAATGATCATCAAAATAAAAATGCTAGAATATTGGAGGAACAAAAAGCTGCTTTAATTATTAAAAATGAGGAAATAGAGAAAAAATTAGTGAATTCAACTATTAAGTTGATTAATAATTCTATAATAAAAAAAAAAATGAGTGAAAATCTCCTTCAATTGGGAAAACCTAAAGCTACAAATGATATTGTTAATGAAATTTTACAAATTATTTTATGAATTTTAATAAAATTAATTTTTTTTATTTCCTAGGAATAGGAGGAATAGGAATGAGTTCCATTGCTAGATATTTCCATTTTATGGGTAAAAAAGTTTGTGGACATGACAAGAATAAAACTTATTTGACCCAAAAGTTAGAAGAAGAGGGAATTTCAATTAATTATCGTGATTGTATAAAAATGTTGCCTGAATGGATTCATTCTAAGGAATGTTTAATTGTATATACTCCAGCTATTCCAAATGATAATAAACAATGGATTTATTTAAAAAAATATGGAAAAAATATAAAAAAACGTTCTAAAGTTTTATCTTCAATTGCAAAAAATGGAATTTGTATAGCTATAGGAGGGACACATGGAAAGACAACTACTTGTGCTTTACTAGGACATATTTTATATAATTCAGGATTTAGCATTACTGCTTTTTTAGGAGGAATATCTGAAAATTATCAATCTAATATTATATTAAATGGATCCAAATTTTTTTTGGTAGAAGCGGATGAATTTGATCGTTCTTTTTTGCACTTATCACCTAATATTGCATGTGTTACATCTTTTGATCAAGATCATGTAGATATTTATCCAAAAAAGTATGTTTTAAGAAAAGCTTATTTATCTTTTTTAAAAAAGATAAAAAAACCATACAGAAAGGTTTTTCTTTTACAGGAAGAATCTTTAATACTAAAAAATGCTATATATTATTCTATAACAAAAAAAGCAAATTATTATTCAAATAATATTCTTACAAAAGAGAATAAATGGTATTTTGATTTTCATACTCCTACAGAAACATGGAAATCTTTACCATTACCTATTCCTGGAATACATAATCTAAAAAATGTTACAGCGGCATTATCTATATCTGATTATCTAAAAATCAATCAAGAAAAAGTCAGAGAATCTCTACTTTCATTTCAAGGAATAAAAAGAAGATATTATATTCATTATCAATCTAAAAGAAAAGTATATATAGATGATTATGCTCATCATCCTACAGAAATTAATTTTCTTATTAAAACCGTCAGAGATTGTTTTCCAGGTAAAAAGATACTAGGAATTTTTCAACCTCATTTATTTAGCAGAACTAAATTTTTTGAAGAATCTTTTGCAAAAAGTTTAGAGAAACTTGATATTTTAATACTATTAGATATTTATCCTGCTAGGGAGTTTTTATTAAATGAAATAATTAATTCCAATAGTTTATTAAAAAAAGTAAAAATGGACTCTAATAAAAAAGAGTTATCTACTTTATCAAATGTTTTGAAAATAATAGAAAAAAAACATTTTGATATTATTCTTACAATAGGAGCTGGTGATATAGATACCTTAATCACACCTATAAAAAAATGGTTATATAAAAACGATTTGGAAAAGTAATGAAAAATAAATCATTTATCCTTGTTTTATTATTATATATAATTTTTATGATTCCTCTTTTTTATTTTTCTCAAAAAATACATAAGAATAGAAAAATTAAAAAATTTAATATTATTGTTGATCCTTCATCAAATAATTATTTTATAAATGAAGAAATTGTTAAAAATATTTTATTTTCTAAAATGAAAAAAAATGAAAAAAAAATCGGTCAATTATGTATATTGAAAATGGAAAAACAATTAGACAATTATCCTTTTATAAAAAAATCTGAAGTATTTATTAGCGTAGATGGAACTATAAATATTCTTATTTCTCAGAAGGAACCCATTTTAAGAATAAAAAATAGAAATAAAGAATATTATTTGACAAAAGATGCAGAAGATTTGGAGCTTTCTCCTTTTTATTCTTCAAAAGTTATTTTAGCAAAAGGATTCTTTTCTAAAGAAGAAAAAAAGTACCTAGTTTGTTTAATAGAAGCTATAAATTCTGATGATCTTCTAAAAAACCAGATTATTAGCATTAAAAAAAATGACGATAACTTATTTTTTTTAATTCCCAAAATAGGAGATCATTATATTATATTTGGAAACGTAAAAGATTTTAAAAATAAATTGAATAAATTAAAAGCATTTTATAAACAGTATTTAAATAATATGAATATTAATCAATATCAAAGTATTGATTTGCAATATAAAGGACAAATAGTCGCAAAAAAAAGATGAATCTATGGAATATCAAGATATAGCTATAGGTCTTGATGTGGGAACCACAAAGATTGTAGCTATGGTAGGAAGGAGAAATGAATATAATAAAATTGAAATCCTAGGCATAGGTAGATCTAAAAGTATAGGTGTACATAGGGGGGTTGTAAACAATATAACTCAAACAATTGAAGCTATTCGAGAAGCAGTTTCTGAAGCAGAACATAGTTCTGGTTTAAAAATAAAAGAAGTCATTGTTGGAATAGCAGGACAACATATTAGAAGTCTACAACATAATGATTATATTACTAGATTAGGATTTGAAAATGTAATTAATCAGAAAGATATACAAAAACTGATAGATCAAGTTCATAAACTAGTGATGTTGCCAGGGGAAGAAATTATTCATGTTCTTCCACAAGAATATAAAGTAGACAGTCAAACAGAAATAGAAGAACCAATAGGAATGTATGGAAGTCGTTTAGAAGCTAATTTTCATGTAGTTGTAGGACAAGTTTCTTCTATTCGTAATATTGGAAGATGTGTTAAAGCTGCAGGATTAAATTTATCCGGAATGACATTAGAACCTTTAGCTTCTGCTGAAGCTGTTTTGAGTAAAGAAGAAAGAGAAGCTGGTGTAGCTTTAGTGGATATAGGTGGAGGGACCACTGATATTGCCATATTTAAAGATAATGTTATTCGTCATACGGCTGTAATACCTTTTGGAGGAAATGTTATTACTGATAATATTAAAACAGATTGTTTAATTATTGAACGACAAGCTGAATTATTAAAAATAAAATTTGGATCTGCATGGCCTGGAGAGAATAAAGAAACAGAAATTGTTTGTATACCTGGATTAAGAGGACGTGATCCTAAAGAAATTTCTTTAAAACATCTTTCTAAGATTATACATAAAAGAGTATGCGAGATTTTAGAAAAAGTTAATATAGAAATTAAAAATTATGGAAATGAAGAACAAAAGAAAAGATTAATCGCTGGATTAGTTATGACAGGTGGAGGATCTCAATTGAAACATATTCGTCCTTTAACTGAATATATTACTGGAATGGATGTTCGCATAGGTTATTCTAATGAACATATTGCAGGTGGAGAAAATGGTTTAATAAGTAATCCAGAATATGCAACATCTATAGGTTTAGTTATTAAAGGTATTGATGATAAAAAGAAATATATTTGTACAACAACAAATATGGGACGTAGATATTATGATGAAACCTATTCATCAAAATTTATTTCTAAAAAATTTTATGAAAAAAATAAAAAATTAAATTCAGAAGATAATAATACAGATCATTCTGATAAAAAAAATAAAACAAAATCAAAATCTTTTCTTGAAATTTGGGCAGATAAATTTCGTCAAATATTGAATGATACAGAATAATAAATCATGACAATGAAAAAAGAAGATTTTATACAAAATAAAAAAAAAGAAAATATCCAATTTGGATTTACGAAAAGTCGATCAGCTGCGATAAAAGTTATTGGAGTCGGAGGTGGAGGTAGTAATGCTTTAAGTCACATGTTTGAACAAGGTATTACTGGAGTTGATTTTATAGCATGCAATACAGATTCACAAGCTTTAAAAAATAATCCAGTTCCTGTAAAAATTCAATTAGGAGTTTCTACCACTGAAGGATTAGGTGCTGGAGCCGATCCTGATGTGGGAGAAAAAGCTGCTTTAGAAAGTTTGGAAGAGATAAAAAGTGTTCTAGATTCTAATACTAAAATGACATTTATTACAGCAGGAATGGGGGGAGGAACAGGAACAGGAGCTGCACCAATTATTGCTGGAATTTCCAAAGAAAAAGGAATCCTAACTGTAGGAATTGTTACTATTCCATTTCATTTTGAGGGAAAAATGAGATTACAACAAGCTCAAAAAGGAATAGAATCGTTAAGAAAAAACGTGGATTCTTTAATTGTAATTAATAATGACAAATTAAGAGAGTTATATGGAAATTTAGGGTTCAAAGCTGGATTTGCAAAAGCAGACGAAGTTTTAACTACTGCCGCTAAAGGGATTGCAGAGGTTATTACTCATCATTATAAACAAAATATAGATTTAAGAGATACTAGAACCGTACTTAAAGAAAGTGGAACTGCTGTTATGGGGTCTGCTATTTCTGTTGGTGAAAATAGAGCAAAAGAAGCTGTTATACAAGCTTTAGACTCTCCATTGTTAAATGACAATAAAATTACTGGAGCGAAAAATGTTCTATTATTAATTGTTTCAGGTAGAATAGAGATTACTATAGATGAGATAGGAATTATCAGTGATTATATACAAGCTGAAGCAGGAAATAATGCTAATATTATTATGGGGATAGGAGAAGACGAAAATTTAGAAGAAAGTATTTCAGTCACTATAGTAGCTACAGGATTTCCTACAGAAATTCAAAGAGCAATCAATCATGAGGAAAAAAAAATTTTTCATAAACTAGAAGAACCTTATGAACAAAGATTAAAAAAAATGGAAGAAATTAGTTCTTTTTCTAAAAAAGAAATAAATCTTTATCCTATGAAAAAAAATAATTTGAGATATTCAGAAAAAACTTTTGATAAGAAAGAGAATTTTTCATTAAATCAAAAAGAAAACGTTTTTGAACAATCTATTAATTCAAATTTTGTAGAATCTAAACAAAATAATAAAAAATATCTAATGCTAGAAGATAGCTTTGATTTTCCTATTTCATATAATAATGATAGTGAAAAAACGTTAAAAAAAAGTATTCATAAAAAAGAAAATAATAAAGGTAAAAAATTCAATGACTTTTAACATTTAAAATATCATTAATAATGGAATCACCTTATATTCCTAAAGGAACCAGAGATTTTTCATTTATTGAGATGAATAAAAGAAATTATTTAATTAAAACTATTCGGGAAATATTTGAAATTTTTGGATTCTACTCAATAGAAACTCCTTCTTTTGAAAACATTTCTACCCTTGTAGGAAAATATGGAGAGGAAGGAGATTGTTTGATATTTAAATTACTTCATTCTGGTAATGTTTTAAAAAAAAAAATTTCAGAATTTTTAATAAAAACCAATAATAAAAAAATTCTAGATGAAGTTGATGATAATTTAATAAAAAAAATTTTTTTCCAAAAAGTAACTAATAAAGCACTTCGATATGACTTAACAGTTCCCTTTATGCGCTATGTAGTAATGCATAAGAACGAAATAATATTTCCTTTTAAAAGATATCAAATACAACCTGTATGGCGTGCTGATAAACCTCAAAAAGGAAGATTTAGAGAATTTTATCAATGTGATGCAGATATAATTTCATCTTATAACTCTTCTCTATGGGAAGAAATAGAATTAATTCAACTTTGTGACAAAATTTTTTCAAAACTTAATTTTCCTGTTATTATTTATATTAATCATAGAGATATATTGGGAGGACTAGTCGAAATTTCAGGGATTAAAAATGATTTGTGGAAAAATTTTATTACATCTTTAGACAAATGGAATAAAATTGGACGAGACTTGGTTAAAAAAGAAATGTTGTGTAAAGGAATTTCTTCTCAATCATTTGATAAAATAGAGTTTTTTTTAGACATGAAAAAAAATTTCTATGAAAAAAAAAAATATTTAACTATGGCTTTTAAAGATTCCAAAAAAGGGAAAAAAGGAATCGAGGATCTTAGTTTTATTTACAATAAAATAAATGATATTTCTTTAAAAAAGACAAAATTGGAATGGGATATTTCTTTAGTTAGAGGAATGAATTATTATACAGGAACAATATTAGAAATTGTTCCATTACATAATAATAATACTTCTTTAAGGTCTATTTCTATTGGTGGTGGAGGAAGATATGATAAATTATCTAATTTGTTTGGAATGAAAAACATTTATGGAGTGGGAATTTCTTTAGGTTTAGATAGGGTTTATTTAGCTATGGAAAAGGAAAGTTTATTAGATACTATTTTTTTCTCTAATTATCCATCAAAAATTTTGTTTATTAATTTCGGAGATGAAGAAGTTTTGTACGCATATCAAATGATAAATTTTTTAAGAGAAAAAGGAATTTCTACTCAATTATATCCTCATGCTGTTAAAATAGGGAAGCAATTTAAATATGCTAGTGATAATAATATTCCATTTGCTATTATAATAGGAAAAAATGAAATAAAAAGAAGAAAAATAAAAGTTAAAAATCTTAGAGAAAAAACAGAAAAGGAATACGATAATATCAATGATGTTATAAATCAATTAATGTAATAAAAAATTATAATTTTAGTGCTTTTTTTTTCCAAATAAAAAAACCCATTATAGCTAATATAACTAAAATGATAAATAAAATTCCTGTCAATATAAAACCTTTAAAAAAATAAAGGGGAACAGAAATCATATTTCCAATAATCCAAAATATCCAATTCTCTACCTTTTTCATAGACATTTGATACATACCAGAAAAAAAAATTCCCGTTGTTAATATATCCATCCAATCGGAATAGTTTTTAAGTTTTCCATAAAAAAAATAAAGTATCATACTGAAAATACATGTAAAAAATAATAAAAAAAATGTACGAAAATAATCTTTTTTACTACAAAAAGTGATAGAAATGGGCATTTTTTTATTTTTTTGATCTTTTTTATACAACCAAATAAACCATCCATAAAAACTCATTATTGTATAATATAGATTAATAATAAAATCTCCATAAAGAGAAGAAACAAAGGTTAAATAACTATATATTATAGTACTTACTATTCCTATTGGATATACCAATATATTATTTCTTTGGGCAAAAAAAATACTTAATATTGTAAGTATTACAGCAGTAGATTCTAAAATGAGAATAATATTTCCCTTATTATGATGATAAGGGGATAAAAGAATATTGATGTTCTCATTTATCATTATCATGTTCATTTATCTATGATATAAACTAAGTAAAAATTTTCTATTTTTCTATAAAAAGCGTAAAACCTTTGACTACAGGTTTTTTTCATTATCCAACATGATATGCAAGATTTCTTTTCAAGTATAAAAGGAGAAACTTTATAACGATTTAAAAAACTGTGGTGAATTCCTCCTTCTAATTTATATAAACTTTCTTTAATTCCCCATATAACATGTAAATAATCTTTTTCATAATTTTTTTTAATAAAAATAGATTCATCTTTTCTAAGAAATTTATTTTTTACTTTAACTATTTTATTATCTTTTCTTAATTTTTCTATGTCTATTCCTATCTGATAAGAGCTTATTGCTATAGCAATTTTTCCGAAAGAATGACTTAAGGAGATATGTTTTTTTTCAGGAAAAAGGAAGGGTTTTCTTTTTTCATTGTAAAAAATTCTTATATTCATTCCTATATATCTTAATGCATAACGAATCCCTAAAAATTCTTTTTTTCTTTTTATAGATAAAGATAAAAAAAACATTCTTTCTTTCTTAGAAAGAATTATATTCTCCATATTTTCTAAAAGAAATTTCCATTTATTGTATTTAAATATTAGAATTTTTGTATGAATTTTATTGAACTTATAATAGGAATATAAATTCATGTTCTTATTTTAGAATATATTTTCAAATCTAGTTATTTTTTTTTGTACTATTATTGTGATAGGTTATTTTTATTTATTCTTAACCGTACAAACATCTAATATTAGTGTGAAAAAAAAAATTGAAAATGCATTAAAAAACGTTATTGCTTTCGGTAATAATAATATTATTGAATCTGGTATTCTAAAAAAAATAGACATTTTTAGTCATAAAATAATAATCTATTTAAGATTAGATCATCCTTCTATGCATTTTAAAAACAAATTAATCAGAGAAATTAATCTTTCTATGAAAAAAGAAAATGTACTAAATCCAGTATATATAAAAATAGAAAGAAAATTAAAAGAAAATTTCAATAGGAAACCTATGATAAAAAATATAATAGCTGTTGCTTCTGGAAAAGGAGGTGTTGGTAAATCTACAATAGCAACTAATTTAACCGTTTCCTTAGAAAAAATGGGGTTTCATGTTGGATTATTGGATGCTGATATATATGGTCCTTCTATTCCATTAATGTTTAATCTTAATAAAAAAGATTTTAGTGAAAAAATCTATAATAATGAAAATAAGATGATTAATCCTATCATTAGTTTTGGAGTTAAAATTTTGTCTATAAGCTTTTTTTTGAAAGATGAACAAGCTATTGTTTGGAGAGGTCCTATGGTTACTAAAGTTTTGAGGCAATTTATTCATGAAACTGATTGGGGAGAATTAGATTTTTTAATAGTGGATTTACCTCCAGGAACAGGTGATATCCATTTATCTCTTTTACAAGAAATTTCGTTAAAAGGAATTGTTATAGTTAGTACATCTCAAAAAATAGCATTATCTGATGTGAATAGATCTGTGGAAATGTTTCGTATGAAACCTATAAATGTTCCAATTATTGGAATTATTGAAAATATGTCTTATATATTAGGGGAAAAAAAATATTATTTTTTTGGTAAAGATGGAGTCAAGAATTTTTCTGAAAAAATGAATCTTTTTTTTCTTGGAGAAGTTCCTATGTTACAAGAAATACGAGAATATTCAGATTATGGAATTCCTGTAGTTTTAAAAAATAAAAAAATAGAAAATATTTTTATGAATATCACTAAAAACATTATTAATCAATTATAAAACTTTACGTTTTAATGAACTATGAACAAAATTTTATAAACTCTTTAATTATTAATATTATAAGAGGTATAGATTTTTCTGATTCTTGAAAAAATTGATTTTTATAATTTGAATAATCGTTATTGATAATAATTTTATCAGAACTTTTATTAGTAGATAATCCCATCATGACAATAATAGATATAGAGAATACTCGTAGATTCATACATCTGGCAGCGATTACATCTGTCACTATATTCATTCCACCAATACTATCCCCTCCCATGGATCGTATCATGGCATATTCTGAATAAGTTTTATAATTGAAATAAGGAAAAGCAACAAAAATTCCTTTTTGAATAATTATATTATGATTCATCGCTATATTTTCTGCAATTTCTAACATTTTTTTATCATATGGTTCTGTAATTTCAAAAAATTTATTTTTTATAATATTATTTATATTACGGGTTTCTGGAAATAAATTTATATGGTCTTTAATTAACATGACATCTCCCATTTTATAATTTTGATTAACGCCTCCAGAAATATTAATTAATATTAATTTTTCGATTCCTATTTTTTTACATAAAATAATAGGAAAATAATTTGTCTTTTTTTTTTCATGAAAGTTTTCTATTAGAAATACTACATTTTTATCTTCTATTTTTCCAAATAAGAATCTTCCGTATAATTTCTTTTTTGAAAAAATTGGAATTTCTTCATACAAAATGCATATAGGATTTTTAATTTCTTCTATTAGTTTATCAAACTGATTTTCTAATAATAATATTCCGAAATCAGGTTTTTCTTTTATTTTATTTTGTATGTATTGTTTTGATTTTTCTAAAGTCATAATTATTGACATAAAATTTTTATCAAATTATATTTTTATAATTTTTCCTTTTTTATTTTTTCTATTAAAATTGACAATTAATTAATTTTATTAATATTATTGTATAATATTTACTTCTATTGATAATAGAATGTTAAATTTTTCTTTTATGTCTTTTCTTATTTGTTTTGATAAACAAAATATGTCCATTCCACTAGCTTCTCCATAGTTTACTAAAATTATAGGATGTTTTTCATACACCCCTGCATTCCCAATTTTCTTACCTTTCCATCCTGTATTTTCAATTAATGAATTGGCAGATAACTTTATTTTTCTATTAGAAACACTATAACCGACAATAGTGGGATATTTGAATTTTACTTTCTTAAAATAAGAAATATCTACTATGGGATTTAAAAAAAAACTACCAGCATTTCCTAATTTTTTTAAATTAGGAAGTTTTCGATTTCTTATATGAAAAAGTGCATTTATTAAATCGTTAACAGTAGGTTTGTTAACTTTCATATTTTCTAATTCTTTTTTAACTTCTACATAAGAAAGATTCAATCTTTGACATTTTTTTCTTAGGATAAAGAAAACAGATAAAATTATAAATTTATTTTTGTAATTATAATTTTTGAAAAGAGAACAACGATATCCTAATTGACATTCTTTATTTGTGAGTTCTATTATTTTTTGGTTATATATTTCGTATGCTTGTATTTTTAATAAAGTATCTTTAATTTCTGATCCATATGCTCCTATATTTTGAATAGAAGCAGCTCCAACTGTACCTGGAATAAATGATAAATTTTCTAAACCTAGAAATCCTTTTTTTATGGTCCACATGACAAATTCATTCCAATTTTCTCCAGAATAAGCTTGGACAATAACTTGAAGGTCATTTTCCTGTATTATTTTTTTTCCTTTTATTCCTATTTTTATTACCATACCTGGATAGTATTTTTTTAAAAAAAGAATGTTACTCCCATTTCCTAAAAAAACTTTTGGAATATTTGGATATCTATTAATAACTTTTATAATTTCTTCCATGCTTTTTACTTCTACAAAATAACGAGCATAGACATTTATTCCAAATGTATTAAATTTTTTAAGAGAAAAATTCTTGTTGATTAACATTAGAAAAATATTTCATTACGAGGTATACAAAATATAATTTTGTTTGTAAATTGATTAAATTTATTCTATACAAAAAATATAAAATTGTTTTTTTATGAAAAAAGGGGGAAGTTTTTTTTGGGGGGTTATTTTAGGAACTATAGCCGGTTTATTCATGGGAATTCTTTTAACTCCAAGAAAAGAGGAAAAAATAAAAAATATATTGGAAAAAAAAACAGAAGAGTTAAGAGATAATTTACAGGAAATTAGTAAAAAATTTGGTGAAAAAGTAGATCAGATTAAATCCAATTTTGGATATAAATGGAAAAAATACAAAATCGAAAAAGAAAAAATAAATCAAGATAAACAAGATAAAGTAGAAGATGAATTAGGAACTTAAAAGGTATCTATTTTTTCATGTTCATTTTCATTAAAAATTTTATTCATAAAAAATGGTGTGTTTTAAAAAATGAATTTATTCAATTTTTTATCACTATTATTGGAGAGGTTTTTTTCAATTTTTTTTTGTTAATATTTTCTATCATTATTTTTTTTTTGGGAAGTCTTTCTTTATGTTTCTTTCTTTCCTTTTATTTCGGAAATTATATTATAGGATTTAGTATTCTAACTGTTTTATATTTTTTTATTTTTATTTTTGTTTTCTTTTTCTCAAGAAATATTTCTAGATCTTTCATTAAAAGTTTATTGAGTAGATCTATTTTTAAAATTTTTAATAAGAAAAAATAAAACTAGAAA
Source organism: Blattabacterium cuenoti (assembly GCF_014251995.1). GTDB lineage: Bacteria > Bacteroidota > Bacteroidia > Flavobacteriales > Blattabacteriaceae > Blattabacterium > Blattabacterium cuenoti_AE. The sequence continues at coordinate 277,303 of NZ_CP059205.1, forward strand.
TAATCATTAATTATGAAACAATTGGAAGTTGTTTATGGAATACGTCCGTTAATAGAGGCTATTAGATCTAATCTAAGTATTAAAAAAATATTTTTTCAGAAAGGTTTGATTCAAGAATCAAATGCTTACAAAAAATTAAGACATCTTTCTAAAGAAAAAAATATTCCAATTCAAACTGTTACAAAACAAGAATTTTTTCAATTGAGAAATAAAAATCATCAAGGTGTTTTTGCTATTATTTCTCCCATAGAAACTTATCATATAAAAGATTTGTTACCTATGTTTTATGAAAAAGGTATAAATCCACTTCTAGTAGTTTTGGATAGAATTACAGATGTAAGAAATTTTGGATCTATAATACGTACTTCTGTATGTGTTGGAGCGAATGCTATTATTGTTCCAAAAAAATCCACAGCAATGATTGGATCTGATTCGTTAAAAACGTCTTCAGGAGCTCTATTTAAGATTCCAATTTGTCAAGAAAAAAATATTAAAAATACTCTTCTTTTTCTAAAAAATTATGGATTAAAAATTGTTTCCGCTACGGAAAAATCCAATATAGATTGGTATAATATTGATTTTTCAGGACCAATAGCTTTAATATTAGGAAATGAAGAAAAAGGAATTTCCAAAAATTATTTGGAAATTTCTTGCGAAAAGGTAAAAATTCCAGTAATAAAAAAAATTTCTTCTTTAAACGTGTCTGTAGCTTGTGGAATAATTTTATATGAAATTTTTCGACAAAGGAAATTTCGATCTAAAACTCGCTTTTAAATTGTTTTAAAAAACGAATATCATTATCGAAATAAGTTCTAATATCTTTCATTTGATAAATTATCAAAGCCAAACGTTCTATTCCCACTCCAAAAGCAAATCCAGAATAAATTTCCGGGTCAATTCCTACATTTTTTAAAACTTCGGGATCTATCATTCCACAACCCATAATTTCTAACCATTCATTGTTGCAATGAATATCTACTTCCGCACTGGGCTCTGTAAAAGGGAAATAAGAAGGACGGAATCTAATTTTTTCTTTTCCGAAAAGAGAAGTTATTAAATAATGAATAGTTTGCTTTAAATCGGAAAAAGAAATTTTTCTATCTATAGAAAATCCTTCTGCTTGATGAAACATAAAATTTGAATGTGATGAAATAGTTTCGTTTCTATACACTTTACCTATGGATAAAATACGAAAAGGTGGACAATGATTTTTCATATATCGTATTTGTATAGACGAGGTATGTGTCCTCAATAAAACATCTAGACTTTTACATAAAAAAAAAGTATCCTGCATATCTCTAGATGGATGAGAAACCGGAATGTTTAAAGCCGTAAAATTATGCCAGTCATCTTCTATTTCAGGACCGTCTACATGAATAAATCCAATTCTTATAAAGATTTCTATTATTCTATTTATTATTATGGATAATGGATGAATGGATCCTATTTCTATAGATTTTCCAGGAAAAGTAGGATCATAATCAGAATTCAGTACCTTTTTATTTTTATTAATATCATTTATTGATTTATAATGAGAAATTTTATTTTGAACTTCTTTTTTTAATTCATTAATGATTTTTCCATAATTTTTTCTTTCATGAATGGATATTTTTTTTAAATTTTTAAATAATACTGTTATAATTCCTTTTTTTTTTCCTAAAAATTTTATTTTAAATGTTTCTAAATCCTCATTTTTTTTGATATGAAAACATTTTATATATTTTTTTATCTTAATTATTTCTTTTTGATCCATATTAGTAATCTATTCATTCAATAATATTTTCTTCATTCATATAACGAATAATTGCTTTTTTAATTAAAAATAATTGTTCATTTCTATTAAAAAATGGAATTTTTGATTTTAATATATAATGAGGCCATCCTTCTTTGTCTTTTCCAAGATAAGAATAATAACCAAAAGGTTCTAATATTCTACATATTGCGATATGTAGAATATTTATTTTATCTTCTCTATTTAAAAATCCATTCTTACCTTTACCTAATTCTTGAACTCCTATTAAATAAATAATTCCAATGATATCGATTTTTTCTTTTATGTAAAAATTGTTTTTTATGTATAGAATTACTTTATTCCAATCAGTATGAAATTGATGCAAAGATTTTTTTTTCATTTTTTTAATTAATTATTATGTTAACATTAGATATAATTATCATTATTTTAGTATTATATGGAGGATATCATGGTTATAAAAAAGGTTTAATATCTCAATTATTTATATTTATGATATTTTTTATTTTTATTTACAGAGGAATTTTTATATTTAACTTTGTTAAAAAAATTAATATGATAAATAAAAATTCAAATTTTTTTGAATTTTCTTCTTTAATTATTTCTTTTTTTTCCATAATTTTTTTATCTTTTTTGATTAAAAAAATTATAGAATATATTATAACAATTACATGGATGACGCCTGTTAATAATTTTTTTGGAGGAATACTAGGCATAATTAAATATCTTTTCGTAATTTCAATGTTTCTTTTCTTTCTAAAAGAAACAAATAAAAAAATAAATATAATTCCTTTTAGTTTTTTTCAAAATTCGTTTGAAAAAGAGTTTCAATTTTTTTTTTCTAAAAAAGGACATCTATTAAATAAATTAAAAGAATTATATTTTTATTTTCAAAGTTCATTTTCAAAATGAATTTTAAAAAAAAAATTTTCTCTATAAGATCAAACAATGAATTTAAAAATCTAACATTAGATATATTTCACTATCAGGTAATAAATAATCAGATTTATAGAAATTATCTTCAATTATTGAAAATTGATCCAACGAAAATAAAAGATATTACTGAAATTCCCTATTTACCTATCTCTTTTTTTAAAACGCACCGTATTTTAAGTAATAGAAATAAAATTATTCCAAACATTATTTTTACTAGCAGTGGAACAACAGGAATTAAAAGTAAGCATTATATATCAGATTTAAGTATTTATAATGAAAGCATTATAAATGGATTTGAATTTTTCTATGGTTCTATAAAAAAATTTAAATTCATAGGATTATTCCCCTATGATAGAAAAGATTCTTCTTTGATTTATATGATAAAATATTTGATACATAAAACCGTTCAAAATGGAAGCCGTTTTTTGTCTTCCCACTGTAAGGAAAAAAACATTATTTTTCCTGACAAAAAAAATATTTTACTTTTTGGACTTAGTTCTTGTCTATTAGATTTTATAGAAAAAATGGAGGAGAAAAATGAATATAAAAAAAACGTAATTATTATGGAAACAGGAGGGATGAAAGGAGTAAAAAAAGAAATAATTAGAGAAGAATTACATGATATATTGAAAAAATCATTCATTGTTAATGAAATTCATTCGGAATATGGAATGACAGAATTACTTTCTCAAGCATATTCAAAAAAAGATGGAATTTTTCGATGTCCTCCTTGGATGAAAATATATATCAGAGATACGAAAGATCCTTTTATTCATATAGATAACAATAAAATTGGAGGTATTGATATTATAAATTTGTCTAATTATTTATCTTGTCCTTTTATTGCTACTGAAGATTTAGGAAAAAAAATTAATGATAAAGAATTTGAAGTATTAGGAAGAATGGATTTTTCAGACATACGAGGATGTAACGTAATGACTATTATGTAATAAAATAATAAATACAAAAAAATATTTTTTTATATTCTATTGTAATAGAATTAAATATTCTAAAAATCTACAAATGATGTATCATTTTCAATGATTTATTATTCTTATTATACAACAATAAAATAATTTCTTCTACACTTTCTGCTATTTTTTTTGACTGTAAAAGAAGATCCATCATTAAAAATGTATTTTTTTCCCCATATTTTTTATAAGTAATTCCCATGACTTGTTGATTCATTTGTTCCTCTATTTTCTTTAATATTTTATTTTGTACTTCACAAGGAAATTGAATTTTTTTATAATTTCTATCTGTTGTTATTTTTCTGACAATATAAAAATGTTCAATCATTAAATTTTCTAGAGTTATTAAATTCTTTTTTTGCTGATATTTTAAAGGTTTGTGGCTATTTTTTACATGAAATAATGTATGATTAGTAATAATATCAGAAGATTCTATAATCTCTTTAGTTTTGTTGTATATATGTAAATAAAAGATTCCAACAGTAGAATTACTGTTCTTTGTTTTTTTAATTACTTGTATTAAAGTACTTTGTATGTTTAAAAATTTTTTTTTTACTTTTAAAAAAGTGCTTCTACTGTGTTGAAGAGTTTTTAAATTTTCTTGAGTAATTCCTTCTATGCTGTTTTTATAAATTTCCTCTATATATTCAAATATTTGGTTGATAATATCAAAAGATTTATTTAATGTATTTTCTAAAGTAAGATTTTCTATAATATCTAAAAATGGTTTTTCTTCTTTTATTTTTTTATGATAAGTTTTATAACTTTTATAAAAAACAAATATAATTAAAAATAAAAAAGAATATAAAGCCCATGCTTTAAAAAAGTATAAAAATGAAGCTGTTATTCCCGCTATTGTAAAAGCCATTAATCCTGTTAGAAACCATCCTCTTATGACTTTCAAAACTCCTGAAATTCGATAAACAGCACTTTCTCTATCCCATGCTCTATCTGAAAGAGAAGTTCCCATTGATACCATAAAAGTGACAAAAGTAGTAGATAATGGTAACTTTTGAACTGTTGCTATAGAGATTAATATGCTAGATATAGTCAAATTAGCAGAAGCTCTCACTAAATCAAAAGCTACATTTTTTTCTTTTTTTTGCTTAAAATTTTTTTCTATTTTAACTAAAATCCTTTTTGGAATAAATTGAAAAAAATAATTACCAAAAAGTAAAAAAAATCTCACAATTCCTCTAGAAAAAGAATTGGATAAAAACTTTTCAGGTCCTTCATTTTGTCTACTTAAGTTAATTTCTGTACTAGTAATATTTTTTGTTTTTTTGGAAAACCAAAGAGTTAATATCATAATAATTCCTGAGAAAACTAAGATTAATGATGGAACTTGTACATTTCCAGATAAACTTTTCATATTGAATTTTTCAGCAGGAGGACTCCCTGCTTCTTTCCATATTTTATATGATTGTATACCAGCTATAGGAACGCCTATAAAGTTTACTAAATCATTTCCAGCAAAAGCCATAGCTAAAGAAAAAGTTCCATATAATACAACAAATTTTAGAATATTGTATCCTAAAAAAACAAATATTTTCGCTAAAATTAGCCATATTAAAAATAACGTAATAAAAAAAATAAAAAAATTATTATGAATCCATTTTATAAAATTTATAATAAATAGAGAAAACACTGTTAAATGATCATTAGTAGAGCCTTCAAAAGTACTATACAATCCTTTTACAATCAGAAAATAGGTCATACAACTCAACGAAATAGCCGTCCATATTATTCCTGCATATTTTAATTTATCTTTATAGTCAAAGCTCAATAAAAAACGAATAAAATAGTGAATAAAAGCTCCAGAAATAAAAGAAATTATAATAGATAAGAAAATACCAATACTAATTGTTAATGTTTTTTCTGTTTTGATATATAAATTTAAATGATGAAAAGGTTCATTACTTGATGGAGAACTAATTTTAATCATAGCTATACTGAAAGCTCCACCCAATAAACAGAAAACCATAGATACTGTAGTAGAAGTAGGTAATCCTAAAGTATTAAAAATATCTAGTAAAATAATATCTGATATCATAACCGATAAAAATATGAAAATGATATCTGAAAAATAAAAATAAGAAGGATCAAAAACACCTTTTCTTGCTACTTCCATCATTCCACTGGATAAGAAAGCTCCTAATAAAATTCCTAAACTAGCAAAAATCATTATTGTTTTTCTAGAAGCCACTTTAGATCCAATAGCAGAATTTAGAAAATTAACTGCATCATTAATTAATCCAACAATTAAATCAAATATGGATAAAAGAAAAATAACCGCTATAATTGATGAATAAAAAAATTTCATAATAAGAAGTGTTGAAGTATTATTGAATTCACAAATAAAAGAGTATAATTTGGTATTAGATTTATTTTATTAGTATAAGTAAGTTATAATTTCACAATTTTTTTAAAGATTCTTTAATGAGATTTTCTACGGTGAGTTCTTCTGATTTTGGATGTTTATTTAAAATATCATCCAATACTTTTTCAGATTCTATAGATGAAAACCCGAGTACATTTAAAGCATTTAGAGCCTCTTTCTTGATGAAAGAAGGTGTTTTTCCTAAAAAAATTACATTTTTATTTTTATTATCACCTATTTTTTTAGTGAATTTATCTTTCAATTCAATAACAATTCTTTGAGATATTTTTTTTCCAATTCCTTTTACATCATTAAATGCTTTTATGTTCTCTTTATATATGGACTCTTCTATTTCAGATGGAGTAAGGTGAGATAATAAAGTAATAGCAGAACTTGGACCTATTCCATTTACAGATATCAAATAAGAAAATATTTCTCTTTCTTTTTTTTCAAAAAATCCATATAAAACATGTTGATTTTCTTTTATAAAAAGATAGGTGTATATACATATATATTTTCCTTTATTTTCTAATGAAAAGTAAGTATATAATGAAATATTAATATAATATCCTACACCATGGCAATCTATTATTAAATAGGATTTATTTTTCTCTACTAATTTTCCTTTTAAATGCGTTATCACGATCTCATCAAAACAAATAAATAATAAATTCCGAAAAATTATTTTTTTCTAAAGAAAATTTGTATTGGTATTCCTTTAAAATCAAAATGATAACGTATTTTATTTTCAACAAATCTTTTATAAGATTCTTTTATATATTGAGGAAAATTAGAGAAAAAAATAAATATGGGTGTATATGATGATGGAAGTTGAGTGCAATATTTTATTGTTATTAATTTTTTTTTAGAATGAGGAGGATTTTTTTTAAAGATTGGTAACATAATTTTGTTTAAAACATTTGTTTTTAATCTATTCTTACGTGATTTAAAAATATGATCAGCCATAGAAATAATATGATGTATTCCATATTTGTTTTTAGCGGATATAAAAAGAATAGGAACATTATTAAATGGAGATATTTTCTTTCGAATTAATAATTCGTAGTTTTTTTGAATATGAGCACAAGAATTGTTATCATAAAATAAATCCCATTTATTAATAAGAATTATAATTCCCTTATTATTTTTTTTTACCAATCTAAAAATATTCATATCCTGTTTTTCCCATCCCCTGGACGCATCCACCATTAGAAGACATATATCAGTATTTCTTATTGTTTTCATTGTTCTCATGGAAGAATAAAACTCAACGTTTTCTTTTATTTTTGACTTTTTTCTTACTCCAGGAGTATCGACTAAAATACATTCATATCCTAATTTTTTATAAAAAACATCTAGACTATCTCTAGTAGTTCCGGAAATAGTAGTTACTATATGATGATTCTTCTCTAAAAAAGAGTTAATTAAAGTCGATTTTCCTACATTTGGACGTCCTATTACCGAAAAACGAGGAAGAAATTCTTTTTTTTTGGTATTTTCGTTTTTTATAGAAAATTTATTTTTTAATATTTCTATTAGTTTATCTAATAACTCTCCAGTTCCACTACCATTTATAGCTGATATATAATGATAATATCCAAATCCTAAATGAAAAAAATCAATATTATTGTAATATATAGACTTTTTTAAATTATCTACTTTATTAACTACTAATAAAATTGTTTTGTGAAATTTTTTTAGTATCTTAGCAATTTCTCTCTCTTCTTCCAAAAGACCTATTGTTATATCTACTAAAAATAAAACAACATCAGATTCTTTTATAGCTATTAAAATTTGGTTGTTTATTTCTCTTTCAAGAATGTCATTTTTTAATTTTGAAAAATTAAAACCACCTGTATCCACTACAGAGAATTTAAATCCGTTCCATTCTGAATTTCCAATAATCCGATCTCTTGTTACTCCGCTTGTAGTATGAACAATAGCTTTTCTCTTTCCCACAAGACGATTAAACAAAGTCGATTTTCCTACATTTGGACGTCCTACTATAGATACAGTACAATTCATTTTTTAACATAAATTATTCACAAAGGTAAAATTTTTTCATTAGGATTCATTCCTAGATTATTAGTCAAAGTGTATATTACCAAAAATATTATGCATATAGATATTGTTAGTGTAGTTCCTGAAATTCTACATAGTCCTTTTTCTAATTCCATAATTAGAAATGCGATTAATAAAAAATTGGTTGATATTCATGTTCACGACTTACGTCAATATGGTTTAGGAAAAAAAAAGAAAATAGATGATTATCCTTATGGAGGTGGATCGGGAATGGTTATTCGAATAGAGCCCGTTTATCAGTGTTTTTCGAAATTATTATCAAAACGACATTATGATGAAATAATTTTTATGACTCCTGAAGGAAATATTTTTTCACAAGAATATGCAAAAATTCTGTCTGAAAAAAAAAATATCATTATTCTTTGTGGCCGATACAAAGGAATCGATCAGAGAATAAGAGATCATTTGATTTCTAAAGAAATTTCTATTGGAAAATATATTTTATCTGGAGGAGAATTAGCTGCTGCTGTAGTAGTAGAATCTGTAGTTAGATTATTGCCTGGAGTTATAAAAAATCAAAATTCCATTATTACGGATTCTTTTTATCAAAAAGAATCTTTAATAGCACCACCTATTTATACACGTCCATCTTTGTATAAAGGATGGGCTGTTCCAGAAGTTCTTTTATCTGGACATCACAAAAAAATAAAAGATTGGTTTTATAAAAAAACTATGGAACTTAATAAGAGAAATACAAATTTTTAAGAACAAAATTATTAAAAAATTTTATTTGCTTAAATAACGTAATCTCAATAGAGATTTTTTATTTAAATTAAATTTTTTGAATAGTTTTTAATTTATGATAGAATAGCATAGAGCTAAATTCCGGACATAAACGAATTTTTATGTTTAAGTTTCATTGCATTTATTAACAATCTAACAATAATACAATCTTGTAACACTTGTAACAAATACTACGAAGAAGAATAAGCAAATTTATCACTTTTTTTTAACAACTATAATTAATTTTTATCCAAAATTTTCAATAAAAAAACATTTTTTTTATTTTATATTTATTTCATGATTGATAAAATAAAGATTAAAATTAAAACTATACTAAACTAAAAAATTACACAACATTAATGATTAATGTTATCATAACATATGAGTACAAAAAATATTGAAAATAATTATACAGCAGATAGTATTCAGTCTCTTGAAGGAATAGAACATATCCGGGTTAGACCCTCAATGTATATTGGAGATGTAGGAAATAGAGGTTTACATCATTTAGTCTATGAGGTAGTAGATAACTCAGTAGATGAATCTTTAGCCGGATTTTGCAATAAAATATGGGTAACAATTCATAAAAATGGATTTATCACTGTATTTGATAATGGTCGTGGAATTCCGATAGATATTCACAAAAAAGAAGGAAAATCTGCTCTTGAAGTTGTTATGACTAAAATTGGAGCAGGAGGAAAATTTGATAAAAATTCTTATAAAGTTTCAGGAGGACTACATGGTGTAGGAATTTCTTGTGTCAATGCTTTATCTCAAAAACTTATAGTTACAATTTATCGTGATAAAAAAATTTATCAACAAGAATATTTTAAAGGAAAGGCTATTTCTCCTGTAAAATTTTTAGGTAAAACTGATATGCAAGGAACAAAAATTTATTACCTCGCTGATTCTTCTATTTTTCATTCTATTACATATAATTATGAAATTATAGCTAATCGTTTAAAAGAGTTATCCTTTTTAAATAAAGGTTTGCATTTATTTTTAAAAGACGAAAGAAAGAATATTGAAGAATATTTTTTTTCTGAAAATGGATTGAAAGAATATCTTCCTATTTTAGATAAAAATCAAGAATCTTTGATAAAGAATATTATTTTCATTGAAGGGGAAAAAGACACTACCATTGTGGAAGTTGCAATGCAATATAATACATCTTTCAAAGAGAGAATTTATTCTTACGTAAATAATATTAATACTTATGAAGGAGGTACTCATATTTCTGGATTTAGAAGAGCAATAACAAGAACACTGAAAAAATATATAGATAGTTATGGAACTTTATTATCTAAAGATAAATTAGAGTTAACTGGAGACGATTTTAGAGAAGGAATTACAGCTATTTTATCAGTTAGAGTAATGGAACCTCAATTTGAAGGACAAACAAAAACAAAATTGAGTAATCATGAGGTAGGAGGAGTTGTAGATAAAATTGTAGGAGAAACGTTGGACAGTTATTTAGAAGAACATCCTATTGACAGAAAAAAAATTATTGATAAAATCATATTATCAGCTAAAGCACGTCAAGCTGCTAAAAAAGCTCGTGAATTAATACAAAAAAAGACTCCAATTAATAATAATAGTATCTTACCGGGAAAATTAGCTGATTGTTCTTTAAATAATCCAGAACATTGTGAAATTTACTTAGTTGAAGGAGATTCGGCGGGAGGAACTGCTAAACAAGGGAGAGATAGAAATTTTCAAGCTATTTTACCTTTGCGAGGAAAAATACTAAATGTTGAAAAAGCTATACAATACAAAATATTTGAAAATGAAGAAATAAAAAATATTTTTACTTCTTTAGGAGTTTTCATAGAAACAGAAGAAAATAAAGAAATTTTAAATATAAATAAATTGAGATACAATAAAATTATTATTATGACAGATGCAGATACAGATGGAAGTCATATTTCTACTTTAATTTTAACACTATTCTTTCGTTATATGAGACTCTTAATAGAAAAAGGATATATTTACATTGCGACGCCTCCACTTTATTTAATACGAAAAGGAAATCATTATCAATATGCTTGGAGTGATCAAGAAAGAGAAAAAATTTTAAATCAATTAGGAGGAAGAAAATCTGTAATGATACAACGTTACAAAGGGTTAGGAGAAATGAATGCAGAACAACTTTGGGATACTACTATGAATCCAAAAAAAAGAACTTTACGAAAAATTAATATTGAAAATTATTTAGAAGCAGACAAAATATTCTCCATACTTATGGGAGATGAAGTCCCTCCACGTAGAGATTTCATAGAAAAAAATGCAATATATGCAAAAGTTAATATATAAATCATGAATTATATTCAATCAATTATGTTAGGGATTATTGAAGGAATGACAGAATTTTTTCCTGTTTCTTCCACAGGACATATGATTATTGCAGCTTCCGTTATGGGAATATTAGAAGATAAAATAATGAATTTATTTCTTGTATCTGTTCAGTTTGGAGCAGTATTATCCATTATTTTTTTGTATAAAAAAAAGATTTTTTTCCAAAAATGGAATTTTTACCGTAAAATTTTCATATCTAGTTTTCCTATAGGAATTTTAGGTTTTTTTTGTTCAAAAAAAATAAATTTTTTATTAGGAAATCCAATTTTTGTTTATTTATCTCTTTTTATAGGAGGATTAATTATTTTGGAATCAGAAAATTTTTATAAAAAAAATAACTCTGATAAAAAGAGTAAAATTACTTACTATGAAGCTTTTATTATTGGATTATTTCAATGTATAGCTTTAATACCAGGGGTATCTAGGAGTGCGACAACTATTATTTCTTGTATGTTGCAAAATATTAATAGAAAAGAAGCTATAGAGTTCTCTTTTTTTTTATCTATACCAATTATTATAGTTGCTACATGTAAAAAATTGTTTGATTATTATTTTCAGTTAGATTCTTTCACATTTAAAGAAATAGAATTATTATTATTAGGAAATATAGCCTCTTTTTTTACCAGTATAATAATTATTAAACGATTTATGGGATACTTAAAAAACAATAGTTTCAAACTATTCGGATATTATAGAATTATCACGGGGATTTTTTTTCTTGTTATTCATTATTTAATTAAACCAACTAAAATTATATAATATTTTGTATTTTGATTAAAGACTTATTTCAATATCAAAACGGAAAAATTTTTTTAATAGATAAACCATGGGGATGGACGTCTTTTGACGTTGTAAAAAAAATGAAAATTTCTATTCTTATGAATACAAATTCTTATTATTATAAGAAGAAGAAAAAAATAAATTTAAAAATAGGACATGCAGGAACGTTAGATCCTCTTGCTACAGGTTTATTAATTATTCTCACAGGAGAATATACTAAAAAGGCATATGAAATTCAAGATTATAAAAAAACCTATACGGGTATAATCAAATTAGGCTGTGAAACTTCATCCTTTGATTCAGAAACAAGGGAGTATAATTTTTCTTCCACTTTGCACCATATTACCCCTAGAATTATTAAAAAAACATCTGAAAAATTTATAGGAAAAATTAATCAGTTTCCTCCTTATTTTTCTGCATTAAAAAAAAAAGGAAAAAAATATTATGAATATGCTAGAAAAGGGAAAAAAATAATTTCAATAAAACCAAGGTGTGTTACAATTTATAATTTTCATATCCTAAAAATAGGAATACCATACATAAAATTTTTTATAGAATGTGGAAGAGGCACTTACATTAGATCCGTTGCTAATGATTTTGGTAAAAAATTAAAAACTGGAGCTTATCTTCTTTCTTTAAGGAGAGAAAGTATAGGAAATTTTTCTATAAAAGAAAGTTCTAATTCTATTTTCAAATTCTTTTCTTCAAAAGAACTGGGATTTCCATGTTATTGCACCAAATAAAAAGTTAAATTTTATATTTTTTGTACCATGTATCAAATTTTTTTTGACATTCTTCAATAGTTAAAGCACCTTTTTTTACTCCTTCTAACAAATGTTTTTTAAGTAATACACCGTTTTTAGAAAAAATAGATCTTACTGTATCAGTGGGTTGAGCTCCTCTCATTAACCATGAAACAGAATTCTCCATTTTCAACACAATTGAAGGAGGATCTATGTGAGGATTATAAGTTCCTAATTTTTCAATAAACTTTCCATCTCTAGGAGAACGAGAATCAGATACAACTATATGGTAAATAGGTTTATGTTTTCTTCCTATTCTTTTTAAACGTATTTTCACAGACATAATTTTATGATTTTATAAAAAACCTTAATTTAATAATTAATTGTTAATGTTTTTGAAAAAAATGGTATATATTTACAAATGATATAGACCCGTTGTGTAACGGTAGCACAGCAGATTTTGGTTCTGTTAGTTGGGGTTCGAGTCCCTACGGGTCTGTTACTTGCCAATTCAATAGTTTTTTTAATCGTATTTTTGATATCTACAGATATCTACATTATAGATGTATTGAATTTTACAAAATAAGTTATGAAAAAAGAAAAAGTTTTATTAATAGCTTTTTTAAGTACATTGGCTTATGTATTAGTCCATTTATCCAAATCTTTTTTTGGGTTAGATAAATTTACACTTTGCATACTGAGATGCTTTGTTATATCTATTTTTGTATTATACGCTTTCTTGAAAAAAGATTTAACTACTTGGATTTTATTATCCATAATCATAGGAATAGAAATGGGATTAGATCTACCTAAAATTGCTGTAGAACTAAGATTTTTATCCCAAATATTTTTGAGATTGATAAAAACCATTATTGCTCCCATATTATTTTCGACTTTAGTAGTCGGAATAGCAAGTCATTCTAACATTAAACAGTTAGGAAGTATGGGGTGGAAATCATTACTATATTTCGAAGTAGTTACAACTTTAGCTTTATTTATTGGACTTATTGCTATTAATGTATCCCAAGCAGGAGTAGGAATTGTGATTCCTTCTGGAATTACAGTACAACAATTACCGAAAGTAGAAAGTAAATCTTGGCAAGAGACAATTCTTCATGTATTTCCAGAAAATTTTATAAAATCTATATATCATGGAGATGTGTTGCCTATAGTAGTATTTTCCGTTGTTTTTGGAGTAGCAATGGTATTTTTAGAAGAAAAAAAGAGGGCACCTGTATTACTATTTGCAGAGAGTCTTTCGGATATTATGTTTAAATTCACTAAAATTATCATGTATTTTGCTCCTATAGGAGTAGGTTCTGCCATAGCTTATACAGTAGGACATATGGGGTTGGATATTTTATATAATTTACTTCAATTGTTATTAACCCTTTATATTGCTTTGATTGTATTTTTAATGGTTGTTTTATTTCCTATTTTGTTATGGATAAAAGTTCCTTTAAAAGGTTTTGTAAGAGCATTGACAGAACCTGTATCATTAGCGTTTGCTACTACAAGTTCAGAATCGGCTTTACCTCTTCTTATGGAAAATTTAGAAAAATTAGGAGTTCCAAGAAAAATTGTTGCTTTTGTAATTCCTACAGGTTATAGTTTCAATCTAGATGGAACTACTCTTTATTTATCTTTGGCTACTGTTTTTGTGGCACAAGCATCTGGTATTCCTTTAAGCTTTAGTCAACAAATCTTTATAGGTTTAACTTTAATTTTAACTAGTAAAGGAGTTGCAGGAGTACCTAGAGCTTCTTTAGTTATTCTTTTAGCGACTGTTGCTTCTTTTGGATTGCCAACCTGGCCAATATTAGCTATTGTAGGTATAGATGAATTAATGGATATGGCTAGAACAACTGTAAATGTAATAGGAAATGGATTAGCCAGTTGCGTTATTGCTCGTTCTGAAGGAGAATTAGATGATAAAAAAATGTTAGATTATATTAATAATAATCAATCAAAGTAAAACAAAGTAAAATAAATTGTTTTTTTATAGAAAAAAAAATAAGTGTTCTGCAGTTATTTCAAATGGAATAATTACGAAAAGAAGTCATTCTAATATTGCTTTAATTAAATATTGGGGAAAACATAAAAAAAAAATTCAAATCCCATTGAATTCTTCTATTAGCCTTTCTTTGAAAGGTGTATATACTGTAACACGATTGATTTATTATATAAAAAAAAAAAAAGGAAACTTATCAATAAGAATTTTTTTTTCTGGAAAGGAAAAAACTAGTTTCCTCCCAAAAACTGTTGAATTTTTTCGTAATATTTTATTTTATTGCTCTTTTTTGAAGGACTATAACTTTATTATAGAAACCTATAATACTTTTCCACATAGCAGTGGAATAGCTTCTTCTGCATCTTCTATGAGTTCTTTAGCATTATGTATTATGGAAATGGAAAAAAGATTAGTTTCTTCTTTAATAAAAAAAGATTTTTTCTTCAAAAAAGCTTCTTTTTTAGCCAGGTTGGGTTCTGGAAGTGCTTGTAGATCTATTTATTCTGGACTTGTTGTTTGGGGGTATCATAAATCTATAAAAGGTAGCAATAATTTTTATGCTATACCATATCCATATATGGTACATTCTATTTTTAGAAAAATAGAAGATACTATTTTAATAGTAGATGAAAAACCTAAAAGTATTTTAAGTTCAAAAGGACATCAGTTAATGAATGAAAACCCATATTCTAGAGAAAGGTTTAAATGTGCCAATAAAAATATGGATCGTCTTATATCTATATTAAAAATAGGAGATTTCCAAGAATTTGGAGAATTAGTAGAACATGAAGCTTTAACTCTTCATGCTATGATTATGACATCTAATCCTTATTTTTTGTTGATGAAACCAAACACTATTAAGATTATTCATTCTGTATGGGATTTTAGAATGCAAAATAAAAAAAATATCTATTTTACACTAGACGCAGGTGCGAATATACATCTTTTATACCCTTTTGAAGAAAAAAAATTCATTAAAAAATGGATATACAGTGATCTTTTTTCTTTTTGTAAAAAAATTATAGAAAGTTTTTGTTATTAATTTAGTTATATTTGGTTTTTTAACTTTTTAAGTTTAATTATTTAATAACATTAATGGTGGACGTAGCTCAGTTGGTTTAGAGCATCAGATTGTGGTTCTGAGGGTCGCCGGTTCGAATCCGGTCGCCCACCCTTATTGTTTTGTTGTTTTATGAACTTTTTTATCTAGATCAAGGTTAAGGTCTTTTTTATTCTTTTAAAGGCTTCTATAATTTTATCTTCGGAAGAAGCGTAAGAAATTCGCAAACATTCATCATTTCCAAAAGCACTTCCACTTACAGTGGCAACCCTAGCTTTATTCAGCAATAATTCAGAAAAATCATCTGCATTTTTAATAATTTTTCCGTGTAATTTTTTCCCAAAAAAAAATGAAATTTTTGGAAAAACGTAAAAAGCACCATCTGGTTTATTATTTAATTGGAATCCATCAATTTTTTTAATCATATTTAAAACCAAATCTCTTCTTTTCTTAAACTTTTTAATCATATATTCTATTTCACTTGGATTAGATTTTAATGCACAAATAGCTGCCCTCTGTGCAATAGAATTAGCACAAGAGGTCATTTGTCCCTGTATTTTATCACAAGATTTAGAAATCCATTCTGGAGCACCTATATATCCAATTCTCCATCCAGTCATTGAAAATGCTTTAGAAATACCATTTAATGTAATAACTTGATTATAAATATCAGGAAATATAGCAATGCTAGTGACAGGTTCTTTAGAATAAGAAATGTACTCATAAATCTCATCAGAAAGAATCATAACCTCTGGATGTTTTTTAAAGATATTTGATAAATCTTTTAATTCTTGATAAGAATAAATACTTCCTGTAGGATTGCAAGGAGTACTGAAAATAAATAGTTTAGTTTTAGATGTTATTGCTCTTTCTAATTGTTCTGGATGAATCTTAAAATTATTTTCCATAGTTGTCGGAATTACTACAGGATAAGATTCACAAAGTCTTACCATTTGATAATAACTGACCCAATAAGGAGCAGGAATAATAACTTCATCATTTTTATTTAATAAAGATAAAAGAAGGTTCATAATAGCTTGTTTCGCTCCAGTAGAAACTACAATTTGAGAAGGTGTATATTTTAAATGGTTATCACGGTAAAACTTTTCACATATTACCTTTCTAAGGTCCAGGTATCCAGATACAGGAGTATAGTAATGATAACCTTCATCTATAGCTTTTTTAGCGGCATTTAAAATAAAGTTAGGAGGAGAAAAATCAGGTTCACCTAAACTTAAATTAATAATATCGTAACCTCTTTTTTTTAATTCTCTAGCTTTAGCTGCCATAGCTATGGTTTGCGAAAAAGATATATTTTGTAAACGTTGAGATAGTAATCTATTTTCCATAGATATTAGAATTTGAAATGATCACAAATCTAAATAAATTTGGTTATAAATTTATTTATCCATAATAATTATGAAATTAGTTGAAAAATATTTTCCAAATCTGTTAAGTGAACAAATCCATAAATTATCTTCCTTAAAAGACTTATATGCATATTGGAATACATATGTAAATCTAATTTCTAGAAATACATTCTATGATTTTTATCAACAACATGTTCTTTTTTGTTTAGGAATAGCTAAAGTATTTTCTTTTTTTCCTGGATCATATGTAATGGATTTAGGTACAGGTGGAGGATTTCCGGGAATTCCTTTATCCATAATTTTTCCTCATACAAAATTTATATTAGTTGATTCTATTCAAAAAAAGATTCAAATTTTAAAAACAATTATACATTGTCTTGATATAAAAAATGCATATCCTATTTGTATTCGTGCAGAAAAACTAGAAAGTAAATTTGATTTTGTAGTTACTAGAGCAGTATCTAAAATAGATAATATCCACAATTGGATAAAAAATAAATTTAAATACAAATCTAACTCAAAAATTAAAAATGGATCTTTTTATCTAAAAGGAGGAGATATTTCTGAAGAAATAAAAAAATTTCCTCATGCAATAGTATATTCTTTAAATCATTATTTTCAAGAACCATTTTTTTTTACTAAAAAAGTGATTTGGATTTCCAATATCTAAGATAAAAATAAAAATAAAAAGATTATGAATCCTAAAAAAATTTTCATAGAAAAAATACAAGAAAAAGGAGGATGGGTAAATGCTCATGCTCATTTAGATAGAGCTTATACTTTAACAAAAAAAAATTTTAAATATTCTTATTCTCCACTAAAAAAAAAATGGTATCTGATAGATGAAATGAAACGTTTAGCTACAAAAGAAGATATTTATATGAGAATGGAAAAAGCTTTAGAATATTTTTTAATTCAGGGAACACAAGCGTTGTGTACTTTCATTGACGTAGATGAAATCATTGAAGATCGTGCTTTGAAAGCAGCACAAAAATTGAAAAATAATTATGGAAATTCCATTTATATTCTTTTTGCTAATCAAGTCCTAAAAGGAGTTCTTAACGATAAGTCAAAATATTGGTTCGATAAATCGTTAGAATTTGTAGATATTATAGGAGGATTACCTGCTAAAGATTATGGAAAAGAAGATGAACATTTAGATTTCTTATTAAGAACAGCTAAAAAAAAAGGAAAAATAGTACATGTACATGTTGATCAATTGAATACTTACGAAGAAAAAGAAACCGAAAAATTAGCAAGAAAAACAATTGAGCATGGAATGCAAGGAAAAGTGGTTGCCATACATAGTGTTTCTTTAGCCGCACATTCTAGAGATTATCGTTATAAAACATATCAATTAATGAAGAAAGCTGATTTAATGGTAATTTCTTGTCCTATTGCTTGGATTGACCATCCAAGACGTGAACATTTAACAATTAGTCATAATTCTATCACTCCAGTGGACGAAATGGTTCCTGAAGGGATTATAGTAGCGTTTGGAACGGATAACATATGTGACATTTATAAACCTTTTTCTGACGGTGACTTATGGATAGAATTACGTGTTATGTTAGAAGCTTGTCATTACTATAATATAGATCATTTGGTAAAAATTGCTACAACAAATGGGTTAAAAGTATTAGGATTAGATAAAAATATTTAAATTAATTATTTCTTACCATTTTTCTCCGGACGCATTTGTGGAAAAAACAAAACTTCTTGAATAGAAGATTTTTTCGTTAACAACATTACTAAACGATCTATTCCAATTCCAATTCCTGCAGTAGGAGGCATTCCGAACTCTAAAGCACGTATAAAATCTTGGTCAATTGATAGTGATTCATTTTTTTCATTATTTCCAGATAGTCTCATTTGTTCTCGTAAACGACTAAGTTGATCTATAGGATCATTCAATTCTGAATAAGCGTTAGCAATTTCCTGTCCATTAATAATGAGTTCAAAACGTTCTGATAAATCTTTTTTATGACGATGTCTTTTAGTTAAAGGACTCATTTCTATTGGATAATCAATAATGAATGTGGGATCATTATAATTTTTTTCGCATTTTACTTCAAAAATATGTTCAATCAATTTAGCTTTACTCATATTTCTATTTTCTTCTATGTTTAATTTATGACATACTTTTCTTAAATCTTCTTCCTTAATTTTTTCTAAATCAAATCCTGTATATTTTTTAATAGAATCTAATATAGGGATACGGGGAAAAGGAGTTTTAAAATTAATATTATGTTCTTCTTCTTTTTGAAATTCTTTCCAAATACACTTCATCAATTTTTCTGTGAAATCCATCATCCAATAATAGTCTTTATAAGCGATATAAAGTTCTAAAACAGTAAATTCTGGATTATGGATTCTATCCATTCCCTCATTTCTAAAATTTTTAGAGAATTCATAAACTCCGTGAAATCCTCCAATAATAAGTCTTTTTAAATAAAGTTCATTAGCTATACGTAAATATAATGGGATTCCTAACGTATTGTGATAAGTTTCAAAAGGACGAGCTATAGCACCTCCAGGTATAGATTGTAAAACAGGAGTATCTACTTCTAAGTAACCTTTATCATCTAAATAGTTCCTTATTTTTTGTATAATACGAGTTCTTGTTAGAAAAATATTTTTTACATGATCATTAACTATAAGATCTACGTAACGCATACGGTAACGTTGTTCTGTATTGGAAAAAGCGTCATATATTTTATTATTTTTTTTATCTACTTTCACTTGGGGTAACGGTCGTATAGATTTGGATAATAAAGTTAATTTATGAGCACGTATAGTAATTTCATTCATTTTTGTTTTAAATAAAAAACCTGTTATTCCAATAATATCTCCTATATCTATGAGTTTTTTTAAAAAAATATTATAAGTATCCTTTATTCCCATTTTTTCCGAAAATAAGTTCTTTTCAGAAAAGTATATTTGTATACAATCTGTATGATCTTTAATTTCTCCGAAAGAAGCTTTTCCTAAAAAACGAAAACGCATTAAACGTCCTGCTATGCTAATAATTTCTTTTTCTAAAAAATTTTTTTTTATATCCAAAATAGAACCAGTAATAATGTATTCTTCTGATGGATAAGGATTGATTCCTAATAATTTAAGTTTATCTAATTTTTTCCTGCGTATGATTTGTTGTTCTGATAAATGAAGCATAAAATAATTTATGTCAAAAGTACCAAAAATGAAAAAAAAGGAAGGTACATTTGTTTTTTTTAATAAAAATAAGAAACATATGAAAAAAAAAGTACTTTTTTTTGAAGATTTAGGAAAAAAAGAATATGGAGAGACTTGGAAATATCAAAAAAGATTATTTGATAATATTATTTATCAAAAAAAAATGAATAATTTTTCTTTTAAAAAAGCTGGTTATTTTTTGTTTGTAGAACATCCTCATGTATATACTATAGGAAAAAATGGAAAAAAAGATAAACATTTATTAGTAACATTGGATTTCTTAAAAAAAATAAATGCCACGTTTTATCAAACAGATAGAGGTGGTGATATAACTTATCATGGTCCTGGACAATTGGTAGGATATCCCATTTTAAATATGGACTGTTTTTTCACAGATATACATAAATACCTTCGTCTTTTAGAGGAAGTTATTATTCATTTTTTATGGAAAAATTATGAAATTAAGGGAGAACGAAAAAAAGGAAAAACAGGAGTATGGTTTCATAACAAAAATGGAAAATCAAGAAAAATATGTTCAATAGGAATTAGAATAAGTCGTTGGGTTACCATGCATGGATTTTCTTTAAATGTAAATACAGACTTACGATATTTTGATTATATTATTCCTTGTGGAATTTCTAATCAGGAAGTTACTTCTCTTAAAAAAGAATTGAAAAAAAGAGATCTTTCTTTAAAAGAAGTAAAAAAAATGGTAAAAAAATCTTTTCAAGAAATATTTAATGTAGAATTTGTTTCTGTTACATAAACAAAAAAATTATTTATAGTTTATTTATGGGTTCTACTATTAGAACTCCATCTTTATCTATTTCTTTGATTAAAACATTTTGTAATGTATTTCTATACAACAATAAATTATATGAATTTATCGGAATTTTAGTTCTAATATAATTTTCTGTGTATCCATACAAATATTCTTTATTTACAGAACTGTTTTCGAATAAAACGGTTTTTTTTTTGTTAATCTGACTTTCGCAAAAAAAACGATATTTTTTTTGCGAAAGATTTCTTAAAATTTTATTTCGTTTCCATTGTATTGTTTTAGATACATGTTCTTGCATTATAATGGATCTTGTATTTGGACGAGGAGAATAAGTAAATATATGCAAAGATGAAATTTCTAATTTTTTCAAAAAATTATAAGTTTCTAAAAAATGCTTGTATGTTTCTCCAGGAAAACCAACAATAACATCTGAACCTATATAAGCATCTGGAATAAGACATTGTATTTTTTTAACTTTTTCTTGATAAATTTCTCGATTATAACGTCTACGCATTTTTCTCAAAATTTCATTACTACCAGATTGTAAAGGGATATGAAAATGAGGAACAAAATGTTTGCTTTTGGAAAAAAATTCGATATATTCATTTTTCAATAAATTAGGTTCAATAGAAGATAATCGTATTCTTCCTTTTTCTTCGATTTTGTCTATAGCTTGTATTAAGTCAAAAAACGTATATAAACGGTTATTTTTTCCATATATTTTTCCATAATCTCCAATATTAACACCTGTTAACACGATTTCTTTTACACCTTTTTTAAAAAGGGATTTAATATTTTTTAATACATTTTCCATACTCTCAGAACGAGATACCCCTCTTGACATAGGAATAACACAATAACTACATTTATAATCACATCCATCTTGGATTTTAAAGAAAGAACGAGTCCTATCTCCAAAAGAAAATGATGGAAAATAAAAATCTTTTTTTTCTGTATCTGAAATAATTTTAGGATAATGTTTTTTAGATATTAATTTTTCATTATTAATATAATCTATGATTTTAAATTTTTCTTTAGAACCTAAAACAAGATCTACTCCAAAAATAGAAGAAACTTTCTTAGAATTTAATTGAGCATAACACCCTATTGCTATAATAAAAGATTTTGCATTTTTATTCATAGCAGAACGGACAAGATACTTGAATTCAAGTTCTGCCTTTTTTGTAACAGAACAACTGTTAATTATATAAATATCTGCATAACTTTTGAAAGAAACATGTTGATAATATGAGTTAGAAAACATTCTTGCTATAGTAGAGGTTTCTGCGTAATTAAGTTTACACCCCATCGTATAAAATGCAACTTTTTTTTTTGCCATTTTATTTCTTTAATTTCCATTAATTTTTTTAAAAAATAGAATATTATATCTCAATTCAAGAAAATTTACATTTTACGATTTTCAATTTTATCAAGATGAAAAATAATCGATAATTCCACTATGATTAGCTTTCATAGCTTTTTTCCCTTTTTTCCAATTTGCTGGACATACCTCTCCACTTTTTTCATAATGTTGGATAGCATCTACCATACGAATAGATTCATTTATATTTCTACCTAAAGGAAAATCATTAATTAAAAGATGCCGTATGATTCCTTTTTTATCTATTAAAAATAATCCTCTATAAGCAATTAATTCTCCATTAACTTTCAATCCTTCATTTTTATCGAAAACGAAATCTCCAGATAAAACTCCATAATCATATGATATAGTTTTATTAATATCGGAAACGATAGGATAGGTCACTCCATTTATCCCTCCTTTTTCTTTTGGAATTTGTAACCAAGCCCAATGAGATTGTTCTGTATCTGTAGATACAGCAATAATTTGCACATTTCTATTCTCAAATTCCTTAATTTTCTCTTGAAATGCATAAATTTCTGTTGGACAGACAAAAGTGAAATCTTTAGGATAAAAAAAAAGTAAAACATATTTTTTACCAAAAAATTGTTCTAAAGAAAAATTTTGTACAATATTTTTCCCATTTAATACCGCACTGGAATTAAAGTCAGGTGCTTTTTTTGAAATTAATGTTTTCATTTATTCAAAATTTTTTTTATTTACCAAAATAAAATTTTGGGATCTTGTTAAAGATAGAAATTACACATTTCTATGTAACTTTTTGTAAAGTTTATTTTTTATATTTGTTAAATATATAATTTTTTTGAGAAAATATTCTCTATCATTATTTTTATTTAACCGGTAATTAGAAATTTCTTTTCTAATTAATTTTGAAATATATAAAGATTTATATCTTAATAAAAGATCAATTATATATTGATTCATTTTATCCTCTGGATCAGTAACTTTTATTCCTTTTTTATCCCATTTAGACAATTTAGACAATGAATAAATATTTTTTTTATTATTTGATAATAAATAATCCGTTTTATTTTCATTTTTTTGTGAACAGATTCCATCAAAAATCTCTTGATTTTTATTCAAAGAAAAACGTATATTCCAATGTTTGAAAACATGTAATATCTCTTTGAACACAGTTGTATTATGTTTTTCTTTTTTTATTATTTTATTCCCATGATTTAAAATTAATTGAATCAATTTTTCTTCAATAATAAAAAGAGGGTTTTGAATTTTTTTATTTTCTATTACACTTTTCTTAGTTCTCTGAAAACTAATGATTTTTAATTTATTTCTTTTATTTATTTTTTCCAATTCATGAATTAGAATTTCTTGACGAATATCTAAAATATTCGATGCTTCTTGTAAATAGAGTTCTCTTTGAAGAAGATTAGATATTTTCGAAATACTGTTCAAAATATTTAAAATAAAATATGATTTTTTAATAGGATCATTTTTATATAATTTAGAATATATTTTTTCTTTAAAAGAAATAAAATTATAACTTCTTTTTGCTATAA
This sequence comes from Blattabacterium cuenoti, assembly GCF_014251995.1. Taxonomy (GTDB): domain Bacteria; phylum Bacteroidota; class Bacteroidia; order Flavobacteriales; family Blattabacteriaceae; genus Blattabacterium; species Blattabacterium cuenoti_AE. The sequence goes on from NZ_CP059205.1 coordinate 301,338, forward strand.
AATTTTTTAGTTGAGAAATAGAGTATTTTTTAGATATAGAATCTGGATCTTCTCCGTCAGAAATAAACAATATACGAAGATTCATATCCTGTTCTAGAATCAAATTTATTCCTTTTAAAGAGGCTTTAATTCCTGAACTATCTCCATCATAAAAAAGTACTATGTTTTTTGTAAATTTTTTAATTAACAATATCTGTTCGACAGTTAGTGAAATTCCAGAAGAAGAAACTACATTTTTTATCCCAGATTGATGTAAAGAAATAACATCTGTATATCCTTCTACTAAATAACAAAGATCTTCTTTTAGTATGTTTCTTTTAGCTTGAAATAAACCATATAAAATTTTGCTCTTTTGAAATAGGTCGCTTTCTGACGAATTGATATATTTATATTTTGTAGAAATTGAAAATTCAATATTTCTACCACCAAAACCTATCACTTTTCCTGACAAATTATGTATTGGAAACATAACGCGTTTACGAAAACAATCAAAAAAATTATTTGAATATTTTTTATAAATAGTTAGCCCTGATTTTTTCAAATCTCTAATTTTAAATCCTTTTTCTAAAGCTTTTTTCGTAAACGATCCCCAAGAAAAAGAAGCGTATCCTAATTCAAACCTATGAATTACTTTTATGTTAAACCCTCTTTTTTTAATCAAGTAATTCAGTCCATTTTTCATCCCTTCTCTAGTAAAAAAGAGTTGATTTATAAAAAAACGTTTCGCATAATCCTGTATTGTATACAATTTTTCATGTTCTTCATGATTTATTTTGAAAATTTTCTTTATTGAACTATTATAATTTATTTTAATGGAATATCTTTTAGCAAGATAAAATAATGATTCTACGTAAGTGAAATGTTCATGTTCCATCAGGAAAGTAATAATGTTTCCACCTTTTCCAGAACTGAAATCTTTCCATATTTTTTTTTTTGGAGAAACTATAAAAGAAGGAGTTTTTTCATTAGAAAATGGACTAAGTCCTCTATAATTTACTCCACTTTTTTTTAGTTCTATGAAATTTCCAATAATATCTTCTATGCAAGAAACAGAAAGTATTTTATTGATAGTTTCTTTAGAAATCATTACAAAACTTCATTTTGTGAATAATTTTTTTTGGAAAAGAACTAGAAAAAATAGTGGTCCCAGATACTAATATATCTGCTCCATTATTAAATAAAACAGAAGCATTCTCTAAATTAATTCCACCATCTACTTCTATAAGAGTGGAAGAATTTTTTTTTAAAATTAAATCCTTAGTCTCTTCTAATTTTTGATATGTTTGTCTAATAAATTTTTGTCCACTATAACCAGGATTAACACTCATTAATAAAACAAAATCTATGTCTTTAATAACATCTTTCAAAAGAAATATTGGAGTATGTGGATTAATAGCTACACCTACTTTCATATCACATTTTTTAATAGCAGAAATAGTCCTATTAAGATGAATACAAGCCTCATAATGAATATGTAAATGATCTGCTCCAGAATTTTTATATTGTTCAATATATTTTTCTGGTTGTAGTATCATTAAATGAACATCAAGAGGTTTTTTTGCATATTTTTTTACATGTTTAACAAATAAGGATCCAAAAGAAATATTAGGAACAAAAGAGGAATCCATGATATCAATATGAAACCAATCTGATTCACTTTCGTTTAACATTTTTATATCACGATGTAAAAAAGCTAAATCAGCTGAAAGTAAAGATGGAGCTAAAATTTTTCTCATACTAAAAATATTTCAATTCAAAAAAAATAATATTAGTAAATTTTAGTGATTTTATGAAATCATATTAGTGTGGATTCATGAATTCCAGTATTTGAAAAACCTCCGTCATGATAAAGATTTTGCATGGTTACTTTTCTTGTTAGATCTGAAAATAACGTAATTATATAATTAGCGCAATCTTCCGCAGTAGCATTTCCTAGTGGAGACATTTTTTCTGAAAAAACTAGAAATTTATCAAATCCTTCTATAGATTTTGCTGATCTAGTGACACTAGGAGATTGTGATACTGTATTAACTCTAACTTTTTCTTTGACTCCCCAATAATATCCAAAATTTCGTGTAATACTTTCTAAATAAGACTTATAGTCAGACATATCTCCATAAAATGGAAAACTTCGTTGAGAAGCAATATACGTTATAGCTACAATAGACCCCCACCTATTCATCGCCTTTTTATTCCAAGCAGTTTGCATTATCTTATGATAAGATACAGCAGATATTTCCCATCCTTTTCTTAAAAATTCATAATTTAAAGAAGGATATGCTAATTTTTTTCGTATATTAATAGACATGGCTATAGAATGCAATAAAAAATCTATTTTACCTCCAAAATGATCTAATGTTTTTTCAAATAAAATATTAAGATCGCATATTGAGGTAGCATCTGCTGAAATAACTATAGAATTTGTCTTTTTAGATAATTCTTGGATTTTACCAACTCTTAAAGAAGCTGGTGTGTTGGTTAATACAAAAGAAGCTTTTTCTTTATAAGCACGTTCTGCAACTTTCCATGCAATAGAATTTTCATCAAAAGCTCCAAAAATAATTCCTTTTTTTCCTTTTAATAAATTGTAAGATTTGTCATAAGACATAAATAAAATACTTATTTTTTTAATTTTATATTAAAAATTTCCTTTATTAAAGATAAATAATCTAACTTTTCCCAAGTAAAAAGTTCCACTTTATGTTTTTTTTTATTTCCTTTCATATCTAAAAAAGATTTGTATACTTTTTTTGGATCTTTTCCCATATGTCCATATACAGATGTTTCTATATATATTGGTTTACGTAATTTTAATCTTTTTTCTATAGCATAAGGACGTAAATCAAAAATTTTATTAATATTAGATACTATTATTTTATTATTTATTTTGGACTTTCCGTAAGTATTAACAAAAATACCAATTGGTTCGGAAATTCCTGCTGCATAAGATATCTGTATCAACAATTCATCTGAAACTCCTGCTGCAACAAGATTTTTAGCTATATGTCTAGCTGCATAAGCTCCAGATCTATCCATTTTGGATGGATCTTTTCCAGAAAACGCGCCTCCTCCATGAGATCCTCTTCCTCCATAAGTATCTACGATAATTTTTCTTCCAGTCAATCCAGTATCCCCATGGGGACCTCCAGTAACAAATTTTCCTGTAGGATTAATGTAATATTTTGTTCTATTTGTGAATAAATCCTTTATATTTTTAAATTTCATATTTTTTTTTACTCTTGGAATCAGAATATTAATAACATCTTGTATAATACGCTTTTGCATTTTTTCTTTTGTGTCAAATTCATCATGTTGAGTTGAAATTACAATAGTGTGAACATGTAACGGAACGTTATTTTCAGAATATTCTAAAGTTACTTGTGATTTTGCATCTGGACGTAAGTAAGTCATTTTTTCCCCTTCATTTCGAATGAATGAAAGTTCTTTTAAGATATGATGTGAAATTTCCAATGTTAAAGGCATATAATTCTCAGTTTCTTTTACTGCATATCCAAAAACAATTCCTTGATCACCAGATCCTTGATCTTCTTTTTTTGATCTAACAATTCCTTCTAATAAATCTAAAGACTGTTCTTGAATAGAAGAGATAATTCCACAAGAATCCGCATTAAATCTATATTCATTTTTGGTATATCCTATTTTTCTAAGAACATCACGTGATATTCTTTGAACATTCACCCAAGTTTTAGAATTAACTTCTCCAGTTATAATAATCTGACCTGTGGTTACTAAGGTTTCTATGGCTACTTTTGCATTTGGATCATAAGCCAAGAAATGATCTAATATAGAGTCAGATATTTGATCTGAAATTTTGTCAGGATGTCCTTCCGAAACAGATTCACTGGTAAATAAATAAGCCATTTTTTTTAGTGACTGAGTTATTTAAGTTTAAGTTAATTTATTAAATAAATTATTTTATCTGATTTGATTTTGAATTTTAATAGATTCCTGATGTAAAACTTTAAAAAGTTCTTTAAGAAACTTTTCATCGAGTCCTAATTTTTTTCCTAAAAAAATAGATTTATTCATAATAGAATTCCATCTGTTTGGTTGAATAATATCTATATCTAAAGATTTTTTTAGAGCCCCTAATTTCTTTGAAGTATTCATTCTTTCTGATAAAAGAGAAATAATATTTTCGTCTATTTCATCAATGATAATTCTGAAATAGTCTAAATTTATTTGACTTTTTTTAGAAAATTTATCTTTAATATTTGTTAATTTACTTAACATTATTAAAAGCTCTTCTGGTGTTATTTGTTGTTGAGAATCACTCCAAGCGTTATCAGGATCGTAATGGCTTTCTATCATTAATCCTTCATGTTGAAAATAATAAGCTTTCTTTGCTATATCAAAAATTCCTTCTTTATTTCCACAAATATGTGAAGGATCACATATAATAGGTATTCTGGGAAGAATATTTCTGAAACTTAATAAAGTGCTCCAATTAGGTTGATTACGGTATTTAGAATTTTTGTAAGTATAAAATCCACGATGTATTACGCCCAGTTTTTTAATCCCTCTACCCAAAAGTCGTTCTAAGGCTCCTATCCATAATTCTACATCAGGATGAATTGGATTTTTTACTAAAACAATTTTATCATTTGCTTTTTCCAAAGCATCTGCTATATTCTGAATAGTGAAAGGACTAGCAGTACTTCTAGCGCCTATCCAAAGGACATCAACTTCAAAAGATATAGCTAGCTTAACATGTTCTTCATTAGCTACTTCCGTAGCTATCATTAATCCAGTATTTTTTTTAACTTTACGAAGCCATTCAAGCCCTTTTTCACCAATTCCTTCAAAATTATTGGGTTTTGTTCTAGGCTTCCAAATTCCCGCTCTAAATATTTGAACAGAAGAAGTATCTAATCTTTTAGCTGTTTCTATTATTTGTTTTTCGCTTTCTGCACTACAAGGACCAGATATAATTAAAGGTTTTTTAAATTTATCAATCCAGGATCTATCTATGCTATTATTGATTTTTTCCATTACTATACATTTATTTTACACATATTTTTTATTTTGTTAGCCTTTTTTATATACTGATCTATTTTATGAAATTTTTTATTTATTAAATAATTACGAAATCTTTCTAAATAATCAATATAAAATTCCATAGATTTAATTATATTTTCTCTATTAGAAATAAAAATAGGCAACCACGTTTCAGATTTACTTTTTGCTAAACGTGTAGTAGAACTCAATCCACTCCCCATCATATTATCAAATATTTTTTCTTCATTTTGAAATTTTTTTAAAACTGTATTAGCTAAAGTAAAGGAAACAACATGAGGTAAATGAGAAATATAAGAAATATATAAATCATGTTTTTTAGAGTTCATAAAAATAATTCGCATTTTCATAATAGAATAAATTCGTTTTACAACAGAGATTGCATCTGTATCGCTCAATTCATAATCACAAATAACGCAATTTTTTTTATAAAAAAGATTAGGATATGCTGAAGTAGGGCCAGAATGTTCAATTCCTGCAATAGGATGTGTTGCTACAAATCGATTTCTTTTTGGATGAGAAGAGACTTTATTGCAAATATCATATTTAGTAGATCCAGTATCTAAAATTACTGTATCCTCATTAGCTTTATCCAAGATTGTTGGAAGTATTTTTTTTATTTCGTCTACCGGTATAGATAAAATAATTACTGAAGATTTAACAATTAAATCTTTCAAAGAGATTACTTCGTCTACTATTCCGGTTTTAATCGCATATGAAGCATTATTTTGATTTAAATCTGCTCCAAAAAATTTCTTTACAAAGTTTGATTTTCTCAAACCTAAACCAATAGATCCTCCAATTAATCCTAATCCTATAATTCCAATATTCATGATGAAAAAACTCTATTTTTTGCTTGTTCTAATAATTCTGTTGGACAACAAATAGAAAATCTTAAATATCCTTTTCCATTATTTCCAAAAACTCTTCCTGGAGTAACAAATATGTGATATTTTTTCAGAAAATTATCCGACCATACAGAATCATCTTTTTCTAATCCAGTTATTTTTGACCAAACAAATATTCCAGAATTTTTTTTTGTATATTTCAAATTTAGATAATCACATATTTCCCATACTATTTTTCTTCGTTTGGAATATTTTATATTAATTTCATTAAACCATTCTGAATTGTGGTTCATAGCCTCTATAGCTCCAATTTGAATGGGATAATACATTCCAGAGTCCATTTGACTTTTTACTTTTAATATGTTTTTAATAAATTCCTTTTTTCCTATGACCATTCCTACACGCCACCCTGGCATATTGTAACTTTTACTTAACGAGTTTAATTCTAGAGCTATATCTTTAGAACCTTTTACATTAAAAATACTTAATGGACGTTCATTGTTTAATATAAAACTATAAGGATTATCATGAACAAGTAAAATACAATTTTTTTTTGCAAAAAAAACAATTTCTTCTAACTTCTCCAAAGTGATTTTTGCTCCAGTTGGCATATGAGGATAATTAATCCACATAATTTTGATCTTTTTAAGATCATTTATTTTTTCCAATAAATGAATGTTAGGAACCCAATTTTCATTTTCATAAAGATTATAATAAATAATTCCTACTTCTAAAAGATTTGATATAGATGAATAAGTAGGATATCCAGGATTTGGTATTAATACTTTATCTCCTTTATTTAAATAAGACATGCTTATATGCATAATTCCTTCTTTAGAACCCATTAATGGCAAAATTTCATTTTTCGGATTTACATTAACTCGATATTTTTTTTCATACCAATCAGAAATAGCTTTACGAAGCTTCTCTATTCCAATATAACTTTGATAAGTATTTGCATAATTCAGCTCTGATGCTTTTTTCATTTTACTTATAACTTTTTTTGGAGGAAGTAAGTCTGGATTTCCAATTCCCAAATTAATAATTTCTATTCCTTTTTCTTTAAGGTGGTTAATCTCCTTCATTTTTTCTGAAAAAAAGTATTCCGATATTTTATGCATTTTTTTTGAAACTACAATCATTAGATTATTGATTATTTATTATACAATGAATAATTATTCAAGATTTAATTCTACCATTTTTGTATTCTCCCATAATAGATAATTTATGAAGACAAGGTATTTTTTGAATATGTTTTTTCATCTTTTCATAAGATTTTATATTGTTAAATATAATATCCACATAAAAGGAATATTCCCAAGGTCTTTGTATTATAGGAATAGACTGTATTTTTGTCATATTTATTCCAAGACTAGATATAAATTTCAATATTTGAGACAAACTTCCAGTAGCATGTAGAATTTTTAATCTTAATGAAGCTTTATTAAAAGAAATATTTTTTTGTTTACAATAATTTTTAATAATAAAAAATCTCGTAAAATTACTTTTTATAGTCTGTATATTCTTAGAAAGAATTTCTAATCCATATTCTTTAGCAGCATTTTCAGATGCTATAGCTGCTATCCCCTTTTTCTTACATTTAGAAATATATTTGGCAGCAGCAGCTGTATCTGAATATTCAAATATTCTTATATAAGGATGTGCATCTATAAATAATTCACATTGCAAAATAGCCATAGGATGAGAATAAATTTCTTTAATACCTTCTATATTTTGTCCTGGATAAGCCATTAAATGATGTTTTATAGGAATATAAATCTCTCCTACTATCTTTAAATCATATTCAGACAAAAGACTATAATTGGTTAATATTGTCCCCGCTATACTATTTTCTATAGCCATAACTCCAATGTCTACACTAGATTTCGCAACGTAAGAAGCTAATTTCCTAAAAGAAGAACATTCTATCAACTTATAATTACATCCTTTGAAATATCTAGAAACAGCCTCATGATGAAAACATCCTTTAACTCCTTGTATCGCTATTTTTTTCATGAAACTAAAGAAAATTTGAATCACTTGTGAAATCAGAAAGTTTCATTATTGATTATGCGGAAAAATTAGAACAAATATAATATATTATTCTATTTAATGCAATTTATATCTTTTTTTCTATGAAAAAATAAAAATTTATAAATTTCATAGTTACAATATTGCATTAGTTATATTTAGATTAGGTGAAATGACTAAAGTAAAAATAAAAAATAGGTTAAAATTATGAATCAAAAAAAAAAGATTAAAACGGTTAACTTTATATTTTTATTTTCATATTCTATTATTTTATATGATAAAAAATAAATCATCTACAGGATGGAGGAATAATAACAACAAAGCTTCCCTTTCAGAGGTTTTTTCTTCCGTTTCTGTTCCTCAAAAAAAAGGAATATGGAAAAAAGTTTTTGCTTTCACTGGACCAGGATTATTAATTGCTGTAGGATATATGGATCCAGGAAATTGGGCTACAGATATAGCTGGAGGTTCAAAATTTGGTTATATGCTTTTATCCGTTATTTTTATATCCAATTTTTTCGCTATTATATTACAACATTTAGCTTTAAAATTAGGAATTGTTTGTGAAAGGGATTTAGCCCAAGCATGCAGAGATCATTATCCACCTTTTATTAATTTTGTATTATGGATTTTATGTGAAATAGCCATATCTGCTTGTGATTTAGCCGAGATAATTGGATCAGTGTTAGCATTAAAACTACTTTTTGGACTACCTATCACATGGGGAGTGTTAATCACAGTTATTGATGTTTTAATAATTTTGTTTTTTCAATCCAAAGGATTTAGATATATTGAAGGTGTGGTGGCTGCTTTGATATTTACAATTTTAATTTGTTTTACTTTCGAAATAATTAGTTCAAAACCAGATATTTTACCTATATTAAGAGGAATTATTCCTGATTTAGAAATCATTAAAAATTCACATTCTTTTTATATATCTATCGGAATATTAGGTGCTACAGTTATGCCTCATAATCTATACCTTCATTCAAGTATTATACAAACTAGAGATTATCCACGTACTGATGAAGGAAAAAAAATGGCTATAAAATATGCAACCATAGATAGTACTTTATCTTTATCTTTAGCGTTTTTTATTAACGCAGCTATATTAATTATATCTGCAGCCACTTTTCATAAATCTGGACATACAGAGGTAGCAGATATTATGCAAGCACACAAACTTTTAACTCCCATATTAGGATCTAGTCTTGCTGGAGTTTTTTTTGCTCTAGCCTTGCTTGCCTCTGGACAAAATTCTACATTAACTGGAACCTTAGCTGGACAAATAGTTATGGAAGGTTTTTTAAATATTAGATTAAAACCTTGGATAAGAAGACTAATAACAAGACTAATTGCTATTGTTCCAGCTATGATAGCATCTATTATTTATGGAGAAAAAGGAACAGCAGAATTATTAATAATAAGTCAAATAATTTTATCAATACAACTAATTTTTGCTATTATTCCATTAGTATGTTTTACAGGAGATTTAGATAAAATGGGAATATTTGTAAATGGTCCAATTTTGAAAATATCGTCTTGGTTAATTACAATTATAATTATTTTTCTAAATTTGTTATTATTATATGATATTTTCAATAATTTTTTTTTAGGAAGAGGCTAATACTTCAAAAGTAAACATAAATACACGTTGATGATGTAATCTTATACTTACTTGATGTTTTCCTATTGTTTTAATAGATTTATTCCCAGGGATTCTAATAAATTTCTTATCTATAGAAATTCCCTTTTCATTCAATATATTCACAAGTTTTTGACTATTAATAGAACCAAATATTTTTCCACCTTTTCCAACTTTAACCGGTATTTTAACAGTTAATTTTTTTAATTTATTTTCTATTTCTTTCGATTTTTCAATTAAAAAACTTTTTTTTCTAGATCTTTGTTTCAATATTTCGAGCGTATTTTTTACAATTCCAGGTAATGCTAAAATAGCATATCCTTTAGGGATTAAATAATTTCTAGCATAACCAGGTTTAACATCTAATTCATCATATTGAAAACCTAAATTTTCTATATCTTTTTTTAAAATTATTTTCATTTTATCCTATCCTTTATTTTATCTTAGATCATCTGTTACAAAAGGTAAAAGTCCGATTTGTCTACATCTTTTAATAGCTGCATTTAATTTATTTTGATTCTTTTGCAAAGAACCTGTAATGCGTCTTGGTAATATTTTTCCTTGCGCATTCAAAAATTTAATTAAGAATGTAGGATCTTTATAATCTATATATTTGATATTTCTTTTTTCAAAATAACAATATTTTTTATCTACTTTTGTTTCTATTTTAATAGGAGATAAATATCTTAAATCGCTATCTTGTTTTTTTGTATTTTGATTATATTCCTCTAGTTGATTACTTTTCATTTTTTTTCGAAAATTTATTTCTTCTTCTTTCTGCATATTTTATTCCAAATTTATTTAATTTAACAGTTAAGAAACGTAATATGCGTTCATCTTGTCTTAATCTCAATTCTAAATCAGATACCAAATCAGATTTTAATAAAAATTCAAACAAATGATAACAACCACTTTGTTTTTTTTGAATAGGATAAGCCAGTTTTTTCAGCCCCCAGTGTTCCTGATAAATAATTTTTCCTTTTTTTTTAATCAGATAATCTTCATATTCTTTTGCTGTTTCCTTTGCTTGATCATCAGATAATATAGGTGTGATTATCATGATATTTTCGTAATGTTTAAGCACATTAATTAATTTAACTAATTAAACTAATGTAAATCTATATTTTTATGTTCTTTTTTCAAAAAAAACGTTCTGATTTTTTCTTTAATTTTAGATATTAAGTTATCTATACGTTGTTTACTTTCTTTTTTTCCTAAAATCTCAATAATAATGAAAACATCAATTCCTTTTAAAATACCAACTAAAGAAAAACGAAGTAGTTGCATAACTTCATATTTATTTTTATTTGTTTCTTGTTTTTTAAAGAAAAAATATTTCAAATTTTTATATGTAAATGGACTTATATTAGTTAATAATATTTTTAACCTCTCTAATTGTAAAAGAGATTTTTCATTACATATTTTTTTGAAAAAATTAATATCATAATAACTAGGAGAAATGAAAAAATAAAAGGAATGTTCCCATATTTCATGAATAAAATTTATTCGATCAATTATCATATCAATAATCTTCCATATAAAGTTTTTTTTGTATTTCAGTGAACGTTTATTTAATTCTTTTAAAAGAGCTAAAAAAATTTTTTCTTTATTTTTATTCAAATATTTTTTATTAAACCAATTCGCTTTCTTTATATCAAAATAAGCACTAGACTTAGTAACTTTTTCTAAAGAAAAAGAATTTATTAATTCTTGTAAAGAAAAAATTTCATTTTTCGTTCCGGGGTTCCATCCTAAAAAAGCTAACATATTCACAAATGCTTCCGGAAAATAACCTAACTCTCTATATCCTGGAATAATAGTTTTAGTATTTGGAACCTTCCATTGAATAGGAAATATAGGAAAATCTGAAATTTTATTATCTACGTTTCTTTTGCTTATTTTTCCTTTCCCATCTTTTCTTAAAATTAAAGGTAAATGTGCAAAATTAGGAGGTATCCAACCAAAAGATTTATACAACAATATATGAAAAGACATAGATGAAAGCCATTCTTCTCCTCTCAAAACATGAGTGATTTTCATTAAATGATCATCTATTGTATTAGCTAAATGATAAGTAGCTATTCCATCTGATTTTAACAAAATTTTATCATCTAAATAGTCTGTGTTTACAATAATATTTCCATGAATAAGATCATATATATTGAATTTTTCTCCAGGTTTTACTTTAAATCTGACAACATAAGAAGAATGTTTTAACTGATCATACAACTCTTTTTCCGTCATATTTAAAGAATTTTTCAAGCTCATTCTATTTTGATAATTATAAGAAAAAGTTAGTCCACGATCGTTATATTCTTTCCTTTTTTTATTAAGATCTGAATCTGTATCAAAAGCATAATAAGCATCTCCATTTTTTAATAATTTATCAATATAATAATGATAAATATTATGTCTTTTAGATTGATAATAAGGAAAATAATCTCCTCCATATCCTACACCTTCATCAGGTTCTATTTTACACCATTTCAATGTTTCAATAATATATGATTCAGAATTGGGAATAAATCTTTTTTGATCAGTATCTTCTATTCTAAGAATAAATGTTCCTCCATGTTTCTTAGCAAAGAGATAATTATATAATGCAGTTCTAACTCCACCTAAATGAAGTGGACCTGTAGGACTAGGGGCAAAACGAACTCTTACAAAATTATTTAACATAGAATAAAAATAATTATTGAATCTAAATATATTATTTACCAATGCAAAATTTAGAAAAAATATTTTTTAATATATCTTCATTTGTTATTTCTCCCGTTATTTCTCCTAAATAACGTAATGCTTCTCTAATATGGATTGAAACTAAATCTTCTGATAATTCTTTTTTTAAAGCATCATAAGCCAACAAAACTTCTTTTAACGAAAGTTTTAAAGATTCATAATGCCTATTTTGGGTAATAATTATTTTTTTCTTTTTTAACCTATCAAAGAATAACTTACTCAAAGTATCCAATATTTTTTTTACTTCTTTCTGATTTTTTGCAGAAATTTCAAATAAAAAATCAGTTTTTGATTTAATTTTATCAAAATTATGTAAACAACATGATAAATCTGATTTATTCGCTATCACAAATAGATCTTTTAATGGGTATTTTTTTTTAATATTTTTAATATCATTAACGATTTTTTTATTTTTCTTCTTTTTTGAAGAATCAAAAATATATAATATTACTTGAGATTCTTTCATTTTTTTAATTGCCTTTTTAATTCCAATAACTTCTATTGGATTTAATGTATTCCTCATCCCTGCTGTATCAAAAAAATGAAAAAGAATTCCATTTAAAACAATCTCTCCTTCTATACAATCTCTAGTTGTTCCTTTCATATGGGATATTATAGAACGATCCTCTTGAATTACTTGATTAAAAAAAGTAGATTTTCCTACATTGGATTCTCCAACGATCACTACGTTTATCCCTTTTTTAATAGCATTACCTAATGAAAAAGATTCAATTAAATCTTTTAAAGTATTTCCCAATTTTTTTAAAAATAAAATAAGTTCTTTTCGATTGGAAAACATTAAATTATCTTCAGAAAAATCTAATTCAAGTTCCAACAAAGAAACGAAGTTTAATAATTCTTTACTTAAATTTTTAATATTATCAGATAATTTTCCTTTTATTTGTTGTAAAGAAATTCCATGGTGTACTTTATTTTCAGATAAAATTAAATCAGCTATAGCTTCGGCTTGTGATAAATCTATTTTATTATTTAAGAAAGCACGAAATGTAAATTCTCCAGGACGAGCTAAACGTGTTCCTTTTCTAATTAATAATTGTAAAATTTTTTGTTGGATATAATAAGATCCATGACAAGAAATTTCTATCATATTTTCTCCTGTATAAGAAAAAGGAGATTTAAAAATGGAAATTAATACTTGATCTAATAAATCTTTATCTTCTTCTACAAGATATCCTAAATGGATAGTATGTGTAGATTGATTTTTCAATTTTTTTCCCTGTTTAACAGGAATAAATATATTTTCAACAATCGATATGGAATTTTTTCCGGAAATTCGAATAACAGAAATTGCACTAGTACCAATAGGAGTTGCTAAAGCAACAATGGTATCGTCGTTTAAATCTAACATTTTATAGAATAAAAATAAAAAACAACACTTAAAAATATAAACTAGATCATTAGTTAGTATAGTAATTTTTATTAAAAATAAAAGTATTTTTTATTCAAAATAATTTCAACTAATCCAAGTTATGAAAAGAAGTTTTGATAAGTTTTATTTTTTTTTTAAAAAAACTCTTAAAAATTCATATGATGATCCAAAAGAAATAGAAAGCATTTTTTTTTTACTAATGACCCATATTTTTAAATGTGACAAAACAACTATTTTATTACAATTAAGTAGAAAGGAAAAAATTAATTTTTTAGTTTACGAAACTTTGATAAAAAAATTGTGGGAATTAAAAAAAAATAGGCCAATCCAATATGTTATTGGAAAATCATATTTTTTTAATATGGAATTTTTAGTTAACGAGAAAGTATTTATTCCAAGACCAGAAACAGAAGAACTTGTATATTGGGTTTTGCAAAACAACAAAAATACAAAAAATGTTCAAATATTCGATATTGGAACAGGAAGTGGATGTATTAGTATTGCCTTAAAAAAAAAAATCCTGATATTGGACAAATTCACGCAATAGATTTTTGTCAAAAATCTATTGATATAGCCAGTAATAATGCAAAACTACATAATGTAAAAATTACATTTCAAAAAATTAATATTTTAGAAGACTCTATTTCTGTTTCAAGAAAAAATAAATATCCTATTAATATAGTCATAAGCAATCCTCCTTATATTAGACTATCTGAAAAAAAATTACTACATCCAAACATTATTCAATATGAACCTTTTCAAGCTTTATTTGTACCAGATGATGATCCACTAATTTTCTACAGAAAAATTTCTTTTTGGATAAAAAAAAAATTGACTGGAATAATTTATGTTTATTTCGAAATAAACCAATTTATCTATCTAGATATTGTAAAATTTCTAAAAAAAATAGGATTTTTAAATATAGAAATCAGAAAAGATTTTCGAGGTTTTTTTAGAATGATTCGTGCAGTATATTACGCAATATAAAATTAAATGAATAAAAAAGAAATAGAAAAAAAAATATCCAATCTAAGAAAAGAATTATCTTATTTTAATCATAAATATTATAATTCGGATATTTCTGATATATCCGATTATCATTTTGATAAAAAATTAGAGAAATTATTTTTTTTGGAAAAAAAGTATCCTGAATTTTATAGTCCAGATTCTCCAACATTAAAAGTTGGAACAGAAATCCATAAACATTTTTCTATAGATTCATCTTATCATAAATATAGAATGTATTCTCTTCAAAATACTTATTCTAAAGAAGAGTTAATAAATTGGTGGAAAAAAATTAGGAAATTAACCCATCCTTTATCCTTCGTATGTGAACCTAAATATGATGGAGTATCTATTAACTTAATTTATAAAAACGGTTTTTTAATAAAAGCAATTACTCGCGGTAATGGAAAAAAGGGAGAAAATGTCACGGAAAATATCAAAACCATAAAATATATTCCTTTAAAACTAATAGGGAATAATTATCCTTCATATCTTGAAATACGCGGAGAAATTTTTCTTACCAAAAAGAATTTTTTAGAAATAAATAAAAAACGAGTGATAAATGGAAAACCTCCTTATAATAATCCAAGAAATACGGCTAGTGGAACACTTAAGATTCACAACAAAGAGGAAGTACGTCAAAGAAATTTGTTCTGTATTGCATTCAATGTTGAAGGAAAAAAATTCCCTTTTGATACGCAATATGAATCTCTAAAATATATAAAAGAATGGGGATTTCGAATTCCAGAAGCACGTTTTTGTAAAAATATAGAAGAAGTTTTTCATTCGATAAATGATCTTAAAAATGAAAAATTCCCATATCATATAGATGGAATAGTCATTAAAGTCAATGAATATAAAAAACAATCCATTTTAGGATTTACTAGTAAATATCCACGGTGGGCTATTGCTTACAAATTTAGACCAGAAAAATTATCTGAAACAAAATTATTAAGTGTAACATTCCAAGTTGGAAGAACTGGAATTGTTACTCCTGTGGCTAATGTAAATCCTATACTTATTTCTGGAAGTACAATTAAAAGAGTATCTCTCTATAATAGAAAATTTATCCAAAAAATAGATCTCCATCATGGAGATTCACTTCTATTAGAAAAAGCAGGTAATGTTATTCCTAAAATAACAGACATAAATAAGGAAAAAAGATCGAATCAATCATTTCCTGTTTTTTTTTTAAAAAATTGTCCATCATGTAACTCTTCTTTAAGAAGAAGAAAAGAATTATTATACTGTATAAATAAAAATTGCTCTTCTCAAAGAATAGAAAAGATAAAACACTTTGTTAGTGAAAAGGCTATGAACATTCAAAAAATTGGACATGAAATGATAGAAAAATTATATAAAAAGGGGTTACTATATAATTTTTATAATTTATACGAATTGAAAAAAGAGGAACTTATTCAAATAAATAGAATTCAAGCTAAATTAGCTGATAATATTATTGGAAATATTAAAAAATCAAAATATGATAATCATTTTAATAAAGTTCTTTATGCTCTAGGAATTCCTCATGTAGGAGAATTTATTTCAAATAAATTATCCGAACATTTTTTAGATATTAATTCTTTAATGCATGCAAATTATCAATATTTGATTTCCATTCCAGGAGTGGGAAAGGAAATTGCAGAAAGTATAATTTCTTATTTTTCAGATGATGAAAATAAACATGAAATTATGACTTTAATGAAATATGGATTGTCTTTTTCTAAAGATACTAACAAAAATAATCAATCCTCTTCTTTTTTTAAAGGAAAATCTTTTGTTTTTACAGGAAAAATATATTCAATGACTCGTTATAGAGCAAAAAAAATAGTAGAAGAACTAGGAGGGAATGTCTACAATACTGTTAACAGTAAAATTAATTTTATAATAGTTGGAAAAAACTTTGGATCCAAGCTTAAAAAAAGTATGGAAAATGATAATATAAAAATATTAGAAGAAAATGTTTTTTTAAACCTTTTAAAAGAAGAAAGAAAAAAGAAATAAATCAAATTTTAGATGATTCTCTTATCCATGAAGATGGTTTTGTTTTTCATATAGAAAACAGTATATTTAATTCTTAAGTTCTTAAGTGATGAGAGTAATTTTGATATGAATTCATGCATCACAGGATTCATATATTCATACATCATTTAAGTAAGAAATCTATTCTTTTTATGTTATTAAAAAATATATTTACAGAATCTGGATTCGAATCTGAAGCTGAGTTTATCCCCCTAATGAGTCAAGACGAAGAGGATCAATTGCTTAAAGACGAAGTTCCTGAACAATTATGTATTTTAACAGTCAAAAACATGGTTTTGTATTCCGGAATTGTTTTTCCAATTATAGCAGGAAAAAGTGGCTCTATTCAATTATTGCAAGATGCTTATGGATTTGATAAAACAGTTGGAGTATTAACACAAAAAAATTCTGGGATAGAAAACCTCAGTGAAAAAGACCTATATTCTGTTGGTACAGTTGCTAAAATATTGAAACTATTAAAAATGCCTGATGGGAACACTACTGTTATTTTACAGGGAAAAAGAAGATTTAGAGTTAATCGATTTATTCAAAATGATCCATATTTCAAAGCAGAAATTATAGCATTAGAAGAAAACAAACCTTCCTGCAAGGATAAGGAATATCTTGCATTAGTAGAATCAATAAAGGAAATTGCTATAAAAATTATTCAGGACAATCCTAATATTCCATCAGAAGCGAGTATTGCTATTAGAAATATAGAAAGTCCTTCTTTTTTAATAAATTTTGTAGCGGCAAATATGAATTTATCTACTAGAGATAAGCAAAAGTTATTGGAATACGATGATTTAAAAAAGAGGGCTATGGAAACATTACGTTTTTTAAACGTAGAACATCAACAAATTAAATTAAAAAATGATATTCAATCTCGTGTTCGAAGTGATATGGATCAACAACAAAGAGAATATTTTTTACATCAACAAATTAAAGCTATACAAGAAGAATTAGGAGATATTTCTTATGAAAAAGAAATTGATGAAATGCGCGTGAAAGCATCTAGAAAAAAATGGCCAAAAGAAGCAAAAAAACAATTTGATAGAGAATTACTTAAAATGCAGAGAATTAATCCTCAAATGCCTGAATATACAGTACAGAGAAATTATTTAGAATTAATGATCGACCTCCCTTGGGGAAAGTATTCAAAAGATAGTTTTGATTTAGAATATGCACAAAAAATATTAGATAGAGATCATTATGGACTAGAAAAAGTTAAAGAACGTATTATAGAATATTTAGCCGTTTTAAAACTAAGAGGCGATATGCGTTCTCCTATTTTATGTTTTTATGGACCACCTGGAGTAGGTAAAACTTCCTTAGGAAGATCTATAGCTACCGCATTGAAAAGAAAATATGTACGTATTTCTTTAGGAGGATTACACGATGAATCTGAAATACGCGGACATAGAAGAACTTATATAGGAGCGATGCCTGGTCGTCTTTTACAGTCTATACGAAAAGTAGGAACTTCTAATCCTGTTTTTGTAATAGACGAAATAGATAAAATAGGTTTAGGAACAAATGGAGATCCTTCTTCAGCTATGTTAGAAGTTTTAGATCCTGAACAAAATACTTCTTTTTATGATAATTTTTTGGAAATGGGTTATGATTTATCAAAAGTACTATTTCTTGCTACAGCAAATTCTCTTTCTCATATACAACCGGCTCTAGTAGATAGAATGGAAGTTATAGAAATGAATGGATATACAGTAGAAGAAAAAACACAAATCGTAAAAAAACATATACTTAATAAACAACTAAAAGAAAATGGATTAAGAAAATCAGATTTAATACTTGGAACGAAACAAATAGAAAAAATAATTGAAAGTTATACCAGAGAATCTGGTTTAAGAACACTGGAAAAACATATTGCAAAATTAGCACGTTATGTAGCTAAACATATTGCTATGAATAAAAAATATGTGAAACGTTTAAGTATTGAAAAAATAGAAAATATTCTCGGAATACCAAATGATCCGGATCGTTATGAAGGAAATAATGTTCCGGGAGTAGTTACAGGTTTAGCATGGACTAATTTTGGAGGAGATATTTTATATATTGAATCTAGTTTATCTAAAGGAAAAGGTAATTTAAGCATCACTGGAAATTTAGGAGAAGTAATGAAAGAATCTGCAACGATTGCTTTACAGTATATTAAATCTAATTATAAAGAATTTAATATAGATCCTATCATGTTTGATGAAAAAAATATACATGTTCATGTTCCTGAAGGAGCTGTTCCAAAAGACGGACCATCTGCAGGAATTACAATGTTAACTTCTTTAGTTTCAATTTTTACAAAAAGAAAATTAAAACCTCATTTGGCTATGACAGGAGAAATAACCTTAAGAGGAAAGGTTCTTCCTGTGGGTGGAATCAAAGAAAAAATTTTAGCAGCTAAACGTGCAAATATTAAAGAAATCGTTCTTTCACAGGAAAATAAAAAAGATGTAGATGATATTAAATCAGAACATTTAAAAGGATTAACATTTGATTATGTTAGAAATATGAATGATGTGATTCATCTGTCTTTATTATAAATAAATTATTTGAATAAATTTTGTTTATTTTATTGTATATGAATGAATTAAGAGATAAAAATTTTCAATTTCATAAAGAATATTTAATTAAATTAACAAAAAAATATGGAACTCCACTTTATATATACGATTCATATAAAATGAAGAAACAATATATAAAAATGAAAAATTCTTTCAGTGGAATTGAAAATTTAATAATTAATTATGCTTGTAAAGCTAATACAAATCTAAATATATTAAAATTTTTTCAAAAGTTAGGAAGTGGATTGGATGCAGTGTCTATACAAGAAGTAGAATTAGGATTAAAAGCAGGATTTCATCCTAAAAAAATTATATTTACTCCTAATTGTGTTTCTTTTCAAGAAATCACAAAAGCTGTTGATTTTGGAGTTAGAATTAACTTAGATAATCTATCAGTTTTAGAACAATTTGGAGAATGTCATCCAAATTATTCTATAGGAATAAGAATTAATCCGCATATTATGGCAGGAGGAAATTCAAAAATTTCAGTAGGTCATATTGATTCTAAATTTGGAATTTCTTATTGTCAAATTCCTCATATAAAAAGAATATTAAAAAATACAGGCATTAAAATAGAAGGATTTCATATGCATACTGGCTCTGATATATCAGATATCAAATCTTTTTTAGAAGGAGCAAAAATATTATTTCGAGTAGCTATTGATTTTCCAGATATTAGCTATATTAATTTTGGAAGTGGATTTAAAGTTTCATATAAAAAAAATGATGTAATAACGGATCTTACTGTTTTAAATCATTATCTTACGGAAGAATTTAAAGATTTTTGTAAATCTTATGGGAGCAGACAGCCAATTAATTTAATTTTTGAACCAGGTAAATTTCTGGTTAGTGAATCTGGATATTTTTTAGTTAATGTCAATGTTATTAAACATACTACTTCTACCGTTTTTGCTGGAGTAGATTCAGGATTTAATCATTTTCTTCGTCCTATGTTTTATAATGCTTATCATTATATTGAAAATATTTCTAATCCAAATGGTCGTTTTCGATTTTACACAGTAGTAGGGTATATTTGTGAATCGGATACTTTCGGATTAAATAGAAAAATTCAAGAAATTCGTGAAGGTGATATTTTATGTATGAAAAATGCGGGAGCTTACTGTTTTTCTATGTCCTCTAATTATAATTCTCGTTATAGACCTTCTGAAGTTTTAATTTTTCAGGAAAAAGATTTTCTTATTAGAAAAAGAGAAACAATGCAAGATCTTATAAGGAATATAGTGGAAATACACATATAAAGTATTTTACTTTTAAGAAATCTAAATATCAACAATGGAGAGATGGCAGAGTGGTTAATTGCGGCGGTCTTGAAAACCGTTGAGGGTTATTCCTTCCGGGGGTTCGAATCCCTCTCTCTCCGCTGATTGATGATTTGTAATTAATTTACTATCTAGATATAAAAGTTATAAATTTTTTAATTTTGTATTTTTTTTAACTTTTTGAATTGTTTTTCAATACTTTCATTAGTTATTTTTTCAAATAAAAATTTAGAATCTCCCAATAAATGTCCTGGGCATAAAGTTTTTTCTTTTATCTGATTCCAAAAAACAGTTTTTAAACGAAGTATATTTAATAATTTTTCTGAAGTGTATGGAAGGAAAGGTTCTGCTAATTGAGCTAACATTCCAACAATTTGTAAAGAAATATAAATAATAGTATCTACACGTTTTTTTTCTTTTTTTTTCCAGGGTTCTTCTTCTGTTAAGTATTTATTTCCTAGTTTAGCTAAACTCATAAAACATGATAAAGATTCTTTAAATTTATAGGACTCTATTAAATCTCCTATATATTGAGGATAATTTTTTATTTTATCTAAAATTTTTTTCTCTCTTGTAGAGAAAATTCCTGGATTAGGAACAATTCCATTATTATATTTTTTAACTAGAGTTAGACTTCTATTTACAAAATTTCCGAATATAGAAACTAATTCTGTATTATTTCTTCTTTGAAAATCTTTCCAGTTAAAATTATTGTCTTTTTTTTCTGGCATATTAGCAATAAGAATATAACGAAGTGAATCCTGTTGATTCGGAAAATCTTTCAAATATTCATGTCCCCATACGGCCCAATTTTTGGAAGTAGATATTTTTTTGTTTTCTAAATGAAGAAATTCGTTAGCTAATACTTTATCTGGTAAAATATATCCACTATTATGTGCTTTAAGTATAGCTGGAAAAATAATGCAGTGAAAAACAATATTATCTTTACCAATAAACTGAATTAACTTAGTTTTTTTATATTTCCAGTAAAGTTTCCAATCCACCTTTTTTTGTTTTGCCCATTCTATGGTCGATGAAATATATCCTATAGGTGCTTCAAACCATACATAAAGAACTTTTCCCCTTTCTTTCATCAAAGAATAAGGAATAGGAATCCCCCAATTTAAATCCCGTGTGATAGCACGTGGTTGTAATCCTTGATCTAACCAAGATTTTACTTGTCCATATACGTTTATTTTCCAATCTTTTTTATGGTCAGTTAAAATCCATTTTTCTAAAAATTTTTGATATTTATCTAAAGGGAAATACCAATGTTTTGTTTTTTTTAAAATTGGAATACAACCACTTAGTGTAGATTTTGGATTTATTAAATCTTCAGGATTTAATGAAGTTCCACAATTCTCACATTGATCTCCATAAGCTTCCAAAACTTGACAATTTGGACATGTTCCAGATATGTACCTATCCGCTAAAAATTGTTTAGCTTTTTCATCATAATATTGATTTGATATTTTTTCAAATATTTTTTTTTTTACATGAAGTTTCTTAAAAAAAGAAGTAGAGATTCTGTAATGAATTTTTGATGAAGTCCTCGAATAATTGTCAAATATTATTCCAAAATCAATAAAACAATCTTTAATCATTTTATGATACTTATTAACTATTTCTTGAGGTTTTTTTTTTTCTTTTTTAGCTTGTATTGCAATAGGAACTCCATGTTCATCTGAACCACAAATAAAGATCACATTTTTTTCATTTCTTCTTAAATAACGAACAAAAATATCTGCAGGGAAATAAACTCCCGATAAATGCCCTATATGAATTGGTCCATTAGCATATGGTAAAGCAGCAGTAACTGTATAATATTTATTTGATTTTTTCATGTTATTATTATTGTATAAGTAGATAAGTAAGATAGATAGTGTAATATTAACATTTAGTCTTTAACAAAATAAAATATGAACAATAATAAAAAATTATTTTTAATAGATGCATATCCCCTTATTTATCAAAGTTATTATACTTATATAAAAAAACCACTTTTTACTTCTAAAGGGATTAATACTTCTCCCATTATAAATTTTATATCATTATTAATAAGAATATTAAATAATGAAAATCCATCTCATATGGCTATCATTTTTGATAACAATAAAGAAATTTATTTTCGGAAAAAAGAATACTTTAAGTATAAAGCACATAGAAAAAAAACTCCAAAAGAAATTTATATAGCAATTCCTTATATTATAAAAATTTTAAAAACTTTTCAAATTGCTTATTTTCATTCATCTAATGGGTATGAAGCTGATGATTTTATCGGAACAATAGCTAAAAAAGCAGAGAGTAAAGGATATATAATCTATATAATTACTTTAGACAAAGATTTTTTTCAGCTAATTACGAAAAACATTAAAGTTTATATTCCCCCTTTCAAAGGGAAGAAAAGGAAAATATTTGGAATAAAAGAAATTAAAAAGAAATATGGATTAATATATCCAAGACAAATTATAGATTTGTGGAGTATGATGGGAGATCCTTCCGATAATATACCTGGATTACCAGGAATAGGTCAAAAAAACGCTACAAAATTTCTTCAAAAATATGGAAGTATTGAAAAATTTTTAAATTCTACTCATGATCTTAGTGGAAAGATTAAAATTAACGTTGAAAAAAATAAAGATTTAGGTTTTTTATTTAAAAAAATAATTACCATCATAACTGATATCCCATTTTTTTCTTTTCATGAAAAAAAATTTTATATTAAAAGACCAAATTGGAATTCCATTAAAAAAATATTTATAGAACTTGAATTTAAAAGATTACTAGAAGTAGTTCGTAAGTATTACCATAATAAATATAAAACTTTATAATGGATAATTTTATTTTCTCTCATAAAACTTATATTTTATTATATAATTCAAAACTTCTTTATTAAGCATAGGATCCATATTTTTTCCTTTTTGAATAGATCCTCTAATAAAAGAAGAAGATATCTCAATAATAGGAGCAGTCTTCAAAAAAATTATGTTACTTCGTTTTAAAAACGGATTTCGAAAATTTCCTAATCTAGGATAAACAAAAATATTATATTTATCCAAAATAGTTTTATAGTTTTTCCACTTCCTCAAAGAGGAAAATGTATCCTGTCCTAATACAATATAAAATTTATTTTTAGGATATTTTTTTTCTATATTAGATAATGTATTAATTGTATAAGAAGGATAATTTCCTCTTTCTATATCTAGAACATCCATTTTTTTATACCCTCGAATTGCTATTTTAACCATTTCGATACGGTGTTCATAATCTAAAAGATTTTTTTTTTAATGGATTTTGGGGAGAAACAATAAACCATATAGAATCTACATCTAAAAACTCTGTTATATAATTAACAACAATTATATGTCCCAAATGTATTGGATTAAATGATCCAAAATAAAGTCCTATTTTCATCATATGTTCTAATAATACAATCAGATATTTTCACACTATTTATTATTTCATTATTTCTTTACTTAATAAGAAGTTCTATTTATTTTATTAAATTATCTTGATTCGATAAATTAATCCTAAAATAACAGAATATTTATTATCTTTTTCTATTTTTATTTTTCCTAAATCGTAGTCAACGACTTGATTTTTACACAATAAATGAAAACTTACATTATCATTTTTTATAGGAACAAACTCTATACCTCCATAATAATTGGATTCTCTTTTAAAGATTTGATTTTCCTTTAAAATACCATTTATATCTTTTTTAGAACTTCCTATTTCATATGTTCCTTTAGCAACAATATTCCATTTTGGAAGAAAATTATATTTTAATTTCACTAAATAAGTTTCATATATAATTGGAGCTGTGTCACTGTATTCAGCATTATTTGAACGTAAAATATTTATCATTTTTCCATTTCTGTCTACATCTTCATCACTTAATATATAATCAGTTTCTATGGAAAAAGGACTTAAATTGAATTTGCTACCTAAAGCTAGATATTTCCAGTATTTTTCTCTTTCATTTTCTTGGAAAAAAGAATATGACCACCTATTTTGAATCATTTTATCTTTAAATAAATTCCAATTCCAATTTAAAGAATATCCTGCTGGACTATCTATTCTTTGATTTGGATCTTCTGTCCTAGGATTATGGGGATTTTTAATTCCATTCACAATTTGTAGTTGAAATTCATGATTTTTTATTGGAAGATAAATCAAATTAAGTCCAATAGGATTATCATTATTTTTATATACAATTTTATCTATGGAATTATAAGGACGATCATAGATACTATTGTTGGAATATTCCATACCTCCAAAAGAAAATGGTTGCTTTCCAAACAACAAGTATATTTTTTTATTCCATTTATACTTCAAATAAGCTAAATCAAGATTTAAATTATTCGGTTTTCCTTTGAAATTGTTTAATCTGTTGGAAAAATGATAAGATACTTTATCATTTACTTTTCCTGAAAGTTCTAAACTTAAGTGGTTCGAAAAAATAGAACCATCAGAAACTCCGTTTTTCACTGTAGCATTAATTCCACTCCTAAAATTTACAAACAATTGATGATTATTTTCCTTTTGATTATTTTGTTCATCAGCGTAAGTAGATGAAAAAATCATTAAAAAAATAATAAAAGAAATTATTTTTGTTTTTTTCATTTTTTTAAATTTATACATAATATAATCAATTTTTTAGTATGAAAATCCATATAAAGTAAGCAAAAAGATTTAATTTACCTAGAGAAATTGAATGCTAAATAACCAAATTAATAAAATAAAAATGTACAAAGAAGTTACAAAAAAGAAAGTGATAAAAAAAAAAGAAAAAACGAAACTAGATTAGGTAAAACTTTTTTCGGATTTTTTTTATTAATGAGTGGAATTTTTTTGTTTTTAAGTTTTTTATCTTTTTTTTTTCATTGGAAAAATGATCAAAGTCAATTATCAAAATTTTTTGATAAAGAAATAATAGCAGAAAATTTACTTGGAAAAACAGGAGCAATTCTATCTCATTTTTTCATTCATCGTGGAATAGGAATTAGTGCTTTATTTATTCCAATAATATTATTTATTACTGGATTGAGAATTATTTTAAATAAAAGATTATTAAATAATTTCTACAAATCAATAATATACAAGTTTATATTTTTTAGTATATGGATACCAGTAAATTTTTATCTTTTTATTCCTAATCAAGGAATATTGAGTGGAATTTTTGGATTTGAAATCGGAAACTTACTAATTCATTTTTTTGGAAAAATAGGATTATATATACTTATTTTTACGAGTATTATTTTTTACATTTTTATTATTTTTCGCACTAAAAATAAAGATGAAATAATAAAAAAAATACAAATTTATGAAAATAAAAGTAAGTGTTTAATACTAAAATTTTTCAAATTTTTTGTTAAAAACATAATCAACAATAAATTTTTATTGAAATTTAAAAAAAAAAGTCACAATAATGATAAAATCACTCACTCTAGTAGTGATAATGAAAAAAAAAATAAAATTTTACATTCTATTCTTTTTTCTGCTGAAAAAAAAAATGATTTTACTCCTGTAAATAATATAGAAATAGATTCTAAAAAAAAAAAAATAGTACAAATATTGAACTATTATAAAATAGAAATATGTAAAATAAAAGCCATTATAAGTCCTACTATCATTTTATATGAAGTCTATCCTAAAGTAGGAACGCGAATATCAAAAATAAAGAATTTAAAAAATGAAATAGCATTAAACATATCTGCTAGATCTATAAGAATTATAGCTCCTATTCCAGGAAAAGGATCTATCGGAATAGAAATTCCAAATCATAATCGTGATTACATTTATATGAAGGATATTCTATTTTCAGAAGAAAATAATAAAAAAATTCATAAAATGGAACTTCCTATCCTTTTAGGAAAAACCGTGTTTAATAAAAATTTTTTTATTGATTTAGCTCAAATGCCACATTTACTTATAGCAGGGGCTACTGGACAAGGAAAATCTGTTGGATTAAATGTGATGATTATTTTTTTATTATATAAAAAAAATCCAGAAAATATCAAATTTATTTTAATTGATCCAAAAAAAGTAGAATTATCCATATATAGAAAAATCTCAAAATCTTATTTTGCTACTATTCCTAATTCTATAGACCCTATTATTACAGATTTTGAAAAAGCAAAAGATATATTAAATTCTTTATGTAAAGAAATGGATAAAAGATATTCTATATTAGAAAAAAATAAAGTTAGGAATATTCAAGAATACAATATAAAACACAATAAAAAATATCATATACCTTATATAATATTAGTTATAGATGAATTTGCAGACTTAAATTTTTATTTCCGTAAAAATAAAATAATAGAAACCTATATAGTCCGTTTAGCACAGATTGCTCGTGCTGTTGGTATCCATATGATTATAGCAACGCAACGTCCATCAGTTGATGTTATTACAGGATTAATAAAATCCAATTTTACTGCAAGAATTGCATTTCGTGTAAGCTCCAAGATAGATTCTAAAACTATATTAGATTGTTCTGGAGCAGAACAATTAATAGGAAAAGGAGATTTTTTATTTTCTAATAAAAATGAATTGATACGGTTACAATGTCCTTTTATAGACTTATCAGATATTGAAAAAATAGTTAATTTTTATAAAAAATATAAAAAAAATGAATACTTTTTTTTACCGAAACCTGATTGATTAATAAAAACAATAATTCAATCAAATTTTTATAAAAACTAATTATTCATGCTAATAAAAAAACTTGATCAGTACATGATTCGTTTGTTTATAGTTACTTTTTTAATTGTTTTTTTTATAACATTTATTATTTTTTTAATCCAATTTTTTTGGAGTCAAATGGATGAATTAATTGGAAAAAATATTAGTATTTTTATAATAATAAAATTTATATTTTATTTTGGAATATCTATAATTCCATTAATTATACCTGTTTCATTATTATTAACTTCCATCATAATATACGGTAAATTTTCAGAAAATCAAGAACTTTTTGCTATAAAATCTTCAGGAATATCTTTTTTTAGAGTTATGAAACCTATTTTATGGATAACATGTATTTTATCAGCAGGATTATATTTTTTTTCAGATTTAGTCATTCCAAAAGTAAGAAATAAAACTAAGAAGTTAGCTTATAAAATATTATTAACTCATTCTTCTTCTTTCAAATTAAGAGAAGGAATTTTCGTAAATTTATTGCCAAACCTATTCATAAAAGTAGAAAATTTAGAAGATAATCAACAACTGAATAATATATTCATTTTTTTTTATGATAAAAATCTATTGAATCATACTATTATTTCTAACAAAGGTTTTTTCATTCCAAATAAAAAAAAACCTGGTTTTATTCAAATTAAATTAATTAATGGAATTTTGTATAGTGAAGATTTTCACAAAAATGAAGAAAAATCTTATTATAAAATTATAAAATTTGGGACTGTAATTCAAGATTATAAAATTCCTTCATATGATTATGAAAATATAAAAGATTTAGATGATTTTTCTTATTATAATATTAAGACATTGATTAATAAAATTAATTATTTTAAAAAAAATAGAAATAATTCTAAATTATGGAAAAAAAATATTCATACTCTAATAAAATTAGAATTAGAATTACAAAAAAGATTTGTATTTCCGGTAGCATGCATTATTATGTTTCTGATTGGAGCCCCGTTAGGATCTATTATTAGTAGTAGGAAAGGAGGAATATGGTATCCTACTCTTATAGCGATAGTTATATTTATTTTTTATTATACTTTATTAACTATTACTCAGAATCAGGTTTATAAAAATGAACTATGTCCATGGATAGGAGCATGGATTCCAAATTTTATTTTTCTTCCAATAGGTATATGGATAACTTATAAAACTGTGAGAGATGATTTTTTTTTTCAATAAAAAAAACAAATAAAATTACAATAAAATATGGTTTTTGTTGATTCAAATCAAAATTTAGATAGTGTTGAAGAAGCCATACTAGATATTAAAAATGGAAAAATTATTATTATAGTTGATGATAAACATCGTGAAAATGAAGGAGATTTTGTAATAGCTGCTGAAAAAATAACCCCTAAAATTGTAAACTTTCTTCTTACTTATGGAAGAGGACTTGTTTGTGTTTCCTTAACAGAAGAAAAATGTGATCAACTTAAACTTCAAATGATGGTCAAAAATAATACGGATCCTAGAAAAACTGCTTTTACAGTGTCAGTTGATTTACGAGGAAACGGTGTTAGTACTGGTATTTCTGTTTCAGATAGAGCAAAAACCATTCTTGCTTTAGTAAAAAAAGTAACTCCAGAAGAATTTAATAAACCAGGCCATATTTTTCCTCTTCGTGCAAAAAAAGGAGGAGTTTTAGAAAGACCTGGACATACAGAAGCGGCTATTGATATAACCAGAATGGCTGGGTATACCCCACCTGGAGGTGTAGTGATAGAAATACTAAATAAAAATGGATCTATGGCACGACTTCCTCAACTCATACAAATTTCCAAAAAATTTCATATGAAAATAATATCCATAAAAGATCTTATTCAATACAGAATAAAAAAAAGATTATAAAGATCGTTTGTGTATGATGATAAAAAATATAAACACGGTCTGGACGGGATTTGAACCCGCGACCCCATGCGTGACAGGCATGTATTCTAACCAACTGAACTACCAGACCTAAATAACTATTTATTCTTTTATTAAAGAATCTAATTCTTTTTTTATTTCCTTTTCAGAGGAAATTCCAACGTGAATATTTTTTTTTTCTCCATTCTTGAAAAAAATCATGGTAGGAATACTTCGTATCCCATACTTTGAAGAAGATTTTGGATTATTATCTACATTTAATTTAAATATAAATGCTTTATTTCGATATTCAGAAAATATGTTTTCCAATAAAACAGATAGCGATCGACATGGAGCACACCATGGAGCCCAAAAATCTACCAATACAGGTTTATCAGATTCATTAATAACCAACTTTTCAAAGTTTTCATCGTTTATTTCTTGTAACATACTCTTATTCTCTTATTTTTTTGGACAAAACAAATTTAACTTTTTTGTTTTAAATTCAAAAGGAAAAATCTTTTAATAAAGATATGTAAATATCTATTCCATTAATTATTTCCGAAATAAAAATATACTCATCAGAAGTATGAGAACGAATACTGTCTCCAACTCCCATTTTAATAGTAGGAAAAGGCATAATACTTTGATCAGAAAGAGTAGGAGATCCATAAGTTTTTATTCCCATTTTTTTTGCTTTTAAAACAATGGGATGCATTGGATTTATAAAAGAAGAATTTAAATGACGAGAAATAGGTTTTATTTTAGAACGAATTTTTTTTTGTATAATCTCAATTAACTCCTCATTTTTATATAACTCGTTAGTTCTGATATCTAGAATAAAAGAACAGAAATCAGGAATTATATTATGTTGTATTCCCCCTTGTATCTGAGTAACATTTAAAGTAGTATTTCCTAATAATTCTGATTTTTTATCAAAAGATAACTTTCGTAAAGTTTCCACGTCTTTTGTCGCTACATAAATAGCATTGATTCCTATATTCCTTGCAGAATGTGCAGTTTTTCCTTCAGCGATACATTCTAATATCATTAGTCCTTTCTCAGCAATAGCTATTTGCATTTTTGTCGGTTCACCTACAATTCCTAAATCTATTTTCCCAAATTTTGATAGAACTGATCGAACCCCTAAAATTCCGGATATTTCTTCCTCTGCAGTAATTGCAATTATTAATCTATAAGGTAACTCAGATAAGTTACTTAAATATATAAAAGTAGATATTAATGAAACAACAGAAGCTCCAGCATCATTACTTCCTAAACCTATCAATTTTTTATTATCAGTTAAAACAGCAGAAAAAGGATTTGTTGTCCAACCCTTTCCTGGTTTTACAGTATCTTGGTGAGAATTTAATAGTATAGTTTTTGTATTTTCTTTTTTTAAATAATTATTATTTTCAGCCCATATATTATTGAATTTCCTTTTTACATTAAATCCATATTTTTTAAGATAATCTTCTATAATAAATGAAACTTTATTTTCTTTTTTAGATATAGAAGGTGTATTTACCATTTTTATAAGAAGATTTACTGCTTCTTTTTTAAGAAAATTTAAATTAACTATGGACATAAAATAGTCTTATTCTTATTATTCACATCATTCAAATAATCGGGTAAACCTATGCTAACCTTAGAAACTCCATTCTTTAATGCAAAGAAAGCATTTTCTAGTTTAGGTACCATACCATTCTTTATGGTATGATTTTTTTTCATTTTTTGAAATAAAGAAAAATTTATTTCTTGAAAAAAAGATTCAGAATCTTGCATGTTTTGTAAAACCCCTTTTTTTTCAAAACAAAAATGCAATTCAGTTTTACAATTTTTTTCCATTGCTAATGATATAGCTATATGAGATGCTATTGTATCTGCATTTGTATTAAGTAAATTTCCATTTCCATCATGAGTAATAGAACAAAATACAGGAACAATATTATTTTCCAATAAAAATTTTATTAAATGTGTATTCACACTTTTTCTATTAATATCTCCCACATATCCATAATCGATATTTTTTTTATCTCGCAGATACGATTTAATACAATTTCCATCTGCACCACATAAACCAAAAGCATTACAATGATAAGATTGCAATATAGCAACGATATCTTTATTAATTATTCCTGCATAAGTCATAATAACTATCTCCAAAGTCTCTTTATTTGTTACTCTTCTTCCTTGTATCAATTTTTGAGGAATTCCCAATTTACTTGAAAAAAAATCTGCTTTTTTTCCACCTCCATGAATTAAAACTTTATTTCCTTTTAACTGGCAAAAATATTTTAAGGATGTATGAAGATTATTTCTATCATTAATTAAATTTCCTCCAATTTTAACTATGTTAATTTTCATGATAGAGATTGTATAAGTTCCAAAAAAATTACTTGTGCAGCATAAATTCTATTCTCTGCTTGCTGTAATACAATAGAATATTCACTGTCTAAAACAGCATCTTCTACCACAATATTTCTTCTCACAGGTAAACAGTGCATAAACTTAGCATTATTAGTTAATTTCATTTTATTTTCAGTAATCATCCAATCACTATTTTCACATAGTATTTTTCCATAATTTGAATAGCTACTCCAATTTTTTGCATAGATGAAATCTGCATTTATAAACGCCGTATTTTGATGATGTGTAATACAAGCTCCTTTAGAAAATTGTTTATTAAGATCGTATTTATCGGGACATGCAATAGTAAAATCAATTTGATCTATTTTGGATATCCATTGAGAAAAAGAATTAGCCACAGAATGGGGTAATGATTTAATATGAGGAGCCCAGCTTAATACAACTTTACATTTCTTTTTAAAAAAGGAACTATATTCCGCAATAGTCATCATATCAGCCAAAGATTGTAAAGGATGAAGTGTAGAACTTTCCATATTTACCACTGGAACTTTAGAATAGTTTAGTATTTTATTAAAAATAACTTCTTTATAATCTGATTCTTTATCATATAAACTAGGAAAAGTTCTAACTGCAAGAATATCACAATAAATACTCATAACGGAAATAGCCTCTTTTAAATGTTCTTGTGTTATTTTCATTACATTTCCATCATTCATCTCAATTTTCCAAGAATCTTTATTAATATCTAATACCCATACATTGCATCCTAAGTGAAAAGCAGCTTTTTGACAACTGATTCTAGTTCTTAAACTAGGATTAAAAAAAACTAATCCAATAGTTTTATTTTTTCCAACATTTTGAAAATTATATGGTTTTTTTTTTAAAAAAAGAGCTTTTTCAATAAGATCATATACATTAACAACATCATCTACACTAAAAAATTTTTTCATAAACTTTTTCTTTATTCATTTATATTCATTCCAATCTTTTATAAGTAGTTGTTTCATTGACAGATTACAAAATGCTTGTATAAAAGCTTTTGCCAAACGGGTATTAGTTAAAAGAGGAATATTAAAATCTACAGCATAACGTCTTATAGTATAATCATTATCTAATTCTGATTTACTTAAATTTTTAGGAATATTAATAATAAGATCTAATTTCCTATCTTTTATTAATTCAATAACATTTGAATATTTTTTTACATTTGGCCAATAAACTTTTATAGAGGGAACTCCATTATTAGATAAAAAACTATTAGTTCCTTTTGTTGCAAATAATATATATCCTTTTTTATGTAATAGCTTGATAGCTTCTAGAAGATCTAATTTTGATCCTATAGGTCCTCCAGATATTAATATATTTTTTTTTGGAATAGTATAACCAACAGAAATCATAGACTTAAGAAGTGCTTCATCAAAAGAATCCCCTAAGCATCCTACTTCTCCCGTAGAAGTCATATCTACTCCCAAAATAGGATCCGCATTTTGTAAACGAGAAAAAGAAAATTGAGAAGCTTTTACTCCTACGAAATTTTTGATCATAAAATCCGATTCTATTTTACTTTTTTTCTTTCCGAGAATAACTTGAGTTGCTAACTCAATCATATTAAAATGAGATACTTTTGATACAAAAGGAAAACTTCTAGAAACCCTTAAATTACATTCAATGACTTTTATTTTATTATCTTTAGATAAAAATTGAATATTAAAAGGACCGGATATATTTAAATATTTAGATATTTTTTTTGATATGAAAATAATTTCTTTTAATGTTGATAAATATAGGTTATGTGGAGGATAAACCAAAGTAGCATCTCCTGAATGAACTCCTGCAAATTCTACATGTTCCGATATAGCATAATATAAAATTTCTCCATTTTGAGAAATAGCATCTAATTCAATCTCTTTTGCTTCTTTAATAAATTCTGTAATAATCAATGGATGTTCAGGAGATATTGTAGACATCTCCTCATTAAGATAATTTTTCAATTCTTCTTGATTAGAAATAACATTCATATTTGCACCAGAAAGAACATATGAAGGTCTTACTAAAATTGGAAAACCAACTTCTTTAACAAACTGATAAATAGTATCAAAATCTGATAATTCTTTCCATCTAGGCTGTTCAACTTTCAAATAATCCATAGAATTAGAAAATTTGTATCTATCTTCTACTTTATCTATAGAAATAGGAGAGGTTCCTAGAATTTTTACTTTTTTTTCATAAAGTTTCAAAACTAAATTATTTGGTATTTGTCCTCCCATTGATACAATTGTTCCTTTTGGTTTTTCTAATTCAATAATATCTAATACACGTTCTAAAGTAAGTTCTTCAAAATATAATCTATCACAGATATCAAAATCTGTGCTTACTGTTTCAGGATTATAATTGATCATTATTGATCTATAAGATTCTTTTTTAATTGTATTTAATGCATTTACGCAACACCAATCAAATTCTACACTACTTCCAATTCTATAAACTCCAGATCCTAATGTAATCACAGATTTATCATCTCTTTCATAAATAATATCATGTTGAATAGCATGATATGTCAAATATAAATAATTTGTATAAGCAGGATATTCAGAAGCTAAAGTATCAATCTGTCTTACATATGGAACTATATTTTTTCCTTTTCTATATTCTCTTATTTTTTGTTCTAAATCAAAAAGATTTTTATATTGATCATTTTTATTAAGTTCATCATTATTATTTTTTTTGTTAAAAAAGATACTAGCTATCTGCATGTCTGAAAAACCATCTTTTTTAGCTTTTTGTAATAATTCATATGGAACATCCTTCCAAGTATCAAAACTATCTATCTTTTTTTTTGTTTGGAAAATATTATCGAGTTGGTATAAAAACCATGGGTCTATTTTAGTTAATTCATGTATCTCTTTTACAGAAAAACCACTTTCTAAAGCTTCCTCTAAAAAGAAAATTCTTTGATCTGTAGGTTCTTTTATAGATTCTTTTATAAAAAGATGTGATCTTAACTTTTTTTTATTTATATTATTAATAAATCCTTGCTTTCCTATATCTAACATTCTAATTCCTTTTTGAAAAGCTTCTTCAAAGGATCCTCCAATAGACATTACTTCTCCTACACTTTTCATACTACTTCCAATTTTATTGGATACACCATAAAATTTTTTCAGATCCCACCTGGGAATTTTACATACCACATAATCCAAAGCAGGTTCAAAAAAAGCAGAAGTATTTTTGGTTACAGAATTTTTTAATTCATGTAACCCGTATCCTAAGGATAATTTCGCAGCCACAAAAGCTAGAGGATATCCAGTTGCTTTTGAAGCAAGGGCACTTGAACGAGAAAGACGTGCATTGATTTCAATAACACGATAATCTTCTGAATTAGGATTCAATGCAAATTGAACGTTACACTCACCAATTATATTAAAATTTTTAGCAATACGTATTGCCAATTTTCTTAGATTATAATATTCAGAATTTGTTAATGTTTGCGATGGAGCCACCACAATGCTTTCTCCTGTATGAATTCCTATAGGATCAAAATTTTCCATATTGCATACAGAAATACAATTATCGTATTTGTCTCTAACAATTTCGTATTCTATTTCTTTCCATCCTTCCAAAGATTCTTCTATTAATATTTGGGAAGAATGAGAAAAAATTTTACTTACTATTTTTTTTAAATTACTAGCATCTCTTGCAAAAATACTCCCTAAACCTCCAAGTGCATAGTCAGATCTAATAATAATAGGAAATCCTATTTCTAAAGAACAGGATACAGCATCATTTACAGAATGGACTACAAAACTTTTTGCTGTTTTTATGTTCATTTTGGTTAACCTATTTCTAAATAGATTTCTATCTTCACTATGAATAATAGATTCAATAGGAGTTCCTAAAACTTTAATTTTATACTTATTTATAATTCCTTCTCTAAAAAGATGAATTCCACAATTTAATGCAGTTTGACCACCAAAAGATAATAATATTCCTTTCGGTTTTTCTTTTTCTATAACACTTTTAATGAAAAAAAAAGTTAGAGGAAGAAAATAAACTTTATCAACAATTTCTTTTGAAGTTTGAACTGTGGCAATATTTGGATTAATCAATATGGTATATACCCCTTCTTCTTTTAAGGCTTTTAATGCTTGGGTCCCAGAATAATCAAATTCACCAGCTTCTCCTATTTTTAATGCACCTGATCCCAGGATAAGTACTTTGTCTATTTTCATACTAATTTTTGAAGATTCTTTCAATAATTATTTATTGTTTTTTATGCTATTAACAATTGAATTTATAAAAAAATCGAATAAAAATTCGGTATCCATAGGCCCACCTGAAGCTTCTGGATGAAATTGTACAGAAAAAAAAGGTTTATGGTCATGAATTATTCCTTCACAAGTATTATCATTCAGGTTTTTAAAAAATATTTTCCATTCTTTTGAAAGATTATCAGTGTTTAGAACGTATCCATGATTTTGTGATGTAATAAAACTTTTTCCTGTTTTTAATAATACAACTGGATGATTATGTCCTCTATGTGAATATTTTAGTTTATGAGTATCTCCTCCTGATGCAATTCCTAAAAGTTGATTTCCTAGACATATTCCGAATATAGGACGTTCTTTTTTCATAGCTAAACGGATATAATGTATAGGTTTTTTATAGATTTTAGGATTTCCAGGTCCATTAGAAAGAATTAATCCATCATATTCCTCATTTGTAAAATCATAATCCCATGGAACTCTTATAATAGTGCAATCTCTTCGTAACAGACAACGTAAAATATTATTTTTTAAACCGAAATCAACGAGTAATATTTTATATTTTCCATTACCATATATTATTTTTTTGTTAACAGATACTTTTTTAGATAAATTTTCTTGATTAGGATCATAAAAAGGTATATCCTCATTTTCCATCAAAATTTTCCCTAACATAGATCCTCCTTTTTTTCTAATTTTTTTTGCGATAAATCTAGTATCTACTCCAAATAATCCGGGAACTCCATTTTTGAATAACCAATCAGATAGCGATGAATTCATATTCCAATGATAAGGACGATTTGAATAATAAGAAATAATAAGTCCAGATATTTGAATTTTATCAGATTCATAGAATTTACAAATGGATTCTTTACAAGAAGAAGATGGAATACCATAATTTCCTATTATAGGATAAGTGTAAGTAAGAATTTGTCCTTTATAAGAAGGATCCGTTATACTTTCTGTATAACCTGTCATAGCAGTATTAAACACCACTTCTCCAGAAGTGGATAGTGGAGCTCCAAAATGATAAGCTTTATATTTTGTTCCATCTTCTAGCATGAGAATTCCTTTTTTTATCTTATTATTTTCCATTTTTTTTATTTAAATATGCTAAGGAATTTCTTAATTTTTTAAGGAATAACATGATATGATTTGTGTTAATATTTAACGGAGGTAATAATCGTAAAACATATGGATTATTTGATGTTCCAACAAATACTTTTTCTTTTAAAATTAAAATATCTCTTAAATAATGAATAGGAAAGTTAAATTCTAGTCCAATCATAAGCCCTCTACCCCTTATTTTTTTAATTTCGGGAATAAGATGCAATTTTTCTGATAATATTTTACCCATTTTTTTTGCATTTTCAATTAAATTCTCTTTTTTAATAATTTCTAACACAGCAATTCCTGCTGTACAAGCTAAATGATTTCCTCCAAAAGTAGATCCTAACATTCCATAATATGGTTTAAATTTAGGATGAATGAGTACACCTCCTATGGGAAAACCATTACCCATTCCTTTAGCTACGGTAATTAAGTCTGGTTGTATAATAGGATATAATTGATGAGAAAAAAAATTCCCTGTTCTACCATATCCACTTTGAATTTCATCAATAATTAATATTGTATCATATCTTTTACAAAGATCTGTAACCTTACAAAAAAAATTAAAACCTGGATCTATAATTCCAGATATTCCTTGTATACCTTCAGTAATTAAAGCACAAACATCTTTGTTTTTTAATTTTTCTTCTAAAGAATTAAGATCTTTATAGTCTATAAATATCGTTTCATGTTGAGAATCGAAAGGGGATGTTATTTTATAATTATCTGTAATCGATACACTTCCACTTGTTCTCCCATGAAAAGCACCTTTAAAAGCTATTATCTTTTTTTTCCCTGTATGAAAAGAAGCTATTTTTAATGCATTTTCATTGGATTCTGTTCCTGAATTACATATAAATAAAGAATAATTTTTATATCCTGAAATATCTCCAAGAAGGTTAGCTAACCTGTTTTTTTGAGAAATATGAACACTATTAGAATAATAAGAGATTTTATGAATTTGATCAGTTAGAGTTTTCACATAATGTGGATGTGAATGTCCAATGGAAATAACAGCATGTCCCCCATAAAAATCTAAATACTTATTTCCATAAGAATCAAATAAATAAGGACCTTTTCCTTTGTTCAATTCTATATTTAAAAGAGAATAAACCTCAAATAAGTTCATATTAATTTTTATTTAGAAACGAATAGACTTTAACGTTTTCAAACCATAAACTTCATTAAAATTAAACATAAGATTCATATTTTGTATAGCTTGACCAGAAGCTCCCTTTATTAAATTATCTATAATAGCTACAACGATTAGTTGATTTTTTTCCTTAAGAAGGAACAAAATACATTTATTAGTATTGATTACTTGTTTAAGATCAATATTAATATCAGAAATATTTACAAATGGATGTGTTTTATAATACTCTTCGTATAGAGCTTTATTTTCTTCTAAAGAAAGGGTAGATAAAGTATATAAAGTAGTTATAATTCCTCTTGAAAAATTCCCTCTATAAGGGACAAAATAAACTTGATAACAAAAATTATTTTGAATTTGATGAATAGTTTGTTCTACTTCCTGTAAATGTTGATGTTGAAATATTTTATAAGCAGAAATATTATTATTTCTCCAACTAAAATGATTTGTATCGCTTTTCTTTATTCCGGATCCTGTAGAACCAGTGATGGCACTGATATGAATATTACTTTTTAATAATTTATTTTTTGCTAATGGAAGAATAGATAGGATAATAGCTGTGGAAAAACATCCAGGATTGGCTATATTATCAGATTTTTTTATTTTTTCTTTTTGTAGTTCTGGAAGACCATATAAAAATTTTCTCTTTCCAAAAGAGGATTTATTTATAATTCTGAAATCTTCACTTAAATCAATAACTTTTGTTTTTTCCGATATATTACTTAATTCTTTTCTAGATTTTCCATGCCCAGAACAAAGAAATACAACATCAATTTCCTTATTCAAATCACGATCAAATTTCATATTTCCTATTTCTCCTAATAAATCATGATGAACGAAATGAATTGGTTTTTCAAAATATCTTTTGCTAACTACGCTTTTTATTATAACTTTTGGATGATGAATCATTAATCTAATTAATTCTCCTGCAGTATATCCAGATCCTCCAATAATACCTATTTCAATCATTCTTCTTTATTTTTATTTAAATTATGATACATTTTCATTTGATTACTCAAAATTTTTGTAAACCCTTTTACATCTTCTGCTGTCCAAGCATAATTCATTTCTCCATATTGAGCCATTTTGGAAGACGATTTCATTAGATCAAATTTTGATTTTATCCCTGCTAAATGGAATCTATAAGGATAAAGAATTATATCCACAGTTCCCGTCAATCTTTCTTGTGTACTTTTTAAAAATTTTTCTATATCACGCATCACCGGATCTAAATACTGAGCTTCATGAAGTAACATTCCATACCAATTAGATAGTTGTTCTTTCCAATAAAGTTGCCATTTTGTAAGAATGTGTTTTTCTAAAAGATGATGAGCTTTTATAATAATAATTGCAGCTGAAGCTTCGAATGCAACTCTTCCCTTAATTCCTAGAATTGTATCTCCTATATGAATTCCTCTCCCTATCGCAAATTTT
Organism: Blattabacterium cuenoti; assembly: GCF_014251995.1. Lineage (GTDB taxonomy): Bacteria > Bacteroidota > Bacteroidia > Flavobacteriales > Blattabacteriaceae > Blattabacterium > Blattabacterium cuenoti_AE. Next base: position 340,790 of record NZ_CP059205.1, read on the forward strand.
GAGGCTATTTTCTCTATTTTTATTATATTTTCTATAGCTTTTTCTTTTTGTTTATTAACACTTACTAATTCTCCCTTCTCAAATTCTAATTCTAAGGTTTCACTTTTTTTTCTTCTCAATTTTGTTGGATAAGCATCTTCTGGAAAATCATTAGAAGATATGAGTGTTTCTTTTCCTCCTATACTAGTTCCCCAAATTCCCTTGTTAATAGAGTATTTCGCTTGATTCCAAGAAATAGATACACCTTGAGTTTTCAAATATTCAATCTCTTCTTCTCTAGAAACTTTTCTGTCTCTTATAGGAGAAAGAGTTATTTTTTCTGGACAAATAATTTGGAAAGCAATATCAAATCTAATTTGATCATTTCCAGCTCCTGTACTTCCATGTGCAATTGCTTTTGCTTGAATAAAAGTTGCATATTGTGCTATTTTAATGGCTTGAAAAATCCTTTCTGAACTCACAGAAAGAGGATAAGTATTATTCTTAAGAATATTTCCGAATATAAGATACTTTATGCAATTTTGATAATATTCTTCTATAGCGTCTATTGTTTTATGTGATTGAGCTCCAATACTTATAGCTCTTTCTTCAATTTTTTTTAATTCATTTTTTCTGAATCCTCCTGTGTTAATAATAACTGTATGAACTTCGTATTTTTTTTGAATGAGATACTTTAAACAATAAGAGGTGTCTAAACCTCCACTGTAAGCTAAAACAATTTTATCTCCTGAAGATAAATAATGATTTACTTTATTTTTATTTTTTTCATTTTTATACTTATTTACAATAACATTTGGATTATATAAAAGACCTGTGCATAAACACATTTTTCTTTTATTTCTGGTTAATACATCAAAATTTGCACAACTTTTACATCCTTTCCAAAATTTTTCAGACTGAGTTAGTTCGCTAAAAGAAACAGGCTTGAATCCTAATTCAGTATTTATTTTAATGACCGTATTACTTGTTGTAATACTAAAAATTTTAGATTTTGGGAATTTTTTTTTAGATAGTTTGAATATTTCAATTTTAATAATCTTTGCTAATCCTTGTTTTCTGAATTCAGGAAAAACAATTAAACCAGAATTAACCACAAACTCTTCGTTTTGAAAAGTTTCCAGGTAACCAAATCCTGCTAATTTTTCATCACAAAAAGCAACTACGGCATTTCCATGAATCATTTTTAATTTAATGTATTCTGGATCTTTTTTCGCAATTCCAGTCCCTCTTATTTTTGCAGATTCCTTAATTTTTTTACAGATTAAGGATGCATACTTCGTATCTTTTTCATGAGATACTCTAACTTTAATTTTCATTTTTTTATGAAACCACGCCTAAGAAAAAAATAAATTACTTTCATTTAAAGTTTTAAAAACACAAGTTATACATACATGTACCTTAAACTTTTTAAAACAAACATACAAATTTAACAAAGTCTTTTTAATTTAAACAAGTCTTTATATAGATTATCATTAATTGATGTTTAAAAAAAAATGTAATCCATTAATTTTTTCTAACTTTTTTAAAAAATTAGAATTAATATTCACCCCATACTTTATAGATTCAAAATCTAGAAAGATTTTACTTTCTTTATCAGAAAGAATAACACTCAATTTTTTATATCCATTTTTTCTAGAAATTAATTTTTCGACACTGTTAATAATTCTACTGTTTAAATCATTAATATTAATGTTTATTATCAATTGATGCACTAACTTAGTGAGTACGTTGTTCACATTTTCTATATGTAGAACATTTATTTTTTGTTCTTTATATTTCAAATTTTTAATAAAGACAATTAAATATAATAATCTTTTTTTTGATAGAAGAGGTTCATATTTTAAATATTTTTTTCCACAACTTAAAAAATCTTTATAAGAATTATAATCTTCTAATAAAAAAATACCATATTTTATTCCACTTTTTATATATGTTTTTTTTTCCATTCTAGATAGAATTCCACATATACGAATTCTATTTCCAAAACTAGTAAATTCTTTATTTGCCTTGTCTAATAAAGGTAGATTAGTGAAATATTTTATTTCATGACTATAATCATCTAGATAATGTGTAGAAGTAGTATAAATACCTAACATTTCTTTATTATCAGATAATTTTTTATTATTACATTTTTTAATAATAGATTGATTTATTTTATTAATACTATTATTTTTTTTTTCTTTTTGAAATTTTGATCCAAATCGAATAATTTTTTCTAAAATACTTAATTTATCATTAGACTTAACATAAAAATATTGTTTTTTATTTATATTAAAACAATCTAATGAACCAGATAAAATCAAACTTTCCATAGTTTTTTTATTCACAACACGCAAATCAATTCTTTTTACAAGATCAAAAATAGAAGTGTATGGTCCATTTTTATTCCTTTCATTAAGAATAACTCTTACAGCATTTTTTCCAACTCCTTTAATTCCTGTAAGGCCAAAACGAATTTGGTTAGAATTTGTAACTTCAAAAAAAGAATCACTTTCATTAATATCTGGATTAATAACAGATATATTATTTTTTTTACATTCTTCTATGAAAAAAGTAAGCTGTTTTATATCATGCATATTACTGCTTAACACAGAAGCCATATATTCATGTGGAAAATGAGCTTTTAAATAAGCAGTTTGAAAAGCTATATAAGCATAACATGTAGCATGAGATTTATTGAAAGCATAACAAGAAAAATATTCCCAATCTTTCCATATTTTTTCTAATATTTTTTGAGAATACCCTTTTTTCAAAGCAGTTTCAATAAACTGGTTCCTCATTTTATTCAGAAGTTTTTTCTGTTTTTTCCCCATAGCTATTCTAAGAAAATCCGCATCTCCTCTACTAAAATTAGCTATTTTTTGAGCAATTAACATTACCTGTTCTTGATATACGGTTATTCCATAAGTTTCTTTTAAAAATTCTTCCATTTCTGGTAAATCATAGGTAATAGCTTCTTTTCCATGTTTTCTAGATATAAAATTAGGAATGTATTGCATAGGTCCAGGCCTATATAATGCATTCATTGCTATTAAATCATTAAACTTATCAGGTTTTAATTGACGCAAATATTTTTGCATTCCTGGAGACTCATATTGAAAAATTGCTACGGTTTTTCCTTCTTGGAAAAGAGAATAAGTTTTTTCGTCTTTCAAAGAAAAAGAAAAATCTTTAATATTTTTGTGTCTTTTTTTTATAAGATTAATAGCATTTTTAATGATAGTAAGAGTTTTTAAACCTAAAAAGTCCATTTTTAGTAATCCAACATGTTCTACAACATGATTATCAAATTGTGTAAGTAATAAATCGGATTCTTTGGATACAGAAACGGGAATATACTCTTTAATATTGTACGGACTTATAATAAGTCCACAAGCATGTACTCCTGTGCTCCTTATAGTACCTTCCAAAATCTTTGCTTGATGCAATACTTTTCCTTTCAAATCGTTTTTATTTCTCGCTATACTTCTTAATTTTAAGATATTATTTTTATCTCCTTTGTTAACATTAGTTTTATCTATGGAATAATTTTCTGATAAAATAGTTTTTAAAGAAAACATATTCGGAACCATTTTTGCTAAAGTATCTGTTTCTCTTAAAGGTAAATTCAAGACACGTCCAGTATCCCTAATAGCTGATTTAGCTCCCATAGTAGAATATGTTATAATTTGTGCAACTTGATTTTTTCCATATTTTTGAACAACCCATTCAATAATCTTTTCACGTCCTTTATCATCAAAATCAATATCAATATCTGGTAAAGAAATCCTATCAGGATTTAAAAATCGTTCGAAAAGAAGATTATATTTTATTGGATCTATACTTGTGATTCCTATACAATAAGCAACAACGGATCCTGCTACTGATCCTCTTCCAGGTCCAACTGAAATATTCATTTTTTTGGCCTGATGAATAAAATTTTGAACGATAAGAAAATAACCCGGATATCCAATTTTTTCTATTGTTTTTAATTCAAAAGAAATTCTATCCTTAATTTCTTCAGTAAGATTCTTATAACGTTTTTTAGCTCCTTCATAAGTAAGAGTTTTCAAAAAATGATTTTCTCCTCTATTTCCACCATCTATTTTATCTATAGGATTTTCAAAAGATTTTGGAATTTGAAATTTAGGAAGTAATATTTCATTCGATATATTATAAGATTCTACTTTATTAACTAATTCTTCTAAAAAATCAAAAGCTTCTGGAACATCAGAAAATATTACCTTCATTTTTTCTGAATCTTTAAAGTAAAATTCATGGTTAGGAAAACCTAATCTATACCCTATTCCTTTTCCTATAGGAGTTGATTGCTTTGCTCCTTTTTTTACACAAAGTAAAATATCATGTGCATTTGCTTCTCTTTGATCTAAATAAAAAGTATTATTTTGTATTATATATTTCACATGATACCTTTGAGAAAATTTCAATAAAATTTTATTAACATAATCTTCTTCTTCCAATCCATGACGTAATAACTCTATATAAAAATCATCTCCAAAAAGATCTTTCCACCATAAAAAAATTTTTTCTGCTTTTCTTTCTCCATGATTAAGAATAGTATATGGAATTTCTGCATTAAGGTCGCCAGTAAGAGCAATTAAATTTTCTTTGTATTTTTCGATTAATTTTTTACCAATTCTAGGAAATCCAGCATAAAAACCTTCTGTAAAACCAAGAGAACAAAGCTTAGATAAATTATAATATCCTTTTTTATTTTTAGATAAAAGAACTTGTAGATATCGTTTATCTGGTTCGTCTTTTGTAAATTTATTCTGTAAATAATTTTCTGAAATAAAAATTTCACAACCGACGATTCCTTTAATTGATTTTTTAGGATAATATTTTTTATTGGTAGAGTGAATAGCATTTAAAAAATGAAAAGATCCCATCATATTTCCATAATCCGTTATACCTACAGATGGCATATTAAAAAGAATAGCTCTATCAATCATTGATTGTATATCAATAGTAGAATAAAGAATAGAGAAATGGGTATGATTATGAATATGAGAATATCTTTTTTTTTTCAATTTTTCTTTTAATTCTCCTTTTAATTCTTCATATTTTTTTTTAAAATTATAATTTATTCTCTTCTTTTTTTCAGGAAAAGAAAAAAGATCAGTAATTTTAAAATCCACTATAGAATAAGAAATTTTTTTAGGAAATTTATTTCTGAATTTTAAAATTACGTCTTCTTTAACTCCTATTTCTCGATGTGAAATAACTCCAATTCGTAATAATTCTAAAAAACAACGAGCTGTAGATTTTACATCACTTGCAGAATTATGTAAATTTTGAATCTTTTCTTCAAAAAGTTTTTGGTATAATTCAGATAATGTGGGCCACTTAAATTTTTTTTTGTTTCCAGCTAAAATTTTACAAAAAGAAACAGAAATTTCTTTAGTATCTATAATCTTTTTCTTTTTGAAAGAAATATCTATTTTTTTTCTAAAAAATTCACATTCTATAACTTTTCTATCAAATTCTAAATTATGTCCAATCAAACATTGGTATTTTTCAAAATCTTCTTTAAATTTAGAAAGTACGAAATCTAAATTATATCCATATTTTTCTGCTTTATCATTGGTAATTCCATGAATTTTGAAAGCGTTAAAAGGAATATCATAATGATCTGGTTTTACAATGAAATTTTCAGATTTTATTAAATCTCCTAAAACGTCATGAATCTGCCATGAAAATTGTACAATTCTTGGCCAAGAATCCGTTCGATTAATTGGAAAATTATAGGATATAGGCAATCCTGTTGTTTCTGTATCAACAATGAGGTACATTTTATATTTTGAATTAGTAGAAAAAGTTACTGAAAAATTATTAGTTTTGTATTGTCTATTTTTTTATAAAAAACAAAATAAGAATATTTAATTCTATTTCCTAATATCTATATATATTCATAATTAAATGGTTCTTTATTATGGATTTATATGGATAAAAAATAGTAAAAAAAATAATAAATTATGTCTAATCAACTCGAAAAAGTAAAGAGAAAAGTATCCGATTTGTCTCATAATGACAAATTAAATGATCAAGAAAAAGTAATAAAAAGTTTCGATTGGACGAAATACGAAACTCATTTAAATAATGAGATACAGGAAGAAAGAAAAAAACTAGAAGAATTTTATACAAAAAATTTACCTGATATTAAAGAGTTGGAAATATATCAAGGGACAGTGACATTTATTTCAGATAGAACTGTTATTGTAGATATTGGTTTTAAAGCAGAAGGGGCTATTCCTATAAGCGAATTTAGAGAAAACTCTAATGTTCAACAACTTCAACCTGGAAGTAAAATAGAAGTCATGGTTGTGAAAATAGATTATAAAGGACAATGTATCCTTTCTTATCAAAAAGCAAAAATGTTAAGAAATTGGCAAAGAATTAATGAAGCGTACGAAAAGTCAGAAGTTATATTAGGATACGTTGCTGCTAGAACAAAAGGTGGATTAATTATTGAAATATTTAATATAGAGTGCTTTTTACCTGGATCACATATAAACGTTAAACCTGTAAGAGATTATGATATTTATGTAGGAAAGACTATGGAAGTTAAAGTTGTTAAAATTAACTCAAAAACAAAGAACGTTGTTGTATCTCATAAAGTATTGATAGAAAGAGATATAGAAGAACAAAAAAAGGAAATGATATCTAAATTAGATAAAGGGCAGGTATTAGAGGGAAAAGTAAAAAATATTCTTCCTTACGGAGCATTCGTAGATTTGGGAGGAGTAGATGCTTTGCTTCATATTACAGATATGAGTTGGCCACATATAAATCATCCCACAGAAATCGTTCAATTAGACCAGGAATTAAAATTTGTAGTTTTAGGTGTAGATAAAGAAAAAAATCGTGTTCAATTAGGACTGAAACAATTACAACCTCACCCTTGGAACTCTTTAGACAAAAATTTAAAAGTTGGAAGTAAAGTCAAAGGAAAAGTAACTGTTTTAGCTGATTATGGAGCTTTTGTAGAAATTATTCCAGGAGTAGAAGCTTTACTACATATTAGCGAAATGTCTTGGTCAACTGATTTTTCATCTACTCAAGATTTTGTACAAATAGGAGATGAATTAGAAGCTATAATTTTGACTATAGATCGTCAAGAAAGAAAAATATCTTTAAGTGTAAAACAACTTACTCCAGATCCTTGGATTAACATACAAAGTAAATACCCTATAGGGTCAAAACATATTGGAATTGTTAAAAAATTTACAAATTTTGGAGTTTTTTTAGAATTAGAAAAAGGAATATCTGGAATTATTTATACAAATGATCTTTCTTGGATTAAGAGAATCAAACATTCTTCTGAATTTTGTAATATAAACGATAAATTAGAATGCATTGTACTTTCTTTGGATTCTCAATCTAGAAGGCTTAATTTAGGACACAAACAATTGGTAGAAAATCCATGGAATAAATATGAAAAAAATTATTATACAGGAAGTATTCATGATGGAATGATATCAAAATTATTTGATAAAGGTGCTTCTATTAGATTTATAAAAGATCAAGAAATAGAAGCATTTTCCCCATTACGTTTTTTAGAAAAAAAAGATGGAACAATTCTTAAAAAAGGAGAAATAGCTAGTTTTAAAATAATAGAATTCGATAAAGAATCAAAAAAAATTGTTGTTTCTCATACATCTACTTACCGTGATAAAGACAAAAAAAGAGAAAAACGTATAAAAAGTAGAAAATTTGAAAGATCAACTCTTGGGGATATAGAAGGATTGGCAAAGTTGAAAGAAAAAATAGAAAAAGAAAAAAATCAGAAATAGGTCTTTTATTAAAGAAAAAAAATGAAAACACACCCTATTGCAGAAAAAGAAGGATGGAAAGTTGAAAAAGACTTTCCTGTTTGGGCTAATAATGAATTATATTTGACTACAATTACAGGTGGATATTTACTAGATGGAGAAACTCCATTTGAAGCATATAAAAGACTAGCTAAAAATGCAGCAAAAATTCTTAAGAAACCAAAAATAGAAAAAGAATTTTTTAACATTTTTTGGAAAGGATGGCTTATTCCTTCTACGCCAGTTATGGTAAATCTAGGAACAGAAAAAGGATTACCTATTAGTTGTTTTTCAGGAAGAATTGGAGATAGTATGTATGAAATATACAGAAAAAACTTAGAAATGGCGATTTTAAGCAAACATGGAGGAGGAACATCATATGATTTTAGTTTAGTTAGATCTATAGGAAGTCCTATAAAAAATGGAACATTGGGAGTTTCTGACGGTATTATTCCTTTTATAAAATCATACGATAGTACAATTGTGGCTAGTAAACAAGGTAGGACACGAAGAGGTGCTGTAGCTATTTATTTAAATATAGAACATAAAGAATATCCAGAATTTATGAGAATAAGAGAACCTAAAGGAGATGTTAATCGTCAATGTCATAATGTTCATCAAGGTGTAATAATTTCTAATTCTTTTATGGAAAAAGTTTTGAAAAGAAATGGGAAAGAACGAATTCTTTGGATAAATACTCTTAAAGAACGTGTGAAAACTGGAGAGCCGTATCTTTTTTTTGAGGATAATGCTAATAAAAATCTTCCTGATAATTGGAAAAAACATGGATTAAGAATACATCATAGTAATCTTTGTTCGGAAATTATGTTGCCTACAGATGAAAATCATACGCTTGTATGTTGTCTTTCTTCTTTAAATCTTTATAAGTATATAGAATGGAAAAATACGAAAACTGTTTTTTATGCTATTTTATTTCTTGATGCTGTTTTACAAGAATTTATTGATAAGGGAAAGAATATAAAGGGAATTGAGGATGCTGTTCGTTTTGCAGAAAAAAGTAGAGCTTTAGGTCTAGGTGCATTAGGTTGGCATTCTTATTTACAATCTAATATGATTCCTTTTATCTCTGTTAAATCTGAAATATTAACGCATAATATATTTAGGGAAATACAATCAGAATCTCAAAAAGCTACTCAATATTTAGCTAAAGAATATGGAGAATCTGAATGGAATATAGGAACAGGAAAAAGGAATTTAACTGTAATGGCAATAGCCCCAAATAGAAGTTCTGCTAAATTAGCTGGGGGGCTCTCTCAAGGAGTAGAACCTTTAGCCGCAAATATTTATGTAGATGATGATTCAAAAGGAATGCATATTCGAAAAAATCCTTATTTGGAAAATATACTTATAAAAAATGGATATAATCTTCCAGAAGTTTGGGAACAAATAGCTAATGAAAAAGGATCCTGTCTTGGATTAAAAGCTCTTAATGAAGAACAAAAAAATGTTTTTAGATGTTTTAAAGAAATCAATCAATTGGAATTACTTAAACAAGCTCGTATACGGCAAAAATATATTGATCAAGGTCAAAGTATTAATCTTTCTTTTCATCAAAACACTCCTGCGAAATACATAAATAAGGTTCATCTTGAAGCTTGGAAAATAGGATTAAAAAGTCTTTATTATTATAGAAGTGAAAGTATTCTCCGCGCAGAAACAAAAAATAGAGATTTATACTCAGAAAGTATGCTCTAGTAAGTAGATTCTAATTATTTTATTTTCTTCGCTTTTTACTTTTTTTTTTGAAAATAGTGTAGTAGTATTAGAAATGGGCGGCGACTTACTCTCCCGGAATAACCAGTACCATCAGCGCAAATATGTTTCACTTCTCTGTTCGGAATGGGAAGAGGTGGGACCATATTGCCATAACCACCCAATTTAAAAAAATTGTTTTTTATAGTTTAATTTTTCATTTTTATTTTTAAAAATGACATGACATAATATACATTTCAAGGAATATAATAAAACTTACGGGTAATTAGTACTACTTAGCTATGACATTACTGCCTTTACACTTATAGCCTATCAACGTTGTCATCTGCAACGACCCTTTATAAAGAAGCCTAATCTTGTGGTGAGTTTCGCACTTATATGCTTTCAGTGCTTATCTCTTCCGAACTTAGCTACTCAGCGATGCACCTGGCGATACAACTGATACACCAGAGGTTCGTCCAATTCGGTCCTCTCGTACTAGAATCAGGTCCACTCAAGCTTCTAACGCTCGCAATAGATAGAGACCGAACTGTCTCACGACGTTCTGAACCCAGCTCGCGTGCCACTTTAATGGGCGAACAGCCCAACCCTTGGGACCTTCTTCAGCCCCAGGATGTGACGAGCCGACATCGAGGTGCCGAACCTCCCCGTCGATGTGAGCTCTTGGGGGAGACTAGCCTGTTATCCCCGGAGTACCTTTTATCCTTTGAGCGATGGCCCTTCCATTCGGAACCACCGGATCACTATGCCCTACTTTCGTACCTGATCGACTTGTTGGTCTCACAGTCAAGCACCCTTATGCCATTACACTCTACACACGATTACCAAACGTGTTGAGGGTACCTTTGGGAGCCTCCGTTACTTTTTTGGAGGCGACCACCCCAGTCAAACTACCCACCACGCAATGTTCTCAACTTTTATAATTGAGTTAGATTTCAACTAAAAAAAGGGTGGTATTTCAAGGACAACTCCACATTACCTAGCGACAATGCTTCAATGTTTCCCACCTATCCTACACATTTTTCAATCAAAATCAATACGAAGCTATAGTAAAGGTTCACGGGGTCTTTTCGTCCCATTGCGAGTAATCGGCATCTTCACCGATATTACAATTTCACCGAGCTCACGGCTGAGACAGTTTCCAGATCGTTACACCATTCGTGCAGGTCGGAACTTACCCGACAAGGAATTTCGCTACCTTAGGACCGTTATAGTTACGGCCGCCGTTTACTGGGGCTTCAGTTGAAAGCTTTGTCGAAACTTACTTTCTTCTTTAACCTTCCAGTACTGGGCAGGTGTCAGACCCTATACATCATTTTTCAATTTAGCAGAGTCCTATGTTTTTGATAAACAGTCGCCTGGAACTCTTCACTGCGGCCTTTCTAAAAAAGGCTACCTTTCTTCCGAAGTTACAGGTTTATTTTGCCTAGTTCCTTAGCCGTGAATCACTCGAGCACCTTAGGATTCTCTCCTCAACTACCTGTGTCGGTTTTGGTACGGATTCCTTTTACCTGAAGCTTAGAGGTTTTTCTTGGAAGCTCTTACCTGCTCTATCCACTTCCCCAAAGGGTTATGGTACTATCATAGATCAGCAAAATATACGGATTTTCCAATATATTTTATACCTAACTATTTCAACGTACACTTCCGTCCGTACGCGTCAGTTTCATAGCTCCGTCCCCTCGATCGCAATAAAAGAAAGTACCGGAATATTAACCGGTTTTCCATCGATTACACCTTTCGGTTTCACCTTAGGATCCGACTAACCCTCAGCTGATTAACATAGCTGAGGAACCCTTAGTTTTTCGGTGTGCGGGTTTCTCACCCGCATTATCGTTACTTATACCTACATTTTCTTTTGTAATAGCTCCACAATATTTTACAACACAGCTTCTACGCCATTACAATGCTCCCCTACCGATTGATTTTTTAATAATCAATCCCATAGTTTCGGTGATATATTTATGCCCGATTATTATCCATGCTCAATCACTCGACTAGTGAGCTGTTACGCACTCTTTAAATGAATAGCTGCTTCCAAGCTAACATCCTAGCTGTCTGAGTAACTGAACTTCGTTAGTTCAACTTAATATATACTTGGGGACCTTAACTGATGGTCTGGGTTGTTTCCCTCTCGGACATGGACCTTAGCACCCATGCCCTCACTACCGTGAAACATAATAACAGCATTCGGAGTTTGTCAGGAATTAGTAGGTGATGAAACCCCTTCATCCAATCAGTAGCTCTACCTCTGTATTACTTTAAACACGATGCTGCACCTAAATGCATTTCGGGGAGTACGAGCTATCTCCGAGTTTGATTGGCCTTTCACCCCTACCCACAAGTCATCCGAAGACTTTTCAACGTCAACCGGTTCGGTCCTCCACTATGTGTTACCACAGCTTCAACCTGCTCATGGGTAGATCACTCGGTTTCGCGTCTAATACTTCCGACTATACGCCCTATTCAGACTCGCTTTCGCTACGGCTTCATAGCTGAACTATTTAACCTTGCCGGAAAAATTAACTCGTAGGTTCATTATGCAAAAGGCACATCGTCACTTCACGAAAAAGCTCCGACAGTTTGTAAGCGTATGGTTTCAGGATCTATTTCACCCTTCTATTCGAAGTACTTTTCACCTTTCCCTCACGGTACTAGTTCACTATCGGTCTCTGAGTAGTATTTAGCCTTACCGGATGGTCCCGGTAGATTCAGACAGGATTTCTCGTGTCCCGTCCTAATCAGGTTACTATTAGGTAATTTTTTTATTTCACATACAGGATTATCACCTTCTATGATAGGCCTTTCCAAACCTTTCTGCTATAAAAAAATAGTCCTTAAATATAGACCTACAACCCCATTATAGTCTATGACTATAACGGTTTGGGCTTTTCCGATTTCGCTCGCCACTACTCACGGAATCACTATTGTTTTCTTTTCCTCTAGATACTTAGATGTTTCAGTTCTCTAGGTTTGCTTTGCTTTCAACAAGCAATATCATATTATTTATTGTCTATGATAGGTTTCCCTATTCGGAAATCTGCGGATCTAATTGTATGTGCCAATCCCCGCAGCTTATCGCAGCTTATCACGTCCTTCATCGCCTCTCAGAGCCAAGGCATCCACCATACGCAGACAGTTTCCAGATCGTTACACCATTCGTGCAGGTCGGAACTTACCCGACAAGGAATTTCGCTACCTTAGGACCGTTATAGTTACGGCCGCCGTTTACTGGGGCTTCAGTTGAAAGCTTTGTCGAAACTTACTTTCTTCTTTAACCTTCCAGTACTGGGCAGGTGTCAGACCCTATACATCATTTTTCAATTTAGCAGAGTCCTATGTTTTTGATAAACAGTCGCCTGGAACTCTTCACTGCGGCCTTTCTAAAAAAGGCTACCTTTCTTCCGAAGTTACAGGTTTATTTTGCCTAGTTCCTTAGCCGTGAATCACTCGAGCACCTTAGGATTCTCTCCTCAACTACCTGTGTCGGTTTTGGTACGGATTCCTTTTACCTGAAGCTTAGAGGTTTTTCTTGGAAGCTCTTACCTGCTCTATCCACTTCCCCAAAGGGTTATGGTACTATCATAGATCAGCAAAATATACGGATTTTCCAATATATTTTATACCTAACTATTTCAACGTACACTTCCGTCCGTACGCGTCAGTTTCATAGCTCCGTCCCCTCGATCGCAATAAAAGAAAGTACCGGAATATTAACCGGTTTTCCATCGATTACACCTTTCGGTTTCACCTTAGGATCCGACTAACCCTCAGCTGATTAACATAGCTGAGGAACCCTTAGTTTTTCGGTGTGCGGGTTTCTCACCCGCATTATCGTTACTTATACCTACATTTTCTTTTGTAATAGCTCCACAATATTTTACAACACAGCTTCTACGCCATTACAATGCTCCCCTACCGATTGATTTTTTAATAATCAATCCCATAGTTTCGGTGATATATTTATGCCCGATTATTATCCATGCTCAATCACTCGACTAGTGAGCTGTTACGCACTCTTTAAATGAATAGCTGCTTCCAAGCTAACATCCTAGCTGTCTGAGTAACTGAACTTCGTTAGTTCAACTTAATATATACTTGGGGACCTTAACTGATGGTCTGGGTTGTTTCCCTCTCGGACATGGACCTTAGCACCCATGCCCTCACTACCGTGAAACATAATAACAGCATTCGGAGTTTGTCAGGAATTAGTAGGTGATGAAACCCCTTCATCCAATCAGTAGCTCTACCTCTGTATTACTTTAAACACGATGCTGCACCTAAATGCATTTCGGGGAGTACGAGCTATCTCCGAGTTTGATTGGCCTTTCACCCCTACCCACAAGTCATCCGAAGACTTTTCAACGTCAACCGGTTCGGTCCTCCACTATGTGTTACCACAGCTTCAACCTGCTCATGGGTAGATCACTCGGTTTCGCGTCTAATACTTCCGACTATACGCCCTATTCAGACTCGCTTTCGCTACGGCTTCATAGCTGAACTATTTAACCTTGCCGGAAAAATTAACTCGTAGGTTCATTATGCAAAAGGCACATCGTCACTTCACGAAAAAGCTCCGACAGTTTGTAAGCGTATGGTTTCAGGATCTATTTCACCCTTCTATTCGAAGTACTTTTCACCTTTCCCTCACGGTACTAGTTCACTATCGGTCTCTGAGTAGTATTTAGCCTTACCGGATGGTCCCGGTAGATTCAGACAGGATTTCTCGTGTCCCGTCCTAATCAGGTTACTATTAGGTAATTTTTTTATTTCACATACAGGATTATCACCTTCTATGATAGGCCTTTCCAAACCTTTCTGCTATAAAAAAATAGTCCTTAAATATAGACCTACAACCCCATTATAGTCTATGACTATAACGGTTTGGGCTTTTCCGATTTCGCTCGCCACTACTCACGGAATCACTATTGTTTTCTTTTCCTCTAGATACTTAGATGTTTCAGTTCTCTAGGTTTGCTTTGCTTTCAACAAGCAATATCATATTATTTATTGTCTATGATAGGTTTCCCTATTCGGAAATCTGCGGATCTAATTGTATGTGCCAATCCCCGCAGCTTATCGCAGCTTATCACGTCCTTCATCGCCTCTCAGAGCCAAGGCATCCACCATACGCTCTTAATTAGTTTTATATACCCTATATGTATGTATATTATGTATGTCAAAGAACATTCATTTAAAAATGGAGAATATCGGAATCGAACCGATGACCTCCTGCGTGCAAAGCAGGCGCTCTGGCCAGCTGAGCTAATCCCCCAGCCAATTCAATAAAATAATAATAGTCTCGCGCGGAATTGAACCGCGGACCTCTACATTATCAGTGTAGCGCTCTAACCATCTGAGCTACGAGACTGATATAATTATATATAATTAATCAATCTCCAATATTTAATTAGAATTTTTTTATTCTATAATAAAATAAATAAATCTAAAAAACTTCTAGCCTAATAATTAAGGATTTATCAAAAATAAATACTCTGAAAAAAGAGATGTTCCAGCCACACCTTCCGGTACGGCTACCTTGTTACGACTTAGCCCCAGTTATCGATTTTACCTTAAGCAGCTCCTTTTACGGTCACCGATTTCAGGTATCCCCGACTTCCATGGCTTGACGGGCGGTGTGTACAAGGCCCGGGAACGTATTCACCGCATCATGGCTGATATGCGATTACTAGCGATTCCAGCTTCATAGAGTCGAGTTGCAGACTCCAATCCGAACTGAGATCGGCTTTTAGAGATTAGCTTCTGATTACCCAGTAGCAACTCTTTGTACCGACCATTGTAGCACGTGTGTAGCCCAAGGTATAAGAGCCGTGATGATTTGACGTCATCCCCACCTTCCTCTCGACTTACGTCGGCAGTCTTGCTAGAGTCCCCAACATTACTTGATGGCAACTAACAATAAGGGTTGCGCTCGTTAAGGGACTTAACCCAACACCTCACGGCACGAGCTGACGACAACCATGCAGCATCTTGTACTCCGTCCGAAGACTAAACTATTTCTAGCTTATTCGTAGTACATTTAAACCTTGGTAAGGTTCCTCGCGTATCATCGAATTAAACCACATGCTCCACCGCTTGTGCGGGCCCCCGTCAATTCCTTTGAGTTTCAATCTTGCGACCGTACTCCCCAGGTGGATCACTTATCACTTTCGCTTAGTCACTGAAAAAAAACAAATCCAACAACTAGTGATCATCGTTTACGGCGTGGACTACCAGGGTATCTAATCCTGTTTGCTCCCCACGCTTTCGTGCCTCAGCGTCAGTATAGACTTAGTAACTTGCTTTCGCGATCGGTGTTCTGTGTGATATCTATGCATTTCACCGCTACACCACACATTCCAGCTACTCCAATCTCACTCAAGTTTACCAGTATCAACAGCAATTTTAACAGTTAAGCTGCAAAATTTCACTACTGACTTAATAAACCGCCTACGCACCCTTTAAACCCAATAAATCCGGATAACGCTTGTGTCCTCCGTATTACCGCGGCTGCTGGCACGGAGTTTGCCGACACTTATTCGTATAGTACATTCACAATTCCTATCACGTAAGAATCTTTATTCCTATACAAAAGCAGTTTACAACCCGTAAGGCATTCTTCCTGCACGCGGCGTGGCTGGTTCAGAGTTTCCTCCATTGACCAATATTCCTCACTGCTGCCTCCCGTAGGAGTCTGGTCCGTATCTCAGTACCAGTGTGGGGGATCGCCCTCTCAGGCCCCCTACCGATCATAGTCTTGGTAAGCTTTTACCCTACCAACTAACTAATCGGACGCACGCCCATCTTTTGCCACATTTCTGCTTTAATAATAAAATCATGCGATTCTATTATATTATAGAATATTAATCCGAGTTTCCTCAGGCTATCTTCTTGCAAAAGGCAGGTTACGTACGTGTTACGCACCCGTACGCCGGTCGCCATCAAAATCTACAAAATATAGATTTCATGCTGCCCCTCGACTTGCATGTGTTAAGCCCGCCGCTAGCGTTCATCCTGAGCCAGGATCAAACTCTCCGTTGTGAAAATTAATCTTTTTAAAGATATAAAAATCTTTAAAATGTTGTAAATCCTAAATTTACCAGGACTAGAAGCTTTTTTTATCATTTTATAAATAAAGAACAATAACAATAAAACAAAATAAACAAACAATAATTAATAAAAATAATTAAATAATTGAACAAAAGTACAATTATACATTTTTTTTATTAAATAAAGTTTTTTTTGAAAAAAAATAATCTATTTTTATATCAACAATAATATTATGTTAATTACATAAAATTTATTAGTTATACAACATTATATGCTACATAATATGCTACATATGAGAACTTCAGATTTTAATTTTGCATTTCCTTCAGACCTTCTTGCTAAATTCCCTTCTCAAGAAAGAGATGAATCTAAATTAATGGTCATTCATAGAAATAATAAGAAAATAGAACATAAACTTTTTAAAGATTTACATCAATATTTTGAAGATGGAGATACCTTTATTCTAAATAATACTAAAGTTTTTCCTGCAAGATTATTTGGTAATAAAGAAAAAACAGAGGCAAAAATAGAAGTTTTTTTACTTAGAGAATTAGATTCAGAAGATAGAACTTGGGATGTTTTAGTTGATCCTGCAAGAAAAGTAAGAGTGGGAAATAAATTAAATTTTGGATATGGACTAACGGGAGAAGTTATAGATAATACAACTTCTAGAGGAAGAATTTTACAACTTAATTTTATTGGCACACATGATGAACTTATAAAAAAAATAAAAGAATTAGGGAAAACTCCTCTTCCAAAATATATAAATAGAAATCCAGAAAAAAATGATAAAATTCGTTATCAAACTATATATGCAAAAGTAGAAGGATCAGTAGCAGCTCCAACTGCAGGATTACATTTTTCAAAACATTTACTAAAAAAATTAGAAATAAAAGGAATAAATTTAGTAGAAATCACTTTACATTTAGGATTAGGAAGCTTTTTTCCTGTAGAAGTGGAAGATATATCAAAACATAAGATGGATTCTGAAAAATGTTTTATAAATAAGGAAACATGTTGCATAATAAATCATGCCATACAAAAAAAAAAACGAATTTGTGCTGTAGGAACTTCCTCTATGCGAGCAATAGAAAGCTCAGTATCATCTAACAAAAATTTAAATCCTTTTTATGGATGGACTAATAAATTTATTTTTCCTCCTTACAATTTCAGTATTGCTAATGCTATGATTACAAATTTTCATATGCCAAAATCAACATTGATTATGATGACAGCAGCGTTTACCGGTTTTGAATTGCTAATGAAAGCATATCAAATAGCGATTCAAGAAAAATATAGATTTTATTCTTATGGAGATGCTATGTTAATTTTATAACAATTTTATTCTAATAAAAAAACCTTGATAATAATTTTTTTTGAAAAAATTTAGAATGTTTTCTTAATTAAGAAGATTATGAAAATAATTTTAGAGAAAATAAAAGAACCTATAAAGAAAGAAATTGAAGAATTTGAAAAACAATTTTTTGATGTAATCAAAAGTAATATTTCCCTTATTAATCAAATAAATAATTATTTAACTCATAGAAAAGGAAAATTAATTCGTCCTATATTTGTTTTTCTAATAGCTAAAATGTTAGGAGGAATACAAAAAAAAACATATCATACTGCTTGTTTAATAGAATTAATACATACAGCAACAATTGTTCACGATGATGTTATAGATAACAGTTCTATTCGTCGTGGATCTTTTTCTATTAATGCAATATGGAAAAATAAAACAGCTGTTTTGATAGGAGATTATTTACTATCTAAAAGTCTTTTATTAGCTACAAATAACAATTACAACGATCTTTTAAAGATTATTTGCAAAACTATCCATAATATGAGTGAAGGAGAATTGTTGCAAATAGAAGAATCTAAAAAATTAAATATTACCGAAAAAATTTATAATCAAATAATTTATTATAAAACAGCAAGTTTAATTTCTGCTTCCTGTGAAGGTGGCGCTCGTTCGGTTAATGCCGATAAAAAAACAATACTAAAAATGAGAAAATTTGGAATTTTTACTGGTATAGCATTTCAAATTAAAGATGATTTATTTGATTATGAAGATAAAAATAATAATTTTACAGGAAAACCTATAGGAGTAGATTTAAAAGAAAGAAAAATAACACTTCCACTAATTTATACCATTAAAAATGCTTCAAAAAAAGACCAAAAATGTATACTGGACTCTATAAAAAATTATGATGACAAAAAAAGAAATCAAATAATTTACTATGTAAAAAAATATGGAGGATTAGAATATGCCACTAAAAAAATGATAAATTTTCGTAATAATGCACTAAAAATTTTAGAGAGTTATTCAGAAGGAACTATCAGAAAAACATTAGAGATAATGGTTAATTTCATTATTGAAAGAAATCAATAAAGATCTAATTAATTTTTTAATTAATGAAAGACAATTTAGTTATAGTAGAGTCCCCAAAAAAAGCTGATACTATTCAAGTATTCTTAGGAAAAGACTATTATGTAGTATCTAGTTATGGTCATATCGTAGATCTTCCAGAAAAAGAGATAGGAATTAAGATAGAAGAAAACTTTGAACCTAATTATGTTATTTTATCAAAAAAACGGAAAATAGTTAAAAGTTTAAAAAACTTAATAAAGAATTATAAGATTATATGGTTAGCCTCTGATGAGGATAGAGAAGGAGAAGCTATTGCTTACCAAATTTGCAAAACTTTCAATCTTACAAAAGAAAGATACAGAAGAATAGTTTTTCACGAAATTACAAAAAAAGCCATTTTTAATGCTATAAAAAATCCAAGATCTATTAATTATAATTTAGTTTATGCTCAACAAGCAAGGCGAATTTTAGATAGATTAGTAGGATTTGAATTATCTCCTATATTATGGAAAAAAGTTAAAAAAGGATTATCTGCAGGAAGAGTTCAATCTGCAGCATTAAAACTTATAGTGGAAAAAGAAAAAAAAATCAAAAATATTTTTTCTATACCAACTTATCAAGTATATGGAACATTTACAAATGAAAAAAAAATAGTTATTAATGCAAAATTAGAAAAAAAAATTGAAGATAAAGATAAAATGAAAAACATTTTATTATCATGTATAAATAGTGTTTTTACAGTTGATAAAATTCTTATTAAGAACGAAAAGTTATCTCCTATTCCTCCATTTACAACTTCTTCTTTACAACAAGAAGCTTACAAAAAGCTAAATTTTTCTATATCAAAAACTATGTTTCTAGCACAAAAATTGTATGAAACGGGATTTATTACATATATCCGTACGGATAGTACTAACTTATCAAAAGATATTTTGACAGAAATAAAAAATTTTATACTTTCTTCTTATGGAAAAGAATATTTATCTATAAAAGAATTTTCAAAAACAGGAAAATTTTCCCAAGAAGCTCATGAATCTATTCATCCTACTGTAATTGATTATGGTAATAATAAAAATTATTTAAAATCTTTAGATATTTTTCAAAAAAGACTTTATCAACTTATATGGGATCGTACTATTATGGGTCAAATGAAAGATCCTGTTATAGAAAAAAAAATTTTTTATATTCAATCATCTTGTTTTAAGGATCACTTTATTTTTACAAAAAAAACTATTTTATTTGATGGTTTTTTAAAAATAAAAAATCAAAAAAAAGAGGCATCTGAAATTTTTGAAATAAAAAAAGGATCTTTTTTATTAAAAAAAGAAATCACAGCAAAACAAATTTTTACCAATCAGATATATAGATATAATGAAGCTTCTTTAGTTAAAGATTTAGAAAAATTAGGAATAGGACGACCATCCACTTATGTTCCTATAATTTCTACTATCCAAAAAAGAAATTATGTAATTATACAAAAAATTTTAAAAAAGATAAAAACAAGAAAAAATTTCTTTTTAAAAGAAGATTCTATTATAGAAAAAAATGAAAAAATTACAGAATTTGAAAAAAATAAATTTTTTCCTACACAAATAGGAGTTGTAACTACTGATTTTTTGAAGAAAAATTTTGAAAAAATAGTAGATTATAATTTTACAGCAAATTTAGAGGAAAGTTTTGATAAAATAGCTAAGGGAAAAGAAATTTGGACTGATATTATTAAAAATTTTTATAAAGAATTTCATCAAAAAATACAGTATGTTAAGGATCATGTAAATAAAATAAAAAAAGAATATTTTCTTGGAGTTGACCCTAAATCAAATAGAAAAATTTTTTCTAAAATTGCTCGTTTTGGAGCTGTTGTTCAAATGGGAGAATTTAAAGATAAAGAAAAACCTAAATTTTCTCCTTTATTGAATAGTCAAGAAATCAATACTATTTCTCTTAAGGAAGCTTTAAAAATTCTTGAATTACCTAAATCTTTAGGAATTTTTGAAAAAGAAGAAGTTTTATTAAAGATAAATAGATACAATATCTATATTAAACATAAAAAACAATCAATTCCAATTGATAATAAGTTGTTTTTTGGCTCAAACTCACTAAATATAGACCAAGCTATTAAAATTATAATTGAAAATCGAAAAAATAATAATAATTGATATATCCTTATCCATCAAAATATCTTTGATTTAAAT
Organism: Blattabacterium cuenoti; assembly: GCF_014251995.1. GTDB lineage: Bacteria > Bacteroidota > Bacteroidia > Flavobacteriales > Blattabacteriaceae > Blattabacterium > Blattabacterium cuenoti_AE. The sequence continues at coordinate 361,951 of NZ_CP059205.1, forward strand.
AAGTGGTTGGATAAGCTTGATCATGTCCTGTTCTTCTAACATGATCTAAATACTTTGGAATGTAAGATAAAGCTTTTACTCTATCAGATAAAGACATTCTATTCCATATATTTTCGGCCATTTTTTTCTTTCCTACTTTATATTTATAATCTGTCCAAAAACGATTAAAAGACAAATCTGCAGGAATTTCTTCTATAGAAAAAGCCGCCTTTGTATTTTTCATTTTATTAATTATGGATTCGTTATAAGGTAAATATTTTCCAATCCAAATATAATGCGGAAGAGAAAGTTTTTCTGGGAAAATAACTTCTCTTAAAAAGCCATTTAAATCATATTTAAATATTATATCTCCAGATACTAAATGACTTCTAAATATATATTGTTTACCTCTCATTATTATTTATTTCATCAGTATTAATTATTTCATAAAATTATTATTACAATAAGTAAAAATTATTATTAAAATTAACTATTTTAATTGATGATGAAATTCTAAAAATTATTCTAAATAGCTTTTTTTACAAAATTAACTTGGTAGAATGTTAACCTAATATGGTTGCTGTAAAAACAGTAAATTTGAAAAGATCTATTAAGATATATATACAAAAGTTATAGATTTTTATTGTAGTTACATAAATAACTGAATTTTTCATATATTTTTTGAATACATTTATTTATTAACATTTTAAATTTTAAATACAATGTTATATATTGTTCCTACTCCTATAGGAAATTTAGAAGATTTTACTTTTAGAGGATTACGAATTTTAAAGGAAGTAGATTTAGTGTTAGTAGAAAGTTATAAGATTTCCAGAAAATTATTAAAATTTTATAATATTAAGAATCAAATAAACAAATATCATATTTATAATGAACACAAAATAATTTGTAACCTTGTAGAAGAAATGAAAAAAGGAAAAAATCTAGCATTAATATCTAATGCTGGAACCCCAAGTATATCGGATCCAGGATTTTTACTAATAAAATATTGTATAAACGCTTCTATTTCTATAGAATGTTTACCTGGTCCTACAGCTTTGATTCCAGCACTGGTTAATTCAGGATTTCCCATTAATGAATTTACTTTTATTGGATTTTTACCTAAAAAAAAAGTAAAAAGAAGAACTACATTAGAAACCTTATCTAAGGAAAATAGAACTGTTGTTTGTTATGAATCTCCTCATAGATTGTTAGGAACATTAAATGATATGAAAAAATTTTTTGGAGTTAAAAGAAACATTGCAATCTGCAAAGAAATATCTAAACTTTATCAAGAAACACTTAGAGGAAATATAGATAGTATAATATTGCATTATAAAAATTCAAATAAAATATTAGGAGAATACACTATTATTATTGAAAAAAAAATCTAAACATATTTTCTATTTATTAAATATTCTGCAATTTGAATTGCATTAGTTGCTGCCCCTTTCCTTAAATTATCAGCTACTATCCACATATTTATAGAATTTTTAAATGAAAAATCTTTTCGTATTCTTCCAACAAAAACTTCATCTTTTTTATAAGAATATAATGGCATAGGATAAATATTTTTTTTCGGATTATCTTGAACAATTATTCCTTTTGTTTGAGATAAAATTTTATGAATACAATCTATGTTTGGTTTTCTTTCAAATGTAATATTTACACTTTCTGAATGACCCCCTATAACTGGAACTCGTGCAGCCGTAGCTGTAACTTTTATATTTTGATCATTCATTATTTTTTTGGTCTCTTCTATTAATTTTATTTCTTCTATTGTGTAATTATTTTCTGTGAAAGAATCACATTGAGGTAAAACATTTTGATAAATAGAATATGGATATATTTTATTTTGGATATTAATATTTCCATCTTTTTCTTGATTTAGCTGATCTAAAGCTTTCTTACCAGTTCCTGTCACTGATTGGTAAGTAGAAATTACTACTCTATTTATTTTATACTTTATATGTAATGGAAATAAGACCATCACTAATTGTATTGTAGAACAATTTGGATTAGCGATAATTTTATCTTTTTTGTTTAAAGAAGAAGCATTTATCTCAGGAACAATTAATTTTTTTTCAGGATCCATTCTCCATGCTGAAGAATTATCTATAACAGTTGATCCTATTTCTGAAAATCTTTTAGCCCATTTTTTTGACAAATCTGATCCTGCGGAAAATAAAACAATATTTGGTTTTTTTAGAAATAAATCATGCAAACTAATAACTTTATATTTTTTTCTATTAAAAAAAAATTCTTTACCTATTGATTTTTCAGAAGCTGAAATATATAATTCCTCTATTGAAAGATTTTTTTTTTCTAAAACATCTATCATAACACGTCCTACTAAACCTGTAACGCCTACTACTCCTATTTTCAATTTCATGTCTTAGATTATTATAAATATTTAATTTTCCATATTGTAAAACAAAGTTAATAAATTATTAAGATATAATGAAAAAAGGAAAAATGATTATTTTATCAGGTCCTTCTGGATCTGGAAAAACTACTATTTCACGTTATCTCCTTTCAAAGATACCAGATTTAAAATTTTCTATTTCATGTACCACTCGATCAATTAGAAAAAACGAAAAAAATGGGAAAGATTATTATTTTATATCGGTGAATTCTTTTTTCTCTAAAGTGAAAAAATATCAATTTGCAGAATGGGAAGAGGTATACCCTAAATTATTTTATGGAACTTTAAAAAAAGAAATTTTAAAAGTTTGGAAATCAGAAAAACATATTTTATTTGATGTGGATATTAAAGGAGGATTGAACTTAAAAAAACAATACCCAAATAATTCTTTATCTATATTTATCATGGTTAATTCTATGAAAATTCTAAAAGAAAGACTTATAAAAAGGAGCTTTGAAGAATCAAAAGATCAAATAAACATACGTTTAAAAAAAGCAAAAAAAGAAAACAGTTATGCTAAATTATTTGATTTTACATTATTTAATATTGATTTATTTCAAACAAAAAAAAAAATTCTTCAATTAGTTTGTCGTTTTATTTATGGATATTAAAATTGATAATTAGTGTAAATTATAACGAATTTAGTGAATAATAAATTATTTCAATTACTATAATTAATTTTCCATTTTTTAAGATAATTTATCACATCTTCATAAGAAATTAATTACCATAAAATTAATCAATTAATTAATTTTTTTTACAATTAAAAAACTCCTCAGGCTGGATTCGAACCAGCGACATCCTGATTAACAGTCAGGTGCTCTAACCAACTGAGCTACTGAGGATCATTTATTTTATTTACTTTTATTGGTATCTTATTTATTCTTTTTTGGTGTCTTCCACCTTTGAATTTTGTTCTTAAAAAAATTTTTATAATCTCTAAAACTTCGTTTTCTTCTAAAAAACGAGCTGGTAAACTAATAACGTTAGCATTATTATGCTCTTTTGCTAAAAAAGCCACTTCTTTCCTCCATACCAAAGCAGCACGAATTCTTTTATATTTATTTGCGGTCATAGCTGCTCCATTACCACTTCCACATATAATAATTCCTAAATTTGCTTTTTCTTCATTTACAAATTCAACTGTAGGATGCACATAATCAGGATAATCTACTTTTCCTTTACTAAAGGTTCCAAAATCTTTAATTTCATACCCCATTTTAATTAAAAAATCCTTTATCAAGGATTTATAATATACTCCTGTATGATCAGATCCTATCGCTATTTTCATAAAAATTTTTCAGAACTAAACTATCTAGATTTAGACTATGTAAAATAAATAAATAAATATACATTATAAAAATTACAAATTTCATTTTTTTTCGTTTTTTAAAACGAAATCTAATATTAACTTTGTAAAGTTTCACGAAATAAATTTATTTATTATTTCGTTCGAATTATACGAATTATAAAATATTTTTATACGTAATTACATAACTTAACATAACCACCATAATACTATATACTATTTTTTATGATTAAAATGGATAATGTTAAAACTATTAACGATTTCAATTTTAAAAATCAAACAGCATTAATAAGAGTAGATTTTAATGTTCCTGTAAATAAATATTATAAAATAACAGATGATACACGTATTCAATATAGTATTCCTACTATTAGAAAAATTATTTCTGATGAAGGAAAAATAGTCCTTATCTCTCATTTTGGAAGACCAAAAGGAGAACCTTCTAAAAATTATTCTTTAAAATTTTTAGTTCCTTTTTTGTCGGAGAAATTAAATACTCCTGTTTCCTTCATTGAAGAATGTATAGGATCAAATGTAAAAAAAAGAATCAATAAACTAAAAAATGGAGAAATTTTATTATTAGAAAATCTCCGTTTTCATGAAGAAGAAGAGAAAAATGATGAAAGTTTCGCTTTCGAATTATCAAAATTAGGAAATATTTATGTAAATGACGCTTTTAGCGTTTCGCACCGTTTACATTCTTCTATTATTTCTCTTCCTAAATTCTTTAGGAAGAATAAATGTATAGGATCTCTTATGCAAAAAGAAATTAAATTTTTGAATCAATTCTTCTTAAGAAAAGGGAATAATCCTATTACAGTTTTATTAGGAGGATCTAAAATTTCTTCCAAAATAGAAATTATTGAAAATCTCATTGATTTTTCAGATAGTATTTTAATAGGAGGAGGAATGTCTTATCCTTTCATAAAAATAAAAGGAGGAAAAATAGGAAATTCTATTCCAGAAATAGAAAAAAATAAAATAAAAATAATTGAAAAAAAATTAAAAAGAATTCTTGAGAAATGTCAAGGAAGAAAAAAACTCTTTTTTCCAAAAGATGTAATTATCTCCAAATCATTTGAAAATACAGAAAATACTAGAATATCATCTATTTACTCCATTCCAGATGGATGGATGGGATTGGATATAGGTCCTTATTCTATAAAATGTTTTTGTGAAATTATAGAAAAATCAAAAACCATTTTATGGAACGGTCCAGTAGGAGTTTTTGAATTTTCAAATTTTTCTTTAGGAACAAAATCTATGGCAAAATCTATTTCAAATACAACTGAAAAAGGTGCTTTTTCTTTGGTAGGAGGAGGAGATTCTATAGCTTCATTAAAAATGGAAAAATGTGATAACAAAATCAGTTATTTATCAACAGGAGGAGGAGCTTTATTAGAAAGTTTAAAGAACAAAATACTTCCTGGAATAAAAGCAATAATTACATAAAATATAAAATATATTATAAAATCAAGTTTTTAATTATATTTGTTTTTTAACAAAAAAAAATAATTATGTCATTCAAACTTCCGAAATTACTCTATTCATATAAAGATTTTGAGCCTTATATAGATAGAAAAACAATGGAAATTCATTATGAAAAGCATCATGCATCTTATACGAATAATTTAAATAAATGTATCTCTGGAACGGAAATGGAAAATTTTTCTATAGAAAAAATTATGAAAAAATCATGTTGTTGTACAAAAACAACAACTTTGAGGAATAATAGTGGAGGGTTTTATAATCATAATCTTTTTTGGGAAATATTAATTCCTAATTATGATTATACAGATCCTAGCCATTTTATGACTAATGCAATTGTAAAAGATTTTAATTCTTTTGAATCATTTAAAAACCAGTTTTCAGCTGCTGCTATTAATCGTTTTGGTTCAGGATGGGCTTGGCTATGTATAAAAGAAAAAAAATTAGCTATTTGTTCTACACAAAATCAAGATAATCCTATTATGTCCGGAATAGGTTGTGAAGGTTATCCTATATTAGGATTAGATGTTTGGGAACATGCTTATTACCTTCAATATCAAAATCGTCGTTCAGATTACGTTTCTTCTTTTTGGAAAATTATTAACTGGAAAAAAGTAGAAGAAAATTATAAAAAATTAATAAATAATTCATGTAGTGGGTAAAATTACCCTAAACAATATCAGATTATTTGGATATCATGGATGTTTTTTAGAAGAAAAAAAAATTGGATCTTATTATACCATAAACGTAGAAATTGAATTAAATCTTGATAAACCATCAATTTCTGATAAACTATCGGAAACCATAGACTATGTTGAATTATATTATATTATAAAAAAAGAAATGAAAATTAATTCCAAATTAATCGAACATTTATCAAGAAGAATAATTCATAAAATCAAGAACAAATATAAAAAATTTTTAATTAAACATATAAAAGTTAAAATTTGCAAAGAAAACCCACCAATACAAGGTAATAAAATAGATAGAATATGTGTTACATTATATGAATAATATAATAAATTGCAATATTACTGGCACTGTGGCCGAATGGAAAGGCAGAGGTCTGCAAAACCTTTTATAGCGGTTCGATTCCGCTCTGTGCCTTTTTATTTTGATATTTACCGATTAATAATCGATTGAATTTGATATTTATTAATTTTTTTTATATAGATTTTCTATTTAAATTTGCGAATTTAAATCATAAAATATATTTGTCTTAAAATAAGAGATGAAAATTCTTATTTCACAACCCATTAAAGGAGGTTCTAACTCTCCATATTTGAAACTTTGTAAAAACAAAAATGTAAAAATTGATTTTAGATCTTTTATAGAAGTAAAAGATGTACCGTCTAGTGAAGTGAGAAAACAGAAAATCAATCTTTCTGATTTTACCGTTATTTTATTCATAAGTAAAAAATCTGTTGATCATTATTTCAGGATAGCTAAATCTATGCGTTTTAAAGTTCCAACTTCTATGAAATATATTTGTCAAACAAATAGAATTGCTTACTATTTGCAAAAATATATTGTTTATAGAAAAAGAAAAATTCATGTTGGAAATAAATTTTTTGAGGATATACTACCTCATATTAAAAAAAATGAAAAAGAAAAATTCCTTTTGCCTTCTTCAGACATATTAAAACCAGAGATTCCAAATATGTTGAATAAACTAAAAATCTTCTGGAAAAGAGCTATTTTATACAAAACTACTTTTAGTGATTTATCTGATTTAAGATATATAGATTATGACATTTTAGTTTTTTTCAGTCCGTCAGAAATTAAATCTTTATTTGAAAATTTTCCTAAGTTTGATCAAAATAAAATGAAAATTGCCACTTTTGGCGAGAATACCTTAGATGCTGCATCTAAAGCAGGATTAAAAATAGATATAAAAGTCCCTACTCCAGAATTTCCTTCTATGGCAATGGCTTTGGAAAAATATATAAATAACAAAAAAACAAATATGATTTAGTTTATTATTCTACCGTTACTGATTTAGCCAAATTTCTTGGTTGATCAACATTTTCTCCCCGTATATAAGCTATTTGATAAGCTAATAACTGAAGAGGAATAACAGTAATTAAAGGACTAAGTTCCTCTGAAATAATAGGAATTTTTATTATATGATCTGATAACATACTAACTTGAACATCTCCTTCATTAACTATAGATATAATTTTTCCTTTTCTAGCTTTAATTTCCTGTACGTTTCCTACTATTTTGTCATAGAATCCTTTTTTCGTAGCAATAATTATTACCGGCATATTGGAATCAATTAATGCTATAGGTCCATGTTTCATTTCCGCTGCCGGATAACCTTCCGCATGAATATAAGATACTTCTTTTAATTTTAAGGCTCCTTCTAAAGCAACAGGAAAATTAATACCTCTTCCTAAATAAAGAAAATTATTAACATTATAATATTCTTTAGAAATTTTTTTTATGGAATTATCTGTTTTTAAAACAAAATCAACTTTTTCTGGAATTGATATAAGTTCTTGACATAAATTTTTATAACGTAATTCATTTATAACTGATCTATATTTTCCTATTTTCAAAGCTAGTAAAATAAGAACCGTAATTTGTGCGGTAAAAGATTTTGTAGACGCTACTCCAATTTCGGGGCCTGCATGAGTATAAACTCCCGCATCTACATTTCTCGCAATAGAAGATCCTACTACATTGCAAATACCAAAAACAAATGCTCCTTTCTTTTTTGCTAATTTTAAAGCAGCTAGTGTGTCAGCTGTTTCTCCTGATTGAGAGATTACAATAATTACATTTCTCCTATCTAAAATAGGATTTCTATATCGAAATTCTGAAGCATATTCAACTTCTACTGGAATACGAGCTAACTCTTCCAATAAATATTCTCCAATTAGACTAGCATGCCATGAAGTTCCACATGCAACTATAGTTATACATTTAGCATTAATAAAAACATCTTTATTAGATTCAATCCCATTAATACAAATGATTTCATTTCCTTTTGTTGAAATTAGTAATCTTCCACGCAAAGTGTCCAAAATAGTTTTTGGCTGTTCATATATCTCTTTCAACATGAAATATTTATACTTTCCCTTTTCTATCTGTTTTAAGTTTATTTTAAGTTTTTCAATAATTGGATTTAATTTATGATTGTCCCCAATTTTTCTTAAGTCCAATTCTCTTCCTTTTTTAAGAATAGCCATTTCTCCATCCTTTAAATAAAGAGCATTTTTCGTATAATCTATGAAAGATATAGGATCAGATGCTATAAAAAATTCTTTGTCATTAATCCCCAAAGCAAGTGGACTCCCCAATTTTGCAATAACAATTGTTTCTGGATGAGATTTATCTACAACAGCAATAGAATAAGCTCCTACTATTTCATTTAATGAAATTCTAACAGCTTCTTCTAAAGATAACTGATTTTCTTTCTTAACAAACTCAATTAAATTTACAAGAACTTCCGTATCCGTTTTACTTTTGAAAGTAAAACCATTTTTTGATAAAACAATTTTAATTGCGTAATAGTTTTCTACAATTCCATTATGGATTATTATAAGATTGTTAGAATTAGAAACATGAGGATGAGCATTCAAATCATTAGGAATCCCATGTGTAGCCCATCTTGTATGACCTATTCCAGTAGTTCCACTTATTTTTATTTTATTTAAACATATTTTTTTTTCTAAATCATAAACTCTTCCTTTCGTTTTACACAAACTGTATCCTTTTTCATAAAATATAGCAATTCCAGAACTATCATATCCTCGGTATTCCAATTTTTTTAATCCGTTAATGAGAATAGGATAAGCTTCTCTATAACCCAAATAACCAATTATGCCACACATTCTAATAAAACTAGAAGTATTTATCAATATATATAAATTATTTTAATTGTTCTAAATTAATATTCTAAACTAAAACATTTTCTTTATAAAATTGTTGGTAAACTGTTTCTATCTTTTCCACAGGATAATATTTTAATACTAGAAATTTTTTCACCTTTATATAGTCTTCTATTTCTTTAGGAAAGGAAAAATCTCCTTTTATTATAGCATCTGAAAAATGCATACAAAGTTTAATCAAATTAAAATAACTTGGGATTTCTAAAAATTTCAATTTTCTTGATTTAATTTTATCCAATTTTATCTTTTTTATAATTTCGTTGTTCAGTTTTCCTTGAAATGGATTGTTATAAATAGATACAACTATTTTTATATTTTGATATACAGGATCATGTTTATAAAATTTTCTAATATATAAAGGAATAAAGGAACTTATCCATCCATATATATGGATGAGATTAGGTTTCCAATTTAATTTTTTTACAGTTTCTAACACCCCTTTTGTGAAAAATAAAGCTCTTTCATCATTATCTTGAAAAAAAACTCCATTTTCATCTTCATATATTGCTTTCCTTTTAAAATATTCTTCATTATCTATAAAATAGACTTGTAATCTTGCATCAGGGATAGATGCTACTTTTATTAATAATGGTTGATCGATATCATTAATCAATAGATTAATACCCGACAAACGGATTACTTCATGTAATTGATGTCTTCTTTCATTAATTATTCCAAAACGAGGCATAAATATACGTACATCGTTTCCTATTGATTGCATAAATTTAGCGGCTTTTAATACCGATAGAGATATTGGATTTTTTGATGAAAAAGGAAATAGATCTGAAGAAACATATAATATACGTTTACCTGTCATCTTAAGAAAGATTTTTATTTTGATATATATAGTAAAAAACGGATAATTGCAAATATAACAAATAATTAAAATTCAGTATCCAAATTTTTAATAAAAATGAAAAATGATTTCTTTTAAACAAAATCTTGTAGATTAGTTAATACTTTAAAATTTTTTAAAGATATATATGATTTTACATATCAAATATGTTTTATTATCATGAAATCAGAAAAAAAAAATAAGAAAAAACATAACAATCATCATAACCATTTTACAACTGGATACATCAATTTTACTAAAAATGGATACGCTTTTGTAAAAATTGAAAAATTTCAAAAAGATATTTTTATTCCAAAAAATAAAACAAATAGAGCTTTAGAAGGAGACTTAGTAAGAATTAAATTCAATGAAAAATATAGAAATAAAAGGGGAATAAAAATGGAGGGAGAGGTTTTGAAAATTGTAAAAAGAAAAACAAAAAAATTTATTGGGATATTAAAAATTAAATCATATTCTAAATATGGATTAGTTGTTATATATAATAAAAGTATTCATGTAGATATATTTATTCCGATAAATGATTCTATCAAACATCATCATAATAATAAAGTTTTAGTTAAAATTATATCATGGCCTAAAAAACTGAAAAATCCTTTAGGAAAAATTATAAAAATATTTGGTAAATCTGGAGAGTACACAACCGAAATGTTTTCTTTATTAGAAGAATATGAAATTTCTTATGAATTTTCGAATAAAATAAAAAGCGAAATTGAAAAAATTTATTCAGAAACAAAAAAAATTTCATTTTTTAATGGGAATTTAAGAAAAGATATGCGAGATATTAATACTTTCACTATAGATCCTATAAATGCAAAAGATTTCGACGATGCATTATCAATTAGAAAATTGGACAATAATGTTTGGGAAATAGGAATTCATATTTCTGATGTATCTCACTATATAAAAGAAGGAAGTTTAATAGACAAAGAAGCATATTCTCGTGCTACTTCCATTTATTTTACTGGAAAAGTAATTCCTATGCTACCAGAAATACTATCAAATCAACTATTTTCTTTACAACCTAAAAAAGAAAGGTTAAGTTTTTCTTATATTTTTAATATAAACAATCGAGGAAAAATACTAAAGAATTGGTTTGGAAAAACTATTATAAAATCTAATAGAAAATTTACATATGAAGAAGTCCAACAAATTATAGACAAAAAAAAGGGAGATTTTCACGAAGAAATCAATGATTTATTCTTTTTTTCTAAGATTTTAACAAGAAAAAGATTAAAAAATGGAGCAATTTACCTTGATAGGATTGAGGTTAAATTTAATTTAGATAATGAAAATAATCCAATTTCTTTGGATTTAGAGAAAAATAACGATGCTCATAAATTAATAGAAGAGTTTATGTTATTAGCTAATAATAAAATTTCTGAATTTGTTAGTTTAAATTTTAAAGAAAAATCTTCTAATAGAATATTTATTTACAGAGTACATGATAAACCTGATTTTCAAAAAATATTTTTCATAAAGAAAATTATAGAACCTTTAGGTTACTTTTTAGACTCCAACAACTTAAAAAAATCTATTAATTCTTTATTAAAAAAAATTAAAGGAAAACCAGAACAAAATATGATTGAAAATTTAATTCTTCGTGCTATGAGCAAAGCTAAATATACTACAAAAAATATAGGGCATTACGGATTATCCTTTTTCTACTACACTCATTTTACATCTCCTATAAGGAGATATTCAGACATAATAGCACATCGTTTGTTATATTATTATTTACTAAATGATGATAATTATCTCAACAATAATGCAGATAATAAAACAGCAGTATATAGATTAAAAAACATGGATTTTTATGAAAAACAATCTCTACACTGTAGCCATAAAGAACGATTAGCTATAGATGTAGAAAGAGAGTTCCTTAAATATATACAAATAAAATACATAAAAAATTTTTTAGGAAAAGAATTTTATGGAATTATTACGGGATTTACTGATTGGAGTGTTTATGTCGACATTTTATTATTTCAAACAGAAGGAATGGTTAAATTGCGTGATATAAAAGAAGATTCCTACATTCTTAATTCAAAAAATTATAGCATAATTGGTAAAAAAAAAAGAAAAATTTACCAATTAGGAGATAAAGTAAAAGTAAAACTTATGGATATAAACATGGAAAAAAAACAAATTATCCTTAGCTGGATGGGTAACAATATGAAAAATTAAAAGTATTAGATATTTAGAAATATAATCATTTCATTTTCTTCTATACAGATATTTTTTAATATCTAATATTAGATATTAGATCATTTTATTTTTATCTTATTATTTTATTCTTACAGGAGAAGGAACAAAAGTAGTATAATCTCCTCCATTACTAATAATAGTTCTTACAATAGAAGAACAAATATGAGATTTTTCATAAGAAGAAATAAAATAAATAGTTTCAATAAAATCTTTATTGTTATTTAATTTATTATTAACAAATAATACATCTTTTTCAAATTCAAGATCAAATTGATTTCTAATTCCTCTCAATAAAAAATTTGCTTTTTTTTTTTACAAAAAGAAACAGTTAATCCACCAAATGAATCTACTTCTATTTTTTTTTTAAAAGGACATTTCCAAAATGTTTTTCTAATCCATTCTTTTCTTTTTCGAATAGAAAACATGGTTTTTTTTCTAAAATTCTTACCAATAGCTATAACAATTTTATCAAATAAGTTCAAAGCTCTAATAACAATGTCATAATGTCCTAAAGTAATTGGATCAAAAGAACCGGGAAATACAGCTATTTTTTCATTTTTTATCATAATAATTTTTATGTTTTTATATTTATGTAATATAATTGATTGTTAAAAATTAATAAAATTACTTTTAAACTGTTTAAGATAATATAAATGTAATGAACAGATCGTCGTGTTCTAATTGTTTAAATCAATGTGTAAAAAAAAAACATATTTTTTTGAAAAAAAAATGTTCCAATTTTTATGGAACAGATTGGTTATCTAATATTAGATCTCCTTTTGGATATCATAAATATGATATAGTGGAAGTAAAATTTAAAAAAAATAGAAAAGAATTTTTTATAAATGAAAAAAACTTTCTTCTAAAAAAAGGTGATATCGTTACTGTAGAACCTAAATCTGGAATTGGGTACGATATAGGCACAATAACTTTAACAGGTGAACTAGTCAATTTACAAATAAGAAATAAAAATATAGATGTTCTAAAAAAAATATATAGAAAATCAACACATAAAGAAATAAATATTTGGAAATCGTTTAGAAAAAAAGAATTTTCAGCTCTTTTTAAATCTAAAAAAATTTCAAAAGATCTAAATCTTTCTATGAAAATTTGTGATGTTGAATATCAAGGTGATGGAGGTAAAGCTATTTTTTATTATACAGCAGAAAATAGAATTGACTTTAGAAAATTAGTCAAAGAATTAGCATTGAATTTTCATACACGTATAGAAATGCGTCAAATAGGTTATAGACAAGAAGCTGCAAAAATTGGAGGAATTGGTTCTTGTGGTAGAGAACTTTGTTGTTCAACCTGGCTAAAAAATTTTAAAAGTGTTACCACTTATTCAGCAAGATATCAACAAATTTCTATAAACGTCCAAAAATTAACTGGTCAATGCAGTAAATTAAAATGTTGTTTAAACTATGAGTTAGATGCTTATTTAATTTCTTTAAAAGATTTCCCAGATTTTAACAAAAGAATAAATACAAAAAAAGGAATTGCTAAATGTATGAAAATTGATGTTTTCAAGAAAAAAATGTGGTTTTCTTACGTTAAGAATCCTAATACTTGGTTTGAAATAGAAGTCAAAAAAATTAAAGAAATTTTAGAAAAAAATAAAATACCACCTTCTTTAGAAGAATTATCCACAGTTAATAATTCTAAATAATAGAATTCAAACTATTCAATCAAATTAAATAAAATAAAAATTATTAATTAAAATTGTCTTAAAATAATTTTTGTTTGTAGAAAATATGAAGGTAAATTATTATTTTCGTATGTTTATTTTTTATTTTTGGTTTCTATTTTTTATAGGAATAATCCTTTTTTTTGCAATTTTTTATGCAGCTTCTAAAGGATACTTAGGTGCTTTACCTAGTACTGAAGATATAGAAAACCCTGCTATGGAAGTAGGATCAGAAGTTTATGATTCTAATGGAATTTTATTAGGAAAATTTTTTTCTGAAAATAGAACATTAGTTACCTATAATCAACTTCCAAGTACTCTTGTGAACGCTTTAATCGCTAAAGAAGATATTCGTTTTAAATATCACTCTGGAATTGATGCTAGATCTATTCTTAGAGCAATTTTTTCTTTAGGTAAAAAAGGAGGGGGTAGTACTATTTCGCAACAATTAGCGAAACTTCTTTTTACAGGTCCATCTGCAAAAAATAAATTGCAAAGAATTCATCAGAAACTTTTAGAATGGGTAATGGCTATTGAACTAGAAAAACGTTATACAAAAGAAGAAATTATTACAATGTATTATAATAAATTTGATTTTTTATATAATGCAAAAGGCATAGAAACAGCTGCTCATACTTATTTTAATAAAAAAACTTCTGAACTAAATTTAGGAGAAAGCGCTATTTTGGTCGGAATGTTAGAAAATCCTTCTTTATATAATCCAAAAAACTATCCTAAAAAAGCAAAAAAACAAAGAAATTTAGTTCTCTTTCAAATGAAGAAGTATAATTTTTTGTCTACATCTAGATATAAAAAAGAATTAGAAAAACCTATAAAAATTAATTTTAAAATCCAAAAAAAAGATTTTGAATTACTTACTTATTATGGGGAATTTTTAAAGAAAGAAATTCAAGAATCTTTAGATCAGCATGAAAACCAAACAGGACAGAAATTAAATCTTTATTCTAGTGGATTAAAAATTTATACATCTATAGATGTAAGAATGCAAAATTATGCAGAAAAATCTGTTAGAAATCATCTTAAGAAATTACAAGTTTTATTTAACTTTTTTCAAAAAAAAAATAAAAATTTTCCATTTTTAAATCTTTCTGAAAAGAAAACAAAAAGAATATTAATATCTGCAATGCGTAGAACTTTACTTTATCAAGATTTGAAACAAAAAGGATTATCAGAAGATCTAATTATGGATAAATTTCAAAAGCCACAATTAGTAAAAGTTTTTACATGGAATGGACCTAAAAAAGTATTAATGTCTCCATTAGATTTTATTCGTTATCAAAAAAGTATTATTCAAGCTGGTTTATTATCTATAGAATCGTCGACTGGATTTATAAAAGCGTGGGTAGGTGGAATAGATTTTAATTACTTTCAGTATGACCATGTAGCACAAACACAACGTCAAGTTGGTTCTATTTTCAAGCCTATTTTATACGCTGCTGCTATTAAAAAATTACATTATACTCCTTGTACAAGAATTTCAAATGAAAAATTCCATTTAGGAAAATGGACACCTAGAAACTCTAATGGAAAATATGGAGGATTTATTACATTAAAAGATGGTTTGGCTTTTTCTGTTAATACAATTTCAGCTCGTTTAATGTCACAAATAACTCCAGGACCTGTAATTGATTTAGCTAAAGAAATGGGGATAAAATCTATTATTCCTAAACATCCATCTATAGCGCTTGGTTCTGCAGATTTAACATTATATGAAATGTTAGGAGCATTCAATACATTTAATAATTATGGAATTTATGTAAAACCTAGTATTTTAGTAAAAATTGAAGATGATAATGGAAATTTGATTAAAGAAAATATGGATCTTAGTAGAAGGCAGGTTTTTAATGAAGATATAGCATATATTATGTTAAAACTAATGCAAGGAGTTATTAAATATGGGACAGCAAAAAGATTGAACCAATATAATTTTGTAGGAGAAATAGCAGGAAAAACTGGAACAACTAATGAAAATTCAGATGGATGGTTTATAGGAATGGTTCCTAATTTGACTACTGGAATTTGGGTTGGTTGGGAAGATAGATATTCTCATTTTGAGAGTATTAAGTTAGGACAAGGAGCAAATATGGCTTTACCAATATGGGCTTATTATATGAAAAGTTTATATGGAGATACAAATTTTAATTATAATAATCAATTATTTTTTCATAAACCTAGAAATTATCAATATAATTGGGATAAATGTGAGGGAATTTCTCATTCTCAAGAAGAAAACGTTATTTCAAATGAAAGTAATAAAGATTTAGAAAATAAAAAAAATGAAAATCCTATTAAAGAGAAAGAAATCATAGATTTTAATGAAAATTTAAATAAAGAAAATAATAAGAATAAAGATTATGATAAATAAATCATTATGATAATTAAAAGAATATTATTTTTAGAAAAAGATCATATTTTTATTATACATAAACTAAAAGAAAAAGGATTTATTTGTGATGAAAATTATTATGATTCAACCAATAAGATTAATCTTTCTATATATGATGGGGTTGTTTTAAGAAGTAGATTGAAAATAGATAGAGAATTTATTCAAAAAGCTATAAATTTAAAATTTATAGCTAGAGTAGGATCTGGTATAGAAAATATAGATCAAAATTTTGCTTCTAAAAGAAATATTACTTTAATTTCTTCTCCAGAAGGAAATAAGGATGCTGTAGCAGAACATGCTATAGGTATGCTTTTATGTTGTATGAATAATATTTTTCGTTCTTATCAAGAAATAAAAAAAGGAAAATGGTGTAGGGAAATAAATAGAGGAGTAGAAATTATGGGAAAAACAATAGGAATTATTGGATATGGAAATACAGGAAAATCTTTTGCAAAAAAACTTTCTGGATTTGATGCTAATATATTATGTTATGATATATTAACTAACGTTGGTGATTCTTATGCGGAACAAGTTGATATGGAAACAATTTTTCAAAAATCAGATATAATTAGTTTGCATGTTCCTTATACAAAGAAAACAAAAGGAATGATTAATTATAGTTTTATTGAAAAGTTTTTTAAACCTTTTTATTTAATCAACACTTCAAGAGGAGGATGTGTTATTACAAATCATTTAATAAAATCATTACAAAAAGGAAAAATATATGGAGCTTGTTTAGATGTCTTAGAGTATGAAAACTACTCTTTTAAAAATATTTTCCATCATAAAAAATTATCAAAAAATTTTTTAAATCTTATTCATTCTGATAAAGTTATATTAACTCCACATATCGCTGGATGGACTAAGGAATCTAAATATAAAATGGATAAAAAAATTGTCGAAAAAATTATACTGTTAAGTGAACAATTAAATTTAAAAAATAAAGAAAAAAAATTATAATATTTTAAACATAAATAATATATTCTTATGTATAAGAAAAATATTTCATAAAATGAATTACATATTGTTTTTTAATATAAAAACAGATAAAGCATCTAACATTATTCGTTGATAACTATATCAAAAATTTTATTACATTTTTATATGTTTTTTATTAAATTGATGAAAAATAAATCTTCTTTTTTAATTTAAAGAACTATATTTATGAATTCTAATTCTAACTAATACTATATATATTCTGAGATTTTTAATATTTTTGTTTAATTTTATTTTTATTATTATTAATAGACATCTTTCAAATATTTCCTATTTTTTTTCATCTTTTCTATGAAAGATTTTGGATCGCATTTTCCTACTTCATCTATTAAACGACAAATCATTTTTTCAACGTCCATACTCATAGGTGATTTTTTACCACAAATATAAATATACGCTCCATTTTTTATCCATGAAAAAAAATCAATTCGATTTTCCCATATTTTATCTTGTACATATATTTTGTTCTTTTGATCTCTTGAAAAAGAAAGACTTAAACGATTAATAATTCCTTTTTCTTTCCAGTTTTGAATTTCTTTTTGGTACAAAAAATCTGAATTAAAATGTTGTCCTCCAAAAAATAACCAATTTTTTCCTCTAGCTTTCGTAGCTTCTCTTTCATATAAAAATGAACGAAAAGGCGCTATTCCAGTTCCTGTTCCAATTAAAATTATATTGATATCCGAATTTTTCGGTAATTTAAATAATTGGTTTTTGCAAACAAAAAAAGATATTTGATCTTCATTTTTTATTTTAGATAAATAATCAGAACAGTGACCATATATATTTTTCCCATTTAGTTGAAAATTGTATCTAGATACAGTGATATGTATTTCATTTATATGAAATTTAGAATAAGAAGATATAGAGTATAACCTTGGTTTTATTGGTTCTAATATTTCTATCAAATCCTGTAAAAAAAATTCTTTTTTTACAGGAAATTCTTTTAAAAGATCAATAAGTTTCCATTTACGATTAACAGGAATATTTTTTTTCTCTTTTAAAAAAAGAGAATATTTTTTTAAAAAATTGTTCGATAAACAAAGTATGTTCAATTCTTTTTTAAAAAGATTCCATATTTTATCATTAATTTTTTTTTCTTTCAAATCATTTTTTTCTCTATTTGTAAAATATTTTACAATATCATTTATTTCATTTGAAGGGTTTTCAGGAAATATTCCTATGGAATCACCTGGACTATATTTAATTTTGTCATTTACAGAAATTTCTATATGATGAATTTCTTTATAAGATCCATTTTCTTCTTTTTTACTTAAAAGTATATTATTTTTAACTATTCCACATATCTTATTGTCTTTTATTTTTTCTACATTTCTTTCTTTTTTTATATTTTTCTGAAAAAAATATAAAATTTCTAAAAACCATTTATTTGCTTTTTCTTCATAATCAACATCACATTTATATAATGGAATAATTCTTTTTGCCCCCATATTATATAAACATTTATCTACATCATATCCAGCTTTACAAAAATTAAGATAAGATTTATCTCCTAACGCTAAAACACTATATTTCAAATTTTTTAGAATAATCTTTTTTTCATTTTCGTGGATAAAATGAAAAAAAGATTTTGCGGAAGTAGGTGGATCTCCTTCTCCATACGTACTAATTATTATTAATAAATAACTTTCTTTTTTCAAATCTTGCAGATAATATTTATCTAAACTTATTAAGTTTGATTTGATTTTTTCACCTTTAAATCTTTTATGAAAATCAAAAGCTAAACTTTTAGAATTTCCTGTCTCTGTTCCATAAACTATAGTGATTTTTTCTTTTTTATTTAATATTTTATCATCTAAAAATTCAGGAAAAGAACATTTTTTAGTTTTTTTTAGGGATAAAAATCCAGATAAATATCCATACATCCAAATAATTTCTTCTTGAGAAGAATTTTTTATTAACGTTAAAAACATTCTTTTGTTTAACTTAGATAACATTTTTTTATATTTTACTCTAATTTTTGTATGTAGAAAAAAACTGAATATCCATAATTTTTATTGAAAATAATTAAATAAGAAAAATGGATGATTATCCAATTTTAATAATTTTAATTTATAGAAATTAAAAAAATTTTTTAAAATTGATCATTTTTTATTTTTAATTCATCCTTAAAATTACTTATATATAAAAATTTTTTTAATTACGTATAAAGATTTTTCTAAAAAAAACTAATAATTTTATTTTTATAAATATATTTAGTTTAATAAAACTATAATTATTTTTTATTATTAGAGAAAAGATCATCAACGGATAAGTATCTTTCTCCAGTATCGTAATTAAACGTTAATATCACTGATTTTTCAGAAATTTTAGGTAATTTTTGATCTATGGCAGACAAAGATGCTCCTGTAGATATTCCAACGAGAATTCCTTCTTTTTTTGCGATTTCACGAACTTTATAAAATGCTTCTTTTTTGGAAATTAAAAAAGTTCCATCTAATATTTTAATATCTAAAATAGATGGAATAAATCCTGCTCCTAATCCTTGTAAAGAATGAGGATTAGGACATCCTCCAAATATAACTGGAGATTCTAACGGTTCCACAGAAAAAATTTTTATTTTAGGAAACCTTTTTTTTAAAAATTTTCCTATTCCAGTAATATGCCCCCCGGTGCCAACTCCTGTAATAAAATAATCTATTCCTTTGGGAAAATCTTTTGTAATTTCTTTTGCTGTTGTATTTTTATGAATATTAGGATTTGATATATTATCGAATTGTTCAGGCATCCAAGAATTAGGTATAATATCAACAAGTTTTTTTGCCTTTTGAATAGCCCCTTTCATTCCTTTTTCTTTAGGAGTTAAAACGAATTTTGCTCCAAAAATGGAAAATAATTTCCTTCTTTCAAGGCTCATAGATTCTGGCATTACTAATATTAAACGATAATCCTTTACAGCACAAACCATAGCCAATCCTATTCCTGTATTTCCGGAAGTAGGTTCTATAATAATATCTCCTTTATGAAGAATTTTTTTTTTTTCCGCATCTTCTATCATAGAAAGAGCAATTCTATCTTTTATACTTCCTCCTGGATTATTCCTTTCTAATTTCATCCAAACTTGATGATTAGGGTATAGTTTATTGAGACGAATATGGGGTGTATTTCCAATAGTTTCTAAAATATTATCAACTTTCATTTCTCATTATATTATATCATTATATCATAAAATTAATAGGGTCATGATCAAGAAGAGGATTATTTCTTTTCATTTTTATTTCATTTTTTTGATAAACTATAGAAAAAGAAGGAATACTTTTTGTCAACCAAACATTTCCTCCAATAATACTATCATGTCCTATTATAGTATTTCCACCCAAAATAGTAGCCCCAGAGTAAATAGTAACTTTATCCTCTATAGTAGGATGACGTTTTTGATTTGAAAGTTTTTTATCTACATAAATCGCTCCTAAAGTAACTCCTTGATAAATTTTAACTTTTTTTCCTATTTTTGCACTTTCTCCTATGACTATCCCTGTTCCATGATCAATTGCAAATGCTTTTCCTATTTCCGCAGCTGCATGAATATCTATTCCGGTTTTACTATGTGCATATTCTGTAATTAGTCTTGGTATGATTGGAATTTTTTGAATCCATAATTGATGAGCAATTCTATATAATGCAGTAGCAAAAAATCCGGGATAAGAAAGAAAAATTTCCTCTAAAACTGTTGCAGCAGGATCAGAATCTAATATAGCATTAGCATCTATTATTAGAGTTTGATAAATACTAGATATATTTTGAAAAAATCTTTTAGAAGACTCATCAGAGTTTTTTTTAGACAAGTTTAATTCGAGAAAAATTTCATGTAAAAAATATTTTAATTGGTTGTATTTATTTTTAAATGAAACTATATTTTTTATATTCCGATTAGGAATAAATAAAAAATTAAACAATGAATTTACAAATTCTTCAATTTTTTTCTTATTAGGAAATAAATATTTTTTTTTATTATTATCTTTAAAGATAGAATCCAAAAAATCTAACATTAAATTTTAGTTTATATTATTTAATTATTATTCAATATTGTTAATTTATTAAATTAATTGATTATCCATTATTCTTAAAAAAAGAATGGGAAACTTATAAAAAGCATTAAAATTTTTTTTCTTTTATTAAAGAATTTTTTTCCCCATTTTATTTTTTGGATAAAATTTATATTCATTATAACAATTAAAATCTCTAATATTATCATAAAAAAGCTATAGAATATTTGTTTCTTATTAAAAAAAATTTTAATTATTAAAGTGGAAAAAATAAATTTTTAATTTTTCATATTCATAAATCTTTTAAAAGATATACAAGATACACAACGAAAATTTGTTATCCTTCCTAAAATTTTTAATTTTGTTTGTCTCATTTTTTTAATTACTTTTATTCTTAGAATTAATATGAATTATTGTTATAATTTTATAAAATTACTTTATTTATAATATCATATTTATTTACATTTATTATGATATATTATTAATTTCTAAATATTTTTTTCTCTGTATAATTAAAACTCAAGAAGTTTAAGAAACTGACTGCAAAAAATAAATAACTATTTTAATTTTTTTAAAAGAAAAGAATATTCAATAAATAAATGCACATAATTATGATTTTATACATTTTTATAACAAATATAATAATTTCTTTTCATTATTGAATATTCCTAACTAACTAAATTATCTTAACAAAAGATATATCTATAGTATAAAATTCTAAAATTTTTTCTATTTAAGTAGAAATTAAATATATTGATTAATACAAATAAAAAATTTTATATATAATAATAAATAAATACAATTATTATATACTACACAAAATCAATATATGATTCGTTTTTTCCTAAATTTTTTGAATTAACTTTTTCATAATCATATTTCTATTTATTTTACCAAGTAAAGTTTCTGTAAAATGTGTTATAAAAAAAATTTTTTTTGGTTTATAAAATTTATTTTTTCCACAGAAAAAATTTTTTGGAATTTTTAATTTAAAAGGATCTCCTTCAATAACTAATATTAGTTTTTCCCCAAGAATCTTGTCTGAAATCGAGGATATAAAATATCTCCTATCAGGAATAAAAAAACTTATATTTTTTTCTATTAATTCAGGAATAATTTTTATTCCTCCACTATTTATAATATTATCATATCTACCTATCCAATAAAACTCATTATCAGATTTAATTGAAACAATGTCATTTGTTTGTATCCAAGAGTCCATAGAACATGAAGAAAAAATTTTTAAACAATTTCTTTTATCTTTCTTTAAATAAATATCTCCGAAGGATTTATAATAAATAGATCTGTTTGATCCATTAATCCTCCTTACAGCTATATGACCTAATGTTTCTGTCATTCCATACGTTGCATAACAAATAGTTGATGAAATATTTTTTAATTTTTCTTCTAAAAAATTTGGAATAGAACATCCTCCTATTAAAAGGATTTTAATATATTTTAAATATTCTAAACTAGAAAAAACTTGCATAGGAACCATTGATGCAATATCAAAATACTCCTTAATGTTTCTCAAAGGATTAGATGAAGGAGGTACACAATATACTTTCCACTTGAAAATAATAGCTCGAACTAAAAATATTTTTGCAGCAATAAAATTTGGAGACAAACATAATAATCCTTTTATTCCTGGACTTTTAAGCTTTGAAATTTCTACAGTTTTTTTAGCTCTTTCAAAAAAGTGCTTCTTTTTTACTAAAATTTTTTTAGGAATTCCTGTAGTACCAGAAGTAAAAACAGATAATACAGGATCATCATTATACCAATCTTTTAAAAATTGAAAAATAGCATTTTTCCAAAAAAATCTTTCTTTCAATAAAAAATGAAAATTATCTTTTTTTTTTAGATGAAAAATCTATCCACATTTTATATTTTTATTTTAAAATATTTTCCATTTTAAATACGGATTATACCAAATAGAACCTTTTTTTACCTCTAAAGGAGAAATCCAATTGTTAATATATAATCTACCTGTATTTAATCCATGTACTCTTTTGTATTTATTAAAATATTTTTCATCCATAACGAAAGTCCATTGAGCAATTGAATTAAGTCCAATATTACTTTCTAAAGAAGAACTAATCCACCATTCTATTTTTCTTTTTATGGCTTCTAATATCCATTCTTTAGTTCCATGAAATCCTCCATTCACACTTGGTTTTAAAACGATATATTTAGGATGAATAATATCCAATAATTTTTGTTTTTCTTGTAACTTGTAAATTCCTTCTAATTCTTCGTCTAATGCTATAGGTAATTTTGATTTTTTACATATTTTTGACATTTTCTTCCAATTTTTAGATGGAATAGGTTGTTCTACTGAATGAACTATATTTAGTTGATAAAGTTTATTCAAACAGTGTAAAACTTTTTTAATATTTTCAAAACAACCATTTGCATCTACACGTATTTTTATAAAAGGATATTTCTTTTTTATTTTTTTTAAAATTGAATATTGATATTCAAAATAAATAGAATTAATTTTCATTTTTATAAATGAAAAACCATTAGACAAATTCTTACTTATTTCTTTTATTATTTTTTCCTCATCATGATAATGAAAAGAATTAAGCCACATTAAAGAATTTATAGAAACACCTTTTTTACCAAGAAAAAACGGAGAATTATATAGTATAGGAAACTGATTTTTCAAACTAATAAAGGCTTGTTCTAAGCCGAAAAAAATAGATGGATATGAAATATATTTTTGATAAAAAAATATTTTTGTCTTTTTTAAAGAAATCACTTTTCTTAAAATAAGATTTAATTCTTTCTCAAATTTATTTAAATTACTTAAAGCCAATTTATCCAATATTGGATTACATTCTCCTATTCCTAATTTATTATTTTTCCTTAAAATAATAAACCAAATAGTGTTATGATAAAATATTCTATTGGAATTAAACATAGGATTTCTGAAGAAAAATTTTTTTTTTTAATATCAACTCTCAAATCCATATACATTCTTTCATTTCCAATAAAATTAATTCTTTTCCTTTTTCGTGAAATTTCTTTTTAGCTTCATCCTTATTTATTTTAATTTCCTCAAAAGTATTATAATGAACTCCTAATATTTTTTTACATTGTAGAAAATCTGAAGCAATAATAGCATCCTCTACTCCCATGGTAAATCTACCTCCTATCGGTAAAATAGAAAGGTCCAACTTTCCAAAAATTGGAAGAATGTTCATTTCATTTGTTAATGAAGTATCTCCTGATATATATATTTTTTTTCCTTCATTTGAATGTAATAAAAATCCTCCTGGATTTCCTCCATAAACCCCATCTCGGAAAACACTAGAATGAGCTGACCATGTATATTTTAATTTTCCAAAAGGGAAAAAAATAAAAGAACCATAATTTATTCCATATGTTTTTATTCCTTTTTTCCCAAAATAATTAGAAATTTCATAATTAGAAATGATTAAAACATCACGAAATTTTTTTGAAAGAAATTCCACATCACATACATGATCATAATGAGCATGAGTAAGTAATATATAATCTATTTTTTTTAAAGAAGTTTCAATTAAATTTTCTCCTTCTTTGCAAATAGGATTTGCAGAAAAAAAAGGATCTACTAATAAATAGAAATTTCCAATTTCTAACCCTAATGTACTATGAGTAAAAAAAGTTATTTTCATATATTATTAATTAATAAAATTACTGATTCCTATACTTAATCCATATAAAAATATAATGGAAACTAATCTCCTTAATTCTAAATTAAATAATTTTTTATCCTCTAAAAAGATTATTCTTTTAATATGAAAAACAAAAAAAAAAATTGATATTATAAAAGGAACCCATTGATAAATATTTTTATTATTTAATAAAATAAAAATCATTCCTGAAAAAATTGCAATCAATATAGAAATTATGTGATATAATTTTGCTCTTTTTATCCCTAATAATCCGGCTATAGTATATTTTCCGTTGTCATAATCATTTTCTATATCTCTCATATTGTTAATATTTAAAACAGATACATTTAACAATCCCATGGATAAAGACAATAAAAAAATGTCCATACAAAAAGTATGTGTATATAGAAAATAGCTTCCTAACACCGAAAAAAATCCAAAAAAAATAAAAACTGATAAATCGCCCATACCAACTATATATCCATAAGGAATAGACCAAATTCCAATAGAATATTTAATAGAACTGAAAATACAAAATAAAATTCCGAGAATACAAAATATAAATATAGAAATATTTTTATAGGAAATACTTTGATAAATTAAATAACTTCCTGACAAAAAAGATAATATAGAAAATAAAAAAATAGACTTTTTCATCTCTGATAAGGAAATAAGTCCATAATGAATAGGTCTTTTAGGTCCTATTCTCTTATAATTATTATCAATCCCTGTTATACAGTCTCCATAATCATTCGAAATATTAGCTAATACTTGTAACAATAAAGCTGTAATAACACAAAAAATATATGTAATTACATTCACATTTTTTTCTCTAAATTTAGAAACAAGAAAACTTAAAGTTACTCCAGAAAAAGATAAAGGTAAAGTTTCTAAACGAATCGTATTAATCCAATATTTTATATTTGATTTTTTCATAAAAACTTTTTAAACTTTTTGAAATTTGGATCTCTTTTTTCTAAAAAAGCTTTCTTACCTTCCTGAGATTCTTCCATCAAATAAAACATTAAAGTTGCATCTCCTGCTAACTGCATTAATCCATGTTGTCCATCTAATTCTGCATTTAAACAACGTTTTATCATTCTTAAACACATAGGACTTCTCTTTTGTATTATTTTACACCATTTTATGGTTTCTTGTTCTAACTTTTCTATAGTTACAACTTTATTAATTAGTCCCATTTTTAATGCTTCTTCTGCTGTATACTTTTTACATAAAAACCACATTTCTCGTGTTTTTTTCTGACCAATATGACGAGCCAAATAAGAACATCCTAATCCTCCGTCAAAAGACCCTACTTTTGGTCCAACTTGACCAAAAATAGAATTTTCGGAAGCAATAGTTAGATCACATACTACATGTAGAACATGACCTCCTCCAATAGAATAACCATTTACCATAGCTATAACAGGTTTTGGAATTTCTTTTATCTTCTTATAAAAATCTAATATATTTAATCTTGGAATTCCATCTTTTCCAAAGTAACCTCCTGGACCTCTTGTAGTTTGATCTCCTCCAGAACAAAAAGATTTTTTTCCAGATCCAGTTATAATTAAAACATCTATATCAGTTCTAACACTACAAATACTTATTGCATCTATCATTTCATTAACCGTTTCTACACGAAATGCATTATGGCACCATGGTCTGTTTATTTCTATTTTAGATATTCCTTCCCAAAAAAGAAATAATATATCTTTATATTTTTTAATCGGAATCCAATCTATTTTTAAATTAGAATTCATAGAAATTTAAAATTTTGAACATTTTTTTATAGAAAATTAATACTAATTGTGTTCTAAATTAAGAAAATTTAATGCTTTATTTGTTACACTTAACTAATTAGATTTAGATTAATAAAAAAATAAATCCAGATATATAACCAATCAAAGCTATCCAACTAATTTTTTTTAGGTACCAAAAAAAATCTATTTTTTCCATTCCCATAGCTGCTACTCCAGCAGCAGATCCTATGAGAAAAATACTCCCTCCTGTTCCTGAAACATAAGCTATAAAATGCCATAATTCATGATCAATTGGATAAAAAGAAAACATAGCAATGGTAGCAGCAACTAAAGGAACATTATCTATAATAGAAGAAATTAATCCAAATATAAGTGTTGTAATTTTCCATGTATAAACAGTTTCATTTATCCAATGAGATAAATTATACAATACTCCCAAAGAGTCTAAAGAAGAAACAGAAAGTAAAATTCCAAAGAAAAATAAAATACTAGAAAAATCTATTTTTTTAAAAATATCATCTAAAAGATGTTCTGTATTATACTTTCTTATCATGCATAAGAAAATTCCCAGAGATAACATTATACCCATATATGGAGGAACTCCTGTTAAAGTTTTATAAATAGGAACAAGTAACATTAATAATAAACCTGTTTTCAACATAAAAAAACCCCTACTTAATTTACTTTTTGAAAGTTTATCTTTTTCTACCTGAAAATATCCATTAAAAATAGGCATAAAAGATGCTATTAAAGTAGAAGAAAACATACATAATACGGAAGATATAAATATCTTTTTGAAGAGAAGTAAAGTAGTTACTTTATGTGAAATCCATAACATTGTAGTAGTTATATCTCCAATTGGAGACCAAACTCCCCCTGCATTAGCAGATATTATAACTATTCCTAAATAATACAGACGCTCTTTATAATTAGAAACTATTTTTCTCAAGAGAGAAATCAAAACAATAGTTGCTGTTAAATTATCTATTATAGCAGATAATAAGAAAGAAATTAAACTTATCATCCATAAAAACTTACGTTTCGTTTTTGCACGAAAAAGCTCTTTTAAAGCCTCAAATCCAGAATATTTTTCAATAATAGAAATAATAGACATAGCTCCTATTAGAAAAAAAATAATTTCAGAAGCCTTTCCTAAATGAAGTAACAATAAGTGATTAGGATTTTTCCTAATCATTAGATTTTGATCTAATTCATAAACGGGAAAATTAAATAACATAATTGATGACCAACAAAAAACAGCCATCAAAATAGATGGAATAACCTTATTTAAGGAAAATAAATTTTCAAAAGTAATAAATAAATATCCAAGTATAAAAATTAAAATTACCATTGATTATTATTATTCTTCTTAATTCATTATTGATTAAGATGATGAGGAATATTTATTTATCACTTATTATTATTCTTCCATCCTGAATAAAAAGAATATTTTCCCATAATTTCCTCAATTCGTAATAATTGATTATATTTTGAAATCCTTTCAGAACGACAAATAGAACCTGTTTTTATTTTTCCAATATTTAATGCAACAGTAAAATCTGCTATAAAAGAATCTTCCGTTTCTCCAGATCGATGAGATATGATATTTTCATATCTATTTTTTTTAGCCAAATTAATTGTTTCAATTGTTTCAGTTAATGTTCCTACTTGATTTAATTTTATAAGAATAGAATTTGCTACCTTTTTTTTAATTCCTTTGTCTAATTTAGACACTTGTGTTACAAAAAGATCATCTCCAACCAGCTGAACATCATTTCCAATTTCGTCTGTCAATAACCTCCATCCTTCCCAATCATTTTGATCTATTCCATCTTCAATAGATATAATTGGATATTTTTTAGTTAAAAAAGATAAATAATCAATATGTTCTTCTCTAGATTTTTTCGAATTATTTATTTCTTTTTCAAATTTGGAATAATCATAAAACTTATTTTCTCTATTATAAAATTCGGAAGCCGCACAATCTATAGCTATTCCCATTTGATCGTAAGGTTCATAATTTGCCATATGTATAGCTTCTAATATATAATCTAAAACATTTTCTATTCCATTAATGTTAGGAGAAAATCCACCTTCATCACCAACACTTGTTGTGTATCCTTTTTCTTGTAAAAGATCTTTTAATTGATAAAAAACTTTATGACCCATTTGAAGTGCTTCCAAAAAAGTATTAGCTTTTACAGGAACTATCATAAACTCTTGAAAGGCTATAGAAGAATTTGAATGTCTACCTCCATTCACAATATTAATTAAGGGGACTGGTAAGGCATTAGTATATACTCCTCCTATATATTTATATAGAGGAATTTCGAGTTCATTAGAAGCGGCTTTAGATACTGCTTGAGAAACAGCTAAAATAGAATTAGACCCAAGTCTTTTTTTATTAGTTGTACCATCTAATTCTAACATCAATTTATCAATATAAATTTGATCAAATACGGATATTCCAATCAATTCAGGAGATATAACATTGTTAACATTATGTACTGCTTTCAAAACACCTTTCCCAGAAAAAAAATCTTTTTTATTATCACGTAATTCAAATGCTTCATATTCTCCTCTTGAAATTCCAGATGGAACAGAAGAACGTCCTAAAATATTTTTCTCCGTTACTATGTCTACCTCAAGAGTAGGATTTCCTCTTGAATCTAGTATTTGTCTTGCCTGAATATTTTTAATTTTGCTCATGATCCTTTTTTTCTTCTATGCTATCCTTACTATCCTTTTTTTCTTCTATTTTTTCTTCTATGCTATCCTTACTATCCTTTTTTTCTTCTATTTTTTCTTCTATGCTATCCTTACTATCCTTTTTTTCTTCTATTTTTTCTTCTATGCTAATAATTTTTTTCTTTTTACTTCTTCTTACAGATTTCAATAGTTTTTGACTTTTATTTTTATTATGATAAAATTCATTGAAATCTACTAATTCAATTAAAGAAATTGGAGATTGATCTCCAAGTCTAACTTCCGTCTTTATAATTCTCGTATATCCACCAGGACGAACACGAACTTTATCAAAAATACTTTTAAATAATTCTGAAACCGCAATTTTGTCTCTTAAATATGAAAAAACATTTCTCTTAGAGTGAGTAGTTTTTACTTTAGATTTTGTAATAATAGGTTCGATATATTTTTTTAAGGATTTAGCTTTGGCTAAAGTTGTAAAAATTTTCTTTTCTTTAATCAGAGATGATGCTAAATTAGAGAGAATAGACTTACGGTGACCATATTTCCTTCCCAAATGATTATTTTTATTCCTATGATTCATCTATTTCTCTTTTCTTATTTAAATATTTTGAAAATTCTGATACATCCATTCCAAAATATAACCCTTTTTCTTTCATTTTACTTTCTAATTCATCCAAAGATTTTTTTCCAAAATTTCTCATCTTTAACATATTATTTCTATTACAACTAACTAAATCGAATATAGTCTCTATGGAAGAAGATTTTAAACAATTCTTTGTTCGAACAGATAAATCCATATTATTCAATTTAGATTTCAACAAATTACGCATTCGAAGAAATGCTTCATCATATTTCTTTTCTTTATTTACCTCTTCTTTTTTCTTTTTTCCTATCTTTTCATAAGAAAAAATAGAAAAATATTGAATTAATATCTTAGATGCTTCTATTAAAGCTGATTTAGGACAAATAGAACCATCTGTATTAATTTCTAAGGAAAGATTTTCAAAATCAGTTTTTTGACCTACTCTACAATTCTCTATTTTGTAATTTACTTTTCTAATTGGAGTATAAATAGAATCAATAGGTATTGTTCCAATTATGAAATCGTCATTATTTTTTTTGTTTTCTTCTGCTGGAACATAACCTCTTCCTTCCTCAATTGAAAAACTTATTTCTAATTGAGTTGATTCATTTTTATTACAAATAACTAAATCATCATTCAGAATTTGAAATCCAGAAATAAATTGATTTAAAATTTTTCCTGTAACTTTTTTATCACTATGAATAAAAGCATTAACTATTTCCTTATTAACTCCCGGAATTTTTCGTTTAAAACGAATTTTTTTAAAATTTAATACTATTTCGGTAACGTCTTCCACTACACCTTCTATAGTAGAAAATTCATATTTAACTCCTTTAATTCTAATAAAAGTTACTGCGAAACCTTTTAAGGATCCTAATAAAACTCTTCTTAATGCATTTCCTAATGTAATCCCATATCCAGGTTCTAATGGTTTTAAATGAAAAATACCTTTATTATCTGATAATTCAGATATTATAATTTTATCAGGTTTAACAAAATCTAAAATAGCCATATATAAAATGAAAGTGTATAATCAAATTTTGTTATTTTGAATACAATTCAACAATGAATTGTTCTTTAATATTTTCAGGAATCTGTGTTCTTTTTGGCATTACTCTAAAAATACCTAACATATTATCTTCATCTAAAATTAACCATTCAACTAAAGGTCCTGATTTTTTTTTAATAGATTCTAATATAACTGGATGATTTTTAGATTTTTTTCTTACTCCTATTTTATCTCCAGGTTTTAATCTAAATGATGGAATATTTACCATACGATTATTTACCATAATATGCCTATGAGAAACTATCTGACGTGCAGAAGATCTAGATGGAGCAAATTTTAATCGGAAAACTATATTGTCAAGACGGCTTTCACATGCTTGCAATAACAATTCTCCTGTAATTCCTTTTTTTTTAGAAGATTCTAAAAATAGATTTTCAAACTGACGTTCCAATATCCCATAAATATATTTCGCTTTTTGTTTCTCTATTAATTGCAGAAAATATTCTGAACGTTTCATTCTTCGACGACTGTTTCCATGTTGTCCAGATGGATATCTTCTCCTTTCAAAATATTTATCTTCTCCATATATACATTCTCCAAATCTTCTAGAAATTCTAGTTTTAGGACCTATATATTTTGCCATACAAAAATATTTATACTCTTCTTCTTTTTGGAGGACGACATCCATTATGTGGTAAAGGTGTTATATCTTTTATCATTGTTACAATAATTCCTGAATTACTTAAAGCTCGTATAGCGGCATCTCTTCCAGCACCAGGTCCTTTTACCTTTACCTCCACCTTTTTAATTCCTGCATTGATAGCTTTTTTTGCCACATTTTCAGCTGCCATTTGAGCAGCATAAGGTGTATTTTTTTTAGATCCTTTAAAATTCATTTTTCCAGCAGAAGACCATGCAACTACTTCGCCTTTTTTATTTGTTAAAGTTATAATAATATTATTAAAAGTGGATTGAATATGAGCCTCTCCTACAGGATCAACAACTACAGATCTTTTTTTACTTGATAATTTTACCATAGAAATTATTTTATCACTTTGTAACTTTTTTCTTATTCGCTACAGTTTTCTTTTTCCCTTTTCTAGTTCTACAATTATTCTTTGTCTTTTGTCCTCTTAATGGTAATCCTTTTCTATGTCTTGTTCCAACGTAACATCCAATATCCATTAATCGTTTTATATTGAATTGTATTTCAGACCTCAATTCACCTTCAATTTTGATATTATTAGATATAAATTTCCTTATTTTACTAATGTCACTATCAGACCAATCTTTAACTTTTTTATTTTCATTTATTTTAACAGAAAATAAAATTTTTTTCGAAATACTTTTTCCTATTCCATATAAATGAGTGAGAGCTATAACTCCTCTTTTAGAAAGAGGAATATCTACTCCCGAAATTCTAACGGCCATATCTTTTCATAAAATTATACTTTTTTTAAATTATTATACAATTATTAAATTTTAACCTTGTTTCTGCTTAAACCTAGGATTTTTCTTATTAATAATTCGTAAACGTCCTTTTCTACTTACAATTTTACAATTTGCAGTTCTTTTTTTTAAAGAAGCTCTTACTTTCATAATTAAAAATATTTATTATCTAATATCAATATCTATAAGTTATTCTACCTCTTTCTAAATCATAGGATGACATTTCCAATCTTACTTTATCTCCTGGTAATATTTTTATATAATGCATTCTCATTTTCCCGGATATATGAGCTTTTACAATACATCCATTTTCTAATTCAACACGAAACATTGCATTTGGAGAAGATTCTATAATCACTCCATCAACTTCAATATGTTTTTGCTTAGCCATATAATAATTTCCAATAACGTATATTTATATTACATACAACAACAATACATAATAATATACACAAAAAATTATAATTTAGTACATTTATAACGATTTTTCATTACCATCAAACCGTCATAATGATAATTCAACAAATAAATGTTGATTTGTTGTGAAACATCTAAGAAAACTCCTACCACAATTAATAATGAAGTTCCTCCATAAAATAAAGCGAAATTTTGAGTAATCCCCAACCGAAAAACTATAGATGGTAAAATGGCAATTATTGCTAATAAAATTCCTCCTGGAAATGTAATTACAGACAAAATATGATCTATATATTTAGCTGTTTCTTTTCCAGGTTTTTTACTTGGAATATATCCTCCGTTTCTTTTTAAATCATCGGCCATTTGATTTACTGGAATTGTAATAGCTGTATAAAAAAAAGTAAAAACTATTACTAATAGAAAAATTGCTAGATTATACCAAAATCCATAAATATCTTGAAATAGATGAAGAAAATTTTTAATATTGATATTATTCACATATTCAAAAAAAGTTAATGGAAAAAGCATGATAGCTTGAGAAAATATAATAGGCATAACTCCAGCAGAAATTATTTTTAACGGAATGAATTGATGTTTTTTATAAATCGATGGAGACTCAAAATTAAAAGATCTATAATGAGAAACATATTGAACTGGTATTTTCCTAATAGCCTGAATTATTAAAATAGTAAATAAAATAACTAACATCCATAATAAAAATTCTATAAGTAAAATTATTAATCCTCCATTATTAATTTCTATTTTAGAAAGAATTTCTTTAGTTATAGCATCAGGAAAACGTGCTATTATTCCAGACATAATAATTAAAGAGACTCCATTTCCTATCCCTTTATCTGTAATTTTATCCCCTAACCACATAGTGAACAAGGTTCCGGAAGTTAAGATTATTATTCCTATAGTCCAAAAAATACTTTTTCCATAAACTGTATCTATATCAATTAAATAAGTATTTTTAAAAGAATCTGATGAAAAAGGAATAAATTGTTTTGTTAAAGAAACAAGATATATAGGTGCTTGTATTAAGCATATCATTACTGTTAACCATCTTGTAATAAGATTAATTTGTTTTCTACCACTTTCTCCATCTCTTTGTAATCTTTGTAAAGAAGGTATAATTATACACATTAATTGAACAATGATAGAAGCAGATATATAAGGCATAATCCCTAGAGCAAAAATTGAAGCACGATTAAAAGCACCACCAGTAAAAGAAGATAATATTTGCATCAATCCTTTGGATCCTGAATTAAATTTCTCCATAAAATCACTAATTCCTAACGGATTAATTCCAGGAATAGGTATATAAGATCCAAAACGATATATTAATAATAAACTTACAGTTATTATTATTTTTTTCCTTAATTCTTTAATATTCCAAATTTTAGGAAAGAACATTAAAAAATTATTCATAACAATAATTTTTTATCATTAATTACTAAATTATTCATATATAGCTTCTCCCCCAGATTCTTTTATATTTAATAAAGCTTTCTTACTAAATTTTGATGCAAATATTTTTAATGAAGTATGAAGTTTTCCCCTTCCTAAAATTTTTATCAATTTCTTTTTTCCAATTAAATTTTTTTCTATTAAAATATCTTTGTTAACAATATTTTTAATTTTTCCTTGATTTACAAAGTTTTGAATTGTATCTAAATTAATTAAAGAAAATTTTTTCTTCAAGTGATGCCTTTTAAAACCAAATTTTGGAGTTCTTCTTTGAATAGGCATCTGTCCTCCTTCAAATCCTATTTTTTTAGAAAATCCAGATCTGGATTTTGCACCTTTATGCCCTCTACCACAGGTTCCTCCTTTTCCAGATCCTTGACCTCTTCCCAATCTTAACTTTTTTTTATTAGCCCCAAATTTTGGGGATATTTGATTGATATTAAATATTGAAATATTATTATCCATTATACACCTTTTTTATAGTAATTCCCCTTTGCTTTGCAATAATATAAACATCCCTCATCTTACTTAAAGCTTTGATTGTAGCTTTGATAATATTATGATGATTAGAAGATCCTTTAGATTTTGACATAACATTTCTTAATCCTACAGCTTCAAGAACCGCCTTCAAAGCTCCACCGGCTATAATTCCAGTTCCTTCAGATGCCGGTCTAATAAGAACATGCGCTCCTCCATATTTAGCTTCCTGAGAATGAGGAATAGTTCCATTACAAATACAAACTTTGCAAAGATTCCTTTTTGCTTGTTCTCCTGCTTTACGAATTGCATCAGGAGCTTCTTTTGATTTTCCAAATCCATATCCTACTACCCCACTTTCATTTCCTTTTACAATAATAGCACTGAAACTAAAATATCTTCTTCCCTTAGTTACTTTACAAACTCTTGTAACGCCAACTAACTTTTCTTTTAATTCCAATTCCGTATGTTTTATTTTGGACATGTTATTTTAATTAAAATTCTAATCCAACTTCCCTAATTCCATCAGCCAAAGATTTAACTCTTCCATGATATAAATATTTTCCTCTATCAAAAACTAATTTATTTATTTTCAGTTTCTTTAATTTATTTCCAAGTAGCTTTCCAACTTCAACAGATAATTCCTTTTTTGTTTTTTTATAATTACTAAATACTTTTTCTCTTGAAGATGATGATGCTAAAGTTTTTCTATTAACATCATCTATAACTTGAACATAAATTCCTTTATTACTTCTGAAAACAGAAATTCTAGGTCTATTTAATTTTCCAAAAATCTTTTTACATTTCCTTTTTTTCATAAAAAAATATTTAATATTAAAATTAAAAACCATTAAGCTGATTTCCCTACTTTTTTTCGAACTTCTTCTTTCAAATATCTTATTCCTTTTCCTTTATACGGTTCTGGAATTCTAAAAGATCTAATTTTTGCTGCTATTATTCCTAATAATTGTTTATTATATGATTTCAAAATTAAGACAGTATTTTTACCTTTTTCCGATTTTATTTCTAAAAAAATATCTTCAGGAATTTGTACCATAATGTTATGAGAATAACCTAAATTTAGATCTAAAATATTTTCTTTGTAAGAAGCTCTATACCCAACTCCTACTAATTCCAATTCTTTCATAAATCCTGTTGTTACTCCAATGATCATATTTTGAATTATAACACGATATAACCCATGTAAAGACTTAGATTTTTTATCTTCCTGATTTCTAGTAATTATTAATTTTTTATTACGTAAGCTTAATTCTAAGTTCCTAGAAATTCTTTGACTTAAAGATCCTAAATTCCCTTTTATAGATATTTCATTATCAAATATTTTTATCTTTACATTATCAGGAATAAAAATAGGTTTTTTTCCAATTCGAGACATAATATCATTATTAATTATTAATCAATATACATAGCATAATATTTCTCCTCCTATTTTTTTCTTTTTTGCTTGTTTATCTGTTATTACTCCATAAGAAGTTGAAATTATAGCAATTCCTAATCCATTTAATACACGAGGTATGTTCTTGTATTTACAATATTTTCTAAGTCCAGGTTTACTTACTCTTATTATTTTTTGTATAACAGACGTCTCTTTTTCACAATATTTTAAAGCTATTTTAATAAATTTTTTATTTTCTATTATTTTATAACCTAGAATATATCCATTTTGAAATAAAACTTTAGAAATTTCTTCTTTTATTTTAGAAAAAGAAACTTCCAAAATCTTGTGTTTCGCTAGGCTAGCATTTCTAATTCTGGTTAAAAAATCAGCAATCGTGTCCATAAATTAAAAATATCTCCAATTTTAAAATTGATTTATAATAAGTAATTACCAACTCGCTTTTTTTACCCCAGGAATAAGCCCCTGAGAAACTAAATTTCTAAAAACAATACGAGAAATTCCAAATTGCCGCATATATCCTCTACATCTTCCAGTAATAGAACATCTATTTCTCAAACGTACAGGAGATGAATTTTTAGGCAATCTTTGTAAGAGATCATAATTTTTTGATTTCTTTAACA
The DNA here is from genome assembly GCF_014251995.1 of Blattabacterium cuenoti. Lineage (GTDB taxonomy): Bacteria > Bacteroidota > Bacteroidia > Flavobacteriales > Blattabacteriaceae > Blattabacterium > Blattabacterium cuenoti_AE. The sequence continues at coordinate 398,785 of NZ_CP059205.1, forward strand.
TTTTTCTTTTACTTTCGTATTTCATTACTAATTTTTCCCTTTTCTTTTGTCTTGCTTTAACTGATTCTTTAGCCATTTTTTTATTTTCTATTTTCTTTTAAAAGGTACTCCAAAAAAAGATAAAAGAGTTTTAGCTTCTATATCATTTTTAGAAGAAGTTACAAATGTAATATTCATTCCCATATTTTTTCTTATCTCATCAATATTTATTTCCGGATAAATTACTTGTTCAACAATACCAATATTATAATTTCCTTGTCCATCGAAACTACTTTCTTTAACTCCATTAAAATCCCTTACTCTAGGTAAAGAAACAAAAATCAATCTTTCTAAAAATTCAAACATTTTTGTTCTTCGTAAAGTTACCTTAACACCTATAGGTGTTCCTTTTCTTAACTTAAATCCAGACTCATCATGTTTAGAATAACAAAAAATAGCTTTTTGCCCCGTTATATTTGTTATTTCTTTAATGGAAAAATCTATTATTTTTTTGTCTAAAATAGATAATCCAATTCCTTGATGAACTACTATTTTTATTAATCTAGGAACTTCCATTACAGACTTATATCCAAATTTTTCTACTAAATTTGGAATTATTTTCTCCTTATATAATTTTTGTAGATTAGGTTGATGCATTTTTCATTCTTTTAACTTTTTCAAATTTGATATATGAATAGGGGCTTCTTTCTCTACAATCCCTCCTTTAGGAAGTTTAACATTAGGTTTTGAATGTTTTCTTACCATATTTAAACCACTAACAATTGCTTTATTTTTTTTAGATAATATTTTTATAACAAAACTTTTATTTCCTTTATAATTTCCTGAAATAACTAATACTTTATCTTTTTTTCTTATTTTTTTCTTCATAATGTTTACAAAAAATAAAAATTTTTTTATAAAACTTCCTGTGCTAAAGATATAATTTTCATATATTCTTTTTCTCTAAGTTCTCTTGCTACAGGCCCAAAAACTCTCGTTCCTATCATTTCTCCAGAATCATTAATTAAAACGCAAGCGTTATCATCAAAACTTATATAAGAACCATCTTTTCTTCTTTTTTTATATTTTGTTCTAATAACAACAGCTCTACAAACTTGTCCTTTTTTTACTGTACTACCTCCAGGAACAGCTATTTTTATAGTAACAACTATAGAATCTCCTAAAGAAGCATATCTCTTTTTAGTTCCGCCTAAGACTCTAATTACTAGAGCTTCTTTAGCTCCAGTATTATCTGATACTTTACAAATCGATTCTTGTTGCAACATAAATAATAATTATTTAGATTTTTTCAAAATAGAGATTAATCTCCAACATTTATTTTTACTCAAAGGACGTGTTTCCATAATTTTAACTTCATCTCCATTTTTAGAAATATTTTTTTCATCGTGAGCCATATATTTTTTTTTCTTTATAATACTTTTTCCGTAATACTTATGTTTTATTCTCTTAGTTTCAGAAACTAAAATAGTTTTATTCATTTTATCACTTATAACTATTCCTTTTTTTTGTTTTCTACTTTTTCTAAATTTTTCTTTAACAATGTTTTTATCTTCTCTCATTACTTTTTTCCTTTATTTTTTTATTTAACTCAGTTTTTAACTGAGCTATTTTCCTTCTTAAGATTCTAATTAAAATAGGATTTTTATGACTTTTTATATAGTGAGAAAATTTTATATTTTGATAATCACTTTTATTGGACTTAATTTTTTTAGTTAAATCATCAATTGATAAATCACTAATTTTCAATTTATTCATGTTTTTATTTCATTAGAAACAATAAATTTTACTTTAATAGGAAGTTTTTGAGCAGCTAATCTTAAAGCTTCTTTTGCTATTTTCATTTCTATTCCATCAATCTCGAATAAAATTCTTCCAGGCTTAACTACAGAAACCCAGAATTCAACAGGTCCTTTTCCTTTTCCCATACGCACTTCTTGTGGTTTTTTTGTAGCAGGTTTATCTGGAAAAATATTAATCCATAATTTTCCCTCTCTTTTCATATATCTAGTAGCGGCTATTCTAGCTGCTTCCAATTGTCTAGAAGTAATCCAAGAACCTTCCAAAGATTTTATTCCATACAATCCTCTAGAAAGAAAAATTCCTTTTTTAGAATTTCCCCTAATTCTTCCTTTTTGTTTTTTTTTATATTTTGTTCTTTTTGGCTGAAGCATGATGAAAATATGTAGAATTTATTTTTTTTTTCTATGAATATTTCTATTTCCCCTTTGTTTTTTCTTTATTCCTAATAAAGGTGATAATTCTCTTTTTCCATAAATTTCTCCTTTCATAATCCATACTTTAATCCCTATACTTCCATAAACAGTATGAGCTACAGCTACATGATAATCTACATCGGCTCGAAAAGTTCCAAGAGAAATTCTACCTTCCTTATAACTTTCACACCTAGCCATTTCTGATCCATTTAATCTTCCGGAAATTTGAATTTTTATTCCTTGAGCATTCATTCTCATAGCAGAAATAATAGACAATTTAATTATTTTTTTATATGAAACTCTGTTTTCTAATTGTTTTACTAAATTCTTTGCTACCAATGGCGCATCTAATTCAGGACGTTTGACTTCTGATATATTTATATGAATTTCTTTTTTAGTAAGCTTTTTCAATTCTTTTCTAACTGTTTCTACTTCATCTCCTCCCTTTCCTATAACAAGAGCTGGTCGTGACGTACGAATAGTAACAGTTATAAATTTTAAAGTTCTCTCAATAATGACACGAGAAATTATCCCTTTAGGTAGTCGAGCTTCTAAATATCTCCTTACTTTAAAATCTTCTTGTATTCTATCTTTATAATTATTACACCAACTCGATTGCCATCCTATGATAATCCCAAGACGATTAACAATTGGATTTGTTTTTTGTCCCATATAATGAAAATTAATTTTTTTTTCTTTTTGATAAAAAAGCAATAATATTACTAGATCTTTTTCTTATTCTATGCCCTCTACCCTGAGGAACAGGACGTAACCTTTTTAAGGTTTTTCCTTGATTAACTTGTATTTTCTTAACATATAAAGAATATTCTTCATCATTTTTCTTAAAATATGGATCATTATTTTTTTTCTCCCAATTATCTAATAAAGACATAAGTAATTTTTTTAAACATAAAGAGATTCTTTTTTTGCTACTATATTCTAATATATCTAACGCTTTATAAATCTCTTTATTTCGGATTAAATTAACTACCAATCTCATTTTTCTTGGAGAACTTCTAACTCCATTTAAAGAAGCTGAAACCAAATTAGTTTCATGTTTCATAACTGTATCAATTTTTTCCTCCTTTCGTTTTTAATTTATTTTTAGCTCCGGAATGTCCTCTAAAAGTACGAGTAGGAGCAAATTCTCCCAATTTATGTCCAATCATATTTTCAGTAACATATACATTAATAAATTGTTTTCCATTATGAACAGAAAATGTTTGACCAACAAAATCAGGTAATATAGTAGATGGACGGGACCAAGTCTTGATAATAGTCTTTTTATCTGATTTTATATTTTTTAATACTTTTTTATGTAATTTGTATGATACATATGGTCCTTTTTTTAAAGATCTTGCCATATAAACTTTATTTTTTTCTTCTTTGTAAAATGTACTTATTGGAAAATCGTTTTTTAGAACGAGTTCTAAATCCTTTAGAAGGTTTTCCTGTTCTACTTCTTGGTATTCCTCCAGAAGCTTTTCCTTCACCTCCACCCATTGGATGATCTACAGGATTCATTGCGACTCCTCTAGTTCTAGGTCTTCTTCCAAAATTTCTTTTTTTTCCAGCTTTTCCATATTTCTCTAATTGATGATCAGCATTTGAAATTTCTCCAATTGTAGCCATGCATTTCACCATTATCATTCGTATTTCTCCAGAAGGAAGTTTAATAGTTGCGTATTTTTCATCTTTAGCAAATAATTGGGCAAAAGAACCTGCACTTCTTGCTATTTTTGCCCCTTGTCCTGGTTTGATTTCTATACAAGAAATATTAGTCCCTAAAGGAATTTTGCTTAAAAAAGTTGAATTCCCTATTCTAAGAGGAACATTCTCACCAGAAATAATTTCTTGTCCTACCTTAAAACCATTTATAGAAATAATATATCTTTTTTCTCCATCTTTATAATGAAGTAAAGATATAAAAGAAGATCGATTAGGATCGTATTCTATAGATTTTATAATAGCAGGAACTCCAAATTTTTTTCTTTTAAAATCTATTTTTCTATATTTTCTTTTATGTCCTCCTCCAAAATAACGCATAGTCATTTTCCCAGTATTGTTACGTCCTCCAGATTTACATTTTCCTTTAACTAGAGTTTTCTCAGGATTACAATTTGTAATTTGATCAAAACGATTTACTATTCTAAAACGTTGTCCAGGTGTAATTGGTTTTAATTTTTTAATCGACATTAAAATTAATTTTCTTTTTCTTTTTTTCTATAAAAATCAATTTTTTGATTTTCTTCAAATTTAATAATAGCTTTTTTTATTTTATTAGTTTTTCCAAAAATAAATCCTTTTTTTGTATATTTAGATTTATCCTTTCTAGGATAAATCATAGTTCTTACATCCTTTACAAAAATTCCAAATATTTTTTCTATTTCTTTCTTTATTTGAATTTTATTACAATTTATATGAACAGAAAAAATATAAAAATTATTTCTATTCATTCTATTAGATTTTTCTGTAAAAATGGGTTTAATTAAAATCATAACATTCTAATTTTAAGCTGTAACTAAAACTAACTTACACTAACGGATAGAAAATTTTTAATTTTTTTTATTGAATCTTCGGAAAAAATAATATTCGGAAAATTTAACAAAGAAAAACAATCTAATTCATTTACATTTAATAATTTAAAATTTTCTAAATTCCTAGAAGATAAATATAAATTATTATTCTTTTCTCCAAGAATCATCAATGATTTTTTATTTTTTAATTTTAATGATTCTAAAAATTTAGAAAAAAACTTAGTTTTCGGAGTTTCTAAATTGAAATTTTCAACAATTTTTACTTGATTTTGTATCAATTTTTGTTCAATGATATATTTTTTTACTCTGTTTTTTATTTGTTTATTTATTTTAAAAGAGTACTTCCTTGGCTTTGGGCCAAATACTCTTCCTCCTCCTCTAAAAATAGGATTTTTGATATCTCCTTTTCTAGACCCACCAGTTCCTTTTTGCCTATGTAATTTCCTTGTACTTCCAGATAGTTCACTTCTTTCTTTAGATTTGTGAGTCCCTTGACGTTGAGCCGATAAATATCTTTTTATTTCTAAATATATAGAATGACTATACGACTTTTTAAAAAAAATATTTTCATCAAACTCCACCTTTTTATTAGTTGAATTCCCTTTAAAATCTAAAATTATTAATTCCATTTTTTCTTTTTAATCATTAAATATGAATTTTTATTTCCTGGAACCGATCCTTTTAAAATTATTAAATTTTTATGAAAATCTATTTTTAATATTAGTAAATTTTTAATAGTAACATTTATTTTCCCCATTCTTCCAGCCATTTTTTTGCCTTTAAAAACACGTGAAGGATCAGATCCTGCTCCTATAGATCCAGGAGATCTTAAACGATTATGTTGACCATGAGTTCTTTCCCCCACTCCTGAAAAATTATGTCTTTTAACTACTCCTTGAAATCCTTTTCCTTTTGAAACCCCTTTAATATCAACTAATTCTCCTTCTTTAAAAATATCCATATTTATTTTTTCCCCCAAAATAAAAGAAGAAAAAGAACTTTCTCTAAACTCTAACAACTTTTTTTTTGGAGACAGTCCGGCTTTTTTAAAATGACCTAATAAAGGTTTATTAGTTTTGTTTACCTTTTTATCATCTGTTCCAATTTGTACTGAAAAATATCCATCATTTTCTATTTTCTTTATTTGAACAACATAACAAGGATTTACCTGAATAACAGTACAAGGAACATTTTTTCCATCATCTAAAAAAATAGATGTCATTCCTATATTTTTTCCAATTAATCCAAACATTTTTTACACTTTTATTTCCGCTTCAACACCACTAGGTAATTCTAATTTCATTAATGCATCTACTGTTTTAGATGAAGCATTATGAATTTGCAAAAGTCTTTTATGAGTAGGAAGAAAAAATTGTTCCCTAGATTTCTTGTTTACATGAGGAGAACGCAAAACCGTAAATACTTTTTTTTCGGTTGGTAAAGGAACGGGGCCATTTAATATTACACCCGTAGGAAGAACCGAATTAACAATTCTTTCAGCAGACTTATCTAACAGGTTATAATCATAAGATTTCAATTTTATTTTTATATCATGACTCATAATTTAAGATATTTATTTTTTTAACTTTTTATTCCTATTATTTGTAATAATATTGTTAATTACATTAGAAGGAACTATATCATAATGAGAAAATTCCATAACTGATGTTCCTCTACCAGAAGAAAGTGTCCTTAGTATTGTTACATACCCAAACATTTCAGACAAAGGCGCTAAAGCTTGAATTACTTTTACATTATTACGGGTTATCATATTTTGAATCGTTCCTCTTCTTCGATTTATATCTCCTATTATTTCACCCATATTTTCTTCTGGAATAATTACTTCTAATTTCATAATAGGTTCTAACAAAACAGGATTAGTTTTTTTAGAGGCTTCTTTAAAACCTAGTCTACCTGCTATTTCAAAAGAAAGTTGATCTGAATCAACAGAATGATATGATCCATCTAAAATTGTCACCTTGGCACTATCTATTTCATATCCAGATAGAGGTCCATTTTTCATCATTTCTCTACATCCTTTTTCTATAGAAGGAATATATTCTTTAGGAATATTTCCTCCTTTTATTTTATTGATAAACGTTAATCCAGATTTTCCAATTTCTCCAGGTTCTAATCTAAATAATATATCTGCATATTTTCCTCTTCCTCCTGTTTGTTTTTTGTAAATTTCTCTATGTTCTACTGAATTAGTTAAAGCTTCCTTATATTCTACTTGTGGATTCCCTTGATTAACTTCAACTTTAAATTCTCTTTTCATACGATCCACAATAATTTCTAAATGAAGTTCTCCCATTCCAGAAATAATGGTTTGTCCTGTATAATAATCAGTTCTAACCTGTAATGTTGGATCTTCTTCCATCAGTTTAGATAATGCTAAACTCATTTTATCAATATCTGATTTGAATTTAGGTTCAATAGCTAATCCAATAACTGGATCAGGAAATGATATTTTTTCCAATAAAATTGGATATTTTTCATCGCATAAAGTATCGCCTGTTTTTATATCTTTAAATCCAACTATTGCAGCTATATCTCCTGCCCCAATTTTTTCTACTGGATTTTGCTTATTTGCATGCATTTGATATATTCTAGAAATGCGTTCTTTATTACCAGATCTTGCGTTAAAACTATAAGAACCAGATTTTATTTTTCCGGAATATACTCTAAAAAAAGCTAACCGACCTACAAAAGGATCACTCGCTATTTTAAAAGCTAATGCAGAAAAAGGATCATTTTCATTAGGCTTTCTTATTTCTTTTTTTTGATTAATAGGATTAATTCCAATTATATCCTTTACTTCTAAAGGAGAAGGTAAATATCTACATACAGCATCTAATACAGATTGTACCCCCTTATTCTTAAAAGAAGAACCACATAAAATAGGAATTATTTTCATTTTTATTGTATTCTTTTGCAAAGAATGAATAATATCACTTTCTGATATAGAATAATTATTATATAAAAATTTTTCCATAATTACATCATCATGTTCAGACAAAGTTTCAATAAGTTGATTATGATAATCGTTGACTAAACTCTTCATTTCATTTGGAATAGGATGTTCTTTATATGTCATTCCATAATTTTTTTCATCCCATTTTATTGCTTTGTTTGCTATCAAATCCACTACCCCTACAAAATCATCTCCACTTTTAATAGGAAGTTGTAATGGAACAGAATTTCCTCCTAAAATTTTTTTTATTTGGTAACAAACATTAAAAAAATCAGCACCTTGTCTATCCATTTTGTTCACAAAAGCTATCCTAGGTATTTCATACTTATCTGCTTGTCTCCATACTGTTTCAGATTGAGGTTCTACACCATCAACAGCACTAAATAAAACTATCATACCATCTAAAACCCTCATTGATCGTTCAACTTCTACAGTAAAATCTACATGACCTGGAGTATCAATGATATTAATTTGATATTTTTTATTATTATATATCCATTCACAAAATGTAGCTGCAGAAGTTATAGTTATTCCGCGTTCTTGTTCCTGTAACATCCAATCCATAGTAGCTGCCCCATCATGAACTTCTCCTATTTTATGATTAATTCCTGTATAGAATAAAATTCTTTCTGTAGTAGTTGTTTTTCCTGCATCGATATGTGCAGCAATACCTATATTTCTTGTATATCTTAAATCTTTTTTCATAAAGTTGAACAACTAAAATCTAAAATGTGAAAAAGCTTTATTTGCTTCAGCCATTTTGTGTATATTTTCCTTTCTTTTAACAGCTTCTCCTTGTTCTTGAAATGCGTCCCATATCTCAGATGCTAATTTATTTGCCATAGTTTTTTCACTTCTAATAGAAGCACAAGATATCAATAATTTCATAGCTTTCGTTATTCTACTATTAGATGAAATAGGAACAGGTACTTGAATATTAGACCCCCCCATACGACGACTTCTGACTTCTACATAAGGCATCGCGTTTTTTAATCCTTTTTTCCATATTTCTAATGATGATTTTTCTTCTTTTTCTTTTTTTATTGAATCTATTTTTTTTAAAGCATCATAAAATATTTTATAGGCCACATTTTTTTTCCCATTTTTCATTATGTGATTTACAAAACGAGTCACAAGAGGATCATTAAATTTTGGATCAGGTAAATATATTTTTCTTCTTTTTTTAACTTTTCTCATTATACTCAATCTTTTTTTACTACTTTAGCCCCATATTTACTTCTACTTTTTTTTCTCCCATTTACTCCAGCTGTATCACGAGCTCCTCTAACTATTTTGTATTTTACTCCTGGTAAGTCTTTGACTCTACCTCCTTTAACTAAAACTATAGAATGTTCTTGAAGATTATGTCCTTCTCCTGTTATATAACTAATTACTTCTCTTCCATTTGTAAAACGAACACGAGCTACTTTTCGCATAGCTGAATTTGGTTTTTTTGGAGTTGTGGTATAAACTCTTGTACACACACCTCTTCTTTGAGGACAAAATCCTAATGCAATAGATTTTCTTTTTTTAGGCACGGAAACACGACCTTTTCTAATCAATTGTTGTATAGTAGGCATATTCTAGTCTTCTTCTATTTCTAAATATTTAAGACGCAAATTATGTTATTTAATAAAATAATACAATTAATACAATATAAAAATTAATAATTTTTTTAATATTAAAAATTAATTTTTTTGTTTTGAAATAACTCTTCTTCGGAAGATTGAATATTCAATTCTTTATAAATAAAACTAAATGTAGAAAGTAAGCAAGGAGATCCATCAACAATAGCTACATTGTGTTCATAATGAGAAGAAATTTTTTTGTCTAAAGTAGTTATAGTCCATCCATCTTTATGATGAACAATTTCTGAATTTCCTAAATTTACCATAGGTTCTATGGAAAGCACTAATCCATTTTTTAATAACATTCCTTCTCCCTTTTTCCCAAAATTAGGAACTTGAGGATCCTCATGCATTTTTTTCCCAATTCCATGTCCTACAAAATCTTTTACAACGCTATATCCATGTTTTTCAACATAAGATTGTATAGAACTACTTATATCTCCAATTTTATTTCCATTTTTACATTTGGAAATTCCAATGTATAAAGACTGTTTAGAACAATTTAAAAATTGCTTCGTTTTTTCAGAAACTGTACCTACTTCAAAAGTGTAAGCATGTTCTCCATAAAACCCATTCATGTAAACACCACAATCAACAGATAATATATCTCCTTCTCGCAAAAAAGATTTATTAGGAATTCCATGAACTACCTGATAATTTGGAGAAACACATAATGTATTTGGAAAGTCGTACAGACCTAAAAAAGCGGGTTTTCCTCCATGATCCCGTATAAAGTCTTCCGCAAGTTTATCCAAATAAATAGTACTTACACCAGGTTTAATTTCCTTAGCTAGGAAACCTAATGTTTTAGAAGCTAAAAAAGCGCTTTTTTTAATTAAAATTATTTCCTCAGTACTCTTTAAATGTATCAAAATCAAATTTTTTCTATATTTTCTGTTTTTCTATCATAGAAATTCCATTCATTACATTTGGAATAGGAAGTTTCATCAATTGAAGAATAGTGGGAGCTACATCTGATAAAGATCCTATTTTTTTTAAAATAGTATTTTGTTTTTTTATTTTTTTGTCTAAAAGAATAAAGGGTACTAAAGAAGTAGTATGAGATGTATTAGGAGTTCCATCAAGATTAATCATATAATCTGCATTTCCATGATCTCCCACTATAATAACTGTATATGAATTTTTTATTGCTTCTTCAGAACAAAATTTTGTATATAGATCAACATATTCACAGGCTTTTATAGTTTCTTTCATTTTTCCAGTATGACCTACCATATCTGGATTTGCAAAATTTAAACAAATGAAATCAAAACTATTTTTCTTCAATTCAGGAATAATTTTCTCCATAATATTTCTTGCACTCATTTCAGGTTTTAAATCATAAGTAGATACTTTTGGAGAAGGACAAAGAATCCGAGTTTCTCCTTGAAAAGGAGTTTCTTTACCTCCGGAAAAAAAATAAGTTACATGTGGATACTTTTCTGTTTCAGCTATTCGTATTTGTTTTTTTCCTTCTTTTTCTAAAACTTCTCCCAATGTTTCTCTCAGATAATTTGTTTTAAAAATAACATGAACTTTTTCATACTTAGAATTAAAACAAGTCATAGTTACATAATTTGATAAATTAGTTTTTTTTATATTCTTAAACGATTTTTTTCCAGTTAAAAGTTCTGTTATTTGTCTAGAACGATCTGATCGAAAGTTAAAACACAAAACAATATCACCATTTTTTATTTTTGAGATAGGATCTCCATTATCATCAGTAATTATCAGTGGAGGAAAAAATTCATCTGTTATTCCATTTTTATAAAAAGATTCTATAGAAGAAAAAACATTTTTAGTATAAATTCCTTTTGAAAAAACCATTGCATCATACGCTTGTTTGGTTCGTTCCCACCTATAATCTCTATCCATTGAATAATATCTTCCAATAACAGTAGATAATTTACCCCCGTATTTTTTAATTTTTTCTAAAAGTTTTTTTATGTAAAAAATGCTTCTTTTTGGAGAAGTATCTCTTCCATCCGTAAAAACATGTATATAAATATTCTTTATTTTTTTTTCATATGCTATTTTAAGTATATAAAAAAGATGATTTATATGTGAATGAATTCCTCCATCAGACAATAACCCAATAAAATGAATTTTTTTTCTGGGAAAAGACAATTCATCAAAAATAGAATTCAATTTCTTTTTAAAAGAACCATTTTCAATTGAGAGGTTTATTCTTTCTAAATTTTGAATAATTTTTTGACCAGATCCTAAATTCATATGTCCTACTTCAGAATTCCCCATTTGACCTTTAGGTAATCCCACATAAATCCCTGAGGCTTGTAATTTGCTAAAAAGATGGTTATTACAACAATAATCTATAAATGGTGTATTAGCTTTTTTTATAGCAGAAGAAAAAGAATTATCAGATGTAGAAATTCCCCATCCATCCAAAATTATTAACATTAATTTTTTCATTCATTTAAGTCTCTTAAGATCAAATTTTTACTCTTTTAAAAAAATTTATTTTTATTTTATTATCAAATTGATTTAAATACTCTTTAACATTTATTTTATTATTCCTTATAAATTTTTGATTTAAAAGAGTATTATTAAAGATAAATTTTTGTATTTTACCTTCTACAATTTTTTGTTTTATATCTTCTGATCTTATTTTTTCTTTTTTTATTTGATCCTTAATAAAATTTATTTCTTTTTCTACTATTGTATTCGGTATATCATCTTCATCAATAGATAATGGGTTCATTGCTGTAACATGCATTGCTATATTTCTAGCTGGAGATTTATTAATTTTAGAAGAGAATCCAATTAATGTTGAAATTTTATGGTTATTATGAGTATAATCTATAACAAATGGGGAATCTACTCTTTCAAAGATTTTTAATTCTAATTTTTCTTTTACTATTGCCATTTTTCTAAAAATTGCATCTTTAACAAGTTCTTTTTTAGAAAAAAAACTTTCTAAAAAACCTTCCTTAGAAAAGGAATTTAAAGATTTTTTAGAGAGCTCTAATAAAAAATTTAAAAATTCATGACTTTTAGATAAAAAATCAGTTTCACAACTAATCCCTATAATTGTTCCAGAAGTATAATCAGCGTTCACAGAAGAAATAACAGCTCCATCTTTCATTTGAAACGAAGAACGTGTAATCGAAATTTCTTTCCCTTTTTTTCTTAAAAAATAAATAGCCTCATCTATATTTCCCTTAGTAAGGGTTAAGGCTTTTTTACAATCCATTATCCCAATTCCTGTTAACTTTCTAAGTTTATTAATTTGATGAATAGAAATTTTCATAATTTTTTATTTATGTAATTTTTTTCTTCACGTTCATTTCTTCCAATTAAAATTCCATCTTGAATAGATTTTGTTATAAATTTTAAAATAATATCTATAGATTTGGAAGAATCATCATTAGATGGAATAGGGTACTGAATTCCATGTGGATTTGTATTGGTATCTACCATCGCAAATATAGGAATATGTAACCTTTTAGCTTCTGTTAAGGCTATTTTCTCTTTATTTGGATCCACTAGAAAAATACCTCCTGGTATATGATTCATGTTTGAAATACTTCCTAAAGTTTTATGTAATTTTCCATATAATCGATCAAATAATAATCTTTCTTTTTTTGACAATGTATTAAATGTTCCATTTTTTTTCATTTTTTCTATTCCATTCATCTTTTTAACAGATTTTCTAATAGTTGCAAAATTTGTTAAAAACCCTCCTAACCATCTTTCTGTTACACAAGGCATATTTACACTTTTTGCATAGAAAAGAACCTTTTCTTTAGCTTGAGCTTTAGTTCCAACTAATAATATTTTTTTTCCGTTTATTACTATTTTTTGTAATCCTTTACAAGCTTCTTGTAACTTTTCAATTGTTTTTGACAAATCTATAATATGAATCCCTTTTTTCTTCATAAAAATGAAAGGACGCATATTGGGATTCCATTTTCGTGCAATATGCCCAAAATGAACACCAGCTTTTAAAAGATCCTGAGTATTAATTTTCATAAATTAATTTTTTTTAAAAAAATTTATATATCTATAATCATCATAAAAATAATGTCTATCGTTTTGAAAACTGATATTTTTTTCTTGCTTTCTTTTGACCAAATTTTTTTCTCTCAACTTCTTTAGAATTTCGAGTTAATAAACCTTCTGATTTTAATTTTTTTCTATAATCTAAATTCAATTTACAGAGAGAACGGGATATTGCAAGACTAATGGACTCAGCTTGTCCATTAAATCCTCCACCTAGTACTTTTATATTTATATCAAATTGATTTAGTTTATCAATAATCTTAATCGGATATAAAATTTTATGATGCACATATTTTGGAAAATATTTATCTAAATTTTTATGATTAATAGTTATTAACCCATTTCCTGGTTTCAAATATACACGAGCAATAGATCTTTTTCTTCTTCCTATAGTATGATAAATCATGATTTTTGATTTTTATATTATTTTAAAATTTTTATAAAAATTTAGGTTTTTGAGAGTGATGATTATGTGTTGATTTATGATATATATGTAAATTCTTCATAATCAAACGTCTTAAACGATTTTTAGGAAGCATTCCTCTTACAGATTTATATATTAGAATACTAGAATCTTTGTCAAATAAATTTTTTGCAGTAGTTATTTTTTTTCCACCTGGATAACCAGTATAATGAATATATTTTTTATTAATCCATTTTTTTCCTGTAAGTTTGATATTGTTTGAATTAATTACAATAACATGATCTCCACAATTAACATTTGGAGAAAAAAATGGTTTGTGTTTTCCTTGTATTAGATAAGCTATTTTGGAAGAAAATCTTCCAAGAATTTGATTAGTTGCATCCATTATTATCCATGATCTTATTATTAATTTCTTTTTGATCGAAGTTGTTTTTAAACTTAAAAAATCCATAAATTTTTATCTTTATTAATATAAAAAATTTAAAAATACTTATAATAAATGACTTTTTGTCATGAAAAAATTTTTTCCTTGTGAAATTTTATTATTATATAATATATTCTATTATTTTAGGTTATTTTTTTATTATGGCATAATGATTGAAAGACTAATTTGAATAACTATTTAACTATTTATATAGAAAAAACGAAATAAAAATGAGTAAAATTATAGGAATAGATTTAGGAACAACAAATTCTTGTGTGGCTGTTATGGAAATTAATGATCCAGTTGTTATACCTAATTCAGAAGGGAAAAGAACAACTCCATCTATAGTTGCTTTTGTAAAAGAAGGAGAAAGAAAAATAGGAGATCCAGCAAAAAGACAAGCAGTAACCAATCCACAAAAAACTATATTTTCAATTAAACGATTTATGGGAAGAATGTATTCTGAAGTAACAGAAGAATTAAAACATATTCCCTATAAAATTATAAAAGGAGGGAATAACATTCCACGAGTAGATATAGATAAAAGGTTGTATGCTCCTCAAGAAATATCAGCAATGATTTTACAAAAAATGAAAAAAACAGCTGAAGATTATTTAGGAGAAGAAGTTAATAAAGCTGTAATTACAGTTCCTGCTTATTTTAACGATGCGCAAAGGCAAGCTACTAAAGAAGCTGGAGAAATAGCAGGATTAAAAGTAGAAAGAATTATTAATGAACCTACTGCAGCTGCATTAGCTTATGGATTAGATAAGAGTAATCAAAATAAAAAAATAGTTGTATATGATTTAGGTGGAGGAACTTTTGATGTTTCTATTCTAGAACTAGGAGATGGTGTTTTTGAAGTTCTTTCCACAAATGGAGATACTCATTTAGGCGGAGATGATTTCGATCAAGTAATAATTGATTATCTAGCAAATGAATTTGAATCTAAAGAAAAACTAGATCTTAGAAAAGATCCCATGGCTTTACAACGTTTAAAAGAAGCTTCTGAAAAAGCAAAAATAGAACTATCTTCTTCTAATCAAACAGAAATCAATTTACCGTATATTACGGCAACAGATTCCGGACCTAAACATTTAGTTATTACATTAACTCGTTCAAAATTCGAACAATTATCAGAAAAACTAATACGACGTTCTATCACTCCTTGTTCAAAAGCTTTGAAAGATGCAAATTTAACCACTAATAATATAGATGAGGTTATTCTAGTAGGAGGATCCACACGCATTCCAAAAGTGCAAGAAGAAGTAGAAAATTTCTTCAAAAAGAAACCATCCAAAGGAGTTAATCCTGATGAAGTAGTTGCTATTGGTGCAGCTATACAAGGAGGTGTTTTAACCGGAGATGTACAAAATGTATTATTATTAGATGTAACTCCTTTATCTTTAGGAATTGAAACTTTAGGAGGAGTTTTCACAAAGCTTATAGAATCAAATACTACAATTCCCACTAAAAAATCAGAAGTTTTTTCTACAGCCGCTGATAACCAATCAGCAGTAACCATACGTGTTGGACAAGGAGAAAGACCTATGTTTAATGATAACAAAGAAATAGGCCGATTTGATTTAATAGATATTCCACCAGCTCCAAGAGGAATTCCTCAAATAGAGGTTACATTTGATATAGATGCAAATGGAATATTAAATGTTTCTGCAAAAGATAAAGGGACTGGAAAAGAACAATCAATACGTATTGAAACTTCTTCAGGATTGAATCAAGAAGAAATAGAAAAAATGAAGAGAGAAGCGGAAGAAAATGCTCAGAAAGATGAAAAAATAAAAAGAGAAATAGAAAAGTTAAATGCAGCAGATAATCAGATTTTTCAATCCGAAAAACAACTAAAAGATCATGGAGATAAATTGTCAGAAAACAATAGAGAAAATATAAAAATTTCTCTAGAAGAATTAAAAGAAGCTTATTCTAAAAAAGATTTATCTTCTATTGAAGAAAAAACAAAAAAACTTAATGAAGCTTGGGCTAATGCATCTCAAGAACTTTATTCAAAAAATAAGGATAATAGCAAATCAGATAAAAATGAAAAGGAAAATAATGAAAAAATAAATAATAAAGATAAAGGAAATGAAAATGTACAAGACGTAGATTATGAAGAAGTAAAATAATAAAAAAATTATTTTATGTCTGTTATAACGATTATGACGATGGAAGAATAGAAATTTTGGTTTCTCCTCCATAAACTTTTGCTCCCTCTTTCACTAATAGAGAAGAATTTAGAGGTAAAAAAATATCTACCCTAGATCCAAATTTAATAAACCCAAATTCTTCTCCTCTTTTTGCCAAAGAATTTTTCTTTGCATAAAGAATAATACGTCTAGCTAAGAATCCAGCTATTTGTCTAAGTAAAATTCTTTTCCCTTTATTTGTTTCTATAACAACAGTCGTTCTTTCATTTTTTAATGATGATTTATCAACCCAAGCCAAAAAATGTTTACCAGGATAATATTTAGTATATATTATTTTCCCAGATACAGGGAATCTATTAACATGAACATTTAAAGGAGACATAAAAATAGAAATGCATATACAATTTTTTTTTAAAAATTCAGGTTCAAAAACATTTTTTATTTTAACTATTTTTCCATCAGCAGGAGAAATAACCATTTCTTTACTAGAAGGATTTTTATCATAAAAATATCTTTTAGGATTTCTAAAAAAAGAAATCAAAAAAATATAAAATATTATTAATAAAGTCGTTATACAACAAGAAGTTACGATAGAAAATATCGATAAAGATATGAATATCAATAATAATATTATCATAAAAGAATAAAATAAAAATAAAAATCCTTCTTTATGAATAATCATTGTTAATGTCTTTTTTCAAAAAAAATATACTACACTAATTATTATTGTTGTTATAACTGGAATAACAATAATAAAACTATCCAATCTATCTAAAAATCCTCCATGTCCCGGAAAAAAAATGCTTGAGTTTTTTACATTATAAGATCTCTTAATAAGAGATTCAATAAGATCTCCAATAGTAGAAAAAATAGAAACTATAAAAGATAAAATTATCCAATATTCTTTATCCCATATTTTATATAAAAAAAAACCTGTAGCGGAACAAAATAAAAATCCTCCAATAAATCCTTCTACAGATTTTTTAGGAGAAATAGACGTAGCTATTTTTATTCTACCCCATCTTTTTCCAACTAAATAGGATAATGAATCATTTATCCATATTAAAATAAAAATTCCTAAAATTAATTTTTTTCCATATGTATATATATAAGAAGCTAAATAAAAAGGAATTATAATATAAACAAAACCAAAAATTAAATTTCCAATTTGTACTATTCTTTCTTTATAAGATTTTTTTTTTAAAAAAAGTTGGATAATAAAAAAAGTTACAGAATAAGGGATAAAACATATAATATATAAAATATGACCTTTTTCTAAGAAAAAATCCATAATTATAGAAGATAAAAAAAATAAAGAAACTATTTTAGTTAATATAGTATCAGTTCCTGATATTATTAGGAATTCGAATAAACATAAAAAAGATAATATCATCATCATAATTCTAAACGTTTTTTCTCCTTTTTCAATAGAAAAAATAACCAAAGAAATATAAATTAATCCGGTAAAAAGCCTTGTTAGAAGATTAAATTTTTTTTTTTTTTTCATTGATTAAATTTTATTTAAAAATGAATTAAGAAATATTGCTTAACATATCTCCAATTTCATCGGGATAAGGTCTATCTCCAAATATTTTTTTTAAATCTTCTCTGAAAATTACTTCTTTCTCTAATAATTCGTTAGCTAAAATAGATAACTTTTTCTCATTATCTTTTAATATATCTTTAGCTCTTTGATATTGCTCTGTTATAATTTTAGATATTTCCTCATCTATAATTTGAGCTGTTTTTTCACTATAAGGTTTAGAAAAAGAAAATTCATTTTGTCCAGTTGAATCATAATAAGAAATATTTCCAATCCTTTCATTTAATCCAAAAATAGCCACCATAGATTGAGCTTGTTTAGTAACCCTTTCTAAATCATTTAATGCTCCTGTAGAAATACTACTGAAAATAATTTCTTCAGCTGATCTTCCTGCTAATAACGCACAAATTTCATCTTTCATTTGTTCTGGTGTAGTAAGTTGTCTTTCTTCTGGGAGATACCAAGCGGATCCTAAGGATCTTCCTCTTGGTACTATAGTAACCTTTACTAGAGGAGCAGCATGTTCTAATAACCAACTTATTGTTGCATGGCCTGCTTCATGATAAGCTATTCTTCTTTTTTCATTTGGTTTAATAACTTTATTCCTCTTTTCTAAACCTCCTATAATACGATCTATTGCATCTAGAAAATCCTGATTTTCTATTTTAGATCTATTTTTTCTTGCTGCAATCAGTGCCGATTCATTACAAACATTTGCTATATCTGCTCCACTAAATCCTGGAGTTTGTCTAGATAAAAAATCTATATCAACATCAGTAGATAATATCAATTTTTGAAGATGAACTCTGAATATTTCTTTCCTTTCATTTAACTCAGGAGGATCTACTAATATGGTCCTATCAAAACGTCCGGGACGAAGTAATGCTTTATCTAAAATATCTGATCTATTTGTTGCTGCCAGTACAATGACATTTGTATTAGTTCCAAATCCATCCATTTCTGTTAACAATTGATTCAAAGTATTTTCCCTTTCATCATTTGATCCAGCTATACTGCTTTTTCCTCTTGCTCTTCCTATAGCGTCAATTTCATCAATGAATATTATACATGGTGATTTTTCTTTAGCTTTTTCAAATAAATCTCTTACTCTAGAAGCTCCTACTCCTACAAACATTTCTACAAAATCTGATCCCGATAAAGAAAAAAACGGAACCTTAGCTTCTCCAGCCACCGCTTTTGCTAATAAAGTTTTTCCAGTTCCTGGTGGACCTATAAGTAAAGCCCCCTTAGGGATTTTTCCTCCAAGTTTAGTATATCTTTGAGGACTTTTTAAAAATTCTACTATTTCTTGAACTTCTTCTTTTGCTCCTTCAAGCCCTGCAACATCTTTAAATGTAATTTTTACATTATCATTTTCATCAAATAATCTTGCTCTAGATTTTCCTATATTAAATATTTGACCTCCGGGACCTCCACTTGCAGAACCTATTCTTCTAAAAAGAAAAATCCAAAATATAATTAACAATATAAAAAATATACCATAATCGAAAAAAAATTTTGATATTGTATATTCTTGTTGATTTTTAAAATCAATGATAGTGTCTAGACTATACTTTTTTTTATATTCCTCAAATTTTTTTTGGAAAAATTGTAAATCTCCTATTTCAAATTCATATTGTAATGATTTAGGAATAAATTTCTTTTCATTTCCTTTATCAAGAAGAGGAATATTTATTGAATCTTTTTTATTAGAAGAATATAAAAATTGTTTTTTTAAAAAAACATGCACGATTTCTTTATGCTTAACTATAATTTTTTTAACTTCTCCTCGAGATAAAATATCAAAAAAAGTATCCTGATCTATTTTTTTCGGATCTGAAAAAGAGGATTTAAAAAAAAATATACCAATAAATATAGCAAATATAACTGCATATATCCAAAAAAAATTATTTTTGTTTTTGGCTTTTTTATCTATCATATAATTTTTTCAATTTAAATAAAAACCAAATTTTCTGTTGTTATAAACTTTGATTCCAGATATTTTCTATATTATAATATAATCTTACTTTTTTTTGAAAAATATGAACTACAATAGAAATATAATCTATTAATATCCATTCTTTATTTATTAATCCTTCCACATGCCAAGGTTTTTTTTTTAGTTTTTTAATTGTATTTTTTTTTATAGATTGAGAAATTGCAAAAATTTGATTTCTGGAATTTCCATCACAAATAACAAAATAATCACAAATAAAATTTTCTCTATTTTTTAGATTTATAACAGATATATTTTCTCCTTTAACCATTTGAATTCCTTCTATAATTTTTTTTAATAACAAAATGAAATATTTTTTAATATTTTTATGACATATGACATATTAATATCTTTTGATATTTTAATTTTAAAACAAAAATAAAGGTTTCATCTTAAAGAAAATTAATTTTTCAATATAAAAATATTTTGATAAAACTTTTTTGGCCTGTATTTATAATTTTCCTAAAAAAAGTCAATTCTACAAATCAATATGCTAGAAAATGCAATTTTAAGAAAAAAAATTGGATCATTATTTGGTCTCTGAATCAGACTAAAGGTATAGGATCAGGAAAAAATTTTTGGAATACAAAAAAAAATGAAAATCTAACTTTTAGTATTATTTTTAAACCAATTAATCCATTGGATATAAGAAAGCAATATATAATTAATACCATTGTAAGTAATGGAATTCATAAAGCATTATTAGAAATAAATGATAATAAACACAATAAAAAATTCTGGATTAAATGGCCTAATGATATTTTCTCATTCAAAAAAAAAGTAGGTGGAATTTTAATAGAAAATAGCATTTTTTTCAAAAAGATTCATACTTCTATTATTGGAATTGGTTTAAATGTCAATCAAACAGAATTTGAAAAAAAATGGAATGCCTCTTCTTTAAAAAAAATTTTAAGTTTAGATTTTAAGTTGAATGATTTGCTTTATAAAATTATATATTTTATTCAAAACGAATATTTATATTTTCTTATTTATGGAGAAAATTATATTCGTAAATATTATATTAAATATCTTTATTTAAAGGATAAAATATCTTTTTTTTATATTTTCAAGAGTAAAAAAATTTTTAAAGGAGTCATACGATCTGTAACAGATCAAGGATTTTTGATAGTAGAATTTAATAAAAAATTCTATTTTTTTCGACAAAAAGAAATAAAATTCATTGAGAAATAAAAATTATATATCATTAATTTTTTTATCTTGAATTCTTACAATAATTTTTTTCTCGTCTAACATAAATTTTTTAATAAAGAATAAAAAACAAATATTTATTACATTAGAAACAAAATAATATAAAGATAAAGCGGATGCATAACTATTTATAAATAATAACATCATGATGGGCATTAAATATAATATAAAATTCATGTTAGAAATTGGGCTATTTTCAATTTCAGAAGGATTTTTTTTTTCATTATTACTTAATTTTGTATAAATCAGCAATGCTAAAGAATACAATAAAGTTAATAGACTTACATGATTTCCATAAAAAGGAATAAAAAAAGGTAATTCAAAAATTGAATCATACGAAGTAAGATCTTCCACCCATAAAAAAGATTTTCCTCTTAAATTGATTATAGTCGGAAAAAATTTAAATAAAGAATAAAAAATAGGAACTTGAATTAATGTAGAAATACATCCAGACATTGGATTTATACCTATTTTTTTATATAATTCCATCATAGCTTTCTGTTTCTTAAATGTATCTTTTTTATTTTCATATTTTTTATTTAGTTTTTCTATTTCTGGACGAATTAATTTCATTATAGCACTTAATTTATATTGTTTGTAGGTAATTGGAGACAATATTAATTTTACAACTATAGTCATGAAAATAATAATAATACCATAATTCAGATTAGTTTTTTCTAAAAATTGAAAAATTATTAGAAAAAAATATTTATTTATCCATTTTAAGAACCCCCATCCAAATGGAATTATATTTTCAAATCCATTTTTATATTTTTTCAACAAATTAAAGTCTAAAGGACCAAAATAAAAACGAAAAGAGAAATTAAATTCCTCATCTTTGTTTTTTTTTATTAAAGTTTTAAACTGAATCTTTTTAAGAAATTTCCCTGATGAAAGGTTATTAGATTTAATAAAAATATTTTTTAATATTTTTTCTGGTTTAAATATAGATGCAAAAAATTGCTGTTTATAAGCAAACCAATTTATTCCAGGTAAATATTTTTCTTCTGTTTTTTTTTCAGATAAATATTCTATAGATTTAGAATTTTTGCTAAAATATGCTTGAGTATAAGAATTTTCCCAATTTCTATCCTTCTCTAAAGAAATAAGTTTTTGATCTATCTTGATAGAGATTAATTTTTTAAAAGGAAAAAAATTTATTGTTCTTATATAGAATCCAATGTCATATTGATTATTTTTTCCAATTGTGTAAACGTAATCTAAAAATCCTTTTCCATAAGGACTTTTAGCTCTCATTAAAAGAATTTTTATCCCTTTTTTTTCATTATTAAAAACAAAAGACTTAAAAAGTAAATTTTCTGTATTAATTATGTCTTTTTCGTTTGAAAAAGACATTTTATACAAGAAACTGGAGTTTTTTACTAAAAAAAGATTTTTTGTATGATATGATAATAAAGAATTATATGCCCGATATTTTTTTAAAAGTACTTCATCTATTCCTCCTCCTACATTAGATATTTTCAATTTTAAGACATTATTTTCTAAAAAAGAAAAATTTTTTTTTTCTACATTTTCTTTCTTAAGAAAGAAATTTTTCTCATTACTTTTGAAAAAATTTTTCTTCTCATTAATCTCTTCTTTTTCCTTATCATTAAAAAAATATGTAAAAACAGTTAAAACAAATAATATAAGGAATAACCCTATTATGGAATTATAATCCAAACTTTTGTCCTTCATATATAAGAAGAATTATGATTTCGATAATCAAAAGATTTATAGTTTTTAGAAACTTTTATAAAATTAATAAATAAAGGATGTGGATTTGTCACTGTACTTTGATATTCTGGATGATATTGAACTCCTAAGAAAAAAATATGATTTTCTAATTCTATTGCTTCTATTAATCCGGTTTCTGGATTTATTCCTACTGGCTTCATTTCAGAATTGGAAAAAAATTTTAAGTAATTATTATTAAACTCATATCTGTGACGGTGTCTTTCAACAATTTCTTTTCTACCCCCATAAATAGAAGATATTTTTGAACCTTTTACAAGAATACATTTCCAATTTCCTAAACGCATAGTTCCTCCTTTATACAGCAATTTTTTTTGTTTTTCCATTAAGCAAATGACTGGATGAGAAGTATATGGATTTGTCTCAAAACTTTCCGCTTTTTTTAATCCCAAAACATTTCTAGCAAATTCTATTACGGCAATTTGCATTCCCAAACATATTCCAAAAAATGGAATTTGATTTTCTCTTGCATATTTTGTCGCAAGAATCTTACCTTCTATACCCCTTTTTCCAAATCCTGGAGCTACTAATATTCCTGAAATTCCTTTAAAATATTTTTGTATATTATTTTCTTTTATCATTTCTGAATAAATCCATTTTATATGAACAAAAGTTTCATTTTCAGTTCCTGCATGAATTAATGCTTCAGTAATAGACTTATAAGAATCACGTAAAGACACATATTTTCCAACTAATGCTATTTTAGTTTCATATTTTGGATTTTTATATTTCTTAATAAAAATTTTCCATTTTTTTAATTTAGGAGAAATAATAGTAGATAAATTTAAATGATTTAATACTACATCATCAAAATTTTGAAAATGTAACAAACAAGGAATTTCATATATAATTTTAGTATCAATTGATTCTATAACATGTTTAGGTTCTACATTACAAAATAATGCCAATTTTTCTCTAATTTCTTTAGAAATATGTTTTTCTGTTCTACAAATAATAATATCTGCCTGTATTCCATTTTCCATCAAATTCCGAACGGAATGTTGTGTCGGTTTTGTTTTTATTTCTCCAGTTACTGTAATATATGGAAGTAATGTTAAATGAATTACCAACCCATTAAATTTTCCTAATTCCCACTTCATTTGACGTACCGATTCGATATAAGGAAGGCTTTCTATATCTCCTACTGTTCCTCCTATTTCAGTAATAATAATATCATAATTTTTCGATTCTCCAAGTATCTTTATTCGTCTCTTAATTTCATTAGTAATATGAGGAATTACTTGTACTGTTTTCCCTAAATAACTTCCTTTTCTTTCATTATCTATAACTGTTTTATATATCAGTCCAGACGTTACATTATTTTCCTTAGTGGTAGGCTGATTCAAAAATCTTTCATAATGTCCTAAATCTAAATCTGCTTCTGCCCCATCTTCAGTAACAAAACACTCTCCATGTTCATAAGGGTTTAAAGTTCCTGGATCTATATTAAAATAAGGATCTAATTTCAAAATTGAAACTTTATATCCTCTAGCTTTTAATAACATACCTAATGATGCTGAAACTATCCCTTTTCCTAAAGAAGACGTAACTCCCCCTGTAACAAAAATGTATTTCTTTTCCATTGTAATAATGAAAATCAACTAATTTTAATAAAATTTATAAATTCTGTAATACATATAACTAATGAAAATTTTAACACAAGAAATATAATTATTGATTTATAAAAAACGAGAATTTATGATTTTTTTTTTATATTTACCAATACTCGGAGCAAGTTCTGCACAATCAGCTCCCTAATAACCCTCCAGGGCGGGAACGCAGCAAAGGTACTTAGGTTGAGCGATGTGATGTAGATCGGCTTGCTCCGTTTTATTATGCAAAAATGAAATGGAACAATAATTTATGGAAGATTCATTAAAATGTAATTTTTGTGGAAGAGAAAAAAATGAAATAACTTTTCTTATATCTGGAATTAGTGGGCATATTTGTAATTTTTGCATAGAAAAAACTTACTCTATCATTCACAAAAAGTATTTTGATAAGAAATCCGAAAAAAAAGAAAAATTCGAAGAAATAAAAATAAAAAAGCCTAGAGAAATTAAATTATTTTTAGATAAATATGTTGTTGGACAAAACGAAGCTAAAAGAATTATCTCTGTATCGGTTTATAATCATTACAAAAGAATTCTTCAAAAAAAGAATCAATTTGACAATAAAAATCAAAAAAATAAGAATATAGAAATAGAGAAATCCAATATATTATTAATTGGTAATACTGGAACTGGAAAAACCTTATTAGCAAAAAGTATTTCAAAACTTTTAAAAGTTCCCTTTGCTATAGCAGATGCAACTACTTTAACTGAAGCTGGATATGTTGGAGAAGATGTGGAATCGATATTAACAAAATTATTGCAATCAGTCAATTACAACATAAATTACGCTGAAAAAGGTATTATTTTTTTAGATGAAATAGATAAAATTTCTAGAAAAAGTAATAACCCTTCTATTACTAGAGATGTGTCTGGAGAAGGAGTCCAACAATCTTTGTTAAAAATATTAGAAGGATCAATAATCAATGTTCCCCCTCAAGGGGGAAGAAAACATCCAGATCAAAAGATGATTCAAATAAATACTGAAAATATATTATTTATAGCTGGAGGAACTTTTGATGGAATAGAAAAAATAATTTCTAACAGAATAGAACAGATTAGTATAGGATTTCCAACTAATTATAATAAAAATGGTAATAACATAAGAGATGGAGATGAAAATAAAAAAAATAACTATTTAAAAAAAATTATTCCTGACGATCTAAAAAATTTTGGGTTGATTCCAGAACTTATAGGAAGATTTCCTATTGTTACTTATTTAAATCCATTAAATAAACAAATGTTAAAAAAAATATTATTAGAACCCAAAAATGCTTTGATTAAACAATACCAAAAATTATTTGAGATGGATAATATCTCCATGAATATTACAGATGAAGCTTTGGACATTATAGTAGAAAAAACTTTCCGAATTGGATTAGGAGCTAGAGGTCTACGAACTCTTTGCGAAAAAATATTTATAGATTATATGTATGATATAGAAAACATCAAAACTGTTTTAAATATAGACAAAAATATTGTTATGGAAAAACTTGGTGATTTTTATTAATTTTTATTTTTAATTAATTTCCACAATTTTTCTTTTAGCTCAAATATTCCTTCCTTAGTAAAAGAAGAAATAAAAATAACATGTTCTTTTAATTTTAAAAAACTTTTTATTATCTCATTTTTTTTGATATCATTAATTAAATCTGATTTTGAAATAGCTAATAAATATTTTTTATTTGAAAATTTTGAACTAAATTTTTCCAGTTCATTTAATAGAGTAAAATATTCTTTAATTTTATTTTCTGAATCTGATGATATTAAAAATAATAAAATAGAATTTCTTTCTGCATGTCTCAGAAAATGAAGCCCTAATCCTTTACCTTCAGATGCTTTTTCAACAATTCCTGGAATATCCGCTATTAAAAAAGAATCAAAATTCTTTTTCACTACTCCTAAATTTGGATATTTAGTTGTAAAGGAATAGTTTCCTATCTTAGGTCTTGCTTTTGTAATGACAGAAAGAAGAGTAGATTTTCCGGTGTTAGGAAATCCTATTAATCCTACATCCGCTAAAATCTTTAATTCTAAAGAAATCCAAAATCCTTTTGTTTTAATACCTGGTTGTGCTTGATAAGGAGTTCGGCACATTGAACTTCTGAAAAAAAAATTTCCTTTTCCACCTTTTCCTCCCTCAAATAAAATTTTTTTTTCAGAATTTTTTGTAATTTCTGTTATTACATTTTTTTTTTCATCTTTGACAATAGTTCCTACAGGAACTTCTATTAATAAATCTTTTCCATTTGATCCAGTAATATTATTTCTTTTTCCTGGAGATCCTGATTCTGCAATCCAATATTTATGATATCTCAAATGAAAAAAAGTATTAATACTAGAATTTCCTTGAAAAATGATATTCCCTCCTCTACCTCCTGATCCTCCATCAGGTCCTCCCTTTTTGATATGTTTATTTCTATGAAAATGAATACATCCAGATCCTCCATCTCCACTTTTACAAAAAATTCTTATAAAATCAACAAAACAATTTTCCATTTTTTTATAAAAATTAATTTTTGTTTAATAACAAACTTTCTATTTTTTTTTCTATAAATAAAGAAATTTCTTCTATGGATAAAGATGCATTTAATTTAATTATGTTATTTACCCATTTAGAAGAATTATTATTCCAAATTTTAGCTGTTTCTCTTTCATATTCTTCTATTCTCCTTTTAACTGTTGTAATATTAGTATCGTCATTTCTTTGACTTTTTTCCCCCCTCTTTAACAATCTATTCATTATTGTCCTTTTTTGAATAGAAAAATAAAAAATCAAATCCATTTTTCCTAAAACAAACTTTTTTAGAATTTCCTCTAAAGAAAAAATCTGATTTTTCGTTCTAGGATATCCATCAAAAATAATACCCTTAGTAAAAAAATATTTTTGAATTTCTACATTTAACATATTTGTTGTAATTGTATCAGGAACTAATATTCCATTATTGATGTAATAACTAGCTATTTTGCCTAAATCTGTTTTTTTCATCATATGATTTCTAAATATCATTCCAGTAGATAAATGAATAAATCCAAATTTTTTAGCAATAATTTTTGCTTGAGTTCCTTTTCCACACCCTGGAGGGCCAAATAATATAATATTTACCATAAATAATAATAAAATTGCGAATTTTATATGTTAAAGAAAATATGACATTATTTTGTTTCAATTATATATATAGGTATTATATAACTACATAAAATGATAATCAAATACAATAATGTTCAGAAGGTTTAAGGTAATAATTACTGAATATAAAGCAATTGTAACAATTTATTTATTACTTAATTAAAAGTAATATTATTTATATTATATTCTATAATATGTTATGTTATTTATTTTCTATTGCTATATATACTATAAATACTATATAATATTATGAATAGATTTTCCATAAGCACTGGACACAGATTCTAATATTGATTCGCTCAATGAAGGATGAGGGTGTACACTACTCATAATTTCATAGCTAGTAGCTTCTAATTTCCTTGCAACTACAACTTCAGAAATTAAATCTGTAACACTATTTCCAATCATGTGACAACCCAACCATTCATCATATTTATTATCAAAAATAACTTTAATAAATCCTTCTGTATTTTCATCAGCAATAGATCTTCCAAGAGAACTAAATGGAAACTTAGCTACTTTTATTTTGAATCCTCTTTCTTTAGATTCTTTCTCGGTATATCCTACTGAAGATATTTCAGGAAAAGAATAAACACATTTTGGAATATTATTATAATCTATTTTTTGACAATTTAATCCTTTTATATTTTCAACACAATTTATTGCTTCATGTGAAGCTACATGGGCTAGAGAAGGAGTTTTAATAACATCTCCAATAGCATAATATCCATTTATATTTGTACGATAATTTTCATCTACTTGAATAAATCCTTTTTCAATTTGTATTCCTATTTCTTCTAATCCAATAGATTGAATATTTGGAACAATTCCAATAGAACAAAGGACTATATCTGCTGTTAAAGTAACAGAACTTTTATCCCTCAAAGACTCAATTTCGATCGAAATTGAGTCTTTTTCTTGAAACACTTTATTTATGGAGTAATATGTGTAAATTTTAATTCCCATTTTTTCAAAAGAAAATTTTAAATGATCAGATATTTCATGATCTCCACTTGGAAAAAGTTTTTCACAAATTTCTATTATTATAACATCTGTTCCCATAGAATGATAAAAATAAGCAAATTCTAACCCTATAGATCCAGAACCTATAATAATCATTCTCTTTGGTAAAGAAGTTAATGAAAGAGCTTCTTTATATGTTACAATTTTTTTACCATCATATTGAAATTTATTTTCAATCTTAGGAATTGCCCCAGTAGATATAATAATATTCGGAGAAGAATATTCTTTCATACTTTTTCCATCTTTAAAAACCTCAACTTTTTTTCCTTTTTTTAATATTGCATTTCCATAAATTACATGAATTCCATTTTTTTTCATTAAAAACGAAATTCCTTTTCTCATTTTCTCTACTATATCTTTACTTTTAGTAACAATTTTATGATAATCTATTTCAATTTGATTACTTTTTATTCCAAATAATTTTCCATGTTTTTTTATATAATGTAAAATTTTTGCACTGTTTAAAAGGGATTTTGTAGGAATACACCCCAAATTTAAACAAACACCACCAAGATTATTTTTTTCAATTATAGCTGTTTTCATTCCTAATTGTGCTGCACGTATAGAAGCCACGTATCCCCCTGGTCCACTTCCTAAAATAATGATATCAAAATCTGTTGTCATACGCAAACAAAATATATATAATAAATAAATTTACAGATTTTTCTTATCAAGAAATATTTTTATAAAAAACAATAAAAAAAGTTCAATTTTTCTATTTTATATCAGAAAAATTTTAAATAAATTTGTATTTATACTAAAACAATGATATTACAAATTATGAAATTTTTTTTAGATACAGCAAATTTAAAGGAAATTAATGAAGCTAGATCACTTGGAATATTAGATGGAGTTACTACAAATCCATCTTTAATAGCTAAAGAAACAATTAATAAAAAAGAAATTAAAAACCATTATATATCTATATGTAATATCATGAGAAATGAAGAAGATGTAAGTGCAGAAGTTATCAGTACTAATTATGAGGATATGATTAAAGAAGGAGAAAAATTATCTCTTCTTCATCCAAGAATTGTAGTAAAAATTCCCATGATCCATGATGGAATTAAAGCCATCAAATATTTATCAAATAAAAATATAAAAACTAATTGCACTCTCATTTTTTCTCCAGGACAAGCTCTATTAGCATCCAAGGTAGGAGCTTATTATGTTTCTCCATTTGTAGGAAGAATAGATGATGTTTCTTATAACGGATTAAATCTAATAAAAGAAATTAAAAAAATATATGATAATTACAATTTTAAAACAAAAATTTTAGCCGCATCTATACGTCATCCTTTGCATATTACAGAATGTTCAAAAATTGGAATTTATGCAATTACATCTCCTATAAGCGTTATTAAATCTCTTTTGAATCATCCATTGACAAAAATAGGATTAGATAAATTTCTAATGGACTATCAAAAAATTAGATAATAACAATTAAATTTTTATTATTCCATCTAGTAAATATTGAACAGCTATCGATGTAGCCTTCGGAAGCTTTTCATAACTTTTTGAAAGTTCTATCTGTTCTTTATTTTCAAAAATTTCTTCTAAATTATTTTTACTAATAATATTAAATTCTTCTAATTTTTTATTTAAATCTTCTTTAATACGAACTCCAATTATTTCACTTATTTTCTCTAAAATACATATGCTCTCATATATATTTTTTCCTGATTTTTTTTCTAATTCTATTCGATCTATAGTTTCAGTGTTTTTTGGAACATTTGTGTAACTATTTAAAACATTCATAATTTTTCTAATTTTTTATATAAAATCTTCAATTTTTTTGAATTAGAATGAAATTTAAAATGTTTCAAATATTCATAATATGAGTTAAAAAAATCTTTTTTTCTACGAAGTTTGTATTGAGATACACAAATTTTGTACAAAACTTTTTCTTTGAAAATACTTCTTGGAAAATTTTTTATAAGATTTTGAAAATAGATCAAGGACGCCTGGTATCTACCCATTAAAAAGTAAGAATCCGCTATGCAATAATTCTTTCTTTCTATTTTAAAAAATAAATTATTCAACAAATCATAAACCTCTTTAACTTTTGGACTATTAGGATAATTTTTTATAAACTGATTAAGTTTATTAATTGCAATATCAGTTTTTTCTTGATCTAAATTATAACTTAGAGAAGAATTATAATATTCTTTACCACTCTTAAATAAATCTTCTTCTTCTTTTGATTCATTTAACCCCTCGGTAAGAACATTTTTTTTTCCGGTAAAAAGAAAACAGCTTTCTAAAAGCATGAAAAAAGAAATGAATATTACCTTTAAATAAATATTTTTCAAAACTCAAAATTTTTTGTTTTTCTTATTATTATGAATATCTTTTATATCTTTATCAAATAAATAAAGTCCTCCTTTATCTTCTCCTATCAACTCAATTTTATCTAAAATCATTTTAATTAAAGTTTCTTCTTCTACTTGTTCTTCAATATACCATTGAAGAAAATTATATGTAAAGAAATCTTTATCTCCCAAAGATAATTCTACTAAATTATTAATTTCATGAGATATTTTTTTTTCGTGTTCAAACAATTTTCGAAATAATTGTTTCAAACATTTATATTTTATCTCTTCATGAGACAAATCTATTTTATTCAAAATAGAATCCCCTCCTCTTTTGTTGATATATCTCATTAATTTCAACATATGTGTTCTTTCTTCATTAGAATGATCGTATAAGAACTCACATACTCCTTCAAACCCTCTTTTTTCTACCCAAGAAGCCATAGATAAATATAATTGAGAAGATTCCGATTCTCTATTTAATTGATCCTTTAAACCTATTTGCATCTTTTTGCTAAGCATATTAATTTAATATTTAATTTACTTATTACTTACATGAAATTTTATCTTTTCCAATAAATTTAACATTTTCTTTTTTAAAAAAATACTTCCAGTCAATAATGGCAGTCTCAAATATGGATTGCACATTTTTTTTATACTTAAAAAAGTTTTAATTCCAGTTGGATTTCCTTCTTCATAAATGAGATCTATTATTCTAATAATTTCATAAAAAATAGAAAAAGATTTTTGAACTTGATTATTTCTAGCTAAATTAACCATTTTAGAAATTTTATCTGGTAATCCTTGAGCAATTACAGAAATTACACCTTCACCACCCCCCAATATAATTGGTAAAGAAATAAAATCATCTCCTGATATAACATTAAAATTTTTTGGTTTTTTTTCAATAATCTTATAAGATTGTAAAATATTTCCTGATGCTTCTTTTATTCCTATTATATTACTGAAATTATTAGCTAATCGCAAAACAGTATCTGGGAGAATATTGACTCCTGTTCTTTTAGGTACATTATATATAACAATTTTTGCTTCAGTACAATTAACAATAGATTCAAAATGTTTATATAAACCTTCTTGAGAAGGCTTATTATAATAAGGAGTAACTGAAAGAATAGAATGAAAACTAGACAAATTTTTTATTTTATTTATTTGACCAATAATCTCTTTAGTATTATTTCCTCCTACTCCTAATATTATGGGAACTTTTTTATAATTTGCGTTTTGAATACATTCCACAACGTCTCTTTTTTCTTCTACCTTTAATGTAGCTGTTTCAGCCGTGGTTCCCAATGCTACTAAATAATCAACATCATTATCTAAAACATACTTTATAAGCTTTTCAAGACTATTAAAATCAATTTTTTCATCCTTTTTAAAAGGAGTAACTAACGCTACACCTGTTCCATATAATTTTTTCATACAAAGATTAGTTTGATATTTTGATATTCAAAAAATACCGTTAATTATTTAATCATAACTAAATATATTATCATTCAATTGTTTTTCAAAAAACAGATGTAAGCGAAAGCGTATTAATATTAATAATCTTTTTTAGTAGTCCTAGGTCTAGCTGCAGATACAATAATATTTCTTCCCATTAATTCAGTTCCATTTAATTTTTCTATAGCTTGTTTTGCATGATCTTCATTAGACATCTCAATAAATCCAAAACCTTTACTCCTTTTATTCGATGTAGATTCATCAAAAATAATTTTTGCATGAGTCACTTCTCCTACAGACTCAAAATATTTTTTCAATTCTTGTTCTGTCATATCATATGATAAGTTTCCCACGTATAATTTCGTATTGTCCATATTAAAAATAAATTGTTTTAAAAGCAAATTTAGAGAAATATTTTTTCTAAAAAAGTATTTATTTACCAAAATAGAAATTTTCCATTTTTTATGTTAAATTAAAAATTTTTTGTGAATTAGTTTTTTAAGAATCCTTGATAATGAATAATTATTCTATTATATCATCATTATTGGATAATGATTTTTATAAATTTACCATGCAAAATGCTGTTATTAAACTATTTCCATCAGCAATAGCTAAATATGAATTTATTAATAGAGGAAACCATTCTTTCCCAAATAATTTTGCAGAAATATTAAAAGAAATATTGAATCAAATGGCCCTATTAAAACTTTCTAATAAAGAAAAAGTTTTTCTAGAAAAAAATTGTCCTTATTTAGATTCTTCTTATATAGACTTTCTTGATAAATATCAATATAATCCAAATGAGGTAAATATATATCAAAAAGGTAGAAATATAAAAATGAACATAGAAGGATTATGGAGTAGAACCATACTGTGGGAAGTTCCTTTAATGGCTATTATTTCTGAATTATATTATAAATTGACAGATAAAAAACGAATTTCCGATAAGAAAATAATATTTTTAATCAAAAGAAAACTAAAAAAATACAAAAAATTAAATGCCAAAATTGGGGAATTTGGAACAAGAAGAAGGTATTCATATCAAGTTCATAAATTAGTGTTCAAAGTTTTAATGGAAGAAGGTTATCCATTTTTTTTGGGAAGCAGTAATGTTCATTTATCTCAAATATTTTCTATTAAACCAATAGGAACTCAGGGGCACGAATGGGTTATGTTTCACGCAGCAAAATACGGATTTAAAACGGCAGATCGAATTGCTATGGAAAACTGGTTAAACGTTTACAATGGTAATTTAGGAATAGCTTTATCTGATACATATACATCCTCAATTTTCTTTAAAAACTTTAACAAGAAACTTTCTAATGCTTTTAAAGGAATTAGACATGATAGTGGTGATCCTATTTTTTTTACCAAAAAAGCAATAGAACATTACAAGAAGTTTAAAATAAATCCTATTCAAAAAAAAATTATATTTTCTGATAATCTTACTCCAGATAAAGTGGCTCGCATTTCTTCTTTTTGTAAAAATAAAATTACTCCTTTTTTTGGAATAGGCACTAACTTCACTAATGATGTAGGCGTTCATTCTATGAATATTGTGATAAAAATGATTAAAGCTATCCCAAAAAAAGAATGGATTTCAGTTGTAAAATTATCTAACGTTAAAGAAAAATCAACTGGAAAAAAAAACATGATTTTTCTAGCAAAGAAAGACCTTCATTTATGACATTATGTCATTATTATTTTTACCTTTATTTTTTACACATTACATTATATTCCAAAATATTATATAATTATGGATAAGAATAAAAATAAAAAAAGATTAAATAAAAGCTTTTTTATTGAAAATTATGGTTGTAAAATGAATGTATCAGATAGTGAAATAGTAACTTCTATTTTACTAAAAAATGGCTTTTTATTATCCGAGAATTTAGAAAAAGCAAATATAATATTATTTAATTCTTGTTCTGTTAGAGAAAAAGCAGAATTAACCTTAAGAAACAGGTTGGATGAATTACAATCTCTTAAAAAGAAAAAGAATCTTCTACTTGGAGTTATAGGATGTCTATCAAAAAAAAATAGAGATTTTTTTTTAGAAGAAAAAAAAATAGATTTTTTTGTAGATCCTAGTTCTTATAATGAATTAACTAATTACATTCATTATTCCACAATTGGAAAAAAATATTCTCATTCTACTCAAAGAAAAGGAAAAGAATCTTACACAAATATAAGTCCATTTCGGATAAAAAAAAGAGTAACAACCTTTTTAAGCATTACTAGAGGATGTAATAATATGTGTACTTTTTGTATCGTTCCATTTACGAGAGGAAGAGAAATAAGCAGTGATCCTAATTATATAATTCAAGAATGCGAAAAATTATATAAAAATGGATGTAAGGAAATTACCCTTTTAGGACAAAATGTTGATTCTTATCAATGGAATGATATTAATTTTTCTGATCTTTTAAATATTTTAGCTAAAAAAATTCCTATGATGAGAATAAGATTTTCTACATCTAATCCTCATGATATGTCAGACGACGTTCTGACAGCAATTTCCAAAAATCCAAATATTTGTAAACATATACATTTACCTGTTCAATCAGGAAGCAACAAAATACTAAAATTGATGAATAGAAAATATACGCGTGAAAAATATATTTCTCTAATAAAAAGGATAAGAAAAATAATTCCAGAATGTTCCATTTCACATGATATCATAACTGGATTTTGTAACGAAAATGAAAATGATCATAAAGAAACCATCAATTTAATGAACCAAATTAAATATAATTATGGCTATATGTTTTCTTATTCACCTAGACCTGGTACTTATGCATATAGAAAATTACAAGATAATGTTCCACAAGAAGTGAAAAAAACAAGATTGAAAGAAATTATTGATTTACAAAGAAAACATTCGTTGCTCAGAATGAAAGAATATTTAGGAAAAATACAAGAAATTTTAATAGAAGGTGAATCTAAAAAAAACAATCAATATTGGTATGGAAGAAATACTCAAAATTTAGTTGCAGTTTTTCCTAAAGGTTTCTATAAAATAGGAGATATTGCACATATAAAAATTATAGAAACTACTTCAGCTACTTTAATTGGAAAAACTATATAAAAATTGATATGTAAATAACATGGAATTTATCCAAAAAATAAAACAAAAATTTGGAATTGTTGGATCTGATTATGCCCTACATAGATCCTTAGAAAGAGCTATGCAAGTAGCTCCTACAGACATATCTGTATTAGTACTTGGAGAAAGTGGAGTAGGAAAAGAATTCATTCCAAAAATTATTCATCAATTATCTTCTAGAAAACATCATTCTTATATTGCTGTAAATTGTGGGGCTATTCCTGAAGGAACTATTGACAGTGAACTTTTTGGGCATGAAAAAGGATCTTTCACGGGAGCTACAAGTATGAGAAAAGGTTATTTTGAAGGAGCCAATGGTGGAACTATATTTTTAGATGAAATAGGAGAACTACCTTTAAGTACACAAGTACGTCTCCTCAGGATATTGGAATCAGGAGAATTTATAAAAGTAGGATCTTCAAAAATTCAAAAAACTAATATACGAATTGTTTCTGCTACTAATTTGAATATGATAGAGTCTATACAAAAAGGTAAATTTAGAGAAGATTTATACTATAGACTTAACACAGTTCAGATTAATGTTCCTCCTTTACGATTTCGTAAAAATGATATCAAATTTTTATTCAAAAAATTTGCTAATGATTTCGCTGAAAAATATCATATGCCATCAGTGATCTTAACGGAAGAATCTTTAAAATATTTAGAAGATTACCCTTGGCCAGGAAATATAAGACAATTAAAAAATCTTGTAGAACAAATTTCTGTAGTAGAAAAAAAACGTGAGATTTCTGTAGAAAAATTAAAAGAATACATTCCAGAAAATATTCCTTCAATATCACTTTCTAAAACATTTTTCCAAGATCTACCTAGGGAAAGAGATTTCCTTTACAAAATTCTTTTTGATATGAAAAAAAATTTAAACAATTTAAAAAACATAACATTTAAAATGATTAAAAATCATACTGATACAAGATTTATTAAAGAAAATCAACAACTTATGGAAAAAGTTTTCGGAAAAACAATTTATGATAGAGATAATTCTATTTTTCAATTAAAGGATTCATCTAGATATAATAAAGATTCAAATCAACTTTATTATGAAGAAGTAGAAGAAGACCAATCTAAATCATCGGATAAATTATCTTCTTTTTCTTTACAAACAAAAGAAATAGAATTTATTCAAAAAACTTTAAAAAAAAATAATGGGAAAAGAAGAAAAACTGCCAAAGAATTAGGAATTTCTGAAAGAACTCTTTATAGAAAAATAAAACAGTATGGTTTGTAATAACAATATTCAATATTTTTTTATTATAAAACTATCCAACATAAAAAACTACTATACATAAACTATAATATTACATAATATTATAATTAAATGTTACTAAATTCTAAATAAATAACCTGTATTTGAAAAATATTTTTAACAAATAACAATAATTTTTTTGAGAAAATTATTGTTTTCATTAATCTAAATCAATCTCAAAAAAATATTATTTCCTCAGTTTTTTTGATAAACTAAAAAAGTTAAAAATATTGGTATATTATTGTACATATGTTTGGGAATTTTATAAACAAGGAATGCATACGTTAGAACTTTAAGAATAAAAAATATTCAATGAAAATTAAAAACATATCCTGTAAAATTATTTCTGAAAATATATTTTTTTAATAAAAAATTGAATACAATATTTAAAGAATTAAATAATCTTAAAGTTTATATTAGATTTAATAAATCTAGAATTAAACATCAAAAAAATATTTATTCAAATTAATGTTAATTAAACTAATTAAATAATAAACTTCGTAAAACATATAAAAATGCCTCTTATCACGACTATATTAGGATTTATTATTATAATAACATGTTTCTTTTTTATATTAATTGTTTTAATACAAACTCCTAAAAAAGAAAGTATTAATCAAAATTTTATAGAAAAAGATTTCAAATTTCTTGGAGTTAAAAAAACAAATATTTTTATAGAAAATATTACTTGGTTTTTATCTGTTACTATATTTTTTCTGACTTTATTGTTTAACTATTTTTTGAAATAAATTATGTCATAATGACATTAAAAATTACTAAAATGAAAAAAAATCCAAAATTTTTTATTTGGCATGTTTTTGGCTGTTGTAAATTATTAGTATCATAAACTTTAAAAATTATTTAAAATATGATGGAAGTAAAGATTAAACCTTTATCAGATCGTGTGCTTGTACAACCTGATCCTGCTGAAACAAAAACATCTTCAGGTATTATTATTCCTGATACAGCAAAAGAAAAGCCTCAAAAGGGAACTATTGTAGCAGTGGGAAAAGGGAAAAAAGATGAACCTATGATTCTAAAAGAAGGAGATAGAATTTTATACGGTAAATATTCTGGAACAGAATTAAAATGGGAAGGCGAAGAATATCTTATTATGCGAGTATCTGACGTAATAGCTATTATATAATGGATTATACTTAGATTTCATTGTATATAACTTTTTATAAATTTATTTAAACTAAAAAAATTATGGCAAAAGATATTAGATTTGATATTGAAGCAAGAGATAAATTAAAGAAAGGAGTAGACGCATTAGCTAATGCAGTAAAAGTTACTTTAGGACCGAAAGGTCGCAATGTTGTACTTCAAAAATCTTTTGGTGGTCCCCAAGTAACTAAAGATGGAGTAACTGTGGCTAAAGAAATTGAATTAGAAGATTCTATAGAAAATCTTGGAGCACAAATGGTAAAAGAAGTTGCTTCTAAAACAAATGATGTAGCAGGAGATGGAACTACAACTGCAACTGTTCTAGCACAAGCTATTGTTAGGGAAGGATTAAAAAATGTTGCAGCTGGAGCCAATCCAATGGATTTGAAAAGAGGTATAGATAAAGCTTTAGAATCTGTAATCTCAGATTTAAGAAAACAATCTAGAGAAGTAGGAGGAAATACAGAAAAAATAAAACAGGTTGCTTCTATTTCTGCAAATAATGATGAAAAAACAGGAGCTTTAATAGCTGATGCTTTTGAGAAAGTAGGAAAAGAAGGAGTTATTACTGTAGAAGAAGCAAAAGGAACAGATACTTCTGTTGATATAGTTGAAGGAATGCAATTTGATAGAGGATATCAATCTCCATATTTTGTTACAAATACTGAAAAAATGATTGCTGAATTTGACCAACCTAGGATTTTATTATCCGATAAGAAAATAGCAGCAATGAAAGATTTGTTACCTATATTAGAGCCTGTAGCACAATCTGGAAAACCTCTTCTTATTATTTCTGAAGAAGTAGAAGGAGAAGCTTTAGCAACATTAGTTGTAAATAAAATACGTGGAACTTTAAAAGTAGCAGCTATTAAAGCTCCTGGATTTGGAGATAGAAGAAAAGCCATGTTGGAAGATATAGCTATTTTAACAGGAGGAACAGTTATTTCCGAAGAAACAGGAAGTAAATTAGAAGACGCAAAGTTAAGTATGCTAGGAAAAGCAGAAAGAGTTATTATTGATAAAGATAACACAACTATTGTTAATGGTGGGGGAAGTAAAAAAGATATAAGAGCTCGTGTTGAGCAAATTAAATCACAAATAGAATCAACTACATCAGATTATGATAAAGAAAAATTGCAAGAACGTCTTGCAAAACTAGCAGGAGGTGTTGCAGTTCTTTATGTTGGAGCAGCTTCTGAGGTTGAAATGAAAGAAAAAAAAGACCGTGTTGATGATGCTTTGAATGCAACAAGGGCTGCAGTTGAAGAAGGAATAGTAGCTGGAGGAGGAGTAGCTTTAGTTCGTGCTATTAATGCTTTAGATCATTTAGTAGGAGAAAATCCAGATCAAGATACTGGTATACAAATAGTAAGAAGATCTTTAGAAGAACCTTTACGTCAAATTGTAGCTAATGCAGGTGGGGAAGGATCTGTTGTTGTAGCTAAAGTAGCTGAAGGAAAAGGAGATTATGGATATGATGCAAAAATCGGAGAGTATAAAAATATGATTGTGGAAGGAATTATAGATCCTACAAAAGTTGCTAGAGTGGCATTAGAAAATGCAGCTTCAGTATCCGGAATGTTATTAACTACTGAATGTGTAGTTACAGAAATTAAAAAAGATGAACCTAATGTAGCACCTCCTATGCCAGGAGCAGGAGGAGGAATGGGTGGAATGATGTAACTTGTAATAAGTAATTTAATTTTACATTATTTTATTTTTTAGTTTTTTAAAAAAAATAGTGTCTTTGCCTAAAGACACTATTTTTTTAGCTTATATTAATTAATTTAAAATTTAAAACCAGTTGTTTTGAACTCTTAAGGTTTTTTCAATAACATCTCTAACACATCCCCTCCCTCCTTTTTTTGGAGAAACATATTTAGATATATCCTTAACCTCTTGAACTGCATCCACTGGAGAACAAGGTAAAGCTACAGACTTCATAATTTCGATATCCGGAATATCATCTCCCATATAAAGAATTTTTTTTTTTAATCTTTAAAAGATTACAATATTCATCCAAACACTTTTTCTTATTACCCACACCTTGATAAATATGTTTAATGTTTAAATTTCTTAGACGACGAAAAACCATTAAATCCGACCCTCTTGTAATAACACATAAATTGTACCCTTTTTTTTCCGCTATTTGAATAGCAAATCCGTCTTTAACGAACATTTGACGAACTAAATTTCCATTTGGAAAAAGATTTAAAGTACAATTTGTTAACACTCCATCAACGTCAAATACGAAAGTGTTAATGTCATTCATTATATTCATGTAATTTTTCATAATCTAATCATTTCTTACATTAAAAAAATTTTTCATAAAAAGATTTTAAAAAATGAATACAATATCAAGATCAATAATATAGAAAAAGTAAATATTTAAATATCTTCAAAATTAATACTTGTGAAATCTTTTACTTTTGAAGTTTTTTTTTGCTCTTCTTTAGCAGTAGATTCTTGATTTTGATTATACATAGAAGAATGGTTTTTAAAATCTTTTTGGTGACGTTCCGAAATAACTTCTCTACCCTTTTCATTAATAATAAATCGAATCATGTCATCAAGTATACTCTGAAACTTAGAAAAATCTTCTTTATATAAATAAATTTTGTGTTTTTTATAAGTTACTTCTCCTGTTTCAGAAAAATTTTTTTTACTTTCGGTAATAGTTAAATAATAGTCACCAGCTCTTGTTTCTCGTGCATCAAAAAAATAAGTCCTACTACCAGTTTTTAGAGTCCGTGAACAAATTTCATTTCTCTCTTTGAGATTTTCTTTTTCGTCCATTTCAAAAAATATTATAGTTTTAAAGCAAATCTAAATAAAAAATGTAGAATAACTATTCAAATTTAATTTTTTTTTTAATTATGAGATTTATAATATTTAATCTTTGATATTTTTCCATTTTTTAACATAATAAATAAATCAAAATTGGACACATAAGAAAAATCATGAGTAATAATAATAATAGTACTTTTTCTTAAACATTTTTTAACACAGTAAATAATTGATTTTCTAGTTTTTTGATCTATAGAAGAAAAACTATCATCAAATATAAGAATTTTAGGATTCCTTATAAGAGCTCTTGCTATACATATCCTCTGTTTTTGTCCTCCGGATAAAGAAAATCCTTTTTCACCTATAATTGTTTTATATCCATTTTTGAAATTTAATATTTCTCCTGCTATCATTGCTTTTTTAGCAGCTTCATGAACTTTATGTGAAGTAACAAATTTTTCTGTACTTCCTACAGCTATATTGTTATAAATTGAATCTGAAAAAATAAAGGATTCTTGAGGAACATAACCTATATTTTTCCTAAATTTGTATAAATTTAGTTTTTTTAAAGAATAGTTATCTATTAATACTTCTCCCTGATCTGGATCATATAAACGAGAAATTAATCTACCTATGGTAGTTTTTCCTGATCCTGTTTCTCCCGTTAATACCAAAGTTTTTCCCTTCATTAAGGTAAATGATATTTTATTAATTGTTTTATTTTTATTATTATTTCCATAAATGAAACTAACATTTTTAAATTGTATTTTTCCAGAAATTTTTTTATCTATCAAATTTTCATTAAGAATTGTTGGTTTTTTTTTCAAAAATTCACAAATCCTCATTTGTGATACTTTAGCTCTTTCTGCAATAGAAACTACCCAGCCAAATACAATGAAAGGAAAAATTAAAATATTAATATATGTAAACAATTCGGCAATAGTTCCTATTTCCTTTATTTCTCCTTTAAAATATCCCATTCCTCCAAAAAAAAGAATTAAAAATTGACTAGTTCCTATAAAAAATATTATTATGGAAGACAAAATAGTATTTACTTTAATTAATTCTATATTCTTTTTATGAAATTCAGATATAATTTTATTATGTTTTTTTTGAAAAAAAGATTCTGCAACAAATGATTTAATAATATGAATTCCAGAGAAAGTATCCTGAATAAAAGAACATATAAAAGATTGATGATCTTGAACATCTTTACTTTTTCTAGTAATGAAAATACTTACATTATAAACAAAAATAAAAAGAATCGGAATAGGTAAAATTATGTAAAAAGTAAGAACTTTATCAAGTCTTAACATTTGTATAAAAACCATAAAGAAAAGAACAATAAGATTTACAAAATACATTATTCCAGGACCTATATACTGTCTTATAAAAGAAACATCTTCCGTTAGTCGATTCATTAAATCACCAGTAGAATTTTCTTTATAAAAAGATAAACTTAACTTCTGGTAATGTGAAAAAATATCATTTTTCATGTCAAATTCTATCATTCTGGAAGTTGTAATAATGCATTGTCTCATATAATATTTAACAAAACTTCCAACAACTGGAATTATTAAAATAATACTAGTATAAATGAAAATTTCTTTTAAAAAAAAAGGATTTGATGTACTTGAAAAATTAACAATCAAATCTTTGATTGCATTAATAGATTTTCCTATATAAGGAATAGGAAGAATGGTTAAAATATTTGATATTAATATTAGCAAGAAACCTAAACACAAACGTAATTTATACCGTAAATAATATTTTTTGCTAAAAGCAAATAAACTATTCATTAAAAATTCAAAATTTAAGTATTGATTTTTTGTTTATATAATTGTATATAAACATATTATTTTATGTATAAATAAATTTTCTAACAAAAATGTCAATAAGACGATATTTTAGAATAAGAAGCTTGCAATTTCTATATGCTCAACATTTATCTAAGATGGATTCAAATGAAGTAGAAAAAAATATGCTTCAAAACATTAAAGAATTACATAATTTATATATATCTCTTCTTTGTTTGATATTAAAAATCAAAGAAAATGCTTTGAATATAATAAACATAGTAAAAAAAAATCCAAATTTAAACAATAAAATAAACATAAATTCTATAAAAAAATTTGCTTCTAATTCTGTTATAAAAATATTGTCTAACAATAATTATTTGATAACTGAATACAGTTCTATAAATGAAAATTCTGGAAAAATCTCATGGAAAAAACAAGATAAATATATTCTTTTTCTTTTACAAGAAATGCATAAATCTATTCTAGATAAAAAATATTTTGACAAACCTTGTTCTTCTTTTGAAGAAGAAAAAAATAGTCTTGTAAAATATTATAAAAATATTATAATTCCTAATAAAAAATTAGTGGAATATATAGAAGATTTATACCTTATCAATGGAAAAGAAAATTTACGTATAGCTCACAATATGGTATGTAAAACATTACAGTTTATAAAATATTCTACTCCTTCAAATTTTGAATTATATAATGTTTATAAGAACAATGAGAATAAAAAATTCATCATTAATTTATATAGGAATACAATTTCTCATAAAAAAGAATTTAATAAATTGATAAGCTCTACATCAAATAATTGGGATATTAAAAGAATATCAATAATAGATTTAATTATATTGCAAATGGCTATTTGTGAATTTTTATATTTCCCAAATATACCTCCAAAAGCTACCATAAATGAGTATATAGAAATTACAAAAATTTTTTGTATGAAAAAAAGTAAAATTTTTATCAATGGAATATTAGATCAAATATTTAAATTTCTAAAAAAAAAGAATAAAATATTTAAAATTGGAGAAGGTCTTTTATAAGAAATATTTTTAATGAAAATTGAAATTAATTTTATAAATTACTAATCTATGTGTTTTTCATCTTTATTACATTTATTTTTTTTATCACAACAAAATTCTATTGTAAGCACTATTTGGATGTTTGCATTAATTTTAATTATATTTTATTTTTTTATAATACGTCCTCAAATAAAAAAACAAAAAATTGAAAAAAAATTTCAGGAAAATCTAAAAATAGGAAATTATATAGTGACAAATTCAGGAATACATGGGAAAATTGTAAAAATTATAAATGTTTTTTTTATTATAGAAACTATTTCAGGAAAAATTAAACTTGAAAAAAATACAATCTCAAGAGATTTAACACAATTACGTTATAATAGTGAAAATGAGAATACTATCAATTGCAAAAACGATAAAAAAGAAAAAAAATGAAGTTTTTACTAGTAGGTATTACAGGAAAAATGGGAACTGGAAAAAGTTTATTTTCTTCTTTTTTAAGGAAAAGAGGAATCCCTGTTTATTCATCAGATAAAAGAGGAACAATATTAATGAATACAATAAATGTTATAAAAAAAAATATCATTAAATATTTTGGAGAAAATTCTTATTACAAAAAAGAAAAAGAAGGAGAAAAAAAAATAAATAAATATTACCTTTCAAAAATTGTTTTCAATGATCCTAATGCATTAAAATTATTATGTTCTATTATTCATCCATGGATTTCAATTGAT
This sequence comes from Blattabacterium cuenoti, assembly GCF_014251995.1. Lineage (GTDB taxonomy): Bacteria > Bacteroidota > Bacteroidia > Flavobacteriales > Blattabacteriaceae > Blattabacterium > Blattabacterium cuenoti_AE. The sequence goes on from NZ_CP059205.1 coordinate 443,091, forward strand.
TTTAAAAAATGGATATTCTCTATTATTCAACAAAATAAAATTCTTCCATTTCTTTTTATAAAAGAATCAGCATTATTATTTGAAAGTGGAAGTTATAAAGAATGTAATTTTATTATTAATATAATTTCTCCTAAAAAAAAAATGATTAAAAGAATTATTAAAAGAGATAACTTAAAAGAATATCAAATTATAAATCGATTAAAAAATCAAATATCCAATAAAAAAAGAAAAGAAAAATCTAATATTATAATTAGAAATTATTCATCTATAGATTATTTACAAAACCAAGAAAATAAAATTTTTAAATTTCTGGAAAAATTATATACTAATCAATATGGGAAAAGGAGATAAAAAAACTAAAAGAGGAAAAATCAGGAAAAAAACTTACGGAAATCTTCGTCCCAATCCAAGAAATGCAAGAAAAAAGAAGAAACAAAATTGAAAATATTATTTATTTATGCTTCATTATTATTGTCTCATCATTAAAAAATGATAAAAAATACACCAGTTGAACTATTCTTCCTAAAGCTGAAACCATATAAGTCATAGCAGCCCAATGAAGAGATTCTTTTGCTTTATCATATTCTTGAAAATTCACTATATTCTTATTTCTCATCCAATTTAAAGCCCTATAACTAGCATCAAATTCTATAGGTAAATTTATTAAATAAAAAGCAATAACTACTAAAAATAGTATTATTCCTAATTTTAGAATGAAAAAACTTTTTCCTTCTGATTTATAAAAAATTGTTAATCCAGACATAACAAAAAAGTTTGTAAATCTTGAACTAAACTTCAAAATAAACATCAGTTCATTTCGTAATTTCAAAAAATTATAACCTAATTTATGTTGCAAAACATGTCCGCATTCATGAGCAGCTACTGAAACAGAAGCTGCATCTTTTCCATGATAAACTATTTCACTTAAATTTATTGTTTTGTTCATAGGATTATAATGGTCTGTTAATTCTCCTTCAACAGAAAGAACACTTACATCATTAATTCCATTATCTCTTAACATTTTTTCCGCTACCTCTTTTCCACTCATACAAGAGTGTAAATTAAATTTTGAAAATTCTCTAAATTTTTTCCTAAAAATTATATTAACTATAACACTTATCAAAAAAGTAGTACCTATAATGAGGTAATAATTCATGCTCAATGAACCTTTTTTCGAACAAAAATATTAATTTATCAATTAAAATGAAAATATATATTTATAAATTAGCTAATATGTCAAATTTTTGACTGATGAATATTCCAACAAAAAATAATCTAAAAAGAATCGTCATTATTGGAGCTGGATTTGCTGGATTGCAAGTAGCAAAAAAATTAAGAAGAGATAAGTTTCAAGTTGTTCTTATAGACAAAAATAATTATCATACTTTTCAACCATTATTATATCAAGTAGCTACAGCTGGATTAGAACCAGATTCTATAGCTCATTCTATCAGAAATATTTTTAAAAAAACAAAAAACTTTTTTTTTAGACTAGCCTATGTTCATTACATTAATACTGATAAACAAAAAATATATACTAATGTTGGAAATCTAAATTATGATTATTTAATTGTAGCTACAGGTTCCGTAACTAATTATTTTGGTAATAAAAACATCGAATCTTTTTCATTACCAATGAAATCGATTCCAGAAGCTTTAAATATAAGAAGTCTTATTTTACAAGATTTTGAATCTGCTCTACTAACAAAAGATATTAAAGAAAAAGAAAGATTGATGACTTTCGTTATTGTAGGGGGGGGGCCAACTGGAGTAGAACTTGCTGGATCTTTAGCTGAAATGAAAAAGTATATTCTTCCACATGATTACCCTGATTTAGACATTCAGTCTATGAATATTTATTTATTGCAAGCAACATCAAGATTATTAGATGGTATGTCTAAAAAGTCTGCAAATGAAGCCTATAAAAATCTAAAAGAATTAGGAGTTATTATTTGGTTAAATTGTTTAGTTAAAGATTATGATGGGAAAATAGTTTTTTTAGAAAAAAATTTAAAAATAGAATCTTCTAATGTAATATGGGCAGCTGGAGTAAAAGGAGCTATTATTAAGGGATTTTTGAAAGAAGATTTAATGAAAAATAGAATTTTAGTAGACGATTATTTAAAAACTATAAAATATGAAAACGTTTTCGCTATTGGAGATGTTGCTTATATGAAATCCTATCCAAATGGACATCCTATGACTGCACAACCTGCTATTCAAGAAGGAAATTATTTAGCTAAAAATTTTAATCAAGATTTAAATAACCGAAAAGATATTAAACCTTTTGTTTACAAAAATCTAGGTTCTATGGCAACCATTGGTAGAAACAAAGCTGTATGTGACTTTCCTTACTTTAAATTAAAAGGTTTTTTAGCATGGATTATTTGGATGTTTGTTCATTTAGTTAGTTTAAACGGAGTTAGAAACAGAGTGATAGCCTTGACAAATTGGATTATTCAATATTTGAATTATAACAAAAGTGTTCGTTTAATAATACGACCATTTTATAGAAAAAATCATTTAAAAAAAAGTTGAGAAAGAATATTTTTTACTTTATTTTCTGTTTCCATATATTCTTGATTTATATCACTGTCTATTGTTACTCCACTTCCAGAATATAAAGTGATTTTTTTTTTTTCTTCCTGAATTTTTGCACATCTTAAATGAAGATATAGTTCCATATTATCTTGATTCACAAGACCAATATATCCTGTATAGAAATCTCTTTTATATCCTTCATATTTCTGAATAAAATTCAAAGATTCTTTTTTTGGATATCCACAAATAGAAGGTGTGGGATGTAATTGATTTAGTATTTCATAATAATTAGGTTTTTCTAAAAAATGAAAGGATATTTCAGTTTCTAAATGCTTTAAATGTCCTATTTTTATAGTTTTAGTATTCTTTAAATAAATAAATCCTTTATAAGATTCTAATAAATGAACAATATATTTTATTACAATATTATGTTCCATTATTTCTTTTTTCGTCCATTTTTTTCTGTTCCCCCAAATAGTTCCTGCTAAAGGAATAATCTTAAGTTTTCTTTTACAAGATTTCATTAATAATTCAGGAGAACATCCTATCCAAATTCCATGATTAATATCATACCAAAGACTAACTAAAGAATTTGGATAAGAATAAATTAGGTTTTGAAAAGTTTTTCTAAAATAGAAATTATGAAAAGAAATTTCTATAGATCTAGATACAACAACTTTTTTAAAAAATCCTTCTTTTATTTTTTCTATTGCTTTTTTAATCAATTTTTCATATTCAAAAGAATAAGTTAAAAAAGAAGAATTATTTTCAGAATAAGTTTCTACAAAAAATTTTTGTATATCTGAAAAATATATTTTTTTTGGAATTATTTTTACGGTATAATTATCATCAAAATCTTTAATTAAAAAGAACTTTTTTTTATAACTACAATTGGAATTGGAATGGGAATAAAAAAATATTTTATTTTCATAAGGTTTTTTAAAAACAACGAATTTATTTTTATTCCAAAAATTTTTTATAATTTTTTTATATAAAGAAAAAATACTAATTTTTTTCACTTGCAAATTACAATGTTAGTCATCTTACAGAAACTGATATTTTTTTTTTCATTATAAATATCAATTTTAATTAAATGTAAACTTTTTCCTTTATGAATAATTTTTGCTTTAGCAAATAAAATTCCTTTTTTAATAGATTGAATATGATTTACAGATATTTCAATATTAAAAACTAGTTCATTTTTTTTCTTATTTCGGTTAATAAAAGATAAACAACTACCAACACTTTCGGCAAAAACCATTGTAGCTCCACCATGTAAATATCCAAAAGGTTGAAGAATTTTATTGTTTATTGGCATTTTTGCTATCAAAGAATCTAATTTTGTAGATATATAAATAAATTGAATACACAATATATTCATTAGTGTATTTTTTTTAAAATTGTTTAATTCATTCAGTAAATTTTGGATTTTTTCATTCATTTCTTACTTATTACAAATAAATTTATTAAGATAATTTATTTAATCTTTTAAATTTTTTTAACGTTAATTTTATAATAAAATAATTTTTAATTATGGAAAAAATATCAAATAATGATTTTATTCCTTTAATAGGGGAAAAAAATAAAATTATTGGATTCGAAAAAAAAGAAAAAATTCATTCAGAAGGACTTTTTCATAGTGCTGTTTCTGTATTTGTTTTTGATACAAAAAATAATTTAATGTTGCAAAAAAGATCTTCAATGAAATATCATTCTTCTTTATTATGGACTAACACATGTTGTACTCATCCTAAAAAGGATGAATCTATTTTAAAAGCGGCACATCGTTGTTTAATGGAAGAAATGGGATTTGATTGTTTTTTAAAACAAATATTTTCTTTTTCTTATAATGAATTTTTGAGTAATGGATTAATAGAATACGAATTAGATCATGTTTTTATGGGTAATTATGAAAAACCTCCAATCATTAATCATAAAGAAGTTGAATGTTGGAAATGGATTTCATTGAATGAATTAATAAAAAATATTCGTATTAATCCAAATTCCTATACAATTTGGTTAAAAATAATTCTTGATAATTATGTCAATTATTTCTATAACTAAAAATTTTTTTAATGAAAATCGTAACAATAAATAAAAAAAGTCATTTTAGCGCAGCTCATAAACTTTATAATAATCATTGGGATTATCAAAAAAATATAGAATTTTTTGGAAAATGCGCGCATTACCATGGTCATAATTATAGTTATATAGTTAGCGTAACTGGAAAAGTTGATCCAAAAACAGGATTTGTACTTAATTTACAAAAATTGGGAGATCTTCTTTATGAAGAAATAGATAAATTTTTTGACCATAAAAATATTAATTTAGATTTGAAAGAATTTTCTTCTATAAATCCTACTGCAGAAAACATTGTTATTTTTATGTGGAATAGAATAAATAAAAAAATATCATCCAATTTAGATTTAAAAATAACTTTGTACGAAACAGAAAATAATTTTGTTGAATATGATGGAAAATAATAATTTAGAAAAAACAATTTTATATAAAAATCACATATGTTTAAATGCAAAAATGGTAAATTTTTGTGGATTTTATATGCCACTTCAATATACCTCATCTTTAGAGGAACATATGGCAGTAAGAAAAAAATCCGGTATTTTTGACGTAAGTCATATGGGAAAATTCATTTTATGCGGAAAAAATACAATAAAATTAATGCAATATTTAACTACAAACGATTTACTAAAAATAAAAATAGGACAAGCCCAATATAATTGTTTAATTAACAATAATGGAGGAATTATAGATGATTTAGTAATTTATAAAATATCTGAAGAAAAATTATTACTCATAGTTAACGCTATTAATATTGAAAAAAATAAAAACTGGATAAATTATTATATTAATAAATATCATTATGATGATATAAATCTTATAGATCTATCTAAAAAATATTCTCTGTTAGCAATTCAAGGTCCACTTTCATTATCTTATGTTCAGAATTTGACTAACATTTCATTAGATAAAATTCCTTTTTACCATTTTAAAATAGGTAAATTTTCAGGATTCGAAAAAATATTTATTTCTTGTACTGGATACACAGGATCTAAAGGATTAGAAATTTATGTTCCTAATGAAAAAACAGAAAAAATATGGAATGATATTTTGGAAATAGGAAAAAATAAAATAATTCCTTGTGGAATAGCAAGTAGAAATTCATTAAGATTAGAAATGGGATATCGTTTGTATGGACAGGATATTTGTGAAGATACAACTCCAATAGAAGCTGGGTTATCTTGGATTACAAAATTTGAAAAAGAATTCATTGGAAAAAAAATATTACAAGAACAAAAGAAAAAAATAAGAAAACATAAAAAATTTATATCTTTTATTATAGATGAAAAAGGAAAAATTCCAAGAAAAGGATATCCATTAATGGATGATAATGATAATGTTATTGGAAATGTGACTTCTGGAAGTTTCTCTCCAGTTTTAAAGAAAGGAATAGGATTAGGGTATTTATGGAATAATTATAAAGTGAATTCCGTTTTTCTTTCAATAAGAAATAAAGTAATACCCGTTAAATTGGTAAAATTACCTTTTATTAAACTAAATAATTAAATAACTAATTTTTATTATTTTATTATTAGGCTAATTGATATAATATTATTATAAAGTCATTACAATAAATAACATTATATATATAATGTTAAATATTATTTACTCAATAATAACTGGGGGTTAATTAAAATAATTTTTTCACTTTTTAAAATAAGGAGTTTATTAAAAAAAATAAAACATATTTTCAACATATTAAAGAAAATTTTTTGTTAGCAACTCCTGTATTTTTTACCCAATTGGGTGTTATATTTGTAGGAATTTCTGACAATATAATGGTTGGTTATTTGGGGAAAAAAGCTTTATCTTCTGTTTCATTAGCAAATTCAATTTTTTTTATTGTAATTATTTTCGGATTAGGAGTATCAACTTCTATTTCTTCCATAATATCATCCATAAATGCTAAAAACAATTATAAAAAAGGAGCTATTATTTTCTATCATGGATTAATCATTAATTTTTTCTTATCCATAATTATGTATGGGTTAACACATGTATTTTTAATAATAATGCCTTATTTAGGACAACCTCCAGAAATATTAGATGATACTGTATCTTTTTTAAAGATAATATCTATTTCTTTTATTCCATGGATGATGTTTGAAGCTTTTAGAAAATTTTCGGAAGGCTTATCTTTAATTTTACCTGGGCTTTTAATTACATGGATCTCAGCTATTATTAATATAATATTAAACTTCCTTTTTATTAAAGGAATTTGGATTTTTCCAAAATTAGGAATTATTGGTATTGCTTTTTCCACATTAATATCTCGTATTGTAATGTTAATAGGAATTCCATTTTTATTATATAGATATAAAAAAGTGCGTTGTTATTATAATCATTTTAAATATTTTTTTTTGAAAAAAAAATATTTAAAAAAAATACTAAAAATAGGCGTTCCTTCTGGATTTCATATGTTATTTGAAATGAGTGTTTTTTCTATTTCTTCTTTCATATCAGGAAAATGTGGAGTAACAGTACTTGCTGCTCACCAAATAGTTATCAATTTAGTTTCTTCCACATTTTTGCTTAGTACTGGACTTTCCGTAGCAGCAACAGTAAGAATAGGAAATCGATTTTCCTTAAAAAAATACTCTGAATTAAGAATGATAGGAAAATCTATTCTTTTAATGGGATTCATTTTTATGTTCACTTGCAGTCTTTTCTTTTTTTTCTTTAGGAATTATATTCCATATATATTCATATATAATGAAAATGATAGTGAAGTTGTAATAATTGCAAAAAAAATGATTTTAGTTGCTAGTTTATTTCAATTATCTGATGGATTACAAGGAATTATACTTGGATTATTAAGAGGATTGCAAGACACTCATATTCCTATGTGGATTAGTTTTTTTTCTTATTGGATTATAGCTTTACCTACTGCATGGTTTCTATCTATTAAAATAGGAGGAATAGGAATTTGGATAGGTTTGGGATTAGGATTATCTATCTCGGCTATTCTACTTTTTATAAGATATGAAATGATAACTAAAAAACTTATTAATTATAAGTAATTAATAATCAATTAGTTATTTATAGTTAATAATAATTATCTATATTTGTTAATACAGCATATTAACTTATATTATATAATATGAAATGTCATTTTTAAACATTCTTTTCTTCTTATGAAAAAAACATTTAAAGAATATAACTTTTTTAATGAAAATATTATTAAAGCTCTAGAAGCTATTGGATTTCAGTATCCTACCCCTATACAGGAGAAAATTATTCCATTTTTACTTTCTTCAGAAAGAGATGTCATCGCATTAGCTCAAACAGGAACAGGAAAAACAGCTGCTTTTGGATTACCAATTATTCAAAAAATAAATTATCACATAAATGATCCACAAGCCTTCATTTTATGTCCCACAAGAGAGCTTTGTATACAAATTACTCGTGATTTTTGTTTATTTTCCAGATTTTTATTGAAAATAAAAATTATCTCCTTATATGGAGGAGTAAGTATAGATTCTCAAATTAAATCGTTAAGAAATAAAACTCACATAATAATAGGAACACCCGGAAGAATTATTGATTTAATTAAAAGAAAAAAATTGAATCTTGAAAAAATAAAATACTTAATTCTTGATGAAGCAGATGAAATGTTAAATATGGGATTTAAAGAAGAGTTAGATTACATAATAAAAATTCTTCCAAAAAAAAGACAAAGCCTCCTTTTTTCAGCAACAATGTCTAAGTACATAAGTGTTATTGCACACAATTATTTAATAAATCCTTTGGAAATAACTTCAGGTCCAAAAAATGTTGGATCTGACGATATTAAACATATTTATTACGTAGTTAATCACTTAAGCAAAAAATATTTAGCTTTAAGAAGAATTGTTGACGTTAATCCTGGAATTTATGGAATTATATTTTGTAGTACAAAAAAAGAAACTAAAGAAATATCTGAATATCTTATAAAAGATGGATATAACGCTGATTCTCTATACGGAGATCTTTCACAAGCACAACGTGAATTTGTTATGAATAAATTTAGAAACAAAAGTTTACAATTTTTGGTTGCGACAGATGTTGCTGCTCGTGGACTTGATGTTCATAATATAACCCATGTTATTAATTATAGTCTTCCGAAAGAAAGCGAAATATACGTTCATAGAAGTGGACGAACAGGTAGGGCTGGGAAATCTGGAATTTCCGTTTGTATTATACAAAATAAAGAATTAAGAAATTTAAAAGAAGTTGAAAAAAAAATTGGAAAAAAATTCGAACGCTTTATGGTTCCTAATGGAAAAGAAATATGTGAAAAACAATTAATTTTTTTTATAGAAAAAGTTAAAAAAGTTGTTGTTAATGAACAATTAATGAACAAATTCGTTCCTGAAATACAAAAAAAATTAGAACTGTTTGATAAAAGTGAACTAATTAAACGTTTTTCTTGGATTGAATTTAAACGTTTCATTGACTATTATAAAAGTTCTAAAGATATAAATTATGTTTATAACACTTCTTATAATAAGAAAAATTTTTTAAACAATAAATTTAAATTTAGAAAAAAAATTCAATCAAAATCTAGAAAATTAAAAAAAGAATCTTTATCTAAATTGTTTCTAAATAGAGGATTTAAAGATAAATTAACAAAATTAGGATTAATTAATTTAATTAATCAAGCAGTTAAAAATTCTCATATTCATATCGGACATATAAAAATTTTGTCGAATTCTTCATTATTTGAAGTTGAAAAACGTTATAGAAACAAAATACTTGTTGGGATGAGTAGAATAAACCATTTGGGAAGACCTATTTCTATAGAAATAAAAAACTAATTATGTATGGCAGGAAATATTTTTGGTAATTTGTTCAGAGTTAGTACTTTTGGAGAGAGTCATGGAATGGCTTTAGGAGGGATTATAGATGGGTGTCCTGCTGGTTTAGAACTAAATTTAGAAGAAATTCAATATGAATTGAATCGTAGAAAACCAGGTCAATCATCTATAGTTACTTCTAGAAACGAACCTGACAGAGTTAATTTTTTATCAGGAATTTTTGAAAATAAAACAACAGGAACTCCAATAGGTTTTATTATTTATAATAAAGACCATAAATCAGATGATTACAAACATATAAAAAATACTTATCGTCCATCTCATTCAGATTTTACATATGAAAATAAATATGGAATTAGAGATTATAGAGGTGGAGGACGTTCTTCTGCTAGAGAAACAATATGCAGAGTAGTAGCTGGATCCGTTGCTAAGCAATTAATAAAAGGTATAAAAATTATATCTTATGTTTCATCTGTAGGAAATATATCAATTAATAAATCTTATCAAGAGTTAGATTTATCAAGAGAATCTATAGAAAAATATCCTATAAGGTGTCCTGATTCATTAGTTGCGGAAAAAATGATATCTAAAATTAAGGAAATAAAAAATAAAGGAGATACAATAGGAGGAACTATTACTTGTGTAGTAAAAAATGCACCCGTAGGCATAGGAGAACCTGTTTTCGATAAGTTACATGCTGAACTTGGAAAAGCAATGCTTTCAATCAATGCAGTTAAAGGATTTGAATACGGAAGTGGTTTTTATGGAACTAAATTAACTGGAACTCAACACAATGATTTATTTAATAAAGATGGTAAAACTAAAACAAATTTTTCTGGAGGAATACAAGGAGGAATCTCAAATGGAATGGATATTTATTTTAAAATAGCTTTTAAACCTGTAGCTACAATAATGAAAAAACAAAAAACTATAGATAAATGTGGAAATTCTATTCTTTTAGAAGGAAAAGGAAGACATGATCCCTGTGTTTTACCACGTGCAATTCCTATAGTAGAGTCAATGACTGCTTTAGTTTTAGCTGATTTTTGGATGTATAAAAATCTTTCCAAAATAAAAAATATGTTATAAAAATTTACAAAGTATAAAATTGAATCAAAAGTTTATTGTTTTTATTTTAGGACCAACATGTGTTGGAAAAACTTATATATCTCTGTATTTAGCTGAAAAACTAAAAACTGAAATTTTGTCTTCTGATTCCAGACAATTTTATAAAGAATTAAAAATAGGAACTTCTATGCCTACAGAATTAGATCTTTCTAAGATACAACATCATTTTATAGGACATATTAGTATTCACGATATTTATAATGCTAAACTTTTTGAGAAAGATTGTCTGAAAAAAATTAATGAATTATTCGTAAAGTACCCCATTTTAATTATGGTTGGAGGATCTGGATTATATGAAAAAGCTATAACAGAAGGATTAGACAATTTTCCAGAAATAGATTTAAATATTAGAAATAACTTAATTTTTAATTTTAAAAAAAGAGGAATATCTTTTCTTCAAGAAGAATTCAAAAAGTTAAAAGTTAATAATAAAAATAAATCTATAATAGACATTAATAATCCAAGACGTTTACTACGATACTTAGAAATTGTAAAATCTACAGGATATACTCCTTCAGTTTTTTTCAAAAAAGAATCAAAGAAAAGAAATTTCTCAATTTTTAAAATTGGATTAATTCTCCCTAGATATGAAATCTATTCTAGAATAAATAACAGAGTAAATAATATGATTAATAAAGGATTAATAGATGAAGCAAAACTATATTATCCTTACAGAAATTTAAATAGTTTACAAACTATAGGTTATAAGGAGATCTTTGAATCTATTTTTCATAAAAAAGATTGTTTAAACGAAACCATAGAAAAAATAAAGATAAATACCAGGAGATACGCAAAAAAACAATTAACTTGGTATAGAAAAGATTCTTCTGTAAAATGGTTTAATCCAAATGAAAAAGAAAAAATTTTAAGTTTTATTTTAATGAAAACTGTGGGCAATACTGGATTTGAACCAGTGACCTCCTGCTTGTAAAACAGATGCTCTAAACCAAACTGAGCTAATTGCCCTTATTTAATTTATTATAATAATAAAATCATTCATCAAATGTAATAAAAATATTTATAATATTAGAATTTCAGAGACGATAAATGTGCTTCCACTTACTAATATTAAATCATCTTTTTTAGCTTTTTTTTTAGCACATAAAAAAGCATTTTTTGCAGAATGAAAAAATTTTATTTTATTACGATCTTGATATTGACATGTTTTATTAACTAATATTTTTAAATCATAAATAGATAGTTTTCTATCAATTTTAGGTTGACAAAAATAATAAAAAGATTCAGTAGGAAAGTGTTTTAATAAATTATCCACCTTTTTATCTTTAACAAATCCCAAAATTAAATGTAATTCATTATAAAATTCTTTTTTTAACTGATGATTAATCATAAGTACTCCTTCTTCATTATGAGCTATATCACAAATAATTTTTGGACAATTTTTTTGTAATATTTGCCAACGTCCCTTAAAATTTGTATTTCTTACTACATTTTTTAATCCTTTTTTTATAGACTGATTAGATATAGTTATGTTTTTTCTATAATGTAAAATATTTACAATTCTTAATACAAGACTTCGATTTAAATTTTGATAACTGACTTTTTCAAAAGGAATTTTATATTCTACATTTTCTTCTTTTTTTAAAGAGAAATAAATTGGAGAGTTTTTTTTCAAAGCTTTCTGTATAAAAATAAATTGTACACTTTTCGGAATTTTTCTTCCTATTATTACTGATACGTTTTTTTTAATTATTCCTGCTTTTTCTGAAGCAATTTCTAATTCGCTTTCTCCAAGCAATTGTGTATGATCTATACTAACATTTGTTATTACAGATATTTCTGGAAAAATTAAATTTGTCGAATCCAATCTTCCTCCCATTCCAACTTCAATAATTGCTATATCAACTTTTATTTCTTTAAAATATTGAAAAGCTAAAGCTGTATTCATTTCGAAAAATGAAATTTTTTCTTTTTCTATAAATTCTTTATTCTTTTTGATAAAAGAAACAATAAAATCTTTTTCTATCAAATTACCATTGCAAGTTATTCTTTCTCTAAAATCTATTAAATGAGGAGAAGTAAATAGTCCAATTTTATATTTTTCTTCTTGCAAAATAGAAGATAACATATGAACTGTAGATCCTTTTCCATTGGTGCCGCCTACATGTATACTTTTAAAAAAAATCTGAGGATTCCCTAAACGGGAACAAAAGTTTTTTATTCTTTTTAAACCTGGTTTGTATGATTTTATTCCTGATGTTTGATAAACTGGAATACGATTTAAAATCCATCTAACGGTTTCTAAATAATTCAAATTACAATTATTAAAATAACATAAAAACAAAAGTATATTTTTTTAAAAAATTAATTATATTCGCATTATAATTGATCTTTAATTATTATTTAAAATAAAATCAAATTTACATTTTATTGAAAGAATTATAGAAAAGGATATAGAAAATGGATTTCCTATTGAAAAAATTAAATTTCGTTTTCCTCCTGAACCAAATGGTTACCTCCATATTGGACATGTAAAAGCTATTTTTCTAAATTTCGAATTAGGTAAAAAATATAAATCCCCAGTTTATCTAAGATTTGATGATACTAATCCTATAGGAGAAAGTAAAACATATATAGAATCCATAAAAAAAGATATCCTTTTTCTAGGATTTAAATGGGATATAGAAAGTTATGCATCGGATTATTTTCAAAAACTTTATGAATGGTCTTTAAAATTAATTAAAGAAAATAAAGCTTATGTTGATGAGCAATCTCAAGAAATCATACAATTCCAAAGAAAAAATCCTTTTGAATCTGGAATTAATAGTTTTTATAGAAATAGACCTGTAGATGAAAATCTATATCTCTTTGAAAGAATGAAAAATGGTTTTCTTGAAGAAGGATCTTGTGTATTAAGAGCTAAAATTAATATGAGTTCATCCAATATGAACATGAGGGATCCTATTATGTATAGAATTTTGAAAAGAAAACATCACAGATGTGGACTACAATGGTGCATATATCCAACTTATGATTGGACACATGGACAATGTGATTACATTGAGCAAATATCACATTCTTTATGTTCATTGGAATTTGAAAACAAACGTCCATTATATAATTGGTATATAAATCAAATTCACAAATCAAAAAAAATATCAAAAAAAATAATTCCCAAACAAATAGAATTTTCGAGGCTAAATTTAAGTCATACTATAACTAGTAAAAGGAAAATTCAATGTTTAATTGAAAAAAAAATTATCCAATCGTGGGATGATCCACGTATATTAACTATATCTGGATTACGTCGCAAAGGATACACTTCAACTTCTTTAAAAAATTTTGTTCATAACGTAGGAATTACAAAAAGAAATAATATTATTGATATATCTTTTCTAGAATTTTGGATTAGAAATCATTTAAATAAAATAGCACCTAGAGTTATGGTAGTACTTAATCCAGTAAAATTAGTAATTGATAATTATTCAATGAACACTACTGAATGGGTTGAATCCGAAAATAATCCAGAAAATATAAATTTTGGAAAAAGAAAAATCCCATTTTCAAAATATATCTATATTGAAAAAGATGATTTTTTAGAAAAAGAAGAAAGAAATTTTTTTCGACTTAGTATTGGAAAAGAAGTAAGACTTAAAAATGCTTATATCATAAAAGCTCACTCAGTTATCAAAAATTGCAAAGGAGAAATTAAAGAGATTCATTGCACTTATGATTCAAAAAGTAAGTCCGGAAAAAATAAAAAAACAGAAACAAAAAAAAGGATAAAAAGTACTTTACACTGGGTTTCTGTAAAACATTCTTTTCCTGTAGAAATTAATTTATATAATTATCTTTTTTTGAAAAGAAATCCAAACTTGGATTTTTCTACATGTATAAATGTAAAATCAAAAAATAAAATTATAGGTTATGCGGAACCTTATTTAAAAAGAGCAAAAGAAGGAGAACATTTTCAATTCCAAAGAATTGGATATTTTTATACAGAAAAAATTTCTTTCGAAAAAATAATTTTTAATCAAACAGTTTCAATAAAGAATAAATGGAAAAATAAATAAATTAAATTAATTATAATTTCATTTCATGATTTTTGGTTTTTGAATTTTTTCATATTCTCTTAATCCAGTTCCTGCAGGAATTTTATGACCTACTATTACATTTTCTTTTAATCCGTACAAATAATCTGTTTTACTACTTATTGCAGCTTCACTTAAAACTTTTGTTGTTTCCTGAAATGAAGCTGCAGATATGAAAGATTTCGTTTGTAAAGCCGCTCTTGTTATTCCTTGCAATATAGGTCTAGCTGTAGCCGGAATTGCATTTCTAGTTTTTATTAATTTTTTATTCTTATATTTTAAGATAGCATTTTCATTCCTTAAATCTCTACAACTAATTACATCCCCATTTTTAAAATTATCGGATTCTCCAAAATCTTCAACTACTTTCATTGTATATATTCTATCATTTTCTTCTATAAAATCATCTTTATACTCTATACTTCCTTCCAAAAATTTGGTATCTCCTACGTCTATAACTTCTACTTTTCTCATCATCTGTAAAACAATAACTTCAAAATGTTTATCATTAATTTTTACTCCTTGTAAACGATAAACTTCTTGTATCTCTTTAACTAAATATTCTTGAACAGCTCTAGGACCTTTAATATTTAAAATATCATTAGGAGTTACAGCTCCATCTGATAAAGGCATTCCTGCTTTTACATAATCATTTTCCTGAACAAGAATTTGATTAGATAATTTTACAAGATATTTTCTAATTTCTCCTGTTTTAGATTCCACAATAATTTCTCTGTTTCCTCTTTTAATTTTTCCATGACTAACTATTCCATCCATTTCAGAAACTACGGCTGGATTAGAAGGATTTCGTGCTTCAAACAATTCAGATAATCGAGGTAAACCTCCTGTAATATCTCCAGACTTAGCGGATTTTCTAGGAACTTTTACTAAAATTTTTCCTATATCAATTTTTTCTTCATCTTCTACCATTAAATGGGCTCCTACTGGAAGATTATATACTTTTAATTCTTTCTTTTGGTCGTCCAATATTTTTAATGCTGGAACTAAATTTTTATTTCTTACTTCTGTAATTACTTTTTCTTGAAATCCAGTTTGTTCATCTATTTCTATTTGAAAAGTGATTCCTTCTTCTAAATGCTGATAAGATATAATTCCTGAAAATTCCGCAATAATAACTGCATTATATAAATCCCATTTACAAATTACATCACCTACTTTCAACATATCTCCATGTTTAACATATAAAGATGATCCATAAGGTATATTGTTTACCATTAGAACAGATGATTTTTTCTCATCAAAAAGTTTCATTTCTGTAGATCTAGAAACTACTATTCCTATTTCTTTAGAATCTTTTTTTACCTTTACAAATTTTAAATCTTCTAATTCTATAATTCCATTATATTTAGATACTATTTGTGAGGATTCAGTTACATTTCCTGCCGTTCCTCCAACGTGAAAAGTACGTAATGTTAATTGAGTACCAGGTTCTCCAATAGATTGTGCCGCGATAACCCCAACAGCTTCACCTTTTTGTACTATTTTTCCTGTAGATAAATTACGTCCATAACATTTAGAACAAATCCCCATTTTTGCTTCACAAGTCAGAGGAGATCTAACTTCCACTGTTTTTATTCCAGATTCATCAATGGTTTTTGCAAATCTTTCATCAATCATTTCACCAGAAGATATTATTAATTGATTATTTTTTGGATTATAAACATTGTTTAATGATACACGACCTAATATTTTATCAAATAAAGTTTCTACTATTTCTTCATTTTTTTTCAATGCCGATACTTCTAATCCTCTTAAAGTGTTACAATCTTCCATTCTTATTATTACGTCTTGAGCTGCATCAACTAAACGTCTTGTTAAATATCCGGCATCTGCTGTTTTTAATGCAGTGTCAGCTAATCCTTTACGCGCTCCATGAGTAGATATAAAATATTCTAAAATAGACAATCCTTCTCTAAAATTAGATAAAATTGGATTTTCAATAATTTCTCCTCCAGAAGAACCAGCTTTTTGGGGTTTTGCCATTAATCCACGCATTCCAGAAAGCTGTCTTATTTGTTCTTTAGATCCTCTTGCTCCAGAATCTAACATCATATAAACAGGATTGAATCCTTGCCTATCTTCTCTCATATACTTCATTACTTTTTCTGTTAACATAGAATTAGTATTTGTCCATATATCAATAATTTGATTATAACGTTCATTATTCGTAATTAATCCCATGTTATAGTTTGTTTTAACATTATCTACCTGTTGAATAGCATTATTTACCATATCTTTCTTATTATTAGGAATTATAATATCTCCTAATCCAAAAGATAATCCTCCTTTAAATGCGTTGTAAAAACCTAATTCTTTAATATCATCTAAAAAGTTAGAAGTAGTTGGAACATCTGTAAGATGTAGTATTTTACTGATAATTTCTCTTAATGATTTTTTTGTAAGAGATTCATTAATAAATCCTACTTTTTTTGGAACTACTTGATTAAATAAAACTCTTCCTACAGTAGTTTCTACTATTTTTTTAACAAGTTTATTGTTTTCTTCACAACGAATATCTACTTTAACTTTAATTAAAGCATGTAAATCAACTGCTTTTTGATTATAAGCTATTTCTACTTCTTCTGGTGAATAAAAAATAAATCCTTCCCCTTTAACTTTATTATTAATATTTGATAACAAAGGTTTTGTCATATAATATAATCCTAATACCATATCTTGAGAAGGAACTGTAATCGGAGATCCATTAGCAGGATTTAATATATTTTGAGAAGCCAACATTAAAATTTGAGCCTCCAAAATAGCTCCATACGATAATGGTAAATGAACAGCCATTTGGTCTCCATCAAAATCAGCGTTAAAAGCAGCACAAACTAAAGGATGCAATTGAATAGCTTTTCCCTCTATTAATTTTGGTTGAAAAGCTTGAATCCCTAATCTATGTAAAGTGGGAGCTCTATTTAATAATACAGGATGTCCTCTTAAAACATTTTCTAAAATGTCCCAAATCATAGGATCCCTTTTGTCAATAATTTTTTTAGATGATTTTACTGTTTTTACTATTCCTCTTTCAATTAACTTACGAATTATAAATGGTTTGTAAAGTTCTGCTGCCATGTCTTTAGGGAGTCCACATTCATGTAATTTTAAATGAGGACCAACTACAATAACCGATCTAGCTGAATAATCCACTCTTTTTCCAAGGAGATTTTGTCTAAAACGACCCTGTTTTCCTTTTAAAGCGTCTGATAAAGATTTCAAAGGACGGTTTGCTTCTGATTTTACAGCGGATATTTTTCTTGAATTATCAAATAAAGAATCTACTGCTTCTTGAAGCATTCTTTTTTCATTTCTTAAAATTACTTCAGGAGCTTTAATTTCTATAAGTCTTTTCAAACGGTTATTTCTGATAAGTACGCGACGATATAAGTCTGTCATGTCCGAAGCAGCATAACGCCCCCCATCTAAAGGAACTAATGGTCTCAGCTCAGGAGGAATAACGGATAATACATGGATAATCATCCAAGACGGAGATCCACCATTTTTCTTTCCTTCTCTGAAAGATTCTACCACTTGTAAACGTTTTAAGGCTTCAATTCTTCTTTGTTTAGAAGTTTCATTATTAGCTTGATTTCTCAATTCAAGTGATAAAGTATCTAAATTAATACGGTTTAAAAGGTCTTCTATACATTCTGCTCCCATTTTAGCAATAAATTTGTTGGGATTAGAATCTTCTAATTGTTGATTTCCTTTTGGAAGGCTGCTTAAAACATTTAAATATTCTTCTTCTGTTAAAAAATCTCCTTTTTGGAAAGAAGTTCCATCTGGACGAAAAGATGATCCTCCTTGAATAACAACATATCTTTCATAATAAATCATCATTTCAAGCTTCTTAGATGATAGCCCTAATAAGGATCCAATTTTATTTGGAGAAGAACGAAAACACCAAATATGAACAACAGGAACTACAAGACTAATATGCCCCATACGTTCTCTTCTTACTTTTTTTTCTGTTACTTCAACTCCACATCGGTCACATATGATACCCTTATAACGAATTCTTTTATATTTTCCACATGCACACTCATAATCTTTTACCGGTCCAAATATTCTTTCACAGAAAAGACCATCTCTTTCTGGTTTATGAGTACGATAGTTTATAGTTTCTGGTTTCAAAACTTCTCCATGAGATTCTTTTAATATAACTTCTGGAGAAGCTAACCTAATAGTTATTTTATTAAATTTTTTATTTTTTTTTCTATTTATTATTGTTGACATATGATAATAATAAAATCACTCTTCTAAACGAATATCTAATCCTAATCCCTTTAATTCATAACAAAGAACATTAAAAGATTCTGGATTGTTAGGTTCAGGCATTAACTCTCCTTTTACTATTGATTCATAGGTTTTAGCCCTTCCTACTACATCATCTGATTTAACAGTTAGTATTTCACGTAAAATATTGGATGCTCCAAATGCTTCCAAAGCCCATACTTCCATCTCTCCAAAACGTTGTCCTCCAAATTGGGCTTTACCACCTAAAGGTTGTTGCGTAATTAAAGAGTATGGCCCTATTGAACGAGAATGCATTTTGTCATCAACCATATGACCTAATTTCAACATATATATAACTCCAACAGTAGCTGGTTGATCAAATCTTTCTCCAGTTCCTCCATCAAATAAATAAGTAGTTCCAAAACGAGGAATATTTGCTTTATCTGTATATTCACAAATTTGATCTATAGTAGCTCCATCAAATATAGGTGTTGAAAATTTTACATTTAATTTTTGTCCAGCCCATCCCAAAACGGTTTCATATATTTGTCCTATGTTCATTCTAGATGGAACTCCTAATGGATTCAATACAATATCAACTGGGCTCCCATCTTCTAAAAATGGCATATCTTCTTCTCTAAGTATACGAGCGACCACTCCTTTATTTCCATGTCTTCCTGCCATTTTATCTCCTACTTTCAATTTTCTTTTTTTAGCAATATATACTTTTGCCATTTTTATAATTCCTGAAGGAAGTTCATCTCCAACTGTAATAGAAAATTTTTTATGTTTTAAAGAACTAGTCAAATTTCCAATTGCTATTTTATAATTATGAAAAATTTCAGAAACTAAATTATTAGTCAAAGAATCTTCAGTCCAATTATCAGAACGAATTCCTAAATAATCCGGTATATTATTAAGAACATCTATAGTAAATTTACTTCCTTTCTCTATTATTTTTTTATTTTTTTCATCAAAAATAGAGTTACAACATGATTTACCATTCAATACAAATAATAATTTTTTTAATAAAAAATTTTTCATATCTAAAAATTTTTTATCATATTCTTTCTCCAAAGAATCTATTTTTATTTTATCTTGAAGCCTTGTCTTTCTATCTTTTATACTTCTTGTGAAAAGTTTAGTATCTATAACTATGCCAAATAAAGATGGCTCAGCCCTTAAAGAAGCATCTTTCACATTTCCTGCTTTATCCCCAAAGATAGCTTTTAATAACTTCTCTTCTGGAGTAGGATCTGATTCTCCTTTTGGAGTTATTTTTCCGATTAAAATATCACCAGGTTTTACTTCCGCTCCAACTCTTATAATTCCATTTTCATCTAAATCTTTAGTAGCGTCTTCACTTACATTAGGAATATCATTGGTTAATTCTTCCATTCCTAATTTTGTATCACGAACTTCTAAAGAATATTCGTCTATATGTATGGAGGTGAACCAATCCTTACTGACTACCTTCTCGGAAATTAAAACAGCATCTTCAAAATTATATCCATTACACGGAATAAAAGCTGCTTTTAAATTTCTTCCTAAAGCTAATTCTCCATTTTCTGTAGCATAACCTTCACATAATATTTGCCCTTTCATAATTCTCATACCTTTTTTAACAATAGGTTTTAAATTTATACATGTATTTTGATTAGTTTTTCTAAATTTTATTAAATCATAAACTACAATATTAGAATTAAAATTGACTAAAATTTCTTTATCTGTTTGATCATATTTAATAACAATTTTTTTTGCGTCAATATATTCCACAATACCATCTTTTTTTGCATTAATTAAAATTCTAGAATCTCTTGAAACTTGTTGTTCTAATCCTGTTCCAACAATGGGAGATTCTGGTTTTAATAATGGAACAGCTTGACGCATCATATTAGAGCCCATTAATGCTCTATTAGCATCATCATGTTCTAAAAAAGGTATCAAAGAAGCAGAAATAGAAGCAATTTGATTAGGTGCTACATCAATATAATCAACCTGATCTGATTTCACTATTGGAAAATCTCCATCTTCACGTGCTATTATTCTATCTGATAAAAAATTTCCATTATTATCAATAGCATTAGATTGTGCAATAATTTTCCCTTCTTCTTCTTCTGCACTTAGATATTTTATCTTGGATTTAAAATTTACTTTTTTATTAAAAACCGTTCTATAAGGAGTTTCTACAAATCCCATTTTATTTATTTTTGCAAATACAGAAAGAGAAGATATCAGTCCTATATTTGGACCTTCTGGTGTTTCAATTGGGCATAATCTACCATAATGAGAATAATTAACATCTCTTACCTCAAAACCAGCTCTCTCCCTGGATAACCCACCAGGTCCTAAAGCAGAAAGTCTTCTTTTATGAGTTATTTCAGATAAAGGATTAGTTTGATCCATAAATTGAGATAACTGATTAGTTCCAAAAAAAGTATTTATTACAGAAGACAATGTTTTAGCGTTTATAAGATCTACAGGCATAAAAACCTCATTATCACGAACATTCATCCTTTCTCTTATAGTCCTGGACATTCTTGCCAATCCAATACTAAATTGAGTATAAAGTTGTTCCCCTACAGTTCTAACTCGTCTATTAGATAAATGATCTATGTCATCTACTTCTTTTTTAGAATTAAATAAAGCGTTCAGATGATTTATAATTGCAATAATATCTTCTTTTGTTAAGACTAGATGATTCGGATCTATTTTTAATCCCAGACGTTTGTTAAGCCTATATCTTCCTACAGGACCTAAACTGTATCTAGTATCAGAAAAAAATAGTTTATCTATTACATTCCTAGCAGTTTCTTCATCCGGAGGTTCTGTATTCCTAAGTTGTCTATAAATATATTCTACAGCTTCTTTTTCCGAATTTGTAGGATCTTTATGTAAAGTATTATAGATAATTGAATAATCCTTCTTTCTTCCTTCTTCTTTATGTAATAAAACAGTTTTTATTTCATGATTTTTAATTAAATCAACATGTTCTTGTTGTAAAAAAACATCTCTATCTATAAGAACTTCGTTCTTTTCTATAGAAACTACTTCTCCTGTATCTTCATCTACAAAATCTTCATGCCATATTTTCAAAATTCTAGCTGCTAGTGTTCTATTTAAAATATTACTTCCATCATCTAGAATTTCCACTTCTTCTGCTAAATCAAAAATTTCCAATATATCTTTATCTCTTTCATACCCTATAACACGTAATAGAGTTGTCATTGGTAATTTTTTTTTTCTATCAATATACGCATACATAACGTTGTTGATATCTGTAGCAAATTCTATCCAAGATCCTTTAAATGGAATAATTCTAGCAGAATAAAGTTTAGTTCCATTAGCATGATGAGATTGTCCAAAAAAAACACCTGGAGAACGATGTAATTGAGAAACAATAACTCTTTCTGCTCCATTGAAAATAAAAGATCCAGAAGGAGTCATATAAGGGTATGTTCCTAAATATACATCTTGATATACTGTTTCAAAATCCTCATGTTCAGGATCCGTACAATATAATTTTAATTTAGCTTTCAAAGGAACGCTATAAGTTAATCCTCTTTCAATACATTCTTCTATAGAATATCTAGGGGAATCTATAGAATAACCTTTGAATTCTAAAACAAAAGAATTCCTTGCATCAGAAATAGGGAAATTTTCCATAAAAGCTTTAAATAAACCTTCATTTTTCCTATTCTCAGGTTTTGTATCTAATTGAAAAAAATCTTTAAATGATTTTATTTGAATATCTAAAAAATCAGGATATTCAACTTTCTTTGCTACCGAAGCAAAAGTTATTCTTTCTGACGTTTTTTTTGTATTCACCAATTTTAATTTAATGTACTTAACTATGTATGCTTGTAATACTTTTTTTCTAAAATGATATTATTTTATTTATTTCAGTTCTATTTCAGCACCTATTTCTTGAAATTTATTTCTCAAATCTTCTGCTTCCTTCTTATTTACAGATTCTTTAAGTACACTAGGAATATTATCTACTAATCCCTTAGATTCCTTAAGTCCTTTTCCTGTTATCTCTTTTACTAACTTAACCACAGATAATTTAGAATTTCCAGATGATTTTAAAATTATATTAAAAATATTTTTTTCTTCTTTTTGAGATATATTTTCTTCTTGAGAAATAACATTTTCCGATTTTACTAAGTTAGATGGTTCTATATCGTATTTTTCTTTTAAAATTAAAGCTAATTCGTTAACTTGTTTAACGGTTAAGTTTACTAATTGTTCTGCTAATTTTTCTATCATATTATTTTATTATTGTTTTATTGAAATATTTAAAACTGAATTCATATTTTTTTATTTCATTAAATTTGGAAATTAGAATTCTTTTTATTAGAAGATAAAGATTCTAATATTCCAAATATTTTATATTTTGTTAAATTAGAAAAACATGAAATAATATTTTTCATTGGAAATTGGAGCATACATAATATGTCAGCAATAAGATCTTCTTTAGATTTAATTTTAATTAACAGATTCAAATCTTTATTTCCAAAATAGAAAGATTCTTGAACATAAGCTCCTTTTAAATAGGGTTTTTCAATTTTTTCTTGAATATGGAATTTTTTTATAATTTTTGGAATTATGTTTCCATTTTTAGTAAGTTTAGAAAATAAAATAGTAGTATTTCCATTTAGAACGGGAAAAAATGAATTAAAATTTTTATTTTTTATTTTTTCTAATGACTTTTTCAATAAAGTATTCTTTACTACTCTCATTATAATATTAAACCGTTTAAAATTTTTCCTAAGGACAGATATTTGATTAGAACTTAGATTAAATATATCAACGATATATATTATGTCATTATTTGAAAATATAGAAATTAATTCCAAAATTTCTTCTTCTTTTTTTTCTTTTTTCTTATTTTCTTTTTTTTTATTATTCATCATAATGTTCAAAAAATTTTTGAATCCAGTGAAATGCTAAACCCCATGGTAGTAGATAAATGAATATTTTTAATATAATTTCCTTTAGAAGTAGAAGGTTTGTTTCGAATAATTATTTTCATAAATTCCTTTATATTATCTAATAAATATTTCTTCGAAAAAGAAACTCTTCCAATTGAAGAATGAACAATTCCATAACGATCAGACTTGAAAAAAATTTTTCCAGATTTAATTTCTTTAATAGATTTTTCTGGATTTGAAGAAACAGTATCCATCTTAGGATTTGGCATTAGTCCTTTTGGACCTAGTATTTTTCCTATCACTCCCAATTGGTTCATAATAGAAGGAGTTACCACAATAACGTCAATTTTGTTAGTTTTCCATCCGGATTTAATTTTTTCAATATAATCTAATCCTATATAATCTGCTCCGGCATTTTTAGCTTTTAATTCTTTATCTTTATCAACTAAAGCTAAAATTCGAACATTTTTACCCTTTCCATAAGGCAATTTAACTG
The DNA here is from genome assembly GCF_014251995.1 of Blattabacterium cuenoti. Classification (GTDB taxonomy): domain Bacteria; phylum Bacteroidota; class Bacteroidia; order Flavobacteriales; family Blattabacteriaceae; genus Blattabacterium; species Blattabacterium cuenoti_AE. The sequence goes on from NZ_CP059205.1 coordinate 467,371, forward strand.
TTCCTCTAATCATTTGATTGGGGGAACGTACATCAACACCAAGATTGACAGAAATATCAACAGATGCATCAAATTTAACAAAATTTATTTTTTTTAAAAGAATAATACCTTCTTCTAAAGAATATTTCTTTTTAGAAATTTCTTTTATAATCTTACTTCTGTTTCTAGTTAATTTTCTTGACATACTATATACCAATAATAAAAAAATGAATGAAATATTTTTATTTTAATTCTTTCTCTATTTCTATCCCCATAGACCTTGCAGTTCCTGAAACCATAGAAATTGCAGATTTAATTGATAAACAATTTAAATCTTCCATTTTATTTTTTGCAATTATCTCAATTTCTTTTGAACTTATCATTCCAATTTTAATACGATTGGATTCTTTAGAACCTTTTTTTATTTTTATCATATTCAATAATTGAATAGAAACTGGAGGTTTTTTGATTACAAAATCAAAAGATTTATCTTCATATACAGTTATTACAACAGGACACACTTCTCCTACTCTTTCTTGAGTACGAGAATTATATTGTTTACAAAATTCCATTATGTTAATTCCAGAGCTTCCTAAAATGGGACCAACAGGTGGAGCTGGACTCGCCTTACCTCCATTTATTTTTTGAATTTTAATTTTTTTTATTACTCTTTTTGTTTTTTTAATCATGATTAAATTTTTTCTATTTGTGTAAAATTCAATTCCAATGGAGTTTTTCTTCCAAAAATTAAAACAGATAATTCCAATTTTCTTTTTTCTTCATTAATTTTCTCAATTGTTCCATTGAAACCAGTAAAGGGCCCATCCGTAACTTTAATTGTTTCTCCAACAATAAAAGGAATATTAATAGTTTCATAACTTTCAGCAGATAATTCATTTATTTTACCCAACATTTTGTTTACTTCCTCTTTTCTCATAGGAATAGGAATAGCACCTCCTCCTTTTCCTTCACTTAAAAAATTAATAACTCCAGGAACATTTTTAATTGCGTGGACAGCTTCTCCTTCTAAATTCGCTTCTACCATAACATATCCAGGATAATGAACTTTTTCTCTATGAATTCTTTTACCTTTCCTCATTTGAATAATTTTTTCAATAGGGACCAATACTTTTCCAATAGATTCTTGAAATCCATTATCTCTAACTTCATCTTCAATATATGATTTTACTTTACTTTCTTGTCCACTAATAGCTTTAATGACATACCATTTTTTTTTCAAATTATCACTCATATAATTTTTTATAAAGAAAACAATTTTTTAACTAAAAAAATAAAAAAAGTATCTACACCATATAAAAATATAGATAGAAATATAGAAAAAAAGGATACCATTATTGTTGTTAATTGCAAATCAATCCATTTAGACCATGTAATAGAATGAAAAAATTCATTATAAATTTCTAAAAAAAAATTATTATTTTTCATAATATTTATACCAAAAAAAATAACGTAGCACGGACGGTAAGAATCGAACTTACGACCTTCGGTTTTGGAGACCGATGCTCTACCAATTGAGCTACGTCCGTATCGGAAATAAATAACGGATATTGGTATTAATTATTTATTAATTAATCCATTATATGAACAACTTGTCCTGCTCCTACAGTTTTTCCTCCTTCACGAATAGCAAAACGTAAATTTTCACTTAATGCGACAGGTTGATGTAATTCAACCTCCATAGAAACATTATCTCCAGGCATAACCATTTCTATTCCCTTAGGGAGATGGATTTCTCCTGTAACATCTGTAGTTCTTAGGTAAAATTGAGGACGATATTTGTTATGAAAAGGAGTATGTCTACCTCCTTCTTCCTTAGTAAGAATATACACTTCAGATTTAAATTTTTTATGAGGATTGATTGATCCCGGTTTTCCAATTACCATTCCTCGACGAATATCTTTTTTTTCTATACCACGCAATAAAAGACCTACATTATCTCCAGCTTGACCTCTATCTAATATTTTTCTAAACATTTCAACTCCTGTAACAGTAGAGGATATTTTTTTTTCTCCCATTCCTATAATATCAACTAAATCTCCTGTATTAACAACTCCACTTTCTATACGACCTGTTGCCACAGTTCCTCTTCCTGTTATAGTAAACACATCCTCAACAGGCATCAAAAATGGTTTATCCATTTCACGAATAGGTTCGGGAATATAATCATCTAACACTTTCATAAGATCCTCAATTTTTGTAGTCCATTTTTTTTCTCCATTTAAAGCACCTAAAGCTGATCCACGAATTATAGGAATATTTTCTCCATCAAATTCATACTTAGTAAGTAGTTCCCTAATTTCCATTTCTACCAATTCTAATAATTCAGGATCATCCACTTGATCTACCTTATTCATGAATACTACAATTTTAGGGACTCCTACTTGACGGGACAGCAAAATATGCTCTCTAGTTTGAGGCATTGGTCCATCTGTAGCTGCCACAACTAAAATAGCTCCATCCATTTGAGCAGCTCCAGTAATCATATTTTTTACATAATCTGCATGTCCAGGGCAATCTACATGAGCGTAATGTCGTTTTACCGTTTCATATTCTACATGAGAAGTATTAATAGTGATTCCTCTAGCTTTTTCTTCAGGAGCATTATCTATAGCATCAAAACTTTTTTCTTCTGCCAATCCTATATTCGATAATACTTTTGTAATAGCAGCAGTTAAAGTTGTTTTTCCATGATCAACATGACCAGTTGTTCCTATATTTAAATGTGGTTTATTTCGTTTAAATTTTTCTTTTGCCATGATAAAATTGTTATATAAAATTCGGTTCAAAAAAGCCAACGGCGGGAATTGAACCCGTGACCTCTTCCTTACCAAGGAAGTGCTCTACCCACTGAGCTACATTGGCTATTATATACATATACATATACATATTATTTATACAATGATAGAGCGGAAGACGGGATTCGAACCCGCGACATTCAACTTGGAAGGCTGATGCTCTACCAACTGAGCTACTTCCGCTTATTTTTTTATTTATTATATCTAAAAATTAAATGGGGAGAGCAGGATTCGAACCTGCGAAGGAAAAACCAACAGATTTACAGTCTGTCCTCGTTAACCAAGCTTGAGTATCTCCCCTATATTTTTTTAAAATCATTAATCACTATTACTAAAAAAGCCGGCAGAGGGATTCGAACCCACGCCCCCGAGATTACAAATCACGTGCTCTGACCAACTGAGCTACACCGGCAAACCAAACTTACATTCGTAACAATGAAAATCAGAGTAGTACAAATCTATAGAGATTTTTATAAATCTCAAAAAAATAATAGAAATCACAATATTTTTACATTTCCGATTCTATTTTGAAATAGAAAAAATAAAATAAATCCAGTAAATATAGATATGTCAGAAACATTAAAAATTGGTTTGAAAAATTGAAAGTGAAAATTACCAAAAAAAGGAATCCAATTAGGAAAGTGAATATCTATTATAGGAAGGTAAAATATATCAACTACACATCCTTTCATAAACGATGAATATCCTCTTCCTCCAGAATTACTAAAAAACTGATTTATTTTAGAAATTCCTCTATAAGAAATCCAATCATGATACTTCTCACAATAGATTGTTCCTGTATCAAATAAAAATCCATAAAAAGCACTGTCAAAAAAATTACCCATGGCTCCTGAAAAAATAAAACTAATAGGAATTGTTAAATAATTGGAAGATCCTCTTTTTACATTCTTATAAAGAAAAAAAAATATCAATAAAACTAAAAAAAAACGAAAAATACTTAGTAACACCTTTCCATGATATCCTGTTCCAATACGAATTCCATAAGCCATTCCAGGATTTTCAACAAATAAAATCCAAAAAAAAGGAAATACAGGAACTCCACTCCCTAATTCAAAATGAGTTTTAATATAAATTTTTGAAATTTGATCTATTAATAAAATAGAAAAAATAATTAAAAAAATTTTTTTCAAAAAAAACTTAAATCGTTTCTTATTTCTAAAAGTTTTCTTTTTTTCCCTTCATTTCATAATGTTATAATATCCAATATAAATAATAGAGGTACTCAATAAAAACATGTTTCAGAAATTAATTTTTTGTAATATAATAAATTCTATAGAATTCTAAATTCATATTTTCAATAATATTTCCGAAAATTTTGATTTGATTTAAGTTATTAAGTTAATCAAAATATATTAATGACTAATATAATGACTAATTATAAATATTTCTTTAATATTATAATCTTTGTTATTTTTGAATTTAATTTAAAATCCTTTAATCTTTGAAAAGGAATCTTTAAGTAAGATGTTCTAAAAAAAAATTTTTCGAAATACGAAAATAAATATTCTTATTAATGTTTTTATGATATTAGTAGAAAGAAATATGTAACATAGAAAAAATTTAAAATAATTTTAAATTTTACAAAATTTTTTACAAAAAAACATTTTTTCTATTATTCATTTTCTATATTTTTATATTTCTTAATATAAATATATAGCATTGATTTTTCCTCAAAATTTTTTACAAAAAAACATTCCATTTTTTTGTTCTTTAAAGTGTTTTTTTCTTGAAAAAGAATATCAAAAGAAAGGGTTTCTCGACAAATAAAATCCTTATTCTTTTCTATAATTAATTGTATGTCTTTAATTGTATTAACATGCAAAGATATTTTTTCGATAATATTGCAATTATATTTTTTTCTTAATCTTTGTACATATCTAATAAATTCTCTTATAAACCCTTCTTCTCGAAGAGAATCTGTTATACGTAAATCCAATGCTATTGTTAACTCATTATCAGATAAAACAGACCAATTCTTAATATATTCTGTAGTAATCTTTACGTCCTCTTCCAGAAGACGTATTTTTTCTTTTTTAAAAAAAATTATACATTGTTTATTTATTTCTATTTCTCTAATTTCTTCTTGCGAAAATCCTTCTATTATCTTTGAAAGAATTTTAGTTTTACTTCCAAATTTAGGTCCTAAAGATTTATAATTTGGTTTAACATATTTAACTAATTCAAGATTTTTGTAAGATCCAGATAACTTTACTTCCTTTATATTAGCTTCTTTTAAAAAAATTTTATACGATTGTTTCAACTGAAAACGAGTTTTTTCATCGGGTATTAAAATAAGAACTCTTTGTAAAGGTTGACGAATTTTAATTCCATTTTTTTTTCTAAGAGAAAAAATCATATTGATAATTTTCTGAATCAAAAACATTTTTATCTCTAATCCTTCGTTAATTAAATTTAAATCATAGCTAGGAAAACTTGTTAAATGAACACTTTTACAAGTTTCTTTATTTGTAACAGAATTCAAATCTAAATATAATCTTTCAGAAAAAAATGGAATAATAGGAGAAGTCATTTTTGCTAAACTGATCAAACATTTATAAAGTATTTGATATGCAGATACTTTATTTTTTGTATATTCTTCTTTCCAAAATCTTCTTCTACATAATCTTATATACCAGTTACTCAATTTTTCTAAAACAAAAGATGAAATTAAACGTGTGACTTTAGTTGGATTATAGTTAGAATAATTATCATCTACTTTTTTAATTAAAGTGTTCAATTCAGAAATAATCCAAAAATCTAATTCTGTATAGTTAGAAGATACTTCTTCTTCCTCTTTATAAGAAAATCCATCAATATTAGCATATAAAACAAAAAAAGAATAAATGTTGAACAACGTTCCAAAAAATTTATTAATTACAGTACGAATCTCTTCTGAATCAAATTTAATATTATCCCAAGGTTCAGAATTGAACATAATGTACCAACGTATTGCATCAGAACTATAATAGTTAATTAACTCAAAAGGATCTATAGTATTTCCTCTACTTTTAGACATTTTATTTCCATACTTATCTAAAATTAACCCTGTTGATAAGACGTTTTTATATGCTATAGAATTAAATACCATAGCACTAATAGTATGAAGAGTAAAAAACCATCCTCTTGTTTGATCTACTCCTTCAGAAATAAAATTAGAAGGAAATAATAAATTTTTATCTATATATTTTTTATTTTCAAAAGGATAATGAAATTGAGCATACGGCATAGCTCCAGAATCAAACCATACATCTACTAAATCGGATTCTCTTTTCATAGGTTTTTTTCCTTTTGGAGAAACTAAAATTATTTTATCTAAAACATGTTTATGTAAATCTAATTTTTTATAATTATCAACACTCATATCATCTAATATAAAATCTTCAAATACGTTATTAGACATAAATCCATATTGAATAGACTTTTTAATTTCCAAAATTAATTCTTTAATTGATCCAATAACTATTTCTTCATCACCTTTTTCTGTTCTCCAAATAGGAATAGGTGTCCCCCAATATCTAGATCGTGATAAATTCCAATCTTTTATATTCTTTAACCAAGAACTAAAACGTTTTTTTCCTATGAATTTAGGATACCATTTTATTTTTTGATTCAAATTAATCATTTGATCCTTTTTTTTCGTAGTTTTAATAAACCATGAATTTAAAGGATAATAAAGTATTGGTTTTCCTGTTCTCCAACAATGTGGATAAAAATGAGTATGCTTTTCTGTTTTAAATATTTTTTTTTCTTTTATTAATAATGAAATAATTTTTTGATCTATTGAAATTGAATTTTTTATTTTTTTTGTATTAAAATCATTTTTTACATATTCCCCTCCAAATCCACAAGGAAGAATATCAATATATTTACCTTGTAAATCAACCAGAGGAACAGCCACTTTTTTATTATTTAAAACTAATATTGAAGGTATTTTATATTTTTTAGCTATTAAAAAATCATCTATTCCAAATGTAGGAGATATATGGACAATTCCCGTACCTTCATCTACATTAACAAAATCTCCCGATACAACTTGAAATGCATTTTTTTCATTATGAAAAGGTTTTACCCAAGATAATAATTGTTCATATTTACTGTATACTAATTTTTTCCCTATAATTTTCTTTACTATTAAATAGGGAATCTTTTTACCTTTTTTGATATTTAATCCATCTAATTCTAGATGATTAGAAACAGGATAAAATTCATTTAATAATAATGTTTTTTGAATCGATTTCTCAGAAATAATAATATTTTCTTTGCAAAAAGTATAAGTATTATATGTACTTATTAAAACATATTCTACATCAGATCTTATAGCTAATGCAGTATTTGAAGGAATTGTCCATGGTGAAGTAGTCCATGATAAAAAATAAATATTTCCTGATATATTTTTTAGTTCTTCAGGAAGACTATTTTTTATAGCTTTAAATTTTAAAAATGGAGATATTTGTTCTACTTTTTTATAAGTTCCTGGCATATTCAATTCATGGTGACTTAATCCTGTTCCTGCAGAAGGAGAATAAGGTTGAATTGTAATTCCTTTATAAATAAGATTTTTACAATAAAGTTTTTTGATTAACCACCATACAGTTTCTGTATATTTCGAATCATGAGTCATGAATGAATTATCTAAATCTATCCAATAACCTATTTTTCTTGTAAACAATAGCCATTTTTTTAGAGATTTTTCAACAAAATCTTTACAAGACTGATTATATTTTTTTACACTAATTTTTTTTCCTATATCATTTTTAATAATTCCCAATTGTTTTTCAACATTTAATTCAATAGGAAGTCCATGTGTATCCCATCCAGCTTTTCTAAATACTTTTTTCCCTTTTAAAGTATGAAACCTACAAAAAATATCTTTTACAGTTCTAGATAATACATGATGTATTCCAGGTTCTCCATTTAAAGATGGAGGACCTTCATATAATACATATGAAAAATTTTCTTTTTGATTATTATTGCCGTCGTTATTAGAAATATTAAATATATTTTGAAGAATATTATTTTTTTTCCAATATTCAGATACTTCTTTAGCTATCTTGTTAAGATCTAATATTTTATATTTTCTAAATATTCTTTTCATAATTTTTTTATTGTGATAATAAATTAAAAATCCTCTATTTTATTATCAAAACGTAAAATAATTTATTTTTGTCATGAATAAAAACAGTAAATCTTGTCATAAAAAAAAAGAAGTAACTCCATTAATCAAACAATATAATAATATAAAAAATAAATATCCAAATACAATTTTATTATTTCAAGTTGGAGATTTTTATGAAATTTTTGGAAAAGATGCTGTCAAATGTTCTAAAATATTGAATATTGTTTTAACTAAACGATCTTCTCTTCATTTAGCTGGATTTCCTTGTCATTCATTGAATAACTATTTACCAAAATTAATACAATCAGGATTACGAGTAGCAATTTGTGATCAACTAGAAGAATCTAAAATAGGAAATAAAAATCTTGTTAAAAGAGGAGTTACGGAATTAATAACTCCAGGAATAGCTATTAATGAAAATATTCTAACTCCTCAATCAAACAATTTTTTAGCTTCAATTTATATAGAAAAAGAAAAATTAGGGTTAAGTTTTTTGGATATTTCTACAGGTGAATTTTTAATAACAGAAGATAAAAAAAATAATATTTTACAATATTTAAACCTTTTTAATCCAAGTGAAGTTATTTTTCAAAAAAAGGATAAAAAATTTTTTGATCAATTTTTTAAAAAAAAATATTATACATTTATTGTGGAAGATTGGATGTTCAATTATGAATTTGCATATGAAAAATTAATATCACATTTTCAAACCAATTCTCTAAAAGGATTTGGAATTGATAATTTAAAATTAGGAATTATTTCTTCCGGAGTGATTCTATCATATTTACACAATACTCAACACTTAAATATAAAACATATTTCAAGTATACGGAAAATAAAAAAAGAAGATCACATGTGGATTGATGATTTTACTTTTAAAAATTTAGAAATTTTTCATTCTATAAATAAAGAAGGCGTTCCTTTAATAAATATTTTAGATCAAACAATAACTCCTATGGGAGGAAGATTATTAAAAAACTGGGTCCTTTTCCCACTAATAAATGTTTTTCATATAAAAAAACGCCATGAAATAGTTCAAGAACTTTATTCTAAAAATATTATACGAAATTTTATAAAAAAAAAATTAAAAAATATTTATGATATAGAAAGAATAATTTCAAAAATGGTTGTTGGTAAAATAACACCTCGAGAGGTATACTCATTACATAAATCTTTATTTTCCATTATGGAAATAAAAAAAAAACTTTCATCTCAAAATGAAAAAATATTTTTAAGTTTATCAAATTCTTTTCAAGATTGCGATACTATATATAAAATAATTGCTAATACCATACAAGATAACCCTCCTCATCAAATTGAAAAAGGAAAAGGAAATGTAATAATGGAAGGAGTTTCAAAAGAATTAGACGAAATTCGTATTTTATATTTTTCGCAAAAAGAATATTTAGAAAAACTTTGCAAAACACAACAACTCAATACAGGAATAAATAACTTGAAAATTGGATATAATAATATTTTTGGTTACTTTTTTGAAGTAAGAAAGTCAAAAAATAATAAAGTTCCATCTTATTGGATTCCAAAACAAACATTGTCTAATTCTGTCAGATACATAACCCAAGAACTAAAAAATTATGAATCAAAAATTTTAAGTGCTGAACTAAGAATGTTCTCCTTAGAAAAAGAAATATTTAATAAATTAGTAAATAAAATTTTAGAAAATTTAAAAAAATTGCAAAAAAATGCAAAAAATATTGCAAAACTAGATGTTCTATGTTCTTTTTCTAACATAGCATTAGAGAATAACTATACAAAACCGAAAATTGATCATTCTTTAAAAATATGCATTGTAAATGGAAGACATCCAGTTATTGAAAAACAATTTATTTCCAAAACTTCTTATATTCCTAACGATATTATCTTAAATAAGTCAAAACAACAAATTTTAATTATTACGGGACCAAATATGTCAGGAAAGTCTGCCGTTTTACGTCAAACAGCTATTATTATATTAATGGCTCATATTGGAAGTTTTGTTCCAGCTCAAAAAGCAAATATAGGAGTCATAGAAAAAATATTTAGCAGAGTAGGAGCTTCTGATAATATTTCTTTAGGAGAATCTACTTTTATGGTAGAAATGAATGAAACTGCAAATATACTCAATAATATTTCTGATAGAAGTTTTCTTATATTAGACGAGATAGGTCGAGGAACAAGTACTTATGATGGAATTTCAATAGCTAAATCTATTGTTGAATTTTTACATGAAAATAACTCACGACCTTTAACATTATTTGCTACACATTATCACGAATTAAATGAAATGAATAATTCTTTCAAGCGAATAAAAAATTTTCATTTTCCTGTAAAAAAAATTGATGAAAACATCGTTTTCATTCGAAAATTAATAACTGGCGGAAGCGAAAATAGTTTCGGAATTCATATTGCAAAAATATCAGGAATGCCTAAAAAAATAATTAATAGAGCAAAAGAAATATTAAAAACGTTTAAGATAAAAAAAAATCATATATAAAATAAAATAATTTGCTACATATCAAAAGTGTTTTTAAATTAGGTGTTCATGGCGAGAATAGCTCAATTGGTAGAGCGCAACCTTGCCAAGGTTGAGGCCACGGGTTCAATTCCCGTTTCTCGCTTTTTTGAAAAAATAAAACCTGGGTGGTGGAACTGGTAGACACACAGGACTTAAAATCCTGTGATCATTGTGATCGTACGGGTTCAAATCCCGTCCCGGGTATTATTGTTGGTATAATTCGGAGATTCCTTTGTTATATTAACACTATGGGGGTGATTCTCTTTTAATCCTGATTTTGTTATTTTCACAAATTGACCTTTTTTTATTAACTCTGGGATAGATGATACTCCACAATATCCCATACCAGAACGTAATCCACCGCAAATTTGATAAATTGTATCTTTCATTTTCCCCTTATATGGAACTATAGCTTCAATTCCTTCTGGAACAAGTTTTTCTTTAAATTGAAAATAACGATCTCTACTTCCTCTTTTCATAGCAATTAAAGACCCCATACCAACATAAGTTTTAAACTTTCTTCCTTGAAAAATAACTTCTTCTCCAGGAGCTTCATCTGTTCCTGCTAATAAACTTCCAATCATAACAGAACTAGCTCCTGCAGCAATTGCTTTTACAACATCTCCTGAATATCTAATCCCCCCATCAGAAATTATTCTGACATTTCTTTTTTTAGCATATTCATATACATCATTAATAGCAGTAACTTGAGGCATTCCTACTCCAGCTATCACTCTTGTTGTACAAATAGATCCGGATCCTATACCTACTTTTAGTACAGTTGCTCCAGCATCTATTAAATCTTTAGCTCCTTTTTTTGTTACTATATTTCCAGCTAACAAGGAAATTTTCGGAAAAGAATGGCGAATCGATTTAATAACTTTTAATACTTCTGAGGAATGACCGTGAGATGAATCTATAGTTATAATATCTACCCCTATTTTTACCAGAAAATCTACTCTCTCTAGAGCAGACTTATCTATTCCTATAGCAGCTCCAACACGAAGACGTCCTTTAGAATCTTTACACGCATTAGGATGTTCAATTAAATTATCTATATCTCTTATTGTAATTAATCCTACAAGTTTATTATGATCATCTACAATAGGTAATTTTTCTATTCTTTCTTTTAACAAAATATCTTTTGCTTTTTCTAAAGTAATGTTATTTTTTTTAGAAACAATTAAATTTTCTTTTGTCATTACTTCTTCAACTAAAGAATCTAAGTTTGTTCGATATTTGATATCTCTTCTAGTAATAATTCCTACTAATAAATTATTTTTTTCTATAACTGGCAATCCCGATATCTTATATTTTCTCATAAGATATTGAGCATGTTTTAATGTTGAATTTCTAGATAAAGTAATAGGATCATCAATCATTCCACTTTCACTTCTTTTTACCTTATAAACTTCTTCTGATTGATTTTTTATACTCATATTTTTATGAATAATTCCTATTCCTCCTTCTCTAGCCATAGAAATAGCTAAAGAGGATTCAGTAACTGTATCCATAGCTGCGCTTAATATAGGAATATTCAAAGATATATTAGGGGTTATATAAGTTTTAAGAGAAACTTCTGATGGAAGAATTGAAGAATAAGAAGGAACAAGTAAAACATCGTCAAAAGTTAGAGCTTCTTTTAAAATCTTTTTATTTAAAGACATATATAAAACAAAATTTTTACTTTATAAAAATATGTAATTTTGTTAATTTTTATCAATTTAATAAAAAAACTTAGTATCCTTTTTTCAAAATAAAAAAAACTTAGTTATAATAATTTTATCATGTTAAAAAAACAATACAAATAATGATATATTTTTTCATTTAAAATTTTTATATAAATTTGCCCAGAATATGTAATATTTGAAAAAATACTATCGATTATGATGAAAAAATTAAGAATTACTGTTACCACAATCCTATTAGCGATATTTTTGTTTGCTACAAGTTGTAATAATAAGAACAAAAATGAAAATACCCCTCCGCAAACAGAAGAGGAGAAAACGTCTAATAATAATGAAAATCAAACAGATAACACTAATACTACAAATAATTCTACTGAAAATTCTAGTGGAGAATCCTCAAAAAATAATAATGAGGGAAGTGGTAGTGGATCTACATCTGAAAAAGAAAAAGTAACTTCTGAAGAAAACGAGAAAAGCAATAATAAATAATTAGGATTAAAAAAAAGCAAAAAAGAGGGGGTATTTTATTTAAATCTCTTTTTTGCTTTTATATTATTTATATTATTAAAATAAAATAAGTTAGTTATGTAATTACTAACTTTTAATTCTTGCTTTTTTTCCTTTAAGAAATCTAAAATAATAGATTTTGGATCTTCGAACTTTTCCTTTTTTATTAATTTCTATTTTTTTTATATTTGGTTGATTGAAAATAAAAATTCGTTCTATTCCTATTCCTCCCATACTTATTTTCCTAATCGTAAATGTTTTAGTTAATCCTTTTCCTTGTTTTTTTATAACTATTCCTTTGAAAGATTGAATTCTCTTTTTTTCTCCTTCTTTAATTTCAAAAAAAACAGTAATTGTATCTCCAGAATTGAATTCTGGAAATTTGTTTTTAATAATAAATTTTTCTTCCGTATATTTGATAACATTATATAACATAATTAAATTTTATAATTTTTTTGCTTCACATATAATTTCTTTTGCTAATAAATCAGATCTTTTTTTAGAGAAACTTTCTGTATGTATTCTAATAATATTTTCAGTATTAGATTTTCTAATATGAATCCATTCATTATTTGATAAATAAATTTTTATTCCATCAATAAAATTCATTTTTTTTCCTTTATGCTTTTTTTTAATTATCCTTAATAAATCATTAGTTTTATTATTAGAGGAAAATCGGATTTTTTTTTTCGACATAAAATATGTGGAATACTTTTTTTTTAATTTTGATAATGGAATATTAGAAAGTTTAGCTATTTTCGTTAAAAATAAAACAATTCCCATTAAAGCATCTCTTCCATAACGGAGTTCAGGATAAACAACACCTCCATTTCCTTCTCCTCCAACTACAGCATCAACTTCTTTCATTTTTTTAATAACATTTACTTCTCCCACAGGAGTAGGATAATAAGAAACTCCTTTTCTTAATGCAAGATCCTTTAATGCATGAGAAGAAGATATAGTAGAAACAACAGGACCTAATTTATTCTCCAATACATAATCTGCTACGGATACTATAGTATTTTCTTCTCCAAAAAAATTACCATTTTCACAGATAAATACAACGCGATCAACATCTGGATCTACAGAAATTCCTAAATTTGCTTGAATTTTTGGAACTTTATTACATATTTCCCTTAAATTTTTTTGAATAGGTTCAGGACTATGAATGAAATCTCCATGTGGATCGCAATTCATTTCAATAACATTAACTCCTAAATGTTTTAAAAGAAGAGGGACTGCTATACCTCCTGTAGAATTAATTCCGTCTATTACAATTTTCAGTTTCGCTTTTTTAATTGTATCTATTTCTACAATAGGTAAAGATAAAATCTTGTCTATATGTTTTTGAATATAATTTTTCATATTAAAAACATTTCCCAATTTTTTTCCTGTGAAAAATTCAAAGTTTTCTTTTTCTGTTATATCAAATAATTTTTTGAAATCTTCTTCAGAAAGAAATTCTCCACAAGAATTAAACATTTTTAATCCATTCCAACTCTTAGGATTATGACTGGCTGTTAACATAACGCCTCCATCCGCTTTTTCATTTACTACAGCTATTCCAACAGTAGGAGTTGTAGATAAACCAAGATTTATAACATCTACTCCTAGAGTTCTAAAAGTAATTATTAAAAATTCTTGAAATAAAGAAGAAGTAACTCTTCCATCTCTTCCTAAGATAATAACATATTTTTTCTTTTTTTTATACTTCCTTTTCATCCAGGAAATATACCCAGCAGAAAATTTAATAACATCTATAGGAGAAAAACCCTTTCCTACTTTTCCTCCCAACGTACCTCTTATTCCAGATGAAGATTTTAAAAGTGTCAAAACTTGGTTGATTTTTCTTTATTTAAATAAACAAAAATACAAAATTAAATTTTGAGATTTACTTCAATTCCACAACTTTGATAGTGGAAATTCTGTTAATAAAGAAAATAGGAAAAGATATTGCTCCTAAACAAATTAAAAAAATAGAAAAATTTATAATTATAATATGGATTATATTGATATATACTGGAACAAAATCTATAAAATATTGCATTTTATTAAGTGAAATTAAATGGAATTCATTTTGTATTATTAATAAAATAATTCCTATTAGATTTCCTGTAATTAGTGATGGAACAAATATTTGCAATATATAAAATATAAATATTTTGTATATAACTTTATTTTTAGCTCCCAAAGTTTTTAGAATTCCGATAGTTTTGATTCTTTCTAAAAGAAGTATTAAGATAAATACAACCATGTTTATGGTTAATGAAACAAAAACTATAGAACTAATAATGATGATATTTATATCAAACATATTCAACCATTCTAAAATAGAATGATTTTTTTCGTCATAAAAAGTTTCAAACAAAAAATTATTAGGATATTTTTTTAAAATTGCTTTTTTAATATTTTCTTTCCGTAAGAAAGAAAATAAAAAAATTTCCAATTTTTCTTGGAAATTTTCTTTCCATTTATAAATTTTTTTAATAGATTCTATATTTCCAATAATATATAAATCATCAAATTCTGTAACACCTGTTTCATATAAACCAGAAACTATAAAATGTTTTGATATAACAAAAGGTAATCCTCTTTTTTTAAAAATAAGAAAATCTATTTTTATGTTAGATCCAATATCTAATCCTAATAAAAGGGCTATTTTTTTGGATAAAATAACATTTTCTTTATGACAAGAATTTATTTTTTTTTTCAAACTTCCTTTGATTAAAAAATTTTTAAAAAAAATAGGATTATAATCATTATATAATCCTTTATATATAAATCTTCCTATTTTATTATAATCTGTTCCAATAATCACATTCTTCTCAATAATATTATGGATCTGTTTAACATAATTATAATTAATATTTTTTTTAAAAAAATTTATCCTTTCATTTATAGTAGAAAATGAATTGTTATCATCAATTATAATTTGACCTCTAATATTTAGAAATTTATCTTTTATGGATTTTTTGAATCCGATTCCTATAGAAAAAGCTAAAATTATAATAATTAATCCGGAAGCAATTGTTGTTTGTGTTATAAAAACTATTGTTCTAAGAGTTTTATTTTTACTACAATCATCCCAAATTGTTTTTTTAGAAAAGAACCATTCGAAATTCAATATTATTTTCTATAATAGATTTTCATCAAAATTATTATTAGATCCATATTTTGAATAATTTTTATCAAAATCTTCATAAGGTGATAATTTTTTTTTATCAATGAAATTATTTTTATAATCCTCTTCCCAACTAAATAATGAAGTATGTTTTTTTTCTTCTAAGTTAGAAAATTTAGCTTGATCACTTATAAATTTTAATCGAAATTTATTTAATCCCCCATTTCTATGTTTTGCTATTATAATTTCTGCTTGTCCAATACAAGAATCATTACCTTCATCAGAATCCCAAATTTTAAATCCATAATATTCAGGTCTATAAATAAATAAAACTATGTCTGCATCTTGTTCTATCGCTCCTGATTCACGTAAATCGGATAATAAAGGACGTTTACTCCCTCCTCTAGTTTCAACCGCTCTAGAAAGTTGTGATAAGGCTATAACAGGAATATCGAGTTCTTTAGCTATAGATTTTAAATTTCTAGAAATAACTGATATTTCTTGTTCTCTATTTTGAAATTTATATCCATAATCATTGATTACCATTAATTGGAGATAATCTATTAATATTAATTTCACCCCATAATGAGATATAAAACGACGACATTTTGCACGCAATCCAAATATTGATAAAGAAGGGCTATCATCTATAAATAAAGGAGCTTCTTTTAATTTTTTAGTTTTATCAGTGAGGCATTTCCAATCTAAATTAGATAAATTAGCTCTTTTTATTTTTTCCGAAGAAATTCCTGTTTCTGATGAAATTAATCTTGTTATTAATTGAATAGAAGACATTTCCAATGAAAAAATTAAAACCGGAATTTTTTGTTCTAAAATAATATTCCTTACCATGGATAACATAAATGTTGTTTTCCCCATTCCAGGTCTAGAAGCTAATATAATTAAATCAGAATTTTGCCATCCAGAAGTTATTTGATCCATTTTATGAAATCCTGAAGGAATTCCACTTAAACCTTCTTGTTCCACTTTTTTTATTTTATTAATAGCTTTTGCTATCAAGGATTGAGTTGTTTCATATTTTTTGGTTATCAAATACTTTTGGTTTATTTCAAAAAATTTTGATTCTGCATGATCCAAAATATCAAAAACATCTGCACTTTCTTCATAAGATTTTTGAATAATATTAGAAGATATATCAATTAATTTTCTTAAAAGAAATTTTTGAAGAACAATTCTACTATGATATTCTATATGAGCAGAAGAAATAACTTTTTGTGTTAATTCTATTAAAAAAGATTCTCCTCCTACAAGTTCTAATTTTCCATTTTTTAAAAGTTCGTTTGAAATAGTATACAAATCAATAGGTTTAGAATCAAAATATAATCTCTGTATTACTTTAAAAATTTCTTGATGTGCTATTTTATAAAAAATTTCAGGAAAAAGAATATCAATGATCTCATCAACTCCTCTTCTGTCTATCATGATGGCTCCTATAATAGCTTCTTCTAAATCTAATGCTTGAGGAGGAATTTTTCCTTTTTTATAAAAAGAATTATTTCCTTCTTTTTCTTGATTAATCCAATTCATATTACTCATAAAATCATTTTTATTAAATTAAAAATAAAACATCATAATTTATATGATATTAACTATATGATAGTGAAAATTATACTGTTTCTATCTTAGACAAGATAGTTAATATTGTTGTGTATGTAATAACTAAATAGTAGTTGATTATTTTAATAAAAAAAACAAACAATTAATTATTTGTTACTGTTCATTAAAACATCCTATAGATATATACTTATTCTTTCTCTTTTTAATAAGAGTTTTCATATCATAAAGGGATAATTGTTTATGATACTTTAAAATTTGTTTTTTTATTATTTTGTAAGTTTTTTTTGGAGAAAAATGAGCCCCCCCTAAAGGTTCTTTAATAATCTCATCTATAAGATTAAATTTATACATATCTTCCGCAGTTAATTTCAATGCTTCTGCTGATTTTTCTTTTTTATCCCATTTTCCCCAAAGTATTGTAGAACAACTTTCTGGAGAAATAACGGAAAACCACGAATTTTCCATCATAGATATTATGTCTCCTATTCCAATACCCAATGCACCTCCGCTAGCTCCTTCTCCTATAATCAAAACAATTATAGGAACTGTTAAACACATCATTTCATAAATATTTTTTCCAATAGCTTCCCCTTGTCCTCTCATTTCCGCTTCAATTCCAGGAAAAGCACCTGGTGTATCAATAAAAGTAACAATAGGTTTATGAAATTTTTCTGCTAATTTCATTAGACGTAAAGCTTTTCTATACCCTTCTGGATTAGGCATTCCAAATCTTCTATATTGTCTTTCTTTAGTATTTCTTCCTTTTTGTGTTCCTATCAACATAAAAGTATTATCTTCTATTTTTCCAAATCCTCCTACTATAGCTTTATCATCTCCAAAAAAACGATCCCCATGTAATTCTACAAAAGAATCTTTTTTTGTTATAGAAAGTATATAATCTAAAGTATAAGGTCTATTTGGATGTCTAGATAATTGAACCCTTTGCCAAGGAGTTAAATTACCATGTAATTTTTTAATTGTTCTTTCCAATTTTGATTTTAATTGAATACAGACTTCTCTCATATTTACTCCACTTTTCTCTTCTATGGAAAGACAATTAAGATATTGATTTTTAATTTCTTGTATTTCTTTTTCGAAATCTAAATATTCCATATTTATTTACTATCTTTTGTATTACTAAATAGTAAATGAACGAATATATTCTTTATTCATAAAAGAAATATATTCTGTAGATATCCCTTTTGGACATTCTGCTTCACAAGCTTTTGTATTGGTACAAGAACCGAAACCTTCTTCATCCATTTTATTTACCATATTCAATACTCTTCTTTTCCTTTCTATTTTTCCTTGAGGCAATAAAGAAAATTGGGAAACTTTCGCAGAAACAAATAACATTGCCGATCTATTCTTACATGCGACGACACAAGCTCCACAACCAATACATATAGAAGCATCAAAAGCTTTATCCGCTATATCTTTTGATATAGGAATCATATTTCCATCTATCGGATTTCCTGATGTATTTACGGAAATATAACCTCCTGATATCATAATTCTATCGAAAGAAGATCTATCTACAATAAGATCTTTAATTATAGGAAAAGGTTTTGCTCTCCAAGGTTCAACATATATAGTTTCACCATCTCGAAAATTACGCATGTGCAGTTGACAGGTAGTAATTAAGTTATCGGGTCCATGAGGTCTTCCATTTATATATAGAGAACACATTCCACAAATACCTTCACGACAATCATGATCAAAAGCTATAGGAGAAGATTCTTTTTTAATCTCATTACATATAATTTGATTATTTAAAAAATCCAATGTTTCTAAAAAAGAACTATTAGGAGATATATTATTGACATGATAAGTTTTAAAAAAACCTTTTTCTTTGTTGTTTCTTTGTCTCCATATTTTCAATTTTAAACTCAATAACTTTCCCATTATTATTTATATTAATTTATTTATAAGATCGTGATTGTACTTTAACAAAAGTAAAATTTAAATTTTCTTTATGCATAATTTCATCAGAAATAGATTTATTTTCTTCTTTTTCCCATACAGATACATACTTATAATTAACATCGTCTCGAAGTGTCTCTCCTTCTTCAGTTTGATATTCTTCTCTAAAATGACTTCCACAAGATTCTTTTCTTTGTAAAGCATCCATAGCCATTAGCTCTCCTAATTCTAGAAAGTCTGCAACACGTCCAGCCTTTTCCAATTCATAATTTAATCCATCTTCAATTTTTCCAGGTACAAAAACATTTTCCCAAAAATTATTACGAAGTTCTTGTATTTTTTTTATAGCTTTAGATAATTTAACGTGGTTTCTACTCATTCCTACATATTCCCACATGATACTTCCTAATTTTTTATGAAAAAAATCAACAGGAATTTTCCCTTTATTTACAAAAAATTTTTTTATTCTATTTTTTACATTTATTTCTGATTTTTCAAACTCTTCATGAGTTATAGATATTTTTTTTGGATCTTTTACATATCTAGATAAATAATCAGGAATGGTATATGGCAAAATAAAATATCCATCAGCTAATCCTTGCATTAATGCAGAAGCACCAAGTCTATTAGCTCCGTGATCAGAAAAATTGGCTTCTCCTATTACATAACATCCAGGTATAGAAGACATTAAGTTATAATCAACCCATAATCCTCCCATAGTATAATGAACTGCTGGATAAATTTTCATAGGAGTTTTATAAGGATTTTTATTAGTTATTTTTTCATACATATGAAATAAATTTCCATATTTAGATTCCATTATTTTTTCTCCTAGATTAACAATATCTATATCATTATATTTTTTAATTCCAATTTCATTTGCTTTTTCTTGTCCATATTTATATATAGCAGAAGAAAAATCTAAAAATACACCTTCTTTCGTTTCATTATTTTCTATTCCAAATCCTTTATCGCAACGTTCCTTTGCTGCTCTAGAAGCTACATCTCTTGGAACGAGGTTTCCAAATGAAGGATAACGTCTTTCTAAATAAAAATCTCTATCTTCATCATTAATCTCTTCAGGTTTTTTTGTTTCCTTACGTATAAGAAAAGCATCTTCTAATTTTTTAGGTACCCATATTCTTCCATCATTTCTTAATGATTCAGACATCAATGTTAATTTAGATTGATAATCTCCTTGTAAAGGAATACATGTAGGATGTATTTGAGTAAAACAAGGATTAGCAAAGAATCCTCCTTTATTATGAACTTTCCATATAGCACTTGCATTTGATCCCATAGCATTAGTAGATAAAAAAAATACATTTCCATAACCTCCTGATGCTATTATTACAGCATGTGCCGCATGTCTTTCTATCTCTCCCGAAATCAAATTTCTAGCAATAATGCCTCTAGCTACACCTTCTATAACCACTAAATCAAGCATTTCATGACGGTTATACATTTTTATCCGACCTTTACCTATTTGTCTGGACATAGCAGAATAACAAGATAATAAAAGTTGTTGTCCTGTTTGTCCTTTAGCATAAAAAGTTCTGGAAACTTTTGTTCCTCCAAAAGACCTAGTTTCTAAATATCCAGCATAATCACGAGCGAATGGAACTCCTTGAGCAACACATTGATCAATAATATTGGAAGAAATCTCTGATAATCGATAAACATTAGCTTCTCTAGATCTATAATCTCCGCCTTTAATTGTATCATAAAAAAGTTGATAAACGGAATCATTATCTCCTTTATAATTTTTAGAAGCATTAATTCCTCCTTGTGCTGCTACAGAATGCGCTCTTCTAGGAGAATCTTGGTAACAAAAGGCTTTAACATTATATCCAAGTTCAGATAAAGAAGCACAAGCAGAACCACCAGATAATCCTGTTCCAACAACGATAATCTCTATATTAGATCTATTATTAGGAGAAACTAATTTTAAAGTAGATTTATAATTTTCCCATTTATCTTTGATAGACCCTTGCGGAATTTTTGAATTTAATTTTAAATAATTATGACTCATTAAATAAAACATTAGTTATTACTAAAAAAAAACCAGATAGCAATAATAGAAAATCCAAAGCAAATAATCCAGAAATAAAAATAACCAAATCTCTGTATCCAAATTAATCTATTCTTATTAGATAATCCTAGGGATTGGAAAGAAGATTGAAATCCATGACTTAAATGAATTCCTAAAATAAAAAAAGAAAATATATATATGAGCGTATAGAAAGGATTTTTAAATAAAGAAATAACTATATTATAATCCGAATTTAAATGTTGATGATAATATTTCATAGGAATCATAAAATTCATAAGATGCAAAATCAAAAAACATAAGATCAAAATCCCTGTATATATCATAGTCCTACTACTAAATAAAGTGGTCTTATGACAAGAATTTATAACATAATTTACTCCTTCCATCTTTTTTTTATTTTGTAAATGTAATTTAATTCCAAACACCATATGAATTAAAAATCCTGTAAAAAGAACATATTCCATTATACGAATAAAGAAGTTATTTCTCATGAAAAAAACAGCATTATTAAAAGGTTTTTCCCCTAAAAAAAGAAAAAGATTAACACTTAAATGTAAGAGCAAAAAAATCATAAGAAATATACCAGTAGTTGCCATAACTACTTTTTTACCGATGGAAGATTGAAAAAAATTATATTGGTTCACTAAAATAATAAAAACTTGATTATACTAGTAAGTCTAGTAAATATAATTAAGATATTTCAAACTATAACTATAATAATTTCTTTCCTTTAATTTTTTTCACAACTTTAATCAATAAATCTATATCTTTTTTTTCATTAAAAATTCCAAAAGAAATTCTAATAGGCATTGTTCGACTTAATATATTTTTATTTGTTATAGCATCAATTACATGAGATACTTTTTTTGCATCATTATTACAAGAACTACCATGAGAAATAGCTACTCCCATTAAATCAAAATGAAAATATAATAAATAATTTTTTTTTTTTATTGGAAATAAGAAATTTAATATAGAAGGAATGCTTTTTTTAATATCAGATGATAATCCATTAAAAAAAACATTTGGAATAACACTATTTAATTGTGAAATGCAATAAAGTTTTAATTTTTTTATTTTTTCTATATGGTTGGAAAAATTGGAATAAGAAAACTGTAAAGCTTCTGAAAGACCTGCTATTCCATGAACATTTTCTGTTCCAGAACGAATTCCATGTTCTTGGGATCCTCCTGTTATTATTACACTTCTCATCTTTTTTATAAGGTAATTCCTTATAAAAACAAATCCTATTCCTTTTGGACCATAAAATTTATGAGCACTTGCCGTTACAAAATCAAAAGGTAATTTATCCATATTAATAGGAATATTACCAATCATTTGAATTGTATCTGAATGAAAATAAGCATTATATTTTTTACATAAAAAAAAAACTTTATCCACCTCTAATAAATTTCCAATTTCATTGTTCGCATACATTAAACTTACAAGTACTCTTTTAGGAAAATTTTTTTTTAAAATATCTTCCATATAATTAAAATCAATTACTCCTTTTTCTTTAATTTTAATAAAACTAACACATGTTTTATGTTTTTGGGAAATATCTAAAACAGTCTTTAAAACAGAATAATGTTCTAATTGAGAAGTTATAATACATTGAATTCCTAAATTTAATATAGAAGATCTTAATACAAGATTATTAGCTTCAGTACCTCCAGAAGTAAAAATGATTTCATTAGGAGAAGCCATTATATTTTTTGCTATACGAATTCTAGATTCTTCTATTATAGAACGAGCCTCTCTTCCATAACTGTGATGTATAGAGGATGGATTTCCAAATGAATATTTTAATGTATTTTTCATAACTTTAATAACTTCTTTTCTTATAGGAGTTGTAGCGGCATTATCTAAATATGCTCTTTTCATTTTCAAAAAAAAATTCAAATTATCATATTACGAAAATACATAATGCATTCAAATTCTGTTTATTAAAAATTTACTTTTTAAAAGTCTCATCTTTAATATTGTATATTTAATAACTTTGATAATCCTAAACATATATAAGAATATTCTCTTTGAGATTAAAATTTTTTTAAAAATTTCAGACTTTCTATTAAGTATTTTTTTGTTTTAAAAAATAAAAATGTTATTAAAATGTCTATTTTATTTTTATTTAAATTGAGTAAATATTATGAAAATAAATGTTGGATTTTCGGTACTCATGGGGTTCTTAATTGGAATTATCACATCTTATTTTTTTGGTAGAAAAACCATTTTAAGGAAATATATTCAATTATTAGAGAAAGCAAATTTTCAGGCTAAAAAAATTATAAAAAATGCAGAAAAAGAAGGAGAATCCATAAAAAAAAAGAAGATGCTTCAGGCAAAAGAAAAATTTATAGAACTTAAATCAATACATGAAAAAGATATTAACCTTAGAGAAAGAAAAATTATTGATACAGAAAACAAAACAAGAGAAAAAGAAAATAGATTATCTAAAGAAATAGAAATATACTTTAAAAGAAACAATCGTTTAGAAATTCAAATCCATGACTATGAAAATAAATATAAAATTCTTAAAAAGAAACAAGAAGAATTTAGAAATCTTCATGTAAAAAAAATAGAATTGCTTGAGAAGATATCTAACTACTCTTCCGAAGAAGCTAAGAATGAATTAATCGAAATTCTTAAAAATGAAGCAAAAACAAAAGCTCAATCTTATATACAAAGTATAATAGAAGAATCACATTTAACTGCAAAAATGGAAGCGAAAAAAATCGTTATTCAAGCTATTCAAAGAATAGGAACAGAACAAGCGATGGAGAATGCTGTATCTGTTTTTAATATAGAATCAGATGATGTAAAGGGACGTATTATTGGAAGAGAAGGAAGAAATATAAGAGCTTTAGAAAAAGCAACTGGAGTAGAAATTATTGTAGATGATACTCCAGAAGCTATTCTTTTATCTTGTTTTAACCCCATACGAAGAGAAGTCGCTAGACTTTCTCTTCATAAATTGATAATTGATGGTCGTATACATCCTGCAAGGATTGAAGAAATAGTAGAAAAAACAGAAAAACAAATAGAAGAAGAAATAATTGAGATAGGGAAAAAAAATATAATTGATCTAGGAATCCATGGAATTCACCCAGAATTAATTAGGATGGTAGGAAGAATGAAATATCGTTCTTCTTATGGACAAAATTTATTACAACATTCTAGAGAAGTAGCACATTTATCAGGAATATTAGCTTCTGAATTAGGATTAAATGCAAAATTAGCAAAACGTGCAGGATTTTTGCACGATATAGGAAAAGTTCCTGAAAGTGAATCAGAACTACCTCACGCTGTTTTAGGAATGCAATGGGCAGAAAAATATGGAGAAAATATAGAAGTTTGTAATGCTATAGGATCACACCATGACGAAATTGAAATGAAGGTTCTAATATCTCCTATTGTACAAATTTCGGATTCGATTAGTGGAGCTCGTCCAGGGGCAAGAAGAAATTCTTTTGAATCATACTCAAAAAGATTAAAAAATTTAGAAGATATCGCATTGAGCTTTAATGGAGTAAATAAAGCATTTGCAATACAAGCTGGAAGAGAATTACGTGTTTTAGTAGAAAGCGATAAAATAGATGATAAAAAAGCTTTTCAATTATCTTGTGAAATAACAGAAAAAATAAAAAATGAAATGACTTATCCTGGTCAAATAAAAGTAACAGTGATTAGAGAAACTAGAGCTGTTCAAATTGCTAGATAAAAAAAATAAAATTATGAAAGAATCTTTGATTACCTCTTTTATTGAAAAATATTTTCTTCATTTTAATGCTTTAACTTTGTCAGAATCTGCAAAAGCATATAAAAATCATATTAAAAATAATGGAAAAATGATGATTACTTTAGCAGGAGCTATGAGTACTGCTGAATTAGGAAAATTATTAGCTGAAATGATCCGAAAAGATCAAATTCACATTATTTCTTGTACTGGAGCTAATTTAGAAGAAGATATATTAAACTTAATAGCTCACTCTTATTATAAAAAAGTTTCTAATTATAGAGATTTAACTCCAGATCACGAAAAAAATTTTTTAAAACAAGGTTATTATAGGGTAACAGATACTTGTATTCCGGATAAAGAAGCTTTTAGAAAATTACAAAAATGTATTTTTCAAGTATGGGATAAAGCAAAAAAAGAGTCCAAACGTTATTTTCCTCATGAATATATCTATCAACTGTTATTAGAAAATATTTTAAAACCATATTATAATATTAATCCAGAAGAAAGTTGGGTATTAGCTGCTGCAAAAAAAAATTTACCAATAGTAGTTCCAGGATGGGAAGATAGTGCTATAGGAAATATTTTTGCTTCATATTGCATGAAAAACATATTTCAAACTTTTCTTGTAAAAAATGGAATTGAATACATGATGTATTTGGCTAAATGGTATCAGAAAGAATCGATGAATCACAAAATAGGATTTTTTCAAATTGGAGGAGGAATATCTGGAGATTTTCCTATTTGCGTAGTTCCTATGTTATCTCAAGATATAGGATTTTTTTCTACTCCTTTTTGGTCTTATTTTTGCCAAATATCAGATTCCACCACAAGTTATGGATCTTATTCAGGAGCTATTCCAAATGAAAAAATAAGTTGGGGAAAACTAGATAAAAATACTCCAAAATTCATTATAGAATCAGATGCAACAATAGTTGCTCCACTTATTTTTGCATATGTACTAAATATGTAAATGGTAAATATTAGATAATTATATCATTATGTTATTATATAGTGATATATGCTGCTATAAAATTTAAATTCATAAAACAAACATAATTATGAATCAATATATACAAAAAAAATACGATCTTGTTATTATTGGATCTGGACCAGGTGGGTATATTTCCGCCATCAGAGCGAGTCAATTAGGGCTTAAAACTGCAATCATAGAAAAATATAAGAAATTAGGAGGAACATGTTTAAATGTTGGATGTATTCCTTCTAAATCTCTTTTAGATTCTTCTAAATATTTCTCATTAGCTAAAAATAATTATTCTGAGCATGGAATATTCTTTGAAAAATTATTTTTTAATTTTCAGAAAATAATGGAAAGAAAAAATGATATAATCAAAAATATTAATAATGGAATAAAATATTTAATGAAAAAAAATAAAATTGATTTATATGAAGGAATTGGATCCTTTAAAACAAAGGATATCATTTCTATAAAAGAAAGAATATCATTAAAAACAAAACAAAACATACAATTTAAATATTGTATAATATCCACAGGATCAAAACCTCTATGTTTACCTAATTTAAATTTTAGAAATAGAATTATTTCTTCTACAGAACTTCTCTCTTTAAAAGAGATACCTAAAAAAATAATAATCATTGGTGGAGGTATTATTGGATTAGAATTAGGTACTTTTTTAAATAGACTGGGAAGTAAAGTGACTATTATAGAATTTATGGACCAAATTGTATCAAATATGGATAATTCCTTAAGTATAGGAATTAGAAAAATATTGGAAAAATCTTCAATAAGAATCGAAACTTCTTTATCTATTAATAATATTGAAGAAAAAAATACTGAAATATCGGTATTTACGAAATGTAAAAATGGAAAAGTAATGAAATTTACCGGAGACTACTGTTTGGTATCAATAGGTAGAATTCCATATACAAAAAATCTAAAATTGGAAAACATAGGAATAATAAAAAATGAAAAAGGATTTATACCGGTAAATGATTCTTTGCAAAGTGTAGTAAAAAATATATACGCAATTGGAGATGTTATAGGAGGAAAAATGTTAGCACATAAAGCAGAAGATGAAGGATTATATGTAGTAGAAAACATAGTTGGTCAAAAACCTAATAAACTAAATTACAATTTAATTCCGTCAATAATTTATACATATCCTGAAGTAGCTAGTATAGGCTACACAGAAAATCAAATTAAAGAAAAAGGAATAAAATATAATATAGGAATTTTTCCTATGAAATCCTTAGGAAGAGCTATAACGAGTGGATGTACAGACGGATTTTTAAAAATGATTTCCAATAAAAAAACAGATGAAATATTAGGAGTTCACATTATTTCAAATCATGCCGCAGATATGATAATGGAAGCATCCGTAGCCATGGAATTCCGTGCTTCTTCAGAAGATATATACAGAATTTGCCATCCTCATCCTACTTTTAGCGAATCTTTTAAAGAAGCAGCTTTACTAAACTTCGAAAATCGTGCTATACATATGTAAAATATAAATTTTATTTTACCAAATAATAGGAGATATTCCTTTTTTATTTAAAAAATCATTAGTTTTTAAAAAATGTTTAGACCCAAAAAAACCAAGATGAGCAGAAAAAGGGGACGGATGAGAAGTTGTTAAAATATAATGATTGTTGAAAGAGTTAATTAAAAACATTTTTTT
Source organism: Blattabacterium cuenoti (assembly GCF_014251995.1). Classification (GTDB taxonomy): domain Bacteria; phylum Bacteroidota; class Bacteroidia; order Flavobacteriales; family Blattabacteriaceae; genus Blattabacterium; species Blattabacterium cuenoti_AE. The sequence continues at coordinate 495,081 of NZ_CP059205.1, forward strand.
CTTTGCATAATTTCCCCATAAGAGAAAAACAATATTTTTTTTTTATTGGAAATAGTTTTTATAATCTTATCTGTAAAATATTCCCATCCTATATTTTTATGAGATCCTGGAATTCCTTTTCTAACTGTTAGTATAGAATTTAATAACAAAACTCCTTGTTTAGCCCAAGGAATTAAACATCCACTTTTTCTGTGAAGAAGTGATTTATTAAAACAATTATTTATTTCTATAAATATATTTTTTAATGAAGGTGGGAAAGGAGTTCCATTTTTAACAGAAAAACAAAGGCCATCAGCTTGATGATCTCTATAATAAGGATCTTGTCCTAAAAGGACAACTTTTAATTTTTGGAAAGAACAATACTTTAAAGAAGAGAATATATTTTCTTTTTTTGGAAAACAAATAAAATTTTCATATTCAATTCGAACTGATTTCATTAGCTTTATAAAATAAGGTTTTTTGTATTCTTCCTTTAAAAAAGTTTTCCAATCATAATTCATAATTAATTAAATTAATGATGATTTTTATTCAAAAAATACTTTATATTCAATTTTAACCTATTAAAATTGACATAATCAAAAATGATGTAAAAAGTTTTTTTTATTAATCAATTGTTGTTTAGTTTCTATATGTTCTTTATCTGGAATACAACAACCGACTGGACATATTAGAACACATTGTGGTTGATCATAAAACCCTACACATTCTGTACATTTTTCTGAAACAATAAAATAAATATCCTTTTCTTTTGGCTCATGTTCATGATCCACAATCAAATTTGAACCACTTTCTTTTTCTTTTCTTTTCAAAAAGGAAGTTCCATCTGACATTTTCCATTTTTTATTTCCTTCATAAATCGCATTATTAGGACACTCAGGCTCACAAGCTCCACAATTAATACATTCTTTTGTAATTTTTATGGACATATTATAAATTAGAGATAATGATTAAAATTTTTGATGAATTAGGTTCCTTTTTAAGAACATTTCAAACATATTATAACAAACATAATAAAAATAAATATATTTCTAAAGATTATAAAATAATTTTTTCTAATCTAAAAAAAATCGTTAAAAAAATAACACTTACAAATAGTTGGTTTAGAGAAGAAGATTTATTAATAACTATTAATCAATGGGGAAACTCTTTAAAAAAAGAAAAATTAGAATATTGGATTAATAAATATTCATTAAAAATGAATAGAAAATCTATGAAAGTTCTTGTTATTATGGCTGGAAATATACCAATGGTAGGATTTCATGACTTACTATGTGTTCTAATATCAGGACATAAAATCATAATTAAACTATCTGAAGAAGATAACTTATTGATTCCTTTTTTATGCAAAGTATTAATTTACAAAAAACCAAGTTTAAGAAATAAAATAAAGTTTACAAAAAATATCTTCCAAGAAGAATTCGATTATGTTATAGCTAGTGGAAATAATAATACAGCTCGTTATTTTGAATATTATTTTAGGAAATTTCCTCTATTACTTAGAAAAGGAAAAACTTCCATTGCAGTTTTACAAGGAAACGAAAGTGAAGAAGAACTATTTAATCTAAATAAGGATATACTTACTTATTCTGGAAAAGGTTGCAGAAATGTAGGAAAAATATTTATCCCTCATAACTATGATATTAATTTAATCTTAGAAAAATCATATATTTCTAAATATATAATGAAAAATTATAAATATATAAACAATTATAAGTATTATTTATCTATTTACATTATGCAAAAAATTCCTTTTCACAAAAATAATTTTCTTCTTTTCAAAGAAGAAAAAAATTTTCATAGTCCAATATCTGTGGTATATTATGAATTTTACAATAATTTAAATCAATTAAGAAGGATTATTAAAAACAATAATCAACACATACAATGTGTAGTATCTAAAAATTTTTTAAAAGAAGAAATATGCTTTGGAAAAACACAATATCCAAAATTAGAAGAATATTCAGATGGAATTGATACAATTCGATTTTTGAATTGATAAATTTTGATCAAAAATTCCTTTTTATAAAAAGATAATCTTTTCCTATACTTATTTTTTTCATAATTTTTCCCCCTATTTTAGGGGCTTTTAATCCATTTTTTAATACAACATCGCATATGAAAATCCTACATTCATCCCATATATTATTTTTGATAAAACTTTCTAAAGTTTTTTTCCCTCCTTCTATTATTAAAGATAATATCTTTTTTTTGTATAAAAAATTCAATATATTATTGATTATTTTTTCATTAAAAATAATTTGAACATATTCTATATTCTTTTCTTTTTTTTTTTTTCTTCTGTAAAAACAATTGTTTTTTGTGACCCGTCTAAAATAAAATAGTAAGAAGGTACTTTTAGTTTTCTATCGATAAAAATTCTAATGGGATTATTTCCAAACCATTTTCTTGCGTTTAATTTTGGATTATCATTTAAAACAGTTTTTTTCCCTACTAAAATGCTGTCTTCTTCCGCTCTCCATTTGTGACTAAATTGTCTGGAATATTTACCACTGATCCAAAATTTTTTATTGTTTTTTGAATCTATAAAACCATCATAACTTTGAGCCCATTTTAAAATAATGTAAGGCCGATTTTTTTCATGAAAAGTGAAAAAACGTTTATTTAAAATACGACATTCATTTTCTAAAACGTTTTCTATAACCTCTATACCAGACTCTTTTAATTTTAGGATCCCTAGCCCTCTAACTTTATCACATGTATCCTGTGTTCCTATAACTACTCTTGGTATATTCTTTTTAATTATCAAATCAACACAAGGTGGGGTCATTCCTAAATGAACACATGGCTCTAATGTTACATAAAGAGTTGAATCCAAAAATAGATCTTTATTTTTCACTCCATTGATAGCGTTTACTTCTGCATGATTCATTCCTTTTTTATAGTGCCATCCTTCCGAAAGAATTATTCCATTTTTTTCTATTACACATCCAACCATAGGATTTGGAGATGTCATTCCCAACCCATTTTTAGCCAATTGAATAGCTCTTTTCATAAAAATTTCTTTATTCTTCATTAAATTTTATGAATTCCATATTTTCCAAGACTCTTCTGCTTGAAGATAAAACATTTCTAATCCATTTTTAATCCTCGCCCCTTTCTTTTCTGCTTTTTTCAAAAATAAAGTTTTACTTGGATTATAAACTAAATCATAAAAATAATGTTTTGAAGAAACATGTTGATAAGGTAACAAAGGGTAAGAATTATTAGGAAATGTTCCTAAAGGAGTACAGTTAATAACAATTTTATATTCTTCCAATAAATTTTCATTAATATCTTCATAGGATAGAAATTTATTATTTCTAGTTCTAGAAACATATTTGTATGGAATTTTCAATTTGTCTAAAACAAATGAAACTGTTTTAGAAACTCCTCCAGTACCTAAAATTAATGCTTTTAAATCTTTAAAAGGAAACTTAACAATATCTTTTTTAAAAGATAGTTCAAAACCTAACACATCTGTATTATATCCAACTTTACATCCATTTTTGTTAATTTTTATAACATTAACAGATTTTGTAGATTTTGCTTCTGCAACGACTTTTGTTAGAAAAGGAATAATACTTGTTTTATAAGGAATAGTTATATTACATCCCCTTAATAAGGGATTTTTAAATAGAAATGAAACATTTTCTATTTTCGGTATGTCAAAAATTTTATAATCTGCATGAAATATAGATTCTTTTTTAAATTTCTCTAAAAAAAAATTTCTGGAAAAAGAATAACTTATATTCCTTCCAATTAATCCAAATAAAAATTTATAATTTCCTATTTTTTTCATAACATAATTATCCTCAAGAATTAAAAAACAGCATTCTTATAATTAATATAAATATATAAATATATATTTATTATTCAATCACTACTCACACTACTCACCAAGACTAATTCATAGATAGTATTAATGCTTAACACTATATACTATTCTAAGTATAGAAAATTAATATTCTTTTTTTAGTTTCATACGTTCTCTGTATTTTGCTTTTAATATTTCATTTCTTCTACCTTCAGAAGGTTTTATATATTGTTGTCTTTCCCTAAATTCTTTTAAAATTCGAGTTTTATCAAACTTTTTTTTACATTTTTTCAAAGCTTTTTCAATTGATTCTCCTTCTCTAACTATAGTAATTAAAACCATAAGCCAAAAATTAAGTGTTAATTTTTTTTTGAAATTATTAATATTTATTTTGTGGACATTATCGGATTTGAACCGACGACCTCTACTCTGTCAAAGTAGTGCTCTAAACCTACTGAGCTAAATGTCCTTGTTAAATTAACAAAATTAAGTATTTTTTATTATGTATAAAGATCTTAATCTATTCTATTAAAGTATGTCCTACAACATTTTCAAAAAGCCTATAGAACATTTAAAGGGATTAAGTTTAAAAAAAGCTTATTTATTTAATAATGAATTAAAACTTCATACATACGAGGATTTATTATTCTTTTATCCAAGAGGATATATTCATTTTTCTATTATAAAGAATATATCAGAATTATTAACAAAAAAGAATAATAATAACTTTGTTCAAATATCCGGAAAAATAACAAATACAAAAGAGATAAATTATAAAAAAGGAAAAATATGGATATCTTATTTAACGGATAAAACTGGATTTATTGAGTTAGTGTGGTTTCAAAAGCCAAAATTTTTAAGAAAAATAGATAAAAACAAAATTATAATAGTTTCAGGAAAAGTTCAATGCTTTCAAAAAAAAAAACAAATCGTTCATCCAAATATACAATTTTCGGAAAAAAATTATTATTCTATATCCATATCTCCAATTTATTCCATTCCAAATAATCTAAAAAAAAAAGGAATTAATAATTCTTTTATGATTAATCTATTAAAAAATCTGATAGAAGAATCAAAAAATTCTATAAAAGAATTTTTTTTTCAAGAATTTCTTGAAAAAAAATTAATGTCTAGAAAAAAAGCTTTAGTTCAAATTCATTTTCCAGAATCTTTAGAAAATTTATTTCAAGCACAATATTCTTTAAAATTTGAAGAATTATTTTTATTAAAGTTGTTTTTTTTGTCGAAAAAAAAAATAACATACAGTCATCCGTTTATAAAAATAGGAAAAAATTTCCATACATTTTATAAATATTTTTTGCCTTTTACTTTAACAGAAGAACAAAAAAAAGTTCTTAAAGAAATATGGAATGACTTAAAAAAACCTATTCAAATGAATAGATTGTTGCAAGGAGAAGTAGGATGTGGAAAAACTATAATAGCTATATTATCAATGCTAATTGCATTGGATAATGGATTCCAATCTTGTTTAATGGCTCCTACTGAAGTTTTAGCTATTCAACATTATTCTTTTATTAAGGAAATGTTTTCAGAGATTGGAATTAAGATAGCATTATTAACAAGTTCTACGTCTAATTCTATACGAAAAGAAATTTATCATAAAATATTCGCAGGAAAAATTTCAATTTTAATAGGTACGCATGCTCTAATTCAAGAAAAAGTTAAATTTAAAAATTTGGGATTAGCAATAATAGATGAAGAACAAAGATTTGGAGTTGAACAAAGAGATAAGATTTGGAAAAAAAAAGAAAAATTTCCTCATATATTAATTATGACAGCTACACCTATTCCTAGGACTTTAGCTAAAGTTATTTATCATGATTTAAATATTTCTATTATAAAAAAATTGCCTTTAGGTAGAAAACCTGTTAAAACTATTCATTTTTGGAATAAAAATAGAGATAAAGCTTTTGAAATAATAAAAAACCAAATTTCAAATGGGAGACAAGTATACATTATATATCCCACTATCAACACTTCTTTAAAAGAAGAGAATATGAATTTAATAAAAGGATATAAAGAAGTAAAAGAAAAATTTAAAAATTTAAAAAATGAAATTGGTATTTTACACGGACAAATGAATTTTCAAGAAAAAAACATTCAAATGAACCGATTTTTGCGTGGAGAAACTAAAATTATGATAGCAACCACAGTTATAGAAGTGGGGGTTAATGTTCCAAATGCATCAGTCATTTTAATAGAAAATGCAAATTTTTTTGGGTTATCTCAATTACATCAATTAAGAGGAAGAGTGGGAAGAGGGATTCATCAAAGTTATTGTATTCTTATTACTGATACAAACATCAGTATAGATGGAATCTTTCGAATTAAAAAAATGTGTGAGACTAATAAAGGACTAGAAATATCCAAAGAGGATTTAAAGTTACGTGGTGAAGGAAACTTAATAGGAACTCAACAAAGTGGAAAAAATTGTTTTCGAATTGTGAACCTTATAAAAGATTATAAATTAATAAAAGATGTTTTTCCAATTGCTAAAAATTTCTTTCTTAAGAATCCTAATTTTTTTGAAAAAAAAATATTTTTTTTCAAAAAAATTATACAAAAGATAAATAAAATAAATATTTTAGACTAATTTTATGGTATGGATCGATCTTAACAATTCCCAAAAAAAAATTATTGAAACTATCAATGGACCTATTCTTGTCATTGCTGGAGCAGGTTCTGGAAAAACTCGTGTCATAACATACCGTATTGCTTATATGATTCAAAAAATGGGAATTAATCCTTATAATATTTTAGCTTTAACTTTCACAAGAAAATCAGCTAGAGAAATGAAATTCAGAATTTCCAATATGATAAATTCAAAAAATTTGGAAAAAATCACATTAGGAACTTTTCATTCCATATTTTCTTCTATTCTAAGAAAAGAATCTCATTGGTTAGGATACAACCAAAATTATACCATTTACGATCAAAAAGATTCAGAAAATGTAATAAAAAAAATATTAGAAGACATTAATTTAGATATTTCTTTTTCTCCTAAAGAAATAAGAAGAATAATATCCGAATATAAAAATAATTTATGTTCCATAAATAATGGAAAACTAAATAGAAAAGAAATAGAATGTTTATCTAAAATATATAAATTCTATATTCAAAAATGTCATCAATCAAATGCATTAGATTTTGATGATATTTTGTTAAAAACTAATCACTTATTTTACAAATTTCCTAATGTCTTAAATAAATATAGAAACAAATTCAAATATATATTAATTGATGAATATCAAGATACAAATTTATCTCAAAATAAAATTATAAAAAACTTAGCGTTCAAACATCAAAACGTTTTTGTTGTGGGAGATGACGCTCAAAGCATTTATTCTTTTCGCGGAGCAAATATTTCCAACATTTTAAATTTTCATTTAGATTATAAAAATGTTAAAATTTTTCGTCTTGAACAAAATTATCGTTCTACTTATCATATAGTCAAAGCTTCCAATAACATCATTTCTTTTAATAAAAATCAAATTATAAAAAAAATATGGACTGATAATGAAAAAGGAGAAAAAATTGAAATATATTGTGCTTTTTCCGAAAAAGAAGAAGCACAATATATTGCTTCATCTATTCTTTCTATTAAAAAAAATAAAAAACTTCATTATGAAAATTTTGCTATTCTTTATAGAGCAAACATACAATCACATATTATTGAATATATTTTCAAAGAAAAAAAAATACCATACAAAATTCATGGATCCATTTCATTTGAAAAACGAAAAGAAATTAGAGATTTACTAGCTTATTTAAGAGTAATTTCTAATTTAGATGATGAAGAATCTTTTTTACGTATTCTTAAAAAAGAAAGTAGTCAAAAAACTATTAGAATTATATTAGATTTATCCAAAAAAAGAAAAATCAAAACTTACGGAATAATAAAAAATTTAGAATCTTATTATCACCTTCTAATGATAAAGAAAAAAACAAAAGATAAATTTAAACAAATTATTTATACAATAGAAAAGTTACATTCAGAAATAAAAATAAAAGATTCATTCACAATAGTAAAAAACGTCGCCAATTTACTGTTAGAAAAGTATCCAAAAAATTATAAAATTGAGGATTTTAAACCTATACTTGATAATGTTTTGTATCATACTAACGAACAAAAAAAATTGAAAAATAATGGAGATGTTAGTTTATCTGGATTTTTACAAAAATATTATCTGGAAATAAATGAAAATTCAAATAATGATGATAATGAAAAAAATAAAGTTTCATTAATGACAGTACATTTGTCAAAAGGGTTGGAATTTCCCATTGTTTTTATTACAGGATTAGAGGAAAATTTATTTCCTTCTAAGTCTAGTTTAAATAAACAATCTAAAATAGAAGAAGAGAGACGACTTTTCTATGTAGCTCTTACCAGGGCTAAAAAAAAAGCTATTCTTACTTATACAAAGTACAGATTTTTATGGGGAGAAAAAAGAAAAAATTATCCTAGTCGTTTTATTAACGAATTAAATGAAAATTATATAAAAATTCATAATCATACAAAAAATTTTTCACAAAATCTTTTAGAAAAATCAAAAATAAATTTTTTGGAAAAAAAAAATAACAATGAACAAAGAAAATTCCAAGTAGGATCAAAAATTTTCCACAAAAAATTTGGAATAGGTATAATTTTAGATTTTCAAAATGAAAATAAAATAGCTTTGATTAAATTTCAAAATTTAGGAAAAAAAAGAATACTATTAGAACTAGCGTTAGATAAAATAATTATTTATTCATAAATAAATAAAAATGTTTTATTATGAATAAATTTGAAAAAATAAAATAAATTTGTAGTTTACAGTAATTAATTTTCTTTCATTTTCCATTTTTTTTTATTAAGATAAAATTATATAATCCGAAATATTATTTCAATACTTTCCATATTGTTAAAAAAATAATATTAGTAGAAAAGTTTCACTAAAATAATTAATTATTGGATTAATTGGTGGATTATCATAATAATATAATATCCTTAATTCCTCCTCCTACTATTTTATTATTCCTAATTACTATTTTTCTTAATTAATTATTTACCCCTACTTTAAGGATTAAAGTTATCCATATATAACAACATATTTATTATATAAATAGAATTTCTCTCAATAGAGAAGATTTAATTTTTTTATAGAAATAAATTAGTATTTTTATATTAAAAATTATATTATTTGCGTAACAAATCATAATATGGAATTTTTATATCTAGATCAAATTATAAAATAATTATTTTAATGATTTTTACTTGCTATTAATTATCTTTATTTAAGATTCTTTATGTTTATAAAATTACTATCTATTCTACTTTTGGTTTTATTTTAGGATTAGTTATATTATTAATGAATCATATAAAATATACATATGATTGGATACTATCATTTCTTTCTATTATTTCTCCTTTTATAGTTTTGTATACTGAATTAATAAATTACTAAAAAACGCTATAGCTAGAATTATGGATGAATTTGATAATAAAAAACTATTAAAAAAATTGTCATTCATTTTTAATGAAAAAAGAAATAATCATTGGAATAATATTCATTATTTTTTAACAATTTATGAAACCATTCTTCATATTAATTCTTATTTGACTATTACATGGTTTTTTAATATAAAAAAATCAAATCAGGAAATTAATAAATTAACTCAATTAATTAAAAATAAATTTAGATCTCAAAGTAGATTATTCTTTTTTTTTGAAACTTGCAAAAATAATCATTGTATATTTCATTTCAATTACTTATTTCAAGTTAAAAAAATTTTTAAAAAAAAGATTTTTGGACATTAAGACTAAGACATCATATTATAATACTAAAAAATATCCCTATAAATTGAAATAATTGATTATAAATACTTATAAAATATGGAATATAATACTAATCGTTTAAAATTAGTAATACCAGAATATGGTAGAAACATTCACAAAATGATAGATTATGCAATAAAAATAAAAAATAGAAAAAAAAGAAATCGTTGCGCCTGGGGAATCATAAAATTAATGATAGATTCTACTTATACTAATAGGTTTAATAATAAGACAATTCCTTATTTTCAACATAAATTATGGAATCAATTATTTATTATGTCTAAATATCAATTAGATGTTGATCCTCCCTTTTCTAAATCCAATCTTTTTTTAGAAGAAAAAAAGAATAATTTTTCTTCTAAAAAAAGAGAAACAATATATCCTAAATATTTAACTGATTTTAGATATTATGGAAAGATAATCAGAAACATGATACATGTAGCAATAAATTGTAAAAATAAGAAAAAAAAAGAAGGATTATTTTATGCAATAGCTAACACGATGAAAAAAAATTATCTAAGATGGAATAGAAATATAGTAGAAGATAATACAATATTTAAAGATTTAAAAGAAATTTCAAAAGGAAAAATACGTTTAATAAATACAGATCCTTTACTACAATGTTCTTATATTTTAAGATATAAAAAGAAAAAAATATTTAAAAAATAAAAAAAAAAGTTATTAGATTAATATAATGGGAACTTTTAAAATAGAAGGCGGATCCCCTTTAAAAGGGGAAATAATTCCACAAGGCGCTAAAAATGAAACACTGCAAGTTTTATGTGCCGTATTATTAACCACACACGAATTAAGAATCAGAAATATTCCAGAAATAGGAGATGTTAAATGTTTAATGCATATTCTTAACGATTTAGGAGTTAAAATAAAAAAGAATAGTATTGGAGATTACACATTTTGTGCTAAAAATATTAATCTTGAATATTTAAATACAAATGAATTTCGTAAGTACGGAAAATCCATTAGAGGTTCTGTTATGATAGCAGGGCCACTACTTGCTAGATTAGGAAAAGTTTGCATTCCTCTACCCGGAGGAGATAGAATAGGAAGAAGAAGATTAGATCCACATTTAATGGGATTAAAATTATTGGGAAGTAATATATATTATAATCATGATAAAAAATATTTTCATTTATATACAAAAAATAAAAAAAATTTAGTAGGAAGCTATATTTTAATGGAAGAAGCCTCCGTAACTGGAACCGCCAGTATTATAATGGCTGCTACTTTAGCTAAAGGAAAGACTACCATTTACAACGCTGCTTGCGAACCTTATATTCAACAATTATGTAGATTATTAAATAATATGGGTGCTAAAATAATAGGAATAGGGTCCAATTTAATTCATATAATCGGAGTGCAAGAATTAAAAGGATATAGTATCCATACAATACAACCTGATATAATAGAAATAGGAAGTTGGATTGGTTTATCTGCTATCACTTGTTCCGAAATAAGAATTAAAAATGTTGATTGGAAAAATTTAGGAATAATTCCAAATACATTCCAAAAAATGGGAATAAAATTAGAAAAAGAAAAAAATGATATTTTTATACCACCTCAAGATTCTTACCAAATTAAAAAATTATTAAACAACGCAATACTAACAATATCAGATTCTCCATGGCCAGGGTTAACTCCTGATTTATTAAGTATTTTAACAGTGGTAGCTACCCAAGCTAAAGGAAGTGTTTTAATTCATCAAAAAATGTTTGAAAGTAGATTATTTTTTGTAGATAAACTTATTGAAATGGGTGCACAAATTATATTATGTGATCCTCATAGAGCAACTATTATTGGATTAAACCATCAATCTCATTTGAGAGGTGCTATATTAAATTCTCCGGATATAAGAGCAGGGATATCTCTTTTAATTGCAGCTCTTTCTGCTAAAGGAACTAGCATTATTAAAAATATAGAACAAATTGATAGAGGATATGAAAATATAGATCAAAGATTACGGACTTTAGGAGCAAATATTCTAAGAATAGAATAACTACTTTCTATAATTTAGAATTTATTAAAAGTCTAACTAAAAGTTAAATTTTTATCATTTTCTCTAATTTTTTTTTCTTGTGTAAAGATAAATACAAAAATTCGTAATTTTAAAATATAAAACTCTGAGTATACAATAATTCTTTGTCTTTTACAAAGAGAATTAATTATATATGTATTAAGAATTTTATATTCATAAAATATATGAATTCATACTAGCTAATATCATTATCTACTAATCAAAATAAATAATAAATGAAAAAATCCGGAAAAAATAATAATGAAAAATGATGGGAAAATTTGAATATATAACCAAAAAAGGATTAGAAAAATTACAAAAAGAAATAGAAAGATTAGAAAATATAGAACGTCCAAAAATATCTATGCAAATTGCAGAAGCAAGGGATAAAGGGGATATTTCAGAAAATTCTGAGTATGACGCAATAAAGGAAGCACAAGGATTTTTAGAAATGAATATATCAAAATTAAAAAAAAAATTATCCAATTCTCGTATTATAGATGGTTCCCAAATAATAAATAAAACTAGAGTGTCTATTCTTTCTACAGTTAGAGTAAAAAATTTGACTCATGGAGGTGAGCAAATATATACTCTAGTTCCAGAAGGAGAGGCTGATTTAAAATCAGGAAAAATATCCATCAATACTCCTATATCAACTGGATTACTCGGAAAACAGGTAGGGCAAATTGCTCATGTTACATTGCCAAATAAAATGACACTTGATTATGAAATTTTAGAAATAGCATTTAGTGAATAAAAACATTTTTCAAAAAATAATTGATCAAGAACTTCCTTCTTATAAAGTAGCAGAAAATTCTGATCATTTAGCTTTTTTAGATATTAATCCTATTAAAATAGGACATACATTAGTGATTCCAAAAAAAAATAATGAAGAAAAAATTTTTTCCCTTACTGAAAAAGAATTCATTTCTATTATGACCTTTACAAGAAAAGTTGCTTTAGGAATAGAAAAAGTTATACCCTGTAATAGAATAGGAATATTCGTTATGGGATTTGAAATTCCTCATGTTCATATTCATCTCATTCCCATGGACCAAGAAAGTGATGGAAACTTTTCCAAAAAAAAAATTATTTTATCTGATAGAAAATTTAAAATGTTATCCAAAAAAATAAAAAATTCTATTTTAATAGAATTCAATAATTAATGTTTATTCCAATGAAATAAAATTTTTAACCCTTTGATTGTATGTAATTTATCTTTAACGTGAATTTTATTTGTTAAAGGTGTATATATATGAGATAATCCTCCAGTTGCAATTACAAAACAATTCGTTTTTAATTCTTTATTCACTCTATTAATTAATCCTTCTACCATACTTAAATACCCATAAATAATCCCACTTTGAATACATGTTTCTGTATGTTGTCCTAATATGCTTGGAGGTTTTTTCAATTCTATTTGTGATAGTTGAGCTGTATTTCCAATTAAACCTATTAAAGAACTATTAACTCCGGGGGCAATAATAATACCTTGGAGTACTCCATTTTTACTAATACAAGTTAAACTTAGTGCAGTTCCAAAATCTACTACTAAAGATGTAGTATTTTGATGATTATATAATGTATATGCGGAAATAGAATTAGCATACAAATCTGTTCCTAATTGATGAGAATTGTGTTTTACAGGAGAAGAAGAGTATCTATTTACTATTAAAGGATTAATTTTATGTATTTCATATAAAGATTGTTCTACAATATTTGTAAGTGAAGGAACCACTGATCCGATAACAATATTTTGTATTGATCGGAGATTAATTCCATATTGCTGATATATATTTCTGAACAATAAAATATATTCATCTAAAGACCTATGTGGATTACTATTAATAATCCATGAAAAATTGCATTTTAAATCATAATTATTATTAAATAATCCAAAACGAATACTAGAATTTCCAATATTTATTGTTAATAGCATAATTCGTTTTTTCATTTATCATGAAAAAATATTCTAATTCAAGAAAGTTATATTTTTCATTTTTATTTATTATTCATCTATAGTAATATTATAGTATTATATTTGATATTTTTTTAATATTAAATAATATAATAAATGTATATGAATAATACTTTCAAAAATATAAATTTTAAAGTAGAGGGAAAAGGTTCTATTCCAATAGTTCTACTGCATGGATTTATGGAAAACTTGAAAATATGGAATAATATTATTGACGATTCCAACAAACATAAATATAAATTTATTTTAATTGATTTTCCAGGGCATGGAAAAAGTGATTTTATATTAAATTATGATACTGTTTTTTCTATGGAAAAAGGTGCTGAAATTGTGAAAATAATTTTGGAAAAAGAAAATATAGAAAAAGCCGTATTTTTAGGACATTCTATGGGAGGATATATTGCTCTAGCTATAGCTGAAAAATATCCAGAAATTTTTTTAGGATTATGCTTGCTTCATTCTACAGCAAAATCTGACTCGGATAATAAAAAAAAAATTCGTTTACAATCTATAAAACTAGCAATTAGTAATTACTCCTTTTTCGTAAAAAAAAGTGTAAATAAACTTTTCTCTTATAAAAAAATTCCATTCTTACAAAAAGAAATTAGTTTTGTAAAAAAAATAGCTTTTTCCACATCTAGAAGTAGTGTAATTTCTTTCTTGAAAGGAATTTCTATCAGAAAAGATAGAAGATTTTTGCTAAAAAAAACAAATTTTCCAAAAATGTATATAATTGGTTTATACGACTTAATTCTTAATGCAAAAGAAATTCGAGAAGAAGCAAAAAGTGGAAATAAAACTTGTTTTTTCGAAGTTCATACAGGTCATATGGGACATATAGAAAATCCTAAAAAAATAAAAAAAATACTAGAAAATTTTATAGATCATATAATTTTCAATTAAATTTTAAAAATGAATAAAGAAGAATTTCGTAAAAAATATTTTTATTACAGACAGTCCTTGTCTCAGAAAGAGATTTTTGATTATAGTTATCAAATTTTTTTAAATTTTAGAAAATTATTTTTTATATGGAAAAAAAAATATTATCATATTTTTTTACCTATAAAAAAATATAAAGAGGTTAATACATTTATTTTTATAAATTTTTTACAACAAAAAAAAAAATATATAACTATTCCTTATTCTAACTTTTATGACCTATCTATAGATAATTGCTTTTTTGATGAAAAAACTCTTTTAAAAAAAAGTAAATATGGAATTCTTGAACCTATTTATACAGAAAAACGGATTGTATCACCTTCTATTATTGAAGTAATATTTATTCCATTACTAATATTTGATCTAAAAGGTTATAGAATTGGTTATGGAAAAGGTTTTTATGATAGATTTATTCTTTTATGTAAAAAAAATGTTATTAAAATAGGATTGAGTTTTTTTTATCCAGTAAAAGAAATTGGATTTCTTCATGAAAATGATTTATCAATAGATTTGGGCATCACACCAACTAATATTTTTTTCTTTAATAAGAAAGCATATTATTAATAAATAAATATCTTAAATATATCCCAAATAATAATAGTAATCATAATTAAACTAATTGTTATAAATCCAATAATCGTGCATTGATCAATAATTTTTTCGTTTATTTTTTTTCCTATAATTATTTCTATCAAAATGAATAATATATAACCTCCATCCAATGATGGAATTGGAAGTAAATTTAAGAAAGCTAACCAAATAGATAAAGTAGCAGTCAAAGTAAAAAAGACGTTCCAATCCCATTCGGAAGGAAATTCTTTAGCCATAGAAAAAAAACTTCCTACTTGTTTATAAGCTTTCGTTTCTACATGAAAAATATTTTTTAAAAAAAAAATTTGATTTTTTAAAACATCTAAAGACTTCTTCATTCCATGGAAAATACTTTCAAAAAAAGAATACTTCTTTTTTTGAAAAGGAAAAATGTAATTTAAATCCGTAAAATCTTTCAAGAGTATTCCTAATACTCCTTCTGAATCTAAAGAAATTTTTTTTTGAAGAAACTTTCCATTTCTATTTACGGAAACTATTACATCTTTATTCTTATAATTTTTAGATAAAAAAAAATCCCTGAGTTGATCAGAAAAAACAATTAATTTAGAATTAATTGCTAATATTTCATCATTATTTTTTAATCCGTACTTTTCCGCTTGAGAATTTTTTACTACATAATTTATAATAGGAGGAACACGTGGTTTAATAAAAAAACTGATTTTCTTTCTATCAAAGAAAAATTTTTTTTTATTGTTCAACGATATTTTTATAATTTTTCCCATTCTATTTACAGTTACGGAATTTCCTAAAAGAATTTCTTTAGGAAGGTCATTGAAATACGGAACATATTTATTATTTACAAATATAATTTTATCTCCATTTTTAAATCCTATCTTTCTTCCTAAAGAATCAACTTCTATCCCATATTTAATATTTTTGGTAGGAAGGCATTCTTCTCCATTATTAAATAAGAAACAAGAAAAAATAAAAACAGATAATAATATATTGAAAATAATTCCTCCAGAAATAATTAATAATCTTTTTATTGCTGATTTTGAACGAAAATCCCAATTTTTTTCGGAGGATTTTAAAAAAGTTTTTTCATCTTTTATTATTCCGGATATTTTTATATATCCACCTAATGGTAACCAACCAATTCCATAAGTAGTATGTCCTATTTTTTTTTTAAAAATAGAGAACCAAGGGTCAAAAAACAAAAAAAATCTTTCAACTCTTACTTTAAATATTTGAGCTAAAATAAAATGTCCTAGTTCATGAATAACTATTAATATAGAAATGCTAAGAAGCAATTGTATGAGCTTAATAATAATGGATCCCATTATACGATAACTTAAAAATAAAAAAGATAAATTTAAATTTTTATTCTTTATTTTTT
Organism: Blattabacterium cuenoti; assembly: GCF_014251995.1. GTDB lineage: Bacteria > Bacteroidota > Bacteroidia > Flavobacteriales > Blattabacteriaceae > Blattabacterium > Blattabacterium cuenoti_AE. The sequence goes on from NZ_CP059205.1 coordinate 511,628, forward strand.
ATTATTACAACAATTATTTTTTATTACAATAAATATATAAAATTTGAATTTATCCAATCTTAAAAGAGGAGAAAAAGGAATTATTAAAGGATATAAATATAACGAAAATTTTCCTGTTAAGTTGTTAGAATTAGGAATATTACCTGGTGTGAAAGTTGAAATTATTTTTGTTTCTATTTTCTGTGATCCACTATGTATAAGTTATAATGAAACTTTCTTGGCTTTACGTAAAAAGGAAGCGGAGAACATCATAATAAAACCTATTAAATAAATAATGCAAAAAAAAATAATAAAATTAGCACTTATTGGAAATCCCAATGTAGGAAAAACTTCTTTATTTAATAAATTAACTGGACTTAATCAAAAAATAGGAAATTATTTAGGAGTTACGGTAGAAAAAAAAGTAGGATATTTTTTTCATGAAAGAACATTGTATCAGATTATAGATCTTCCAGGAGTTTATAGCATATATCCTTCATCTGAAGATGAAGAAATAGTCAGAAAATTACTTAACAATACAGATGATATAGATTATCCGGATAAAATTATAGTTGTAGCTGATTCTTCTAATATAAAGAAAAGCCTTCTTTTATTTAGACAAATTCAAGATTTAGGTTTTCCTGTTTTATTTGTATTAAATATGTTAGATGAAGCAAAAAAAAAAGGATTATTTATTAATATAAAAAAATTAAAAAAATTTCTTAAAACGGAAATTGTTTTCACTAATGCAAGAAAGGGTGTGGGATTAGAAATGATTAAAAAAAAAGTCAAAGATTTAAATAGACAAAAAAAATTAGATTTTTTTAATTTAGGATTTCGTTATTCTTTTGCTGTTAATGAAATAAAAAAAATTTATAAAGTAAATACTTATAAAGCTTGGTATTATTTAGCTTATGATGGAAAATATTTGAAAAAACGTCATGATATCAATAATGTAAAAATAAAATATAATATTTCATCAAAAAGATTGCAAATAAAAGAAATTGTAAATAGATATGAAGAAATTGAAAAAATTATTTCTAAAACAGTTTATAGATTAACATCGGATAAAGAAAAAAATTATTTAGAATTTTCAAAAAAAATAGATAAAAACTTAATTGTTCATCCTTTTTGGGGTTATTTTATTTTCTTTTTTCTACTTTTTTTCATTTTTCAATGTGTTTTCTTTTGGACAGATCCACCTAAAAAATTCATAGAATTTTTTTTTTCTTTAATTCAAAAAAAATTAGAGAATTTTTATCCAGGCCCTTTAAATGATTTTTTATTAAAAGGAATATTACCTGGGATTAGTACTGTTATTTCTTTTATTCCACAAATTTTTATTTTATTATTTTTTCTTCTTCTTATGGAAGAAAGTGGTTATATAAGTAGAGTGACTTTTTTAATGGATCGAATTATGAGACCTTTTGGATTAAATGGAAAGAGTGTTGTCCCTTTTATATCTAGTATATCTTGTGCTATTCCAGCTATTATGTCAGCTAGACATATTGAAAACCCTAGAGATCGTTTAATTACTATTTTAGCTACTCCTTTTATGACTTGTTCTGCAAGATTACCTATTTATACCTTAATTATATCTATAATAATCCCGAATTATAAATGGTGCTTTATTCAATTAAGAGGAGCAGTTCTTATGATTATGTATTTATTAGGAGTTTTTTCTTCGTTAAGTGTATCAATGATTTTACATAAATTTTTGAGAAAAGATTATAAAAGCCATCTTATTATGGAAATCCCCACCTATAAAGTTCCCATATTCACAAATATATTTGTTTCTTTATGGATAAATATTAAATCCTTTATTTTCAATACAGGAAGAATAATTATATTAGTTAATGTGTTAATTTGGGTTTTAGGTACTTTTGGTCCATCGGAAAATATTTCACATCAAAAATCATTCATTTTAACGAAATACATTAAAAAAAAAGAATTACCTCACTCGTATCTAGGATTAATTGGAAAATCAATAGAACCTATTATTTATCCATTAGGATATGATTGGAAAATTGGAATAGGATTATTATCTTCTCTTTTAGCTAGAGAAGTTTTTATAAGTACAATGGATTCCATATATATAATGGATGCTATGTCTAAAAAAAATAACTCTTTAGAAGAGAAAATTTCTTATAAAAAAAATAGAGAACCTATTTATAATTTAGCAACAGGAATTTCCTTACTTTTTTTCTATGCATTTTCTATGCAGTGTATGAGCACTTTAGTTACAATAAAAAAAGAAACAAAATCTTGGAAATGGCCAATAGTACAATTTTTATTCATGAGCATATTAGCTTATATGACTTCATTTTTCGTATATCAAATATTTAAATAATCAAAATAATAAAATGTATTTATTTTTTCAATATTTAGTAATAGGAATATCGTTCTTATATTCAATTGTTTTTTTAATCAAAAAAATGTTGATTTTTTTTCATAAAAAAAAATTTTTTTGTAAAAAAAAATGTAATTGCAAATTTACAATAATCTTTATAATCCTTCATTCATTTTTTTGATAGAGAAATTAATATACTTTTTGAGTAAATCGGAAAAAGATATTCCAGCTGTTTTCAATTGTTTTGGAAAAATACTCTCTTCTGAAAGACCAGGAATAGTATTTATTTCTAAAAAATAAGGTTCTTCATTAACTATAATATATTCAGCTCGAGATATCCCTGATAAGTTTAGACAACTATATACCTTTTTTGAAACTTCTTGTATTTTATTTTTAATTATTGGTAGTAATTTTGCTGGAGTTATTTCTTGGGATTTTCCAGAATATTTTGATTCAAAATCAAAAAAATCATTTTGACTAATTATTTCTGTTATAGGTAATACAATAATTTCGTCTCCAAATGAAAAAACTCCTACTGACACTTCTCTACCTTCAAGAAAAGATTCAAAAATAATTTCTTGATCTTCTTCAAAAGCTTTTTCTAATGCATTAGATAAATCTTTCTTTTTATAAACTTTACTAATTCCGAAACTTGATCCAGATCGATTAGGTTTAACAAAACAAGGAAGTCCTATTTTCTTTATAATTTCTTCTTCACAAAAAGTTTCATTTTTATTTAGAAAATAAGATTTAGCTGTATTAATTCCAAAATGTTTTAATAAAGTTAAGCAATATTTTTTATTAAAAGTCATATTAGAATGGTGAAAATCACATCCTGTATAAGGAATGTTTAATAATTCAAAATAAGCAGACATCATACCATCTTCTCCTGGAGATCCATGAATAGCATTGAAAACACAATCAAAATGTATACGTTGTTTTTCTATTTTAATAGAAAAATTACGTCTGTCAACAGGATATTTTTTTTTTTCTTTCATGAAAAACCATTCCTCTTTAAGAATATAAATTTGATAAGGATTAAACTCTTTTCTACACAAATTTTCATAAACCATTTTTCCACTTTTCATTGAAATTTCAGATTCTTTTGTATATCCACCTGTGATTATTGCAATATTTTTCATGATTTTACCTTTATTTTTATTTTACTGTTTTTTAATTTCATACCTACAAACATAATTTTTATATTTAAAAAATATTTTTTCATGAATTATTCAAAATATTTTATAATATTTATTATTAACTTTTTGATTTCCATATTTATTCTATATAAAATCGCTCATTTTGCATTAAAATGGACCGATATCTATACAAAACATGGTTCTTACGTAATAGTTCCTAACTTACGTTATATGACCTTATCTCAGGCTACATCTATTCTTAAAAAACTAGGATTGAAATATGATATAGATACATCATATTATGATCCTAATTTAGAAAAAAATAGGATAATTTCCTTTTCACCAGAATCCGGCGATCATGTAAAAGAAGGTAGACATGTTTACTTAAAAGTTAATTTTAAGTCAAAATTAAAAAATCGTACAGTATTACCAAATATTATAAATAAAAATAAATCTTTTGCGATAAAACTACTGAATTCTAATCATATTCTTATTAAAGAAATCAAATATATCAATGATATATCTAAAAATATTGTTTTAAAAGTTTTTTACAAAAACAAATTAATCCAATCTGGATTTATTTTTCCTTCTAATGAAGAAGGAATAACTTTGATAATTGGAAAAGGATATGAAAAAAATAATTTAGTCGTTCCAAATGTGATGGGAATGTCATTGCATGATGCAAATTTTACTTTAAAAACAAATTTTTTTCATGTTATTAATTATTATTATGACCATCCAATTATAGATCCCGAAAAAAATGCAAAAGTATATCGACAAAATCCTTCTCCTGGAGAAATTCGGGAAAAGAATAAACCTGTTGAATTATGGCTAACTTCAAAAAAAGTGTTAGATAATCTGATGGATGAAGAAAAAGGTTTTAACAAAAAAACAGAAGAAAAAAATACTATAATATCTAATGAATGAATCTACATCAATTACAATTATTGCAGGTAATAACCAAAAAGAAATTCGAATTGATAAATTTTTAAAAGAACATATTAAAAATATTAGTAGAAACGAAATTCAAAAACACACGAATTCAGGAAAAATTTTAGTAAACAAAAAAATTGTAAAAAAAAATTATAAAGTAAAACCATTGGATTTTATTCAAGCAAAAATTTTTAAACCTCCCATTTTAGATTTCTTAAAATATGAAAATATTAATGCAGAAAAAATAAAAATAAATATTATTCATGAAGATGAAGATATTATTGTGATAAATAAACCTGCAGGAATGGTAGTTCATCCTGGATTCGGAAACGAAACAGGAACATTAATTCATGGAATTAAATATCATTTCTTAAACTCAAAGCTAAATGATTTTAACTTATATAGATGTGGTTTAGTCCATAGATTAGATAAAAATACATCAGGTTTATTAGTCTTAGCTAAGAATGAATATTCACAAAAACATTTATCTCAACAATTTTATTCCAGAACTATTAAAAGAAAGTACATTGCTTTAGCATGGGGAGATTTATTAGAAAATAAAGGAACTATAACCGGATTTATTGGACGAGATCCTAAAAATAGAAAAAAAATGAAAATTTTAGAAGAAATTTACCAAAATAAAGGTAAATATTCTGTAACAGAGTATAAAGTATTGGAAAGATTTAAATATGTAACATATGTCTCTTGTAAAATAAAAACAGGAAAAACACATCAAATAAGAGTCCATTTTAAACATTTGGGACATCCATTATTTCATGATTCAACTTATGGAGGAAATAAAATTTTTATGAAAAAAAAATGTTCAAATAAAAATATAAAATATCTAAACAATTGTTTAAAGATCTTAAAAAGACAAGCTTTACATGCTATTTCTCTTTCTTTCATTCATCCTAGGAAAGAAAGTATAAAATGTCATTTTATCTGTCCAATTCCTGAGGAATTTAAAAAAGTTCTAGAAATTTGTAGAAATACTTTTCCACATTCATAATAAAGTTCCACGTAAAAAAATATAAGACATAGAAAAATATATGATTAATCCAATAACGTCAACTAATGTTGCAACAAAAGGTGCAGAAGAACTAGCGGGATTTCCTCTAAATTTTTTAATTATAAAAGGTAACATAGAACCACTCAAAGTTCCCCATAAAACTACTCCAATTAAAGAAAAAAAAATAGTTACTCCAACTAATATCCAATGAGGTCCATAATTAAATAAATTAAGATTATGCCAAGCTACTACTCGTATAAATCCAGTTAATCCTAAAATTCCTCCTAAAAAAAAACCACAAATAATCTCTCTTCGCATAACTATCCACCAGTCTTTTATTTTCACTTCTCTCAAAGCCATTGCTTGAATAACTAAACTAGCAGCTTGCGAACCACTATTACCTCCACTAGAAACGACTAATGGTATAAATAAAACAAGAACTACTGCTTTTTCAAGTGTATTTGAAAAATTTTGCATAACTGTTGTGGTTAACATTTCTCCTATAAATAGTAAAATTAACCAAACTGCCCTTTTTTTAATCAACCTATATAATGATTCATTTAAATATGATTTATTTGATTCTTTTTTCTTCATGTAATAATTTTCATTCAAAAAAAGTAAAATATCATTCACTGTTACTATTCCAAGTAAAAATTTTTGATTATCAACAACTGGTATTGAAATTCTATTATTAATAGTAAAAAATTTAACGGCTTTTTTTTCTGTATCTTTAAGATTTAAAAAAATGGTAGATTTATTATTTATCAAATTAGATATTTCTATTTTTGGATTTACTAAAAATAGTTCTCCAATTTTTATGTCATTTATCAATTTTCCTTTTTGATCAACTACGTACAAAACTTCTATTATATTTTCATTTTTTATTTCTTTTCTTTGTATATAATCTAAAACTTTTTGTATTTTCCAATTTTTTGGAACAGAAATATAATATGGAATAATAAAACGTCCTATACTATTTTTTGGATATCCTAATGAAATTAGTATTTTGTATCTTTCTTCTGGATTTAAATACTTGATTAAATTTTTTAATATTCTCTCAGGAAGTTTCTTTAAAAAAGAAAGACGATCATCTATTGGTAATTTATTCAAAAGTTTCATTTTTTTAACTGAAGGTAATTTTTCTATAATTTTTTTTTTTACAGAAAAATTTAATTCATTAAAAACAGAAATTGCCTTGCATAATTTTAATAAATTAAATATTTTGATAACATCATTTGGATGGTTATGGATAATTTTTATTAAACTACTAATAGTTTGACTATTGATAAATTCATCATTATTTAAATAATCTTGGTGTTCATTAAACATTTTATTCTTTGTTTGTACCTTTTTTAACTATTTATTATAATAGCATTTCAATTTGATGTGATTATAGTGATTATATATAATTACGTGCGATGGATTACTTTTAGAAGTTGTGTTGTAAAACGTATATATAGAAGTTACGTAACCATTGCAATTATTCTATTCATTATTCATTCTATAAATAAAATTTAAATAAAAATGGAATATAATTTTAAAGAAATAGAAAAACGTTGGCAAAAATATTGGAAAAAACATAATATTTTTTATGTAAAAGAAAATGAAAAAAAGAAAAAATTTTATATTTTAAATATGTTTCCTTATCCTTCTGGAGAAGGGCTTCATGTAGGACATTGTTTAGGTTATATTGCTTCAGATATTTATGCAAGATATAAACGTGTAGAAGGATATAACGTTTTAAATCCAATGGGATTTGATTCTTTTGGATTACCCGCAGAACAATATGCAATTCAAACAGGAAACCATCCTTCAGATACTACTTTAAAAAATTCTCAAAAGTATCAAATTCAAATGAATAAAATAGGGATTTCTTTTGATTGGAATCGTAAACTATATACTAGTTCCCCCAATTATTATCATTGGACTCAATGGATGTTTATTCAAATTTTTAATTCTTGGTATGATAAAAATTGTAAAAAAGCTAAACCTATAGAAATTCTAGTAGAAGAATTTAATAAAAATGGAAATTTTTTTGTAAATGCAAGTACTTCTTATAAAAAGAAATTTAATTCAAAAGAGTGGAATGATTTCAATTCTTTTGAAAAGGAAACTATTCTTTTAGATTATCGTTTAGCCTTTTTGTGTAAAAATATAGTCAATTGGTGTCCAGATTTAGGAACTGTTTTAGCCAATGATGAAATTAAAAATGGAAAAAGTCAAAGAGGAGGATATCCAGTATATAAAAAAAACATGTTACAATGGCACATAAGAATTAGTGCATATGCAGAAAGACTTATAAAAGGTCTAAATTTAGTTGAATGTTCTCAATCTCTCAAAAGATTACAGATTAATTGGATAGGAAAATCAATAAAATTTTTTGTCACATTAAATGTTGTATACAACAATGAAAAAATAAAAAAAATAAAATTTTTTCTTTTTTGTCCAGAAATGATATTTGGAGTAACTTTTGTTATTTTATCTCCAGATCATCCAATAGTAAATGAAATTAGTGTTGATTCTCATAAAAAAAACGTTTCAAAATACTTGAAAAACAATTCTTTTTTTAAGGAAGAAGAAGAAAAAGTTTCTGGAGTTTTTACAGGAAACTATATTTTCCATCCTTTTCTCAAAAAAAAAATTCCTATTTATATTAGTAATTCTTTTTTTGTAAAGAATGATATAATAAAATCTATTGTAGGAATACCTGGACACGAAAAAAAAAGTAATAATTTTGCTAAGAAATTTAGATTAGAAATTATTAAAGTATACAAAAAAAATATAAATAATAATGAAATTTGTACTAATTCTGATCTATTAAATGGATTAAACCTAAAAGAAGCAAGAAAAAAAATTACAAAAATATTAATAGAAAAAAATATAGGAGAGGAAAACACGTATTACAAAATACGTGATGCCATTTTTTCTAGACAAAGATATTGGGGAGAACCAATTCCTATTTATTTTAAAAAAAAAATTCCAAGAACAATTCCTGTAAATAAGTTACCTATCATCTTGCCCAAGGTAAATAATTATCATCCAAAAAATGGAAAATCTTCATTAACAAGAGTAAAAAATTGGGCTTGGGATGAAAAAAATATGAAAATAGTTTCAAATACATTGATCGACCATAAAAATATATTTCCGATGGAAATTAATACAATGCCAAGTTGGGCTGGATCTAGTTGGTATTTTCTTAGATATATGGATGTTCATAATCATCAATTTTTTCTTGATAAAAAAAAAGAAAATTACTGGAAAAATGTTGATTTGTATATTGGAGGATCTGAACATAGTACAGGGCATTTGATTTACGCTAGATTTTGGCATAAATTTTTAAAAGATAGAGGTTGGATTACAACTGAAGAACCTTTCAAAAAAATATTAAACCAAGGAATGATACTTAGTTATTCTGCTTCTATAATAAAAATCATAGGAGAAAATACTTTTATTTCTTATGGATTACTAAAAAAAAGTATTAATAAAAATATTTCTTTTCAAGAAATTTATGTAGATCTTTCCTTAATTAAAGGAAATAACGAATTAGATATAAAAAAATTTAAAAAAAATAAACCAGAATTTTGCACTTTTAACTTTTTATTAGAAAAAGGAATATTTATATGTAAAAGAAAATTGGAAAAAATGTCCAAATCTAAATTGAATGTTATAAACCCTGATAAAATATGTGATAAATATGGATCAGATGTATTTAGAATATATGAAATGTTTTTAGGCCCTATTACCCAATCAAAACCTTGGAATGATGAGAAAATAAAAGGAATGAAAAATTTTATAAAAAAATTATGGTCTTTGTTTCATAAAGAAAATAATTTTCAAATTAGTGAAATAAATCCGACTCTAAAAGAATTACAAATTTTGCATTCTACTATAAAAGAAGTAAAAAATAAAATAAATTCTTTTTCTTTAAATACATCCATTAGTTCATTGATGGTTTTCGTAAATAAACTAATTGCGCTAAGATGCAATAAAAGAAAAATATTAGAGCCTATGGTTCAACTAATGGCACCATTCTCTCCTCACATAGCCGAAGAATTATGGAATAAATTGGGGAAAAAAAAATCTATCATAAACTATCCCATTCCTATTGTGAATTCAAAATATTTAATAAATAAAATAACGTATCCAATTATGTTTAATGGAAAATTAAAGTTTTTAGAACAATTTGATTCTAACATTTCAACCAAAGAATTAAAAAATAAAATCTTAAATCATTCAAAAACGAAATTCTTATTAAAGGATAAAATAATTAAAAAATTAATTATAGTTCCCAAAAAAATAATAAATATTTTAATATGATTATACTCGATTTATATCGAAAAGTATCTAAACATAATATATTTATGTATTAAAATTTCTACATAAAATGTAGATTTGTATCCTAATATATAATTGATATCACATCTTATATTTCTAAAAAAAAACTAAAAAATGTGTAAAAACTTTTTTATGTCAAAAAAAAATCAAGACAAACCTGTTAAAAACAGTTTCTTTAATTGTATAGAAAAAAATTTTGACAAAGCTGAACGATTTCTTTCTATTGAAAAAGGCCTCTTGGAGCAGATTAAATCTTGTAATGCTGTATACCGTATGAATTTCCCTGTAAAAATAGGAAAGGAAATTAAAGTTATTGAGGCTTATCGAGTTCAACATTCTCATCATAAACTCCCTTGTAAGGGAGGAATTAGGTATAGTATTAAGGTCAATCAAGATGAAATCATGACGTTATCAGCTTTAATGACTTACAAATGTGCTATAGTTGATGTTCCTTTTGGTGGAGCAAAAGGAGGAATCAAAATTGATCCACAAGCTGTATCGGAAGAAGATATAGAAAAAATAACTCGTCGTTATACTTCTGAATTAATTAAAAAAAATTTCATAGGTCCAGGAATTGATGTTCCTGCTCCTGATTATGGAACTGGAGAAAGAGAAATGAGTTGGATTTTTGATACTTTTTTATCTGTTTGTCCTAAAGATGTAGATGCATTAGCCTGTGTCACCGGAAAACCGGTTTCTCAAGGAGGAGTTAGAGGTAGAAAAGAAGCAACAGGATTAGGAGTATTTTATGGAATTAGAGAATTATGTCGAATGAAAGAAGATATGTCTTCTATAGGGCTTGACGTTGGGTTAGTGGGGAAAAAAATTATAATACAAGGGTTGGGAAATGTTGGCTATCATGCTGCTACTTTTTTTCATGAAGCTGGAGCCATTATTGTAGCTTTAGCGGAAAGAGAAGGAGCTATTTATAATCAAAAAGGATTAAATGTTTCCGATGTTATTTTACATTTAAAAAAAACTGGATCCATATTAAATTTTCCAGGAGCAAAAAATATTGAAAATACAGAAACTGCTTTAGAATTGGAATGCGATATTTTAATTCCTGCAGCATTGGAAAATGTAATTCATAAAAATAATGCAAATCGTATTAAGGCTAAAATAATTGGAGAAGCTGCAAATGGACCTATTACTCCAGAAGCAGATGAAATATTAGAAAAAAAGGGAATTATTGTAGTTCCTGATATTTATCTTAATGCAGGAGGTGTTACCGTTTCTTATTTTGAATGGCTTAAAAATTTAAGCCATGTTCGTTATGGAAGAATGGAAAAAAGATTTAGTGAAAATATGAATGCAGAATTATTACAGGTTATTGAAACTGTTTGCAAAAACAAAATTCCAAAGGAAGAAAAAAAAATCATATTAAAAGGACCAAATGAAATAGATTTAGTACGAAGTGGATTAGAAGATACAATGATTAGTGGATTTCATAAAATTCTCGATATAAAGAAATCGTCGAAAATAGAGAATTTACGTACCTCTGCATTTGTACTTGCTATAAATAAAATTGTAGATTCTTATGAAAAATTAGGAATTTTTCCATAATATCCTTATTTCTTAAAATAAAGAAATTCTAAAAAATATACTTTCAATAAATATATTTTCATGAAGTACAAAAGATCATTATTGAAATTAAGTGGAGAAGCTTTAATGGGGAACAACGAATTTGGACTTCATTCTACCCGTCTTCAACAATATGCAGAAGAAGTCAAAAAAGTAGTAGATATGGGAGCTCAAGTAGCTATAGTAATTGGAGGAGGTAATATATTTAGAGGATTTTCTAGAATAAAGGAAAAAACAATAAATGGTATAAATCGGATAGATCGTATAGAAGGAGATTATATGGGAATGTTAGCCACTGTCATTAATGGAATAGCTTTTCAATCATATTTAGGAAATGTAGGAATATGCTCTTATATTCAAACAGCTATTAGAATGGATCAAATAGCAGAACCTTTTGGTAAAGAAAGAGCAATTCATCATCTTGAAAAGGGTAGAGTAGTAATATTTGTAGCGGGATTAGGAAATCCTTATTTCACTACAGATACAGCTGCAGTTTTACGAGCTATAGAAATAAAAGCTGATATTTTACTAAAAGGAACTAGAGTTGACGGAATCTATACTACGGATCCAGAAAAAGATAAATATGCAAAAAAAATTAAAAGTATATCTTTTGACATGGCATATCAAATGGGAATAAAAGTAATGGATCAAACTGCATTCATTTTAGGAAATGAAAATAATTTACCAATTATTATTTTTGATATCAACAGAAAAGGTAATTTTAAAAAAGTGATTTCTGGAGAAGAAATAGGAACTTTGGTTTCTAAATTAGAAAAATAAAATTATGGACGAATTAAAAAACATTTTTTTTTCTTGTAAAAAGGACATGGAAAAAATTTTGAAGCAATTAAAAGAAGAAATACATCGTATTCGATTTGGAAGTAAATCCATATCTTCTATTTTAGAAAAAATAAAAATAAAATGTTATGGAAGGTATCAAAATCTTATAGAAATCGCCAGCATTTCTATTGTAGATAATATGAATATTATTATTCGTCCTTGGGATCGTTCCATTATAGCACATATAGATAAAGCTATTATAGATTCTAATTTAGGATTCGTTCCTACTAATAAAGGAGAATCTATTCATATACGATTACCAATTATAACAGAAGAAGGAAGAAAAAATTTGATGAAAAAAGTTAAAGTTAAAATCGAACATGCAAAAATACTTATAAGAAATATACGAAAGAAAAATAATCAACAAATAAGAAAATTAAAAGTATCTGAAGATTTTTCTAAATCAGGAGAAATTAAGATACAGAAAATCACAAGTGAATATATAAAAAAAATAGAAGATTTTTTTCTTCAAAAAGAAGAAGAAATAATGAGAATATAATGATAAAAAAATATTCTATTAAAGAATTATTAAATAAAGAAAAGTATTTTATAAATAAAAAAGTATTAGTTGAAGGATGGGTACGTTCTTTCCGTTATTCTATCTTTATTACCATAAATGATGGATCTACAATTAAAAACTTACAAATTATTTTATCCGAAAAATTAGAAAAAAAAATATCTAAAAAAATAACAATTGGAACCTCAATTAGAGTTGTAGGAATTATAATAAAAAGTATAGGTGAAAAACAATATATAGAATTGAAGTCTTCAGATATTCTCATATATGGATCTACAGATCCATCTATTATCCAAAAATCAATTTTACAACCAAAAAGACATAGTTTCGAAAAACTTCGAGAACAAGCTCATTTACGTTTCAAGACAAATATTTTTGGTTGTGTCATGAGAATACGTCATCATATAGCTTTTTGTATACATAAATATTTTCATGATCGTGGTTTTTTTTATCTTCATACTCCAATAATTACAACTTCAAATTGCGAAGGTAGTGGAAAGATGTTTCAAATTACTACTATGGATTTAAAAAAAAGTCCAATAGACTATGAAAAAGATTTTTTTAAATGCAAAACTTATTTAAGTGTATCTGGACAATTGGAAGCAGAAACAGCTGCTTTGGGTTTAGGTAAAGTTTATACATTTGGTCCTGTATTTCGTGCAGAAAATTCTAATACATCACGACACTTATCAGAATTTTGGATGATAGAACCAGAAATCGCTTTTTATCATTTGAATGATAATATTAATTTGGCAGAAGATTTTTTAAAATTCATTATTAAATATGTTGTTGATAAAAATCTAGAAGATTTGTCATTTTTAAACGAATACTTAGAAAAGTATAAAAATAATAAGAAAGAACACCTTTTAGAAAGATTATACCTTGTATTGAAATTTCCATTTAAGAGAATCAGCTATACAGAAGCTATAGAAATTCTTATTAAAGAAGAAAAAAAACAAAGTACAAAATTTTTTCACCCAATTTCTTGGGGGATGGATTTACAATCGGAACATGAACAATATTTAGTAAATAAATATTTTAAAATTCCTGTTGTCATATTTGATTATCCTTCTTGTATTAAAGCTTTCTATATGCGTATTAATAATGATGAAAAAACAGTTAGAGCTATGGATATTTTATTTCCAGATATAGGAGAAATTATTGGAGGATCTCAAAGAGAAGAACGTTATGAAATATTATTGCAACGAATAAAAGATACAAATACAGATAAAAATAAACTTTGGTGGTATTTGGACACACGTCGTTTTGGATCCGCTCCTCATAGTGGGTTTGGATTAGGATTTGATCGTTTAGTCCAATTTATCACAGGAATGAACAATATTCGTGATGTTATTCCATTTCCTAGAACTCCAAATAATGCAGAGTTTTAAAACATATTTCGTTTTTTTATGTTAAAACAGCAATTAGCACAAAAAGAACAACATAAACTTTCTCCACAACAAATTAAACTAATGAAATTAGTTCAATTATCTACTTTTGATTTTGAACAAAGAGTTCAACAAGAATTAGAAGAAAATCCGGCATTAGAAGAGGAAAATTATTATGATTTAAAAAAAGAATATTCAGAATCCGAAACTTTAGAAAATGATTTCGATCTTTCAAAAGATCAAAATAAAACTATAAACAACTCTGAATATGAACAATATCTTAGTAATAATGATGAAGTTGAAGATTCCCGAATTAATCACAAAATTTCTCCTTTTGAGAAACAAATTCCTATTATTTCTGGAATTTCTTTTCAAGAATATTTAAAAAATCAATTACATACTTTTCATTTAGATGAAAAAGACCTTCTAATAGCAGATTTTATATTAGGAAATATAGACGATGACGGTTATATAAGAAGAAAAGTATCATCTATGGTTGATGATATTTTTTTGATACTTGGAATATCTGTTACAGAAAAAAAATTAGAAAAATTAATTGTAAAATACATACAAAAATTAGACCCTGTAGGTATAGGTGCTAGAAACTTACAAGAATGTTTACTAATTCAATTAGAAAAAAAAAAAATAACGAAAGAAGTTATTTTATCTAAACAAATTATTCAATCAAATTTTGAATTGTTTGTAAAAAAACATTATCAGAAAATACAAAAAAAATTAGGTATAACGAAAAAAGATTTGAGAAAGTCTATTTTTCAAATAAAAAAATTAAATCCGAAACCTGGTAGAGGGTGTTCAGAAAATACAAAAAATTTAAATTATATTATACCAGATTTTACTATTTTTATTTCAGATAATAACAAATTAGAACTTTCTTTAAATCAAAAGAATATTCCAGACTTAAAAGTTTCATCTTCGTATTTAGACATGCTAAAGTCTTACAAAGACTCCAAAGAGAAAAATTTAAAAAATAAAGAGGAAACCATTCTATTTTTAAAACATAAGATTGATTCTGCAAAATGGTTTGTAGACGCAATAAAAAAACGTCAAAATACTTTGTTATTAACAATGAACGCTATTATGAATTATCAAAAAGAATATTTTTTAACTGGGGATGTAGTTAAAATAAAACCTATGATTTTAAAAAATATTTCTCAAAAAATTGGCGTAGGAATTTCTACAGTTTCACGTGTAGCTAATAGTAAATATGTCAATACACCATATGGAACTTTTTTAATTAAAAGTTTTTTTTCTGAAAAAATGAAAAATAAAGAAGGAGAAGATATTTCTTCTATTGAAATAAAGAAGTTTTTAAAAGAATATATTTATAATGAAAATAAAAAAAAACCTTTTACTGATGAAGAATTATCAAAAATACTCAAAAAAAAAGGTTACTTAATAGCTAGAAGAACAGTATCTAAATATAGAGATCAAATGAATATTCCTGTCGCAAGAATGCGTAAAAATTTATAATTTTTTCATAATTATTGTTTTCCAATTGGAAAATTCTTTTATGGACAAAATAGATAATTCTCTACCATATCCAGATTTTTTTACCCCTCCAAAAGGAAAACGAACATCTGATTTAACCATTTCATTAATAAACACCATTCCAGTATTTATTTTTTTTGATAATCTCTCCGCTTTTTCTAAATCTTCTGTCCAAATAGATGCCCCTAATCCATAACATGTATTATTAACAATGTCAGAAATTTCTTCTTCTTTATAGAAGAGAGAAACTATTCCTATTGGACCAAAAATTTCTTCTTTTTTCATTATACAATTATTTGTATCAACTCTTAATAAAGAAGGAGAAAAAAAGTTATTTTTTCTATTAATTTCTAAACAAATTTTTCCTCCATTTGATATAATATTCTGATATTGAGAATATAATTTTTCGGATAAATCATGACGCGAAATATAACCTATTTTAGTAGATTCGTTATATAAGTCTCCCATTTTATATTTTTTCATTTCTTTAATAACTAAATCTATAAAATCATCAACTATAGATTGATCAATAATAAATCTTTTTGCGGATATACATGTTTGTCCTGTATTATTTAATCTAGATTCTGTTGCAATTTTTGCTATTTTTTCAATATTTTTAACATCTTTCATAACTACAAAGGCATCATTCCCCCCTAGTTCCAAAATAGATTTTTTAGTATACTTTCCAGACAATGATCCGATTATGCTTCCAGATAAAGAACTACCTGTAAATGTTACTCCTTGAATTACTGGATCTGCTATAACTAATTCTATTTTAGGAATGTCTATTAATAAAATTTGAAAAATCCCTTTAGGAAATCCAGATTTTGTAAAAATTTTTTCTAACATTAGACAACTACCTGCTGTATTAATAGCTGGTTTAATAAGAACTGCATTTCCTAATAATAAATTAGGAATAGTAGATCTTATGGTTTGCCAAACAGGATAATTCCATGGAACAATTCCTAAAATCCCCCCTATAGGTTCGAATATAACATAAGATTTTTCATATTCTTTTGTGGGAATATTTTGAAAAAATATGGAATTCTCCTTTAATTGAGAATAGTATTTACATAAATTTGAACTTTTATTCACCTCTAAACGAGATTGATGAATAGGCTTTCCCATTTCTTGGGTAATTAAACGAGATATAGTATTTATGTTTTCCTGTATACAAAAATATAATTTTTTCAAGCATTTAATTTTAGAATTAAAAGAATAATTTTTCCAATTTTTGTATGCATGATTAGCTATAAATAGTTTTTTTCTAAGATCCTTTTCAGATAAAAAGTAATAAGTTTTTAAAACTTTTTTATTTTCAGGATTAATAGTTTGAAACATTTCAATTTTTTATTTTCTCTTTTTATTATTTAATTCAATAGAAATTTTTGTATTAAAAGCCATAGCGTAAAATTTTATTTTCTTTAAAAATAAAAACATACCATTAGCTCTAATAGGAGATAAAAAAGTTTGAAATCCTATTTCATAAATAAAATTTGCATTTGAGTAAATAATTTCAAAAGGGAATACTCCTGAATACACATAAATCATAAGAGCAGCCATTCCTCTAGGTAACAAAGCATCACCATCCGCATCAAAAAAAATACGAGACTCCTTTATCTCAGCATCTAACCATATTCTTGATTGACATCCGTGAATCAATCTTTTATCTGATCTAAATTCATCCGATTTTTTTGATAAATTTCCTCCTAAATCTATCAAGTACTCATATTTTTCTTCCCAACTATTTAATTGATTAAATTCTTTTTTTATTGTTTCCTCTTTTTTCCGCAATGAAATCATTTCTTACCTTAATTTGTATAATACAAATATAAAATTAAGGAGATTGATTGTAAAGTTTTGTTCTCGCTATTTTTGCTGCTGATGTCATATTTTTTAAAGCTTTCAATACCTCTTCCCATTTTCTAGTTTTTAATCCACAATCTGGATTAATCCAAATATTTTTTATTGGTAATTCTTTTGAAGCTTTTTTTATTAAATCTAGAATTTCTTCTACGGAAGGTATTCTTGGAGAATGGATATCATATACTCCTGGACCAATCTCATTAGGATAAGAAAAAACAGAGAAAGCCTTTAATAATTCCATTTTTGATCTAGAAGTTTCCATAGTAATTACATCTGCATCCAGATTTGCTATTTTTTCTAAGAAATCATTAAATTCACTATAACACATATGTGTGTGAATTTGTGTTTCATCTTTTACTCCACTTGAAGAAATCAAAAAAGATTTAATAGCCCAATTAAAATAATATTCCCAATTCTTCTTTTTCAAAGGTAATCCTTCTCTAATAGCAGGTTCATCAATTTGAATTATCTGAATTCCAGACTTTTCTAAAGATAAAACTTCTTCTCTAATAGCCCAAGCGATTTGATAAGCAGTATGAGAAATAGGTTGATCATTTCTAACAAATGACCATTTTAAAATAGTAACTGGACCAGTCAACATTCCTTTCATTAATTTTTTTGTTTGAGATTGAGCAAAACATATCCAATCAACAGTCATATCTCCAGTTCTACTAACATCTCCATATATAATAGGAGGCTTTACACATCTACTGCCATAGCTTTGGACCCATCCATTATTAGTAGACATTATTCCATTTAATTTTTCTGAAAAATATTCTACCATATCACTTCTTTCAAACTCACCATGTACTAAAACATCTAACCCTATTTTTTCTTGTTTCTTAATAACGTCAATAATAAAATATTTTATCTTTTTATTGTACTCTTCTTTTGTTAATTCTTTTTTACGAAATTTATTTCGTAAACTACGTATTTCTTTTGTTTGAGGAAAAGACCCTATAGTAGTAGTTGGAAAAATAGGAAGATTAAATTTTTTTTTTTGTTTTTCTTGCCTGATATAAAAAGGATTTTTTCTTCGTATGTCTTCTTCTTTAATTTTTGTTGCTCTTTCTTTTATCTTTTTGTTATGAAAAATAGAAGAAATTTTAGATTGTTCTAATAAAGAAGAATTTTTTAATAAAATTTCTTTATTTCCTTTCAAAATAAGGTCTAAATCATTTAATTCATAAATTTTTTGTTTAGAAAAAGACATTATTTTTTTTACTTCTTTATGAAGGTTTTTTTCTTCTTCTATATCTATAGGAACATGCAAAAGAGAACAATTGGGTGCTATCATAACACGATCTTCTCCTATAAATTCTATTGTTTTTTTAATCTTATTAATTGAATCTGTATAATTATTTTTCCATATATTCCTTCCGTCAATGATTCCTAAGGATAAAATCATTTCTGATTCTTTTATAAAGTTTATAATTTTTTCCAATTGATTTGAATCTTCCACTAAATCTATATGTAAAGCTTTAACGAAAAAGCTTTTGAATAAAGATATATTATCTAAAATTCCATCAAAATAAGAAGTCAATAAAATATTAATATTTGAACAAGTTTTTGATATTTTTTTATAAGCATATTGAAAAGCTTCTTTTTCTTTTTTAGTCATATCTAAAACTAGAATAGGTTCATCTAATTGAATCCAGTTAATTCCTTTATCTATTAACTTATTAATAATTTTTATGTAAACAGTTACAAGATCTTCAATTAAGTCCATCCTATGAAAAGAATTATCTTTTTCTTTTCCTAAAAAAAGATAAGAAATAGGTCCTATCAATACAGGTTTTATTTTTTTTATTGATTTTAAAATCCTTTCTGATTCCTCTAATTCATCAAAAATTTTATTTGAAAAAATAGAAAATTTTTGATTTTTATTAAATTCTGGTACTATATAATGATAATTAGTATTAAACCATTTTGTCATTTCCAATGCTTTGATATCCCACTTATTTTTTTGAAATCCTCTAGCCATAGAAAAATACAAATCAATACGATTTTTAATCATTGGTATAGAAAGATAAGATTCAGGTATAACTCCTAATAAAAAAGACATATCTAAAACTTGATCATAAAAACTAAAATCATTACATGGGATTAAATCTAAATTTGCTAATTCTTGAGTTTTCCAATTTTCTTCCCTTATCTTTTTTCCTACTTCAAATAAAGTATGTGAATCAATTTTATTGGTCCAGTAAAGTTCACAAGCTTTCTTTAATTCTCTTTTTACTCCTATACGAGGATATCCTAAATTATGTTTCAGCATATTAATTATCTTTATCTTAATTCTCTATCTACTAAATAAATTATTTTTACTTTATTTTGATTTTCAAAATATTAAATATCCAATAATGGATACAAATATTCTAAAATTTTTTTGTCTAAAATAGAAAAACAAATATTTCTTCTTTTCATCATAATATCAGCAGTTTCACAAACTCTTTGAAATGGTATTTTTTTTCTATTCTGAATTCCACCTAAAGAAAAAGAAGGAATATATCTAGGAGGAAATCCATATCCGAAAATGCTAGTGCTAACTCCTATTATTGTAGCTGTATTAAATTGAGTATTTATTCCAGATTTAGAATGATCCCCCATAATTACCCCTAAAAACTGCATATCTACAGGAATAAAATCTCTTTTTTCATAATTCCAAACTGTTACTTTACGGTAATCATTTCTTAAATTAGAAACATTGGTTCCAGCTCCTAAATTACACCATTCTCCTAAAATAGAATTCCCTAAAAATCCATCGTGAGCTTTATTAGAATAAGAAAAAATTACAGAATTAATAATTTCTCCACCTATTTTACAAAAATGTCCAATAGTAGTTCCACCATATATTTTAGTTCCCATATTTAAAATGGTATTTCTACCAATAAATACCGGACCTCTTATTAAAGTTCCTTCCATTATTTCCACCCCTTTCTCAATATATATTGGCCCTAAATTAGCATTTAACACAACATTATTTGTTTCTATATTTTCTTCCAGAAAAATTTTTTCTTTGCAAAGAACATAATTTCCGCCTAATAAAGAAAAAGATTTTTTTCCTTTTGTAAAAAAAAGAAAATCTTTATTTAATATTGTTTCATTATTCATGAAAATATCCCATGGATTTTGTATATGAATAATATTTTTAATATTATATCTTTTTTTAAAAGAAATTAAATTTTCTGTTTTCTCATAACAGGAAAAAAAGTCTTTTTTAAAGGCTATGATTTTTTCTTCAAAAAAAATTGCTTCATTTTTTTCTAATGAAAAAATCATTTGAATTAATTCTTCATTTGGAAGATATGCAGAATTTATCAATAATACATTTTCTAAAAATAACTGATCATTTATTAATGAATACTTCTTTGAAAGAAATGGATGTGTAATGATTCCACAAGATTTTTTTCCAATATATTTTTCCCATCTTTCTTTTATAGTAAATAATCCTAAACGAATTTCTGATACAGGTCTGGTAAGTGTTATAGGAAATAAATTTTTCCATTCTATTCCATCATACAATATGAAATTCATATTATTAAGTATATGTTATACTCTTTTTTAAACTAAAACTTTTTATATTTTTCATATTTTTTCTTGAATCGTTCGGCTGGTCCTGTTTTCCCTAAAAATCTTTTTTCTCCAGTAAAAAATGGATGTGAATAACTAGATATCTCCATTTTATATAATGGATAACTTAGTCCATTTATTTTAATAGAATCTTTAGTTTTTACTGTTGATCTACAAATCAGAATTTTATCATTATTAATATCTTTAAAAACAACAGATCTATAATTTTCCGGATGTATTTTATTTTTCATAATAATATTAATTTATCATAAACTTTTTTTTGGAAAACGGTAAATCATTCCATTAATATTCATTCCTGCACCTAAAGATACCATTAATATTGTATCTCCGGGACTTATTTTATGAGGCAACATTTTACCTTGAAGTATTAAATCTAATAAAGTAGGAACAGTAGCTACGGAAGAATTTCCAAATTTTTTTATAGTCATAGGCATAATTTTAGAAATCCTTTTATTAAAGGATGCACAACTATAATTATACAATTTCAATAATCTTTTTAAGATTGCATAATCCATTTTTGCATTAGCTTGATGAATAAGAATTTTTTTTATATCTCTCAAATGTAAATTCTCATGATCAAGTATATTTTTTAACATATTTGGAACTTCTGTCAATGCATATTCATAAATTCTTCTTCCATTCATTCTAATATGAATTAAAGATTTTTTATAATTCGGATTTAAAGAAGGTCCATTAGTCAAATAATATATTTCATCGTTATTATTACATTGAGTATCACAATAAATTATACCATTTTTTTCTGAATCTTCTATAGCTGACAAAACAACAGCTCCAGCACCATCAGAAAAAATCATGGAATTTCTATCATGTGGATCTATAACTTTTGATAAAGTTTCAGATCCAGTAATTAATATATTTTTAGCATATTTAGATCTCAAAAGTTGATCGGCAAGAATCATTCCTTCTATCCATCCTGGACAACCAAAAATCATGTCGTATGGTCTGCATTTTTTATTTTTAATTTGAAGTTTATTCTTTATTCTAGTAGCTAGAGATGGCATTAAATCAGATTGATAAGAAATAGGATGAATATCTCCATAATTATGAGCCGATATAATATAATCTATTTTTTCTTTATAAATTTTAGAATTAATCAGAGCCCTTTTCGCTGCAATTGCTGCAATGTCAGAATTCAATAATTTTTGATTTAAATATCTTCTTTCCTCTATCTCTGTGATTTTTTGAAATTTTTTAATAATTTCTTCATTAGATTTATCAAGTTTTAATCCTTTTTTATTATAAAATTTATTCTTAAAAAAATGATCATTCTTTATAATCTTATTTGGTAAATAATGTCCAGTTCCTGTAATTATTGATCGGATCATTTATGTTATTATATAATCAAAATATGTAATAATTGATTAAAAAAATAAAATTAAGAAACGATTTCCATTTCTCTTTATTTATAATTTAAAGTAAATTATGCATATATACTACATACATTAATAAATAATGAATAAATACTCTTTTTCTTTAAAAGAAAAAAAAATAAAAAATATGTTTAATCATATTGCGTGTAAATATGATTTGATTAACCACATTATTTCTTTTGGAATTGATTTTTTTTGGAGAAAAAAAATAGTTTATCTCCTAGATAAATTCAATAAAAAAAAAACGAAAAATATACTTGATTTAGCTACTGGAACTGGAGATTTAGCCATTTTGTTAGCAAAAAAATTTAATAAAGCAAAAATTACAGGATTAGATCCATCTGAAAAAATGCTAAAAAAATCCGAAGAAAAAATAAAAAATAATTCTTTAGGTAAAAAAATTAAATTAATTCAAGGATACTCTCAAAATATTCCATTTAAAAATGAAACTTTTGATATGGTAACTATCTCTTTTGGAATAAGGAATTTTCAAAATATTGATTTATCAATTAGAGAAATATATAGAGTACTTAAACCTTTTGGTTTATTAGGAATTTTAGAGTTTTCTAGACCATCTAATTCTTTCATAAGAAAAATTTATGAAATATATTCGCACATTCTTATGAAAATAGGAGGAATGTTATCAAAAAATTACTTTGCTTATAATTATTTAGTCAAATCTATTCAACTATTTCCTTATTATGGAAATATAATGAATAATCTTATAAAGAATTACAAATTCGATATGATTTGCACAAAAAAATTAACATTTAAAATTGTTTCCATTTATTTATTTACAAAGAGATAGAAAAAGTAATTGAATATCAATTCAAATTTTAAATAAATTTTTTCGTAATGATAAAATATTTATCCGGATATTTGACATCTTCTTTTATTAAAAGAAGAATTAAGAATATAGAACTCTTCATGCGTTATCCAATAGAAACGCAAAAAAAACTATTTAATCAATTAATTTTATTTGCGAAAGATACTGAATTCGGAAAAAAATATGGATTTTGCGATATTAAAAAATACCAACAATTTTCCAACAGAATTCCTATATGTAAATATTTAGATTTAAAGTCTACAATAGAAAGAGCTAGGAAAGGAGAAGAAAATATATTATGGCCAGGGAAAGTAAAATGGTTTGCAAGATCTTCTGGAACTACAAATCTAAAAAGTAAATATATTCCTGTAACTAATATATCTATGAATGAGTGTCATTATAAAGCTGGAAAAGATATGTTGTCTGTTTATATTCATAATCATCCAAAAACCAAAATTTTTTTTGGAAAAGCTGTTCGTTTAGGAGGAAGTCATGAATTGTATAAAAATTACAATACATTTTATGGAGATTTATCCTCTATATTAATCAAAAATACACCTTTTTGGGCAGAAAAAATTTGCATTCCTAGAAAAAAGACAGCTTTGATGGGAGAATGGGAAACAAAATTAGAAAAAATAATAGAAGAAACAGGGAAAAAAGATGTTCGTATTTTATTGGGAGTTTGTTCTTGGTTATTAATTTTTTTAAAGCAATTACTTATTAAATTTGATCAAAAAAAAATTGACAAAATATGGCCTAATATAGAAGTTATATTTCATGGGGGAATGAGCTTAAAACCTTACATTATCCAGTATCAAAAATTATTCGATAAACCTATTAACTATTATGATATATATAGCGCTTCAGAAGGATTCTTTGCAATTCAAGATCAAAATAACGTTGAAGATCTTCTGCTTTTATTAAATCATGGAATTTTTTATGAATTTATTCCAATGGAAGAAATTGGAAAAAAAAACCCTAAAATTTTTCCTATTGATAAGGTAGAACTAAATAAAAACTATGCAATAGTTGTTTCTACAAATGCTGGATTATGGAGATATATAGTTGGAGATACTGTGAAGTTTACTAGTTTATCACCATATAGGATTTCTATTTCAGGAAGAACAACTCATTATATCAATTCTTTTGGAGAAGAATTAATTATTGAAAATGCTGAAAAAGCTTTGAATATTACTTGTATGAAAACAAAATCTATTATTCATGAATATACAGCAGGTCCTGTTTATATGAACAAAAAAAATTCTGGATTTCATGAATGGATTATAGAATTTAAAAAACCTCCACAAAACTTAGAAAAGTTTAGGGATATTTTAGATGAAGAATTAAAATTTCTTAATTCAGATTATGAAATTAAACGATATAAAAATCTAGTTCTAGGTCCTCCTATCATACATATAGCCAGAAATGGGATATTTTATGATTGGTTGAAAAAAAATAAAAAATTAGGAGGACAAAATAAAATTCCTCGTTTATCTAACGATAGGATTTATATCGATTCTATTTTAGAAATGGAAAAAAAGTTTTAAAAGAAATATTTATAACTTTACTTTAATAGCTTATTTTAAGTTAAGTATTATTATGATAACTATAAAAAAGGAAGAAATATTAAAAAATTATGGAAAATCTATTGAAAATACGGGAGATTCAAAAGTTCAAGTTATTTTATTTACTTATCGAATTAATCATTTAAGCAACCATTTAAAAAATAATAAAAAGGACTTTAATACAGAAAGAGCTTTGGTAAAACTAGTAGGAAGAAGAAAAAAACTATTGAAATATATAGAAAAACATGATATTAATAATTATAAAGCTCTAATTAAAGATCTAGGATTAAGAAAATAAATTAAATAATAATAATCTATTAATGATTAAAGATAGAAAAAAATAAAATATGCCAGATAATATAATAGTAAAAGAAACCATATCTCTTAAAGATGGTCGTTCTATTGTTATTGAAACAGGAGAGTTAGCTAGACAATCAGATGGAGCTGCCATAGTACGGTTAGGAGATACAATGCTATTAGCTACTGTAGTTGTTTCTCAAGAAACAAAAAATGAAACGAATTTTTTGCCTTTAACAGTGGATTACAGAGAAAAATATTACGCTGGTGGAAAAATTCCTGGAGGGTTTATAAAAAGAGAAGGGAGACCTTCTGATGAAGAAATATTAACAATGAGATTAGTAGATCGTGTGTTACGTCCAACGTTTCCAAAATGGTTTAAAAAAGAAATACAAATTATGATTTCTTTATTATCATACGATAAAACTGTGTTACCAGATGGATTAGCTGGATTAGCAGCATCTACCGCTTTATCTGTAGCAGGAATTCCTTTTAATGGACCTATATCTGAAATAAGAATAATACGTTCAAGAAAAAAATTTATTATTAATCCAAGTTTAGAGCAGTTAAAAGAAGCAGATATAGATTTGGTAGTGGGAGCTTCAATTGATTCTATCATAATGATAGAGGGAGAAATGAAAGAAATAAAAGAAAATGAATTTTTAGATACAATAAAAATAGCTCATGAAGAAATTAAACCACAAATAAAAGCTCAAATCCGTTTATCGGAAAAATTATCAAAAAATAATTCTTTTTCCTCTCTTGAAAAGGAGATGATAGAATTAGAAAAAAATAATTCTGATTATACTTTTTTAAAAGAAAAATTATATTCTTTTTCCAAAATAAAAATAGAAAAACTTTACAATAATTTTCTTGGAAAAAAGAAGAGAAATATTCAAGAAAAAATTATTTTAAATGATTTCAAGAAAAAGTTTTTAATAGAAGATAATATAGAAAAAAAAGAAATTTTTATTAACCAACTCTATGAAGAAATTAAAAGGAAAGTAACTAGAGATCTAATTTTGAAAAAAGAAATTAGACTAGATGGAAGAACCAATAAACAAATACGTCCAATTCGAAGTGTTGTTGATTATTTACCTGGTGTTCATGGATCAGCTTTATTCTCTAGAGGAGAAACCCAATCTATAGCTACTGTTACTTTAGGGTCATCTTTAGATTCCAATAAAATTGATAATGTTGTTATGGAAAACCAAGAAAAATTTTATTTACATTATAATTTTCCACCTTTTTCAACTGGTGAAATACGTCCAATAAGAGGTATTTCTAGACGTGAAATTGGACACGGAAATTTAGCTCAACGTGCGTTAAAAAATATTATACCTGATAATCCATATACAATACGTGTTGTCTCAGAGATTTTAGAATCTAATGGATCATCTTCCATGGCTACAGTTTGCGCCGCAAGTTTAGCATTAATGGATGCTGGTATTCCCATTGAAAATCCAGTTTCTGGAATCGCTATGGGATTATTAATGGAAAATGGAAAGAAAATTATTATATCGGATATAATGGGAGAAGAAGATCATTTTGGAGATTTAGATTTTAAAATCACGGGAACGAAAAATGGAATAACAGCTTGTCAAATGGACGTCAAAAAAATAAAAGGTCTTACATATGATATTTTGCATCAAATTTTAATGCAAGCTTTAGAAGGTCGGACTTTTATTTTAAAAAAAATGTTAGAAGTTTTACCTAAATATAAAAAGAAAATGAAGCCTAATGCTCCAAAAATATATACTTTTAACATTCCTAAAAATTTTATTGGATCAGTTATAGGTCCGGGAGGAAAAATTATTCAAGAAATACAATCTTATACAAATACAAACATTTTAATTGAAGAAAAAGGAAATTTTGGGTGTATTGAAATTATAGGAAAAAATCATGAAAAAATAGAAAAAGCTATCGATAGGATAAAGCAAATAACATTTGTACCTGAATTGGGAAAAATTTATAAAGCAAAAGTGAAATCTATAAAAAATTTTGGAGCTTTTGTTGAAATATCTAAAGGTGTAGAAGGATTACTTCATATTTCAGAAATAAGATGGAAAAGATTAAGTCATATAGAAGAAGAATTACATATTGGTGATATTATTGATGTTAAATTTATGGGTATGGATGAAAAAAATAAAAAAATGAAACTTTCTAGGAAAGTACTTTTTCCTCGTCCAGAAAAAAAATAATGATTAAAAAAAATAATAATGAGACAACTTAAAATTACTAAACAAGTAACAAATCGTGAATCTGAGTCATTAGATAAATATCTTCATGAAATAGGAAAAATACCGTTGTTAACTCCAGAAGAAGAAGTAGAATATGCTCGTCAAGCAAGAGAAGGAAATACTTCTGCTATAGACAAGCTTGTTAATGCAAACTTACGATTTGTAGTTTCTGTGGCAAAACAATATCAAAATCAAGGATTGAGCTTATGTGATTTAATTAATGAAGGAAATTTAGGATTGATAAAAGGAATATTACGTTTTGACGAAACAAGAGGTTTTAAATGTATATCTTATGTAGTATGGTGGATTAGACAAGCTATTTTACAAGCTATAGCTGAACAATCACGTTCTATACGACAACCTACAAATAAATTAGCTTTACTCAATAAAATATTAAAAACTCTTGCACAATTAGAACAAGAGTTACAAAGAACTCCTTCTGCTCGAGAAATAGCAGAAAATTTAAATATGAGCGAGAAAGATGTAGAAGAATCAATTAAGAATTCAGGAAGACATGTTTCTATGGATGCCCCTTTAATAGAAGGAGAAGACTCAAATTTATATGATTTAGTTAGATCTGATGAATCTCCTCGTCCAGACGAACATTTAGAAAAAGAATCTTTACGAAAAGATATAAAAAGAATTTTGGAAACTTTAAGTGAAAGAGAACGTCGTGTTATTGTTTTACATTTTGGATTAAATGGATCTCCTCCAATGACCTTAGAAGAGGTAGGACAATATTGCGATTTAACAAGAGAAAGAGTAAGACAAATAGAAAGTATAGCATTAAAAAGATTAAAACATTCTTCCAGAAGTAGAATTCTTAAGCCTTATTTAGGATAAAATAATAATCTAATGAAAATCAAGAAATACGACCTCGAAGGGATTCGAACCCATAACCTTCTGATCCGTAGTCAGATGCTCCATCCAATTAAGCTACGAGGCCTATATATTAATAAAACAAATATATATCAAGATTTAATAATTTTTAAAAATTTTTCCATTTTCAAAGAAGAATTTCCAACAAGTCCTCCATCTATATCTTTTTGCAAAAAAAAATATTTTGCATTAAGATCAGTAATACTTCCTCCATATAAAATATAAATTTGATTTGAAATGTATTCTCCATATTTTTTTAAAAATAAATAACGAATAAATTCATGCATTGTTTGAGCTTGTTTATATGTAGCATTTTTTCCTGTTCCAATAGCCCAAATAGGTTCATACGCAATACAAAATAATTTAATCTCATCAGGAGAACAATGGAAAACAGTTTTTTCTAATTGATTTTTGATAATATCAAATTGTTGATCTTTTTTCCTTTCAGTTTCTGTTTCCCCTATACAAAAAATAATTTTTAGTCCATATTTTAATGATATTTTTATTTTTTTTAATAAAACATCATTTTTTTCGAAAAAAAACCCTCTACGTTCACTATGTCCTAATATTACTTTAGAAATTCCTATAGATTTTAACATAGAAGCAGATACTTCTCCTGTATATGATCCTTTATCCATATGATGAACATTTTGTGCAGAAATTCTTAATGAAGTTCCTTGTAAAATTTGATTTGAAATATATAGAAAAGGGAAAGAAGGTGAAATAATAATCTTTTTATTATGATTTATTTTTCTTTCGAAAATAATTTTTAAAAAATTTCTAATAAAAAAAGTCGTCTCATGAAGGTCATAATTCATTTTCCAATTTGCTATAACAATCTTTTTTTTCATTTTTTATATTAATTTCACCAAGTTAATAAACAATAAATACATATTCAAAAACTTTTTTTAAGCAAAAAAAGAGTTTCAACTAATATTTTTAAATAAAACTTTTCTAATTCTTTGAATGAAAACTTTTTTTCATTTTCTTTCAAGTATAAAACATTTTTCAATACATTATTAATAGAAAGTATTTTTTTTTCATAATTATCATTAATACAATTTTTTATACTTTTAAATTTTTTTTTATATAGGAAAACAACGTCATCATATGATATTTTATCGAAGTTTAAAATAAAAAAAATATCTTTTTTAATTAGAATAATTATGATATAATTTATAATATCCATATACGTATCTGTTATTTTTTCTTCTTTTATTTCTTGATATCCTTTTAATTGAATATTTTTTATACGAACTACTTTAATCAGGATTTGATCTATTATAGAAGAATTTTTTAAAAACTTCCATGAAAGATCGTAGTCTTTCAATTTATCATAAAATAATTTTCCACATTTTTTAATGAAAAAATCAATAGATAAATGATTCATATCATTTAATTTTATTATATGTAAATAATAAATTACAAATAAATAGTTTTTAAATGATGATCAATTGTGCGGGATCTTTATTGTCTTTCAGTGAACCAAAGATTATGGGAATAGTTAATCTAACCCCTGATTCTTTCTATGATGGAGGTAGATTAAATTCTAAATATAAAATATTAAAACATGTAGAAAATTTATTAAATGAAGGTTCTGATTTTATAGATATTGGAGGTTGTTCTACTCGTCCAAAATCAAAAATCATAACGGAAAAAGAAGAAATAAAAAGAGTTATAAATCCTATTCGAAATATTGTAAAAAATTTTCCAAATATTAAAATATCTATCGATACTTTTCGTAGTGAAGTCGCAAGAATAGCCGTTGAAGAAGGTGTTGTTATAATAAATGATATATCAGGTGGAAAATTGGATAAAAATATGTTTTCTTTAGTTGGAAAACTAAAAATCCCATACATATTAAATCACATAAAAGGAATTCCAGAAAACATGCAAGAAAAAACATATTATAGAAATAATATAATATTAGAAATTAACAAATTTTTTTCAAAAAAAATTTTCTATCTAAAAAAAAATGGAGTTCAAGATATTATCTTAGATCCTGGATTTGGTTTTGGAAAAACATTAAAACAAAACTTTCAAATATTAAAAAATTTATCTGTACTTGGATTCCAAGATTACTTGATTTTAATAGGAATTTCTAGAAAATCTATGATTAAAAATCTTCTGAAGATTTCTTATGAAGAATCATTAAATGCCACTTCAATTATTCATACAATGGCATTGTTAAATGGATCAAAAATATTACGAGTACATGATGTAAAAGAAGCTATAGAATGCGTTAAATTAGTAAAATATTATAAAAAAATTTCTTGATTGATTATACCATAGATTCTTTTTGTATATATTTTTGTATAAATTCTTTGATTATAACTCATTCATTGAAAATTTCTTTCATTGATATTTTAGATATATTTTTAGTATCTATTATTTTGTTCCAAGTTTACAGATTAGTTCATAAAACCGTCGCTTTAAACATTTTTTATGGAATTATTGCAACTTTTATTTTCTGGAAAATAGTAGAAATTTATAAAATGAAACTCCTAAGCATAGTCATTAGTGCTTTTTTCAAAGGAGGATTTTTAACATTAATTATTGTATTTCAACCAGAAATTAGAAAATTTCTCCTTATAGTAGGAAGTAAAATTTTCTTTAAAAAATTTATATTTTCTCTTTTTTTTAAGAAATCAAATGTTTCTACAAAAACTGAAACCATAGATAGTATAGTAAAATCTTGTGCTATTTTTTCAGGAGATAAAACAGGAGTTTTAATAGTTATTCAGCTACATCAAAACTTAAGAGAATTTATTCAAAATGGAGATAAAATAGATGCAAAAGTAAATATTCCTATCCTAGAAAGTATTTTTTATAAAAATAGTCCATTGCACGATGGAGCTGTAATTATTGTAGGAAATAAAATAGTGAGAACAAGAGCAATTCTTCCTGTTTCTTACAATAAAGAAATTCCATCTCGTTTAGGATTACGTCATAGAGCTGCTTTTGGTCTATCTGAAAAAACAGATTCTATATGTCTCGTTGTTTCTGAAGAAACAGGTTATATATCTTATATTAAAGATCAAAAAAGGACTGTAATAACCAATATAAATAATTTAAAAATGAAACTTGAGAAAGATTTACTTTGAATTAATTTAAAAAATGGATATTCAAAAAATATACCAATTATATATAGATTCTTCTGGAGTAGAAATAAATAGTAAAAACGTAAAAAAAGGGTCTATTTTCATAGCTTTAAAAGGAAAAAATTTTAATGGAAATCAATTTACTGAAGAAGCTATATCAAATGGAGCTCTACTAGTTATAGTAGATGATAAAAAAATTTTTTCTTACAATAAAAAATACAAAAAGATTGTTCAAGTAGATAACACTTTATTTTTTTTACAAAAATTAGCTCTATTTCATAGACATAAATTACGTCACATTCCTATTATAGCTATTACAGGAAGTAATGGAAAAACAACTACAAAAGAACTTACTAAATCAGTTCTTTCCAAGAAATATAAAAAAATTCATTTTACTAAAAATAATTTTAATAATCACATAGGAATTCCATTAACTATACTTTCTATGTCTGCAGATACAAAAATATCTGTAATAGAAATTGGAGCTAATCATGAAAAAGAAATAGAAAAAATGTGTTCTATAATCAATCCAGATTATGGGTATATAACTAATTTCGGAAAAGCTCATTTAGAAGGATTTAAAAGTATAGAAGGAATTATACGAGGAAAACTAGAACTATATGATTTTTTAAAAAAAGAAAAAAAAATAGTATTTGTTAATGGGGATGATCCCATTCAATTAAGTAAAAGTATAGGAATGAAAAGATATATTTTTTCTGAAAAAATGGAATCAGATTTAAATGTTAAATATTTATGGAAAGAGAATTATTTATATATTGAAAATATGAAAATAAGCTCTTCCTTAATAGGAAGTTATAACTTATATAATATGGCATCTGCTATATCTATAGGAAAATATTTTGAAGTTCCTCTAGAAGAAATAAGGGATGCTATAAGAGAGTACATTCCAATCAACCACCGTTCTCAAGTTTTAAATAAACAAAAAAGAAAAATTATTATAGATTGTTATAATGCAAATCCTACCAGTATGATAAAAACATTAACTTTTTTTGATAGTATTAAAGGTAATAAAATTGCTATACTGGGAGATATGTTAGAATTAGGACTTTATTCTAATCGTGAACATGAAAATATAATTTTTTTTATAGAAAAAAGTAGTATAAACAAAACATTTTTGATTGGAGAAATTTTTTCTAATACTCATTTTAAAACTTCTAAAAAAATAAAAAAATTCGTAAATAAAAATGGATTTATTAAATGGATTAAAAAAAATTCTCTTAATTATAAAGAAATAGATTATGTTCTTATTAAAGGATCTAGAAAAATTGCTTTAGAAACCATTATTGATTTAATATAATCTTTGTTTTTTAAATCTTAAAGATTAAATTTGCAAACGACTAAGTAAATAATCTCACATAAAAATTTTTTCTTATGAAAGAAATTACCACAAAAACCTATCTTAAATGGTTTAAGGATATGTTTTTTTGGAGGAAATTTGAAGATAAATGCCGTTCCCTGTATTTGAAACAGAAAATTAGAGGATTTTTACATCTATATAATGGACAAGAAGCTGTTCCTGCAGGGTTAACTCATGCAATGGACTTATCTAAAGACAAAATCATAACTGCTTATAGATGTCATATTTTACCGATATCAATGGGGGTTGATCCAAAAAGGGTAATGGCAGAACTTTTAGGAAAAGAAACAGGAACATCTCATGGAATGGGAGGATCTATGCATATTTTTAGTAAAGAAAATCGTTTTTATGGAGGACACGGGATTGTGGGAGGCCAAATTCCATTAGGAGCTGGTATTGCTTTTGCCGATAAATATTTTAATAGAAAAGCAGTTACTCTAACTCTTATGGGAGACGGTGCAGTTAGACAAGGATCTTTACATGAAACATTTAATATGGCTATGATATGGAAACTTCCTGTTGTATTTATATGTGAAAATAATAAATATGCTATGGGGACTTCTGTAGAAAGAAGTGCTAATATAGAAGAAATTTATAAGATAGGATTATCATATGGAATGCCTTCTTTTCCAGTAGATGGTATGGATCCTGAAAAAATATCTAGAGTAGCTTATACTGCAATAGAAAAAGCTAGAAAAGGAGAAGGAGCTACTTTTTTGGATATTAAAACATATAGATATAGAGGACATTCTATGTCAGATAATGAATTATATCGAAGCAAAGAAGAAGTTTTATCATACAAAAAAAAGGATCCAATTTTAAAATTAAAAAATATCATTTTAAAAAATAATTGGGAAACTATAGATAATCTGTCTAATATAGAAAATAAAATGAAAGAAAAAGTGGAATCCTGTGTAAAATTTGCAGAAAATTCAAATAATCCTTCACTAGAAAATATGTATAATGTTGTTTATAATGAAAAAAATTATCCTTTTTTAGATAAAGTTATATCTTAATGATAACCAAAAAAATACTTTACGAATAATGGCAGAAATAATATATATGCCCCAATTAAGTGATACGATGGAAGAGGGGACTGTAGTTAAATGGAATAAAAAAATTGGAGATAAAATTTTCGAAGGTGATATAATAGCTGAAATAGAAACAGATAAAGCTACTCAAGATTTTGAAATAGATATTAGTGGAATTTTACTTTTTATTGGTGTACAAGAAGGAGAAAAAACGCGCGTGAATGATATATTAGCAATTATAGGAGAAGAAGGAGAAAATATTAGTCATCTTATTTCAAAATTAAAATTAAAAAAACAGTTGAAAAAAAAAGATAAAGAGGATAAAAATGAAGATAAGAATAATAAAAATAATAATAGAATATTTATTTCTCCTTTAGCAAAAATAATGGCTAAAAAAAGAGGGATATCTATAGAAGAAATTAATAAGGGAAGTGGAGAATGTGGAAGAATTATTAAAAGAGATATTGAATTTTATGAAAAAGAAAAATTAAAAGAAAAAAAAATTGATCAAAAAATTTCTCATTCTTCTATGAGAAAAAAAATAGCAAAACATCTAACTTTTTCTAAATTTTCCGCTCCACACTACTATTTATTTAGCGAAATAAATATGGATAATTTAATTAAGTTCAGAAAAAATTTAAATAATAAACTTTCTTTAGAAGAAAAAATATCGTTTAATGATATTATTATAAAAGCAGCAGCTCAATCTTTGAAAAAAAATCCAGATATAAATGGATCTTGGAATGAAGAAGAAATTTTACTTCATTCGAATATTAATATAGGAATAGCTGTATCAGTTCCAAATGGATTAATAGTTCCAGTTATTCAAAATGCTGATCAAAAATCGTTATTACAAATATCTAAAGAAATAAAAGATAAAGTTTTACGTTCAAGATCAAAAAAAATACAAGCAGAAGAAATAGAAAATAGTACTTTTACTGTTTCTAATTTAGGAATGTATGGAATAGAATTTTTCACTTCAATAATTAATACTCCTAACTCTTCTATTTTATCTATAGGATCCATTATGGAAAAACCAATTATTAGAAATTCTAAAATAGAAATAGGAAATGTAATGAAAATAACTTTGTCTTGTGATCATCGAATTATTGATGGATCTACAGCAAGTAATTATATTCATTCTTTTAGAAAATTTTTAGAAGATCCTATTACTATGTTATTTTAATTTTTTTAATATTATTTTATTAAATAGTGAAAAAAACAAAGGAAATATAAATATAGAAAAAGTCAATAATGAAAACATTCCTTCAGATATAAAAAAGTGATTCTTGAAAGAAGAAAAAATGAGTTTAACTCCAAGAATAATAACTATGAAAAATGCAGAATTTTTTAATTCTGGAAATTTTTTCATTAATCGAATAAAAAATTTAGTAATTAATCTCATAAAAAATATTCCCATAAATACACCTATAAAAATTAATAAAAAATTTTCTGATAAGGCAACGGAAGCAAATATGTTATCAATAGAAAAAGATAAATCCATTATTTCTACAATAAGTATTACCTTCCAAAAGGAATCTTTTTTTTTTATTTTTTTTGAATTGTTGAATAGAATTTTTTTTTCTTTCAAAAAAAAATGATATAAACCTGTAAAAATTAAGTATAAACCACTTAATGGTTTTAACCACCATATTTTTATTAATAGAGTAACAAATATTAAACATAATCCTCTAAAAAAATAAGCACCAATAATTCCATATTTTATAGCTTTTTTTCTATCGTTTTCTTGTAAGTTTGTAATCATAGAAGCCAGCATAATTGCATTATCTACAGATAAAATACTTTCTATTAAAAATAGATTACCTATAACAGTGATAGATAAAATGGGATGTTTAATAATTTCTATAAAATATTTTTCAATATCCATTTCAAAAACTTTGTAAAGATAGTAACTTACTATAAATTCCTTTTTTTTCAATTAGGGTTCGATGTTGACCTTGTTCTATAATTTTTCCTTTTTCCAATACAATAATATGATCTGCATTTTGAATGATTGGAGAAGATAAACGATGAGTTATAATGATAGATGTTTTATTCTTTATCATCCTATTTAATGCATTCTGGACCTTTATTTCCGATTCTATATCTAGAGAAGAAGTAGCTTCATCTAAGATCATAATTGGAGGATTTCTCAATACAGTTCTAGCTATACTAATTCTTTGCCTTTGTCCTAGAGATAATTTGTTCCCATTATATCCAATAATAGTATTATATCCTTTTGGAAGTTTTTCTATAAAACAATGTGCATTCGCAATTTTCGCTGCTTTTATAACAGAATTTAAAGATATTTTTTTTTCTATTCCTAACGTTATATTGTTGTAAACTGAATCATTAAAAAGAATTGGTTCTTGAGTGATTATACCTAATAATCTTCTGTAATCTTTAATTTTTAAATATTTAATATTGATTCCATCAATGGTTATTTTTCCGGATGTAACATCATAAAAATTTGCTAATAAATTAGTAATAGTAGATTTTCCACTTCCCGATTTTCCTATTAAAGCTAGTGTTTTACCTTTTTTTAAAGAAAAATTAAAATTTTTAATTAAAACAGATTTATTATAAATGAATGTTACATTTTGAAATAAAATTTCACTCCCAAAATAAAAAATAGATTTTAATTGAATTTTTTTATTTAAAAGAGGTTTTGTATTTAATATTTCTACAATTCGTTCTGCTGCAGCTCTTCCTTTTTGAATGTTAGATATAGAATTTACTAGACTTTTTGCTGGATTTATAATTTGAAAAAATAATCCTACAAAAGAAAAAAGAATTTCTGGTTTAATTTCTTTTTTTTCCAAAAAAAGTTTTCCTCCATACCAAATAATTAAAATCATTATAATAGAACCTAATAATTCTCCTATTGGAGATGCTAATTCTTTTTTCCTACTAAGGCGAGTAGCAAGTTTCTTTTGAAAAGAAGAAATTTTTTCAAAACGTTTTTGCATCCAACATTCTGCATTAAAAATATTTATAATTTTTGTAGAATTTAAGGTTTCTTCTATAACAGAAAATAATTTTCCTAATTGGCTTTGGGCTCCTATTGCATCTTTTTTTAGACTATTTCCTATAATAAATATAAAAACACCCATTAAAGGAAGTAATAAAAAAGCAAATAATGTTAAATGATAGCTTATAAAAAATAAAGTGAAAAAATAAAAAATAACCATTATTGGATAACTAATTATATTAGCTAAAGAATTAACAATAGATACTTCTATTTCATTTACATCATTAGATAATCGAGATACGAGATCTCCATTTCTTTTTTCAGAAAAAAAAAATGAGGGTAAAGAAAGTATTTTTTTATGGAAATCGTTTCTAATATTTCTGACTATAGAAGTCCTTATTCCAATTAAAAAATATTCTGCCAAATACTTGAAAATATTTCTAATTAAAAAAAGTAAAATAATAAAAACACAAAACATAGTTAAAGTATTTATTTTTCCATATTTATTTGACAATATTTTTATATAATCATAAAAATTTTTTATGATAAAATCAAAATAACTATTAAAAGAATTAAAAAATGTTGTTTTATTTTTATCTTTGGGAGATTCAAATAAAATGCTTAATACAGGAGAAATAGATATTATAGATATGACTGAAAATAAAGAGTAAAAAAAATTACATAATATATTGATAATGTAATGATATTTATAAGGTTTTGAATAAGATAAAATTTTTTTAAATGCATTCATTCATTGAACTTCCTGGATATTAATAAACAAAGGTAATTATAAAATTTTTTTAGTCTATTTTGTTATTAATGATATTAATGAAATACCAGATTAACATCTGATTTTTATATGAAAATAGTTTTAAAATTAAAATGCGTTTAGAAAAATTTCTTACTTTTTTTATAACTATAGTACTAACTATGATTAGTCTGTATTATATATGTTTCAGTTTCTTCGGTTTAAATAAAAATAAAAAATGTTTAAATCTAGGACTAGATTTAAAAGGAGGAATAAGTTTAATATTAGATATTTCTGAAAAAGATTTATTACAAAAATTTTTTGAAAATTCAAAAAATCCTTTTTTTATAGAAGCATTATCTTATGCGGATAAAAATAAAAAAAACAACCAAAATGGAGATTACTTGTCTTTTTTTATTAATTTTTTGAATCGAAGTAAGCTAAATAATAGTTTTAAATATTATTCTGATTTATTTGAAAACGAAAATAATATAGAGGAAATTAATTCAAATTTTTCCTCTAAAGAACTAGAAACTTTTCTTAGAAAGAAAAGAGAATCATCTATTGTTTCTATTAAAAATATATTGAGATCCAGGATGAATCAATTTGGAATCTCACAACCTAATATCCAAAGAATAAAAAATTCTAATCGGATTTCAATAGAATTTTCTAAAATAGAAAATATAGATAGAATAAAAAATATTTTGGAGAAAAAAGCTGAATTACGTTTTTTTGAAACTTACAATCTTCAAGAAATTTTTCCATATTTAAAAAATATGGACATTCTTTTCCAAAAAAATTCAGAAAAATCTTTTATAGATCTTTTAAATATTTCTAAACTTCAGTCAATTAACACAAATGCGATTGGACTGATTCATAAAAAACATAAAAAAATGATTTCTGAATTTTTGAATTCAATGGAATATAAATCAACAAAAATATTTCAATATAATTTTTTAAATGTCAAATTTTTATGGGGTAAAAAAAATGTCATTAACGATGATTTTTTTCAATTATTTGCTGTAAAATCGGATGAAAAAAATATGTATTCATCTTTAAATGGTGATATCGTGAATCACGTTTACAAATCTTTTGGACCATTTAATGAAATATTTGTTAATATAAAAATGAATCGGGAAGGAACTAAAAAATGGAAAATTTTTACTGAAAAAAATGTAGGAAAAAATATAGCGATAGTTCTTGATAATTTAGTTTACGCAACACCTTTAGTTCAATCTATTATACCAAATGGTATATCTCAAATATCTGGAAATTTTTCCTCAAAAGAATCTGATGACTTAATAAATGTATTAAATACAGGAGAATTACCTACTTCAGTAAGTATTATTCAAAGCGAAATTATAGGACCATCTTTGGGAAAAGATTCAATTAAAAAAGGAGTAAAATCTTTTTTAATTTCCTTATTTTTTGTATTCTTTTGGATGATTTTTTATTACTCAATTCCAGGATTATATTCTGATATTATTTTAATTTTTAATGTAATATTTATTTTTGGAATTCTGATTTCTATTAATTCTGTATTAACTTTTCCTGGAATTGCTGGTATTATATTAACATTAGCTATGTCTATGGATTCAAATATTTTAATTTACGAAAAAATTAAAGAGAATATAAAAAATAAAGTTTCCATATTTGAATCTGTAAAGGATAGTTATTCTTTTAATGGTGCTTTTTCATCTATTATAGATGGACAAATTACCACTTTTTTATGTGGAATTATTTTATTATATTTTGGAACAGGTCCTATTAAAGGATTTTCTATAACTCTAATCATTGGAATCATAATATCTATTTTTACTTCTACTTGTTTGGGAAAATTATTTATAGAATGGCATTTAAAAAAATATCAAAAAATCACCTTTAATAAAAGAATATTTGTTAATTTCCTTGATAAAATTCAAAACATAAAATGGAATTTTTTATCCAAAAGAAAATGGGCTTATATAGTTTCTTCTATTCTTTTAATATCTAGTATATTTTCTCTTATTTATCAAGGGTTAAATTTAGGATTAGATTTTGTGGGAGGACGTTCTTATATAATTGTTTTCGAAAAAAAAATGGTTCCTGAAAAAGTTTCTAGTATATTATCAAACACTTTCTTAGAAAATGGGATTCCATCGATTCCAAATGTAAGAGCATTTGGTAATCAAAATAAACTTAAAATAATAACTAAATATAAAATATGGGAAAAAAATGATAAAATAGATGAAGAAATTTTGAAAAAAATATTTTCTTCTTTGAAGAATTATTTTCCTACTAACTTTCGTTTTGAAGATTTTAAAAATATAAAAAAAAATAAGTTTTTAGGTGTTTTATCCTCTGAAAAAGTAGAACCTATAATAGCTGAAGATATGAAAGAAAAATCTTTCTTATCAATTACAATTTCTATAATAACAATATTTTTATATATCTTTTTAAGATTCAAAAAATGGCAATTTGGATTAGGAGCTGTAATATCATTAATTCATGATTCAATAATAGTACTCGGATTTTATTCTTTTTTTTACAAAAAATTCCCTATTCTGGAAATAGATCAATCTTTTATAGCAGCATTATTAACTATAATTGGTTATTCTATTAATGATACTGTGATAATTTATGATCAAATTAGAAAAATTTATAATAAAAAAGCATTATTTTCAACAATGAGAAATACTATTAATACTGGAATTATAAATTCCTTATCAAGGACCATTAATACTTCATTAATTACTTTATTAGTAATTTCTATAATTTTTTTGTTTGGAGGAACGACTCTTAAAAGTTTTATGTTATCTTTATTTATTGGAATAAGTATTGGAACCTATTCTTCTTTATTTATAGCTCCATCTATTGTATATGATTTTTGTAAAAAAAAATAATAATAATAAAATGAATCGTTTTTTATTTATTAGTATTGAAGAAAGTTTTTTAATTATTTTTATAGCTATTATTATTTTTGGACCAAAAAAAATCCCGAATATTGCACGAGAATTAGGAGAAGGAATAAGATATTTTAAAAATGCTAAAGAAAAAATAAAAAATGAAATTTATCATATTCAAGATAATGAACAAGAAAAAAAAATTATAAAAGAAAAAAAAATAAAGAAAAATACACCTACTTCTTCTGTAAAACGTTAAACATCCTTTCTAAAATCTTCAATTTTAGATTTTCTAATTAACACATCTCCTAATATTTCTAAAAAATTTTTTCTAAGAAAAGAATTTAAAATTTCTATCTCAGAATAGAAATAAGAAGGATTTTTAAACGTATTAAAACGTTTTAAAGTTCTTACGAAAAAAATTCCTTTATTTCCCAATAAAGGCTTAGAAGTTTTATGTAATTTTGAAGAAAAAATATATCCTACAACTTTAGGTTCTTTATATTCTCCAATCATGGAGTTATAAAAATTTATTTCACAATACTTATTTATTTTTTTAGAAAAGTACTTTGATAAAGTTTCCAAACTTTTGGAATATTTATGATTATTATTAATTATCCTGAATAAATTGGATTCTATTTTTTTTCTCACTAAAACGGGAATTAATTCATTTTTTATTTCTTCAATAGGATAACCTTTTTTTTGAATACTAGATAAACGTGCTATAATATAATCTCCTTTTGATGTATAAAAAACTTTTTTATCGCCCTCTTTTTTATTTTTATCATAAGACCAATTTATAACTTTTCTATCTAAATCAGTGTTTAATCCAGGAATATCCCACTGATTTTTTTTAACTGTTTCTAAAAAAATGGTTTCATATTTTTTTTTTCTTGCATTATTAATAAATGTATTTAAATTTGAATTTTTATTTTTATTTATGAATTGAATAGCATTTTTGTAGAGTAGGTTATCTGTTTTCTTTGATGGAAAAAGGGTTTTTACAATAATGGAAAATTGATATACAGGTTCAAGATCTTTTTGTCCATCTATCCTTAAAATATGATACCCAAATTTAGTTTCAGAAAAGATAATGTCACCTTTTTTATGTTTTGACGAAAAAATATTCAATTTTTTTAATATATTATTTCGTTCTTTATATTTTATCCATCCTAAATTTCCTTTATTTTTTTTTGCATTAATAAAATCATCAGATTTTTCCATTAATGAATTAAATTTATATGGATTTTCCTTAATCATATTATATATTTTTTTAGCTAAGTTTTCAGCTTCCTTTTTTGTTCTTTGATTTAAACGAGGTTCTGCTTCTTTATGAGAAATTAATATTTGACTGGATAAAACAGAATTATATATCATTTTTTTTCCAGTTAATTTAGCTATGATATAAATATTATT
This sequence comes from Blattabacterium cuenoti, assembly GCF_014251995.1. Lineage (GTDB taxonomy): Bacteria > Bacteroidota > Bacteroidia > Flavobacteriales > Blattabacteriaceae > Blattabacterium > Blattabacterium cuenoti_AE. Next base: position 553,390 of record NZ_CP059205.1, read on the forward strand.
TTCCTTTAAAGGACCAAACATTGATCCAATTTTATTTTCTCTTTCTAAAAAATATTGTAATACAGGAGGAAGATTTTTTTTCAAATAAAAATTTGAATCTAACGGTTTTTCCGATTGGCTAGAAACAATCATAGAATGATCTTTTGATAATTTTAGTTGTTTAAACAATTTATTAATCTTAAATTCCATATTTTTTTCATCTTCCGACGAAGGGAGAGAACGTAAAATAACGAAACTGATACTTCTTAAATCTTCTTTTTTATAAAGAAATTTATTTTTTTTAATAAAATCATATAACTCACTGTTTTTCACTGATTTATATTTTTCCTTTATTTCTGAATAAGGAATAAAAATGTAATCAATAATAGAAAAATGATTTTTGTCCTTGTAATTTAATTCCGCTTCAGTTAAAGAAGTGTTCAATCCATACATTAACATTTCCACATACTTTTTTGCAACAATTTTTTTTAGTATGTTTTTTTTCTCATAATCCCAAATCTTTCTTTCTTCTTCTATCTGGGGATTTGTATTATTTTTTGAAACTTTTTTCAAATTTTTTAAATACGATTTAAATTTTAATAGATTCATTTTTCCATTTTCATATTGAAAATCAGGTATTTTACTATATATAGATTGTTTTTCTATAGCATTCCAAAAATCTTTTTCCGTACTTTTTATCCCCAATTTATCTGCTTGTTGAAGCAATATTTTTTCATGAACTAAAAATTTCCAAGCATCATTTCTTAAATAGTTTTCAGGTTCTTTTTCACGGAATTTTTTTAAAAACTGATAATATTCTAAATATTCTTTGTAAGAAATGCCATCTTCATTCACTTTACCTACTAAATTGGTATTTTTAGAAAATAATTTCAACAAAATATTAGGATCTAATATAAAAAAAACTAAAAATATTCCTAAAAACAAAAAAATTAACCATGTATTTCTTCTAATTTTTTCTAAACAACTCATATATTGATTCAATATTTCTTTTGAAGAAGAACTTCTTCTATTTTATTCTTAGATACTTTTTTAATCTCAATAATTAGATTATTGTTAATAACAATTTTTTCTCCAAATTTGGGAATGTCTCCTGTGTGTGTGACTATAAATCCACCTAAAGTTTCATATTTCCTAGATTTAGGAATATCTAAATCATATTTAGAATTAATAAAATCAATTTCCAAACGAGCAGAAAATAAAAACTTGTAATCATCTAATTTTTTATCTAACAAAATATTTCCATCATGTTCATCTTTTATATCTCCAAGAAATTCTTCTAAAATATCTTCTATAGTTATCATTCCTGCTGTTCCTCCATATTCATCTAAAACTATAGCTATACTTTTTTTTTTTTTAATTAAAAGATCCATTATTTCTCTAACAGGAGTAGTAATATAAACCAGTTCTACAGATCTAATTACAGATTCAATATTCTTTGGTTTTTTTAAAAATTCTAAATAATGAATATATCCTATAATATTATCTATATTATTTTTATAAACCACTATTTTAGATAATCCACTTTCTGTAAAAAGATTTCGAATACTATTCATGGAAGAGAATCTAAGATTAGAAGATATTATTTCTTTTCTAGGAACCATACATTCCCTTGCTTTTTTCTCAGAAAAATTCAAAGCTTTATGAAAAATTTCAACCTCATATTCTATGAATTTTTTTTCCTTAATATTATTCCTCATGTTTTCTGACAAAAAATAAATTAAATCTTCTTTATCAAAAAATTTTTTTTTATCCTTTTTTTCTTCCCCTAATATTTTTAAGAAAACATTGGAAATCCAAATCACAAAATTGGTAATAGGAGAAAATATTTTACATATAACATATACAGGAACAATAAATAAATTTAATAATTCGTTTGAATATATACTAAATATTATTTTAGGAATGAATTCTCCAATAACCAAAATTATAGTAGCAGAAAAAATTGTCTCCAAAAAAATAATCCATAAAGAATTATCCAATAATTCTATTGGTAGAAGATTAAAAAACAATTTTCCCATATAAATTCCATATATGACTAAAGAGATAGTATTTCCAATCAACATTGTAGTCATAAACTTTCTAGGCTCATTTATGCTTTTAGAAAGGATTCTAGATCTAAATGATCCTTTTTTCTTTTCCAATTCTATTTGAAATAAACTAGAAGAAATAAAAGCCATTTCCATCCCGGAAAAGAAAGCAGATATAAGTATAGTAACAAAAACTATGCTAATATAAAAAATCATATTACTATGTCTCTATCACATAGACACATATCAAATAAAAGTTCCACTAATATTTTTATAAAATTTTCTTTATATCATCAATTATTATATTCCAAATTATTGCATTTAAAACAATTCTATTTGAATTTAGAATTTTTGAATTTATTTTTTTAATTGATATTATTGCCATATTTTGGAAATAATGTATAATATTTATATTTATATAAAGACGAAATTAATAAAAAATATGACAATGTCACTTTTTTTAATTTTTTCCTTAATTTTATTATTGTACTTTTACCTTAATTATTTCTTTAGGGTATCTTAGCTCAGTTGGTAGAGCAAAGGACTGAAAATCCTTGTGTCCCCGGTTCGATTCCGGGAGATACCACTATTTATTCATAGTCGTTTACTTATTTTTCCGTTCTATTTTTATAATATAATTACTTTATTTTTAGTTCTCTTTTAACTTCCTCAGTTATATCTTTTCCTTTATTAATTAAAATTCCTTTTCCAGGACTACAATCATCAACTCTTGTAATTTCCTTATTATTGTTGATAACTTTATAAATAGCATTTTCTATTTTCTTATATACGGGACCTAATAATTTAAGTCGATTATTTTCTATATCATCTGCTGCTGTTTGTTGATATGCTTGAATCTTCGCTTCCATAACTTCTAATTCTTTTTTAAGAGATTGATTTTTACTTTTTTGAAATTTATCTATTTTTTTCTGAAATTCTTTTGCTAATTTCTCTAAATTATTTTCATGAACTTTCCTAATTCTAGCCAATTCTTTCTTAGCATTGGAAAATTCTGGTAATTTTTCTATAATTAACGAACTATTAAGACAAACTATTTGTTTTTGACATTCCACAGCAAAACAAGATAGTGAATATCCACTCAACAAAAACAAAAATAATAAAAAATAAAAAACTGTATTCTTTTTCATATTGTATATTTTTTAATAATTACAAATTCTTTCCAAAAATAAAATGTTTTTTCCATTTTGATTCAGTTTTATTATTTACAATATCATCTATAGGATACCCAAAATCTATTCCAAAAAATCCTAGTTTTTTCCAAAAAATACGAAATCCGAATCCAAGAGATTTATTCATTTTTAGCAAATTAAATTTTTCGTAGGAATCACTAATATTTCCTCCTTCCATAAATAAAGTATTCCATATTTTTAAATCTTGAGTATTTTTAATTAGATTACGAAGTTCTAGAACAAATTTATTATAAATAATCCCTCCATCAACTGGAGACGGATATTTAAAATTTTCTTCTCCATAAGAATATCCTCTTAATGGGATAAAATCCTTGTTTTCTAAGTTTGATCCAAAAAAATTATTTTTTACTCCTCCCATATAAAATTTATAGAAGCTTAATAAATCTTTTTTTGAATTTTTATATTTTCCCATAAATCCACCTTCACATCCTACTTTTAGGACTGTTCTTCCAAAAATTTTTTTATACCATGAAAAAAACATTTTTAATTTGAAATACTCTACCCAATCAATTTGATGAATTCTATAATAATTTTTATTTGGAAAAATGTGGGAATATTCGGGAGTGAATTTTCCATCTAATCGTATTATTGACCCCTGAAATGGAAAGATAATATCTGGTTCTATAGATTTCCTTTGTAATGAAATTAAAGCGTTAAGATTATTTAATTGATATTCTTGAGTATCATGGTCACTAGGATCATTAATAATAAAAATATCCCTTTCAAGTTGGGAATTTTCGTAATTTATAGAAGTTGAAATACTTGAATAAGGATCTAAAAATGTTAAAAGCTTATTTACATTAATAGAAAAATCCTTCCTTCCTGAGTATGTTCTTTCTCCAAATCCTTCCTCACGTCGATACTCTTTACCCTGTAAACACAAATCCCTATCTTTACCATCATATCCTATACATGATTTAATAATAACATAAGAATACTCGTCTTTTTCTATCTCACTATTTTTTGTTAAATAGTTTCCAGATAAAGTTAAAGATGTAGGATGAATTTTTTCTACCCAAGGATTCATAAAAGAGAATCCATAAGATGAGAAATCTTTTCCAAATTTACTGGAAATAACTAATTTTTGTCCATCTCCTTGAGGAATAGGATTCCACAATCTCCATTCTAGAATATTATTTAAAGAAAAGTTTCCAAAGCTTAATTGGAAATTTCCAATAATTTTTTTTATGTCTTTACCTTCAAAACCTCCATTAATTTGAAGTTCGGTGGTATTTCTTTCTACAACATGCCATTCTATATCTACAACAAAATTACTTTCTTGAGCTGGCTTAATTTCATAATATACTTTGCTAAAAAGGTTTAACTTTTCCAAGTTTGACAAACTATCCTTTAAATTTTTTAATGATATTAAATCGCCTGGATAAGTTTTTAATTCTCTCCTAATTACATGATCTTTAGTAATTATATTCCCTGATATATCAACTTTTCTTATATATACAGGATTATTTTCTTTTATTTTTATTTCTAAATCTATTTTATTATCCGATACTTTTTTTTCTATTGGAATTGCATTAATAAATAAATATCCTAAATCTAAATAAGTAGATAAAATGCTTTTAGGAAAAGAGGAACTTGAAACATATTTATCAATTTCAGTTTTATTATAAATATCACCTTTTTTATGGGAAAAAATTCTTTTTATATCCTTGTCTAACAGTCTATTGTTTCCTGAAATGTATACGTTTCCTAAATAATATTGATCTCCTTCAGTAATTTTTATTTTTATTATATAGTTACCAAATTCGTCTTTCCAAATAGAATCTAAAAATACTTGAACATCAATAAATCCCATAGATTTATATTTATCCGAAATGTTCTTTAAATCATGTTTAATATTTTCTTTAACAAATAGGAAAATATTTTCATCTATAATTGGAACATAAAAATTTTTTTTAGTTTTTGTCATTAAATCAAGTAACTCTTTATCAGAAATTATATTATTTCCTTCGAATAATATTTTTTTTATTTCAATTTTTTTACCTTTATCAACAGATAAATATAATACATTCTTATTTTCTACTTTATTTATTTCACTTTTTATATTAATTTCATCATATCCTTTCTGAGTATAATATTCTTGAATTTCATTTTTAATATCCTGAATTATATCCTCAGAAATTTTATCCCCAGGTTTTATTTTTTTGATATTTTTCAGTTGTTCTTTTTTAATTCCCTCAACTTTTACTTCATGAATTTCTACTAAATCTTCTAATTCAAAAAATAAATCTATTTCATTTTTAGAAACATCTTTCTTATAAATAGATATATTCTGGAACAAATGACTATCCCATAACTTTTTAATAGCAGAATCCACTTTAACATTGTAAGAATCAATCAGATCTCCACTGTGAATACCAGATAAATCGGATATGAACTCACTATCGTATTTTGTTTTTCCTATTATATTAATAGATTTTACAATTATATTTACATTTGAACTTTCATTTTTATTATTAATACTTAAACTTAAATCTTTTTTTCTAGTAAAAGAATATCCCTGTTTTATTTGCATTATTATTAATAAGCAAAAAACAAATTTTAAAAAATTATTTTTTTTCATGAACGAAAATTATTCAACGTTTCCAAAACGACGTTTTCTTTTTTGATAATCTATAATAGCCTCGAAAAAATCTTTTTTTCGAAAATCCGGCCATAAAATCTTTGTAAAATACAGCTCTGCATAAGCAGATTGCCAAAGTAAAAAATTACTAATACGCTGTTCTCCACTAGTTCTAATAATTAAATCTACATCTGGTAAATTTTTAGTATATAAATGTTTTTGAAAAGAAGTATAATTGATATTATTTAATGAAAGAGAACCATCTAAAACTTTTTTAGAAATATTTTTTGTTGCTCTCAAAATTTCTTCTCTAGCACTATAACTCAATGCTAGAATCAATGTTCCAGATGTATTATTTTTTGTTTTTTTCATAAAAAAAATCAATTCTTCTTGAATAACTTGTGAAAAGTTTTCGATTTTCCCTATTACAATAATTTTTATATTTTTTTCATGAACTTCCTTCAAAGAACTTTTTAAATTCTTATGAAATAAAAGAATTAATTCTTTAACTTCTTCTTTTGGCCTATTCCAATTTTCGGAAGAAAAAACATACAAAGTGATATAAGGAATCTCTAATTCTTTAAATCCATTTATAGTATCCATTACGGATTTTATCGATTCTTTATGTCCAAACGTTCTTAATTTTCCCCTTTTTTCTGCCCAACGCCCATTTCCATCCATAATAACAGCTACATGATTTGGAAGATTATTATAATCTATTTTTTTCAGCAAACTCTTCATGAATGACAATAAAAATTCATAAAATATAAAAATATATTCATAATATAAAAACAAATATATAGATATAATACAAAAGACAAAATATTTTTTTTATATTCAATTTCTTTGATCCATTCCCCATAAGAGTTTTTCTCTTAATGTTTTATAATAAGTATTTTTTTCTTCTTGAAGAAGATAAATATAAAAAGGAGCTTTCTCAATATATAGTTCATTTTCTTTTTTCATGGAAGTTAATCTAGTATCCATAGATAAGGAATAATATTTTACACGGCTATGTATTTTTAGATGAACTTTCTGATGATCAGATATAATTAATGGACGTGAAAATAAATTATGTGGAGATATTGGTGTAAGAACAAAATTATTATTGTCAGGACTAATAATGGGCCCTCCACAGCTTAGAGAGTAACCAGTTGATCCAGTAGGAGTAGAAATAATCAAACCATCAGCCCAATAAGAAGTTAAAAATTCATTATCGATGTATGCATCTATAGTAATCATAGAAACTGTTTCCTTACGAAGGATAACAATTTCATTCAACGCGAAATTAAAAAATTTCTGATGATCATTAGCTGATGGTTTAACCCATAATAAACTCCTAGGTATTAAATGAAATTTCCTACTAAAAATTTCATCTATTTTCTTAATAAAAACATCTTTATTAAAAGTTGCTAAAAAACCAAGGTTTCCTGTATTAATTCCAATTATAGGGATACCAGAATCTCTAATTAATGTAATAGCAGATAAAATAGTTCCATCTCCCCCGAAAGTAAGCATTAAACTGAAATCCTTAGTTTTTAACTCTTTGTAATGAGAAAAAACAGGAAAATTTAAGTTTTTAAATTCTTCGAAAGATGATAATATGTCAAAAAATGATTTTTCAATATAAATTTCTATTGAATGACTATATGCATAGCTGATGAACTGAGTTAAATATGATATATTATTTTTTCCAAATTTCTGCCCATAAACAGCTATTCTCATTTTAATGTTCTTTTTTTTAAAAACTAAAGGAAAATTACTAAATTAATCAAATAAACATTTAAAAAAAATTAATTGAGTTTTTATTAAATTAAATTTATTTCTTAATTAATCTATATAATCTAATATAAAATGAGAGGACCTTTTTTCCCTTCGAAAATTTTATTATTTGGAGAATATGGAATTTTAGAAAATTCAAGTGGACTTTCTGTTCCCCACAATTTTTATAAAGGAATTCTAAAATTTTATTCTGAATTTAAATTCAATAAAAATTTTTTGCATTCTAATTCTAGAATTAGAAAATATTGTGATTTCTTATTTTTAGAAAAAAAACATATTTTAACAAATATAGATTTTGAAAAATTATATGAAGATATCCAAAATGGATTATTTTTTTATTCCAATATACCCCAAGAATATGGAATAGGAAGTTCTGGAGCGTTGGTTGCAGCTATTTATGATAAATATTCAAAAGATAAATTTGAAAAAAAAAGCATAGAGAGTAAAAATATAATTTTTTTAAAAAAAATGTTTAGTCAAATGGAGTCTTTTTTTCATAAAAAAAGTTCCGGAATAGATCCTTTAAGTTCTTATCTAAATTTACCTATTCTTTTTCATCCAACAAAAAAAAACATTTTCATAGTAAATATTCCTAATAAAAAAGAAGGAAAAGGAGCTATTTTCCTACTGAATTCTAAAATTTCTAGAAAAACATCTTCTATGGTAAAAATTTTTTATGAAAAACTGAAAAATGATGAATTCAAAAAAATTATAAAAGAAGAATTTATTAAATATAATGAAAAATGCATTGAATCTTTCTTAAAAAAAGATTTTAGAACATTTTTAAAAAATTCAAAAAAACTTTCTATTTGTATTTTTCATAATTTTCGTCCCATGATTCCAAAAAGTATGTGGAAAATATGGAACGAAGGACTATTCCACAATATACATTACTTAAAATTATGTGGAGCTGGAGGAGGGGGATTTTTTCTTGGAATTACTAAAAATTATGATGTTTCCAGAAAAAAACTGAAAAAATATATAATAAAAGATCTTTTTCGTTTTTAATTTCATCATGTTATGGATCATAAAATAAGACTAAATCAATATTTATCTAACTCTGGAATTTCTTCCAGAAGAAAAGCTGATAAACTTATTCAATCTGGGGTTATAAAAGTTAATTCAAAACCTGTTTATAAATTAGGAACAATCATACGCAAAGATGATACTGTCACAATGTATGGATCTACAATAAAAATTCAAAAAAAAATTTATATATTACTTAATAAACCGAGAGGGTTCATTACAACCACAAAAGATCCATTTAACAGAAAAACTGTAATGAATTTGATTCCAAAATTTTCTAAATATAGAGTTTTTCCTGTAGGAAGATTAGATTGTTTAACAACTGGTGTTCTACTTATTACAAACAATGGATTTATAGCTGAAAAGCTAACTCATCCAAAATATCACATTAAAAAAATATATAATGTATTGTTAAATAAAGAAATCAATAATCAAGATCTTAATATAATCAGGAAAGGAAAAATATCTTTAAAAGAAGGTAAAGTAAAAGTAATTTTTGTAAAAAAAGGGTATTTAAAACGTCAAGTTATAATAGGATTATATATAGGATGGAACAGAATTATTAAACGACTTTTTGGAAAGTTAAATTATAAAGTTATTCAGCTAGATAGAGTTAATTTCGGAGGATTATCAAAAAAAAGTATTAAAATTGGAAAATGGTGTTTTTTAAACCATAAAAAAATAGAAAATATTTTATATAAAAAAAATTATGAATAAAATAACTATTATTAATGGACCTAATTTAAATTTATTAGGGAAACGAGAACCGGAATTATATGGAAATGAAAATTTTTTGGATTACCTCAATAAATTAAGAAAAAAAGAAATATTTTCTAATATAAAGATTGATTATCATCAAAATAATAGTGAAGGAAAAATTATAGATCTTTTACATTCTTTAGAATTTAAAACTAATGGAATTATATTGAATGCAGGAGCTTATACTCATACTTCTTTAGGAATTTCCGATGCTATAAAATCTATATCAACACCTGTTATAGAAATACATATTTCTAACCTGTATTTAAGAGAAACTTTTCGTAGAAAATCGTTTTTATCCCCTGTATGTAAAGGAACAATTTTTGGATTTGGATTAAAATCTTATGAACTAGGAATTATTAGCTTTTGTTTACCAGACTGACTATCAATCACTTTATTAAGTTTTTTTATGTATTGAATAATATTTTTTCTTCCATATTTTTTTTTGGTAGAAACTTTAAAAAAACAAACAGGAATATCAAAACCAATTTTTTCAATTTTTTTGATACAAAAAGAAATATTCTTATCAAGAATAGAATGATTGTTTAATTTATCTATTTTTGTAAAAACAATGCAAAATTTCTTTTTTTTATCATTTAACTTTTGAATAAAATCTATATCTATTTTTTGTATAAAAAATCTGCAATCTATCAATAAAAATAAACAAATAAGATTTTCTCTATGGAAAATATAATCACTAATTAATTTTTGTGTTTTTTCTTTTATTTTTTTTTCCGAAAAAAATCCATATCCAGGAAGATCGATTAAATACCATTTATTGTTTATTAAAAAATGATTAATAGATTGAGTACTTCCAGGATAAGATGAAACTCTAGCCATTTTTTTCCTATTAGTCAGATAGTTTATTAAACTAGATTTTCCTACATTAGAACGTCCTGCAAAAGCATATTCTGGATAATTATCAATTAGTATATTGATTTTTTTCGAACTTCTTTTAAATTTTACAGAAAAAATTTTCATGATTAAAATTAAATTTAGAAAGCCATTTGTCTAAGATTTCTATAAATTTTTTAGGATGTTCCATCATAGGAACATGTCCACATTTATCAATCCAATATAATTCAGAATCAGGTAATAATTTATGAAAAGATTTTGCAACCTTTGGAGGAGTTATATGGTCTTGTTTCCCCCAAATTAAACAAATAGGTTGTTGAATAACAGATAAATCTTTAGCCATATTATATTTCATAGCACTTTTCGCGAGATATAAAGTTTTGATTCCTTTTTTTTTGTCATTTACAATATTAAATACTTCATCCACTAATTTCTTAGTAGCTATTTTGGGGTCATAAAATACTTCTTGCGATTTTTTTCTAATAAATTCATAATTTTCTCTTTTAGGAAAAGCATATCCAAAAGATTTCTCAAATAATCCTGAACTTCCTGTTAAAACTAAAGAATGAACCAAATCCATTCTTTTTTTTGCTATAATTAAAGCTATATGTCCTCCAAGTGAATTTCCTATCAAAGTAGCTTTCTTAATTTCTATTTCCATTAAAAATTGAATAATATATTTGGATATATTATAAATATTTGTCAAAAATAATGGCATTTTATAAAGAGGTAATGAAGGAATAATTACTTTATAACCTTTTTTCGGAAAAAAATCTAAAAGAGCTTTAAAATTACTTAACCCCCCCATTAATCCATGAAGTAGAATTAAAGGATATCCTTCTCCTCTTTTTATATGAGGAAATTTCATTGATTTTTTTCTATTAAGTTATTAAAAATGTAAAACATAACTAATATGCATTATTTTTACCACATTTTTTTTTAACAATAAAATAAGCTTCTTTTGCAGACATCTCTTCTGATTTCTTTTTTGAAGTACCTCTACCTCTAGCACGAATTTTACATTCTGATATAGTTAACTCAGATAAATAAATAATTATATTTTTATCTTTTTCTTCTTTTTCTCTAACAGTTATTAAGTTTATTAAAAATTTATTTTTTTGAGCCCATTCCATAATCCATACTTTATAGCTAAAAATTTCATTTTGAAGTTTCATTACATTAACATGATTGTGTAACATTTTTTCATGAACAAAATTTTTACAAGCTTGATATCCTATTTCTAAATAAATAAACCCTATTAAAGCTTCAAGTGTATTTCCTAATATATTATCAGATATAACAGGTTTATCAGAAAAAATATTCTCAATAGTTAATTTTTTAGAAATCTCATTTAAATTTTTTCTACATACTATTTTAGATCGTATTTGAGTTAATTCACCTTCCTTTTTTTTAGGAAATTTTTCACATAAAAAATGTGATATAATAGTATTTAAAACGGAATCTCCTAAAAATTCAAGTCTTTGAAAATTAGTGGAATGATTTTGATTCAAATTTTTTCTTTTTTTGGAAAAATTATAAATAAATACTTCTTTCAAAAATTTTGTATTTTTTGGACAAAACCCTAATATTTTGATTAGAATATCAAATAGAATAGAATCTTCATCTTTTTCAAATTTTTTAAATTGAATATTATTATACATTTATTTTTTTAAATAAAATAGAAACATTATGTCCTCCAAATCCAAAAGCATTACATAAACTAACTTTTACTTCTTTTTTTATAGCTTTGTTTGGAGTAAAATTTATTTTTGGATCTACATTTTTATCTAATTGAAACAAATTTATAGTTGGAGGTATTATTCCTTTTGTTAAAGGAAGTATAGATGCAATAGATTCTATTGCACCTGCTGCTCCTAATAAATGTCCTGTCATAGACTTTGTAGAATTAATGTTTATATCATATATACTTTTGTTAAAAACTTTTTGAATGGCTTTTATTTCCGCAAGATCTCCTTTTTTAGTGGAAGTTCCATGAGTATTAATATGGTCAACGTCTTCATATTTAATACCGGATTCTTTAATTGCATTATCCATAGCCAAAATAATTCCTTTTCCTTCTGGATGAGGTGATGTAATATGATAAGCATCTCCAGACATTCCTATCCCCCCTATTTCTGCATATATATAAGCGTCTCTTTCTTTAGCATGTTCATATTCTTCAAGTATTAAACATCCAGATCCTTCTCCTAATACGAAACCATCTCTATTTTCATCAAAAGGTCGTGATGCAGTCTTATAATCTTCATTTCTAGTAGATAAAGCATGTAAAGCATTAAATCCTCCTACTCCACTTTGTGTAATGGCAGCTTCGGATCCACCTGTAATCATCACATCAGCTTTTCCTAAACATATTAAATGGTAGGCATCCACAATTGCATTAGAAGAAGATGCACAAGCAGATACAGTTGCATAATTTGGACCATGAATTCCATAATTCATGGATATGAATCCAGCAGTAATATCTATTAACATTTTAGGAATAAAAAACGGACTAAATCTAGGACATTTTCCTCCATTTACATAATCAGAAATAGATTCTTCTAAATTTAGAAGCCCTCCAATTCCTGAAGCCCAAACTACTCCAATCCTCTCTCTTTTCTCCTTAAAAAAATTAATTCCACTATTTTTAATTGCTTCTTCAGAAGCGATAATTCCATATTGTGCACAGGGATCTAACTTTCTTTTTTCTTTCTTACTAAAAAAAAGACTTGGATCGTAATTTTTTAATTCACAAGCAAATTTAGTCTTATATTTTTTTGTGTTGAAATAAGTAATAGGAGCACATCCATTTTTTCCACTAATAAGAGAAATCCAATATTCTTCTACGTTATTTCCTATTGGAGTAATAGATCCAATACCAGTAATTACTACTTTTTTTAATTTTTTCATATTATACTACATGAAAATAGTAATTTTATTTTTTTTTGAGATTATTATCATTTTCATTTTTCTCAATTAAAAGATCTTCTATAGCCTTTATAGCTTCTCCTACAGTTGTTATTTTTTCTGCTTTTTCATCAGAAATACTAATATTAAATTCTTTTTCAAATTCCATAATTAATTCTACTATATCTAAGGAATCTGCACCTAAATCATTAGTAAAACTAGCAGTAGGAACAATTTCGTTTTCATCTACACTTAATTTATCTATAATAAGAGTATGAACTCTAGATGTAATGTCAGACATATGATCATAATTTTTTTTATTGCACAAAATTAGTAAACTTTTATAAATCATCTATAAATCTATAAATTTGCTTTCTATTAAAAAATAAAATATTTAATTACAGATCTGAATAATAATACTTATGATGTCTTTGTCTCTAAAAAATTACGGAATATTTAATTCTTATAATAACTATCAATTAACTCCTTATGAATTACAAAACATAATTCTTGATAAAAAAATGGGAGTGGAAACTAAATCAGGAGTTATAGCAGTTAAAACTGGTCTTTTTACCGGAAGATCTCCTGAAGATAGATTTATTGTAAAAGATAGTATTACAGAAAAAAAAATATGGTGGAATGATAAATTTAATAAATCATTTGATCCAAAAAAATTTGACTTTTTATATCAAAAAATAGTTAAATATTTATCCGATAAAACTTTATATATTAGAGATGGATACCTTTGTTCTGATAAACGTTATCAATTAAATGTTCGTTCTATTAGTGAATATCCATGGTCTGATTTATTCATTCATAATCTTTTTTTTAGATTTTCTAAAAACATTAAAAGTATTTTTCCAGATTGGTTATTATTTTGTGCCCCAGGATTTCAATCTAATCCTTTAAACGACGGAACACGTAAGAAAAATTTTTCTATACTAAATTTTTCTAAAAAAATAATTTTGATTGGAGGATCAGGATATCCAGGAGAAATAAAAAAATCTATTTTTTCTGTTTTAAATTTTATACTTCCAACATATAAAAATGTATTCCCCATGCATTGCTCTGCGAATGTAGGAAAATACAAAAAAGATACAGCTCTTTTTTTTGGATTATCTGGAACTGGAAAAACAACTATATCTAATGATATAAATAGAAATTTAATAGGAGACGATGAACATGGATGGACTTTTGACAACGTAATTTTCAATTTTGAGGGAGGATGTTACGCAAAAATATTTGATATTTCTAGTGAAAAAGAACCTATGATTTATCATTCCATAAAAAAAGGAGCAATGTTAGAAAATGTTATTATAAAAAAAGAAACACGAGAAGTAGATTTTTCAGACGATTCTATCACTCAAAATATGAGAATTAGCTATCCTATTTATTTTGTGAAAAATATTGAAAAAAAATTATTTTCTTCTAATATAAAAAATATTTTTTTTCTAACATATGATGCTTTTGGAATTTTACCTCCTGTAGCAAAATTAACTAAAAACCAGTCTTTTTATTATTTTTTATTAGGATATACTTCTAAAGTAGCTGGAACTGAAATAAATATAAAGGAAAAACCAATAGCCACATTTTCTTCTTGTTTTGGTGCTCCATTCATGCCATTACATCCTATTCAATACACAAATATGCTAATGAATAAACTAAATAATACCAAAATAAACGTTTGGATGATTAATACAGGATTAACACCAGAAGGTGGTCGTATAAAATTAAATGATACCCGTAAAATTGTGAAAAATGCTTTAGATGGTTTTTTATCAAAAGTTCCTTATGAAATATATCCAATTTTCAATTTTAAAATACCAAAATTTTGTCCAGGAATATCTTCTAAAATACTAAATCCAATTAATTTATGGAAAAATAAAAAAACTTATAAAAAAAGAATAGAAACACTCGCAAAAAAATTTATTAACCACTTTAATATATATAGGAAATACACAAAAGAAAATATATTATCTGGAGGACCTATTTTAGGATGAAATATTTTTTTCATTTTAAAGATTATAATTTCTAATATATTTTTTTATATATTTTCCTAAAATATCACACTCTACATTTACAATATCTCCTATCTTTAGGAGATGAAAATTTGTTTTTTTATAAGTATAAGGAATAATAGAAACACATAACGTATGTTTTCTATATGTAATAACAGTAAGACTTACTCCGTTAATAGCGATAGACCCTTTTTCTACTATCATAGTGCCGAATTTTTTTTCAAAAAACTTAAAAAAAAATAACCAACTTCCATTTTTATCTTCTATTTGAATAATTTTTGCAGTTGTATCTACATGCCCTTGCACTAAATGTCCATTTAATCGTTTGAACATCATTAATGCTCTTTCTAAATTTATTTCATCTTTAACCTTTAAAAAATTTAAATTAGTGCAGGATAAAGTTTCTTCAGAAACTATAACTGAATAAGTTTTTTGATTAACGTCAATAACGGTCAAGCATATTCCGTTGTGACAGATGCTCTGATTTATTTCAATTTCATCCGAAAATGGATTAATGAAGGTAATAAAAAAATTTTTTTTATCACGATTAAATTGATATACTTTTGTTGTACATTCTATAATTCCAGTAAACATAATTATAATTAATTAATAAATTGTCAAATTAATTAATTAATCATCAAATGATTTGTAAAAAAAAAAAAATTAGAGTAGGGATCACAACAGGTGATATTAACGGAATAGGAATAGAAATTTTTTTAAAAGTATGCCGTAAAAAAAGACTTTTAGATTTTTTTACACCAATCTTATTTGGATCTACTAAGCTATGTTACTATTACAAAAAAATTTTAAATATAGAAATAAACTATATACAAGAAGTAAAAAATTTTAAGGAAATTATAGATCACAAAATTAACGTGTTTAATATATGGAAAGAGAATATTAAATTTGATTCTATAAACATTAATAATCCAGAATTAGGAAAATATCCTTTTTTATCTTTAAAAAATGCTGCTAAATCTTTGAAAGAAGGAAGAATAGATGTTCTTGTAACAGCTCCAGTAAATAAGAAATATATGAACTTTAAAGATTTTTCATTTTTTGGACATACCGAATATTTACAAAATATTTTAGATGGAGATTCTTTAATGATTATGATTCATGATATTTTAAAAGTAGCTTTAGTAACTAATCATTTACCCCTAAAAAAAGTTACTTATGAATTGAACATAAAAAAAATAATAAAATCATTAAAAATTCTCCATAAGTCCCTTATTATTGATTTTTCCATAGAAAGACCTAAAATCGCAGTTTTAGGATGCAATCCTCATTCAAGTGACAATGGATTAATAGGAGATGAAGAAAAAGTAAAAATTAAACCTGCGATTAATTATCTTTTTCAAAAAAAGGGTTGGTTAATTTTTGGCCCCTATTCTCCAGATAGTTTTTTTGGAAATCAAAAATACCGTGATTTTGATGCTGTTTTAGCTATGTATCATGATCAAGGATTGATTCCTTTTAAAACATTAACTTTTAACCGAGGAGTAAATTTTACAGCAGGACTTTCTCACATACGCACTTCTCCGGATCATGGAGTCGCATATGACATAGCTAAGAAAGGTATTGCTAATGAAAATTCTTTTGAAGAAGCTATTTTTAGTGCTATAAAAATATTTAGAAATAGAAAAGAAAACATGAAAATTAATTCATCTAAAAAATTTATAATATAACAATAATTGAATTATTTTTAATACGGAAAATTCCTCCTTTTATTTTCATTTTTTTTCTATTTCCATTTCCGAAAACTAATTTTATAATTCCATAACCTAATATAGATATAAAATGATCATGATTTTCTAATACCTGAAAATATCCATATACTCCAGGAGCTATAATAGAAATTATATCACCTTGATATAATATTTTACTATAATTAATAACTTTTATTTCCATAATTTAATTAATGATTTACTATATTTATTATTATTTTTTTGAATCTTGAATTACTTCATCAATAGTTCCTTTCAGATTAAAAGATATTTCTGGAATATGATCTAATTCTCCATTTATTATCATATTAAATCCTTTTATAGTATCATCAATCTTAACAAATTTTCCTTCAATTCCTGTAAATTGCTTTGCAACATGAAATGGTTGGGATAAAAAACGTTGAACACGTCTAGCTCTGTAGACTATTAATTTATCTTCTTCACTCAATTCTTCTATTCCTAGAATAGCTATAATATCTTGTAAAGAATTATATTTTTGTAAAATCTCCTTAACACGTTGTGCACAATTATAATGATCTTTATCAATTAAATCTGGTGATAAAATACGAGATGTAGAATCTAAAGGATCTACTGCAGGATAAATTCCCAAAGAAGCTATTTTTCTTGAAAGAACTGTTGTTGCATCTAAATGAGAAAAAGTGATAGCTGGAGCAGGATCTGTCAAATCATCTGCAGGTACATAAACAGCTTGTACTGAAGTTATTGATCCTTTTTTTGTGGAAGCAATTCTTTCCTGCATAGTACCCATTTCTGATGATAAAGTGGGTTGATATCCTACTGATGAAGGAATTCTTCCCAATAAAGCTGAAACTTCTGAGCCAGCTTGAGTAAATCTAAATATATTATCTATAAAAAATAAAACATCCTGTCCTTCTTTTCCATTTATACATTGATCTCTATAATATTCAGCTAATGTCAATCCGGATAAAGCAACTCTTGCCCTCGCTCCTGGAGGTTCATTCATTTGTCCAAAAACAAAAGTAGCCTTAGATTCTTTAAGAATTTCCTTATCTACTTTTGAAATATCCCAATCTCCTTTTTTCATAGATTTCATAAAAGAATCTCCATATTTTATAATTCCGGATTCTAACATTTCTCTCAATAAATCATTTCCTTCTCTGGATCTTTCTCCTACTCCTGCAAAAACAGATTGCCCTCCATGTTCTTTCGCTATATTATTTATTAATTCTTGAATTAATACAGTTTTTCCTACTCCGGCTCCTCCAAACAATCCAATTTTACCTCCTTTTGGATAAGGTTCTATTAAATCTATCACTTTAATTCCTGTATATAATATTTCCGTTGCTGTTGACAAATCTTTAAATTCCGGAGGTTCACTATGAATAGGTTTAGTCATAGATCTATCTACATCTCCTAATCCATCTATACAGTTTCCTAGAATATTAAAAACCCTGCCATTGATAGATTCTCCTATAGGAACACTAATTGGTTCACCTAAAGATTCTACCTCTTGTCCTCTTTGTAATCCATCTGTGATTTCCATTGAAATACAACGAACATTTTTATCTCCGATATGTTGTTGCACTTCTAAAATTACTTTATTTTTTTTTGGTAAATTTACTTCTATAGCGTCATAAATCTTAGGAAGATCTTTTTCTTCCTTAAAAGAAACATCAATTACAGGTCCTATAATTTTGGTAATTATCCCTCTTAATTTTTTCTTATTATTATACATCATGTAATCTATATAAAATATAAATTTTAGTATCTTTGATATTTGTAAATGTAAGGGAAAAAAGATAAAAATTTTGAAAATTTATTCATTAATTGATGAATTTTCTTCTCTTTCTCCATGTATATTAACTCTTGGAATTTTTGATGGAGTTCATATGGGACATAAAGAAATCATTAAAAATCTAATACTTAAAGCTGAAAAAAAATATAATCCTGTTTTATTAACTTTTTATCCACATCCAAAAGAAATATTGAATCCCAATGAAAAATTTTATTATTTAAATACTATTTCTGAAAGAATATATAATTTAAGAAAAACAGGAATTAAACATTTGATTATTCATCCTTTTACTAAAAACTTTTCTAAGTTAAGTACAAAAGTTTTTCTAAAAAAATTTTTACATTCTAAATTTAGAATTAAAAAAATTATTACCGGATATGATTCTCGTATTGGAAATAATAGGAATGAATCCTATAAAGAATTGATAAAATTTTCTAGAATTTATGATTATAAACTTTATAAAGTAAATCCCTATAAACTAAAAAGAAAAATAGTTAGTTCCACTAATATCCGAGAATCTCTTTTATTAGGAAATATAGAATGGGCAAATAAGGCTTTAGGATATTTTTATACATTATCCGGATATGTTATAAAAGGAAGAGGAATAGGAAAAACTATTAGTTTTCCAACTGCTAATATTCAAGTAGATTCAAAAAAATTGGTTCCAAAAAATGGAGTTTATGCTGCAAAAATTAATTATTTAAATCATTTTTATCAAGGAATGTTAAATATAGGTATCAATCCAACTATTACTTCAGTAAGTAAAAAGTTACATATAGAAGTGCATATTTTTAATTTTTTAAAAAACATTTATGGAAAAAAAATCGATATCTTAATAATTCACATGATTCGTGAAGAAAAAAAATTTAATACACTTAAAGAATTGAAAAAACAAATCGAAAAAGATGAAGTAAATATTAAAAATTTTTTTTCTTGTGAAAAAAAAAATTGATCAAATAATTCAAAATTTTTTATTGTCGAAAAAAAAAAATTTAGAAAGAAAATACATTATAATATCAAATGAACATACGATTATAAAATATATACAACTTATATATAAGTCAAATTTTAGTAAAAAATCCGAATTTTTTACAATAGAAAAATTTTTAGAAAAGGTTTCTGGATTACGGATTTTAGATAATCATTCTGTTCTTCTATACTTATTCTTTCTACTGAAAGAAGATGATTTTTCTCAAAATAATTTTGATAATTTTTTTCATTGGGGACCAATGATATTAAATGATTTCCAAAATATAGATATCAATATGATTGATGTAGAACATTTTTTTTCTTCTACTATTTCTAAAGAAAAAATAAATAAATGGGATTTTAATGTTCCTAAAAAAGAAAAAAAATTTTTTTGGGAAAAAATTCGTGAATATTATTATGTTTTGCAATCTCAATTATTAAAAATAGGAACCCTTTATCAGGGAATGTTTTTTAAAATAACCCTTTCTTATTTGGATATTTTTTTATCGAAAAATCCAAAAACAAAAATTATATATATAAATAGTATTATATCCAATCAATGTGAAAAAATATTTATTCAAAAAATTATTCAATATAATCATGGAATTGTTTATAATTTGTATGAAGAAAATACCTTCGAATCTAAAATTCAAGATTTTACTAGAATTTATAAAAAATATAAAAAATCAAAAAATTTAAAAATAATTGAAGTTTCTAAAGAAGTAGAACAAATTAAAGCTGTAGAAACTATAATAAAACAGTTAATTAAAAAAAAACTTTTCAATATATTAATAATACCAGGAGATGACTCTTTATTAATTCCTTTATTGCATTCTATAAAGAGAACAGGAATAAATTATTCCATTAAAATAAACTATCCATTAAAAAATATTCCAATTTATTATACTTTTTATTATATATTCCAATTCTTGTTAAGGAAAAATAAATTTAGGAAAATTTATAAAAAAGATGTTATAAAAGTATTATCTAACGGTTACATTCAAAACTTTTTTCTAAAAAAAAATTCTTTACTAAAAAAATTAATTATTGAAAACAATTCAGATTCAATCTCTGAAAAAACCATTAAAAAATATTTAATAAAAAACGATTTAGGAATCATTTTTCAAATTCCAATTAATAATACAAAAATTATTTTTACAACTATTATTAGTTTTATTAGAAAATTAAAAATTTTACTTTTAAAAAAAGTAACACAACATTTACTAGAATTAGAATTTCTTTCTAATCTAGAAATTTATATGCAGAAATTAAAAATAATAATTAGAAAGAAGAAAAATTTGAGATTTGAAATTGATAATATATTTAACATGTATGAAGAATTTGTTAGTACAAAAACTATTCAATACACAACAACACATCATAACAAAAAAGGGTTATATATAACAGGTTTCTCTAATTTTTTTTTAAAAGATTTTGATTCTGTAATTATTACTTCTTTTAATGAAGGAATAATTCCTCCAAAAAATCATTCTCTCGTTTCTTCTGATTCTTTTGACTTTTTTCAAAGAATGAAAATGAAAAATTTAAATAATAATATTTACTTTTCTCATTTTATAAGAATTTTTAAGTCTTCTTTAGAAACATATTTAATATATAAAAATCAACCGGATGAAATTAATTCCGGAGAAAAAAGTCGTTTTATCCATCAGATAGAAATGAATTATAAAATATCAAAAGAAAAAATAAATAATTTCCTCATTCCTGAACCTATAAGTATTATAACATCACCTATTATAATTGAAAAAACAGAATCGATCATTCATTGTTTACATAAATTAATTTCTAAAGGATTGTCTCCTTCTTCTATTAACTTATATAATTACAATCCTCTCTTATTTTATTATAAAAAAATACTCGGAATAGAAAATTTAGAAGAATCATATTCTATTAGAAAAAAAGTAGGAAAAATAATTCATCAAATATTAAAAATATTATATAATCCTATAAAAAAAAGTTTTTTAACTATTCATCATATCCGTAAAATGAAACGAATTTATGAATCACTTGTGAAAAAAATTTTATTAAAAAAAGAAGAATTTATAGAAGGAAAAAATATTCTATATTATTCTATAATAAAAACTTATATAGAAAATTTTATTTCATGGGATGAAAAATGTATAAAAGATGGACACAAAATTTTTGTTCAAGAAATAGAACTTCAAATTTCCTCAATATTAAATATTGAAGGAAAAAAAGTTAATCTACACGGTATTATCGATAGAATTGATGAATATGACGGAATTAATCGAATTCTAGATTATAAAATTGGATTTTTAAAAGTTAAAAAAATGAATATTTCTTTAAAAAAGATTAAAAAAATCTTTCAAGATCCAAATTATTCAAATATAATGCAATTACTTATTTATATTTATTTATGGTATAAATCATCTTTCTTTAGAAGAAGAAAAACAACATCCACTACAACAACAATAGGAATTATATCTCCTGAAAAAGAGGGAAATATATTACAAATGCCTATCAACTTTTTTCATCAAAAAAAAATAGAGATTACTTACGAAGATTATGAAAAATACTTTTTACCATATCTTATTAAAAGAATAAAAGAAATTCTAGATCCAGAAATACCAATTGTAGAAAAAATTTATTGATTTTGAATATACTGAGATATATATGATCCAACTTCTTCAGTTGTTGAAGATGAATGAGAATCTATAATATCCGGTGTACAAATTTTATTTTCTATAGATTTTTTAACAGCTTCTTCTAAAAGATTTTTTTCTTTATACATTTCAAAATATCCCAACATCATAGATGCAGAAAGAATACATCCTAAAGGGTTTGCTATATTTTTTCCTTTTGCTTGAGGATAAGATCCATGAACAGGTTCAAACATAGATCTTTTATTTTCTCCTATAGAAGCCGAAGGTAATAACCCTAAAGAACTTGTAATTACACTTGCTTCATCGGAAAGAATATCTCCAAACATATTATCTGTCAATACAATATCAAATTTTTTAGGATTCATAATTATTTGCATAGCTGCATTGTCTATATATAAAAAGTCAAGGTCTATATCTGGATAATCTACCCCCATTTTTTTAATTACTTCTCTCCATAATTTTGATGTTTCTAGAACATTTGCTTTATCTACTACTGTAACTTTTTTTTTTCTAGAAAGAGCTGCTTCAAATGCCATTTTTCCAATTCTTTCAATTTCTTTTTTGGAATAAATACAATGATCATACGCTTTTTCTCCGTTTTCAGAACGACCTTTTTTTCCAAAATAAATTCCTCCTGTTAATTCACGATATATTATAAAATCAACCCCATTCAATATTTCTTTCTTGATAGGTGATTTATTTATTTTTGAATAAACTATTATTGGACGAATATTACAATATAAATTCATTTTTTTTCTTAATTCTAATAATCCATCTTCAGGTCTCATACCAATTGGATTGTTATCATGTTTTGGATCTCCTACACAACCAAATAAAATAGCATCTGAATTTAAGCAACTATTTATAGTTTCTTCCGGCATTGGATTTCCAAATTTTTCTATAGCCATAGATCCAGCTATAGCTTTTTTATAATGAAAATCATGATCATATTTATTGGTTATAGTTCTGAGTATTTTTATTGTTTGTTTCATAATTTCAGGTCCTATTCCATCACCTTCTATTATAGAAATATTTTTTTTCATAAAATTTTATCAAATTAAAAGAAAAAATTTTTTTTACTTTTTTCAAAATTTTCTATCTCTTTTTTTAAAGAAACTAAAAAATCAATATCATCATAACCGTTTAAAAAACAGTTTTTTTTGTATGGATGTATATAAAATTTATAAGAAAATCCTGTTTTCATTATTGAAACCTTTTGATTAATTAAATCAACTTTTATTTTAGTATTTGGTTTTTTATAAACTATATCAAATAATTTTTTTAAAAAAATTTCATCTACTTCTATAACTAGTAATCCATTATTTAATGCATTTTCTTTAAAAATATCAGCAAAAAAACTGGATATTATAACTCTAAATCCATAATCATAAATAGCCCATGCAGCATGTTCACGACTAGAACCACAACCGAAATTTCTTTTTGACAAGAGAATTTTTCTGTCATAATGAGAAAAACTATTTAATGGAAAATTTTTGTTTAAAGACCCATCTTTTTTATATCTCCAATCTATAAAAAGATTTTTTCCACATTTTTCACGTTGAATTTCTTTTAAAAAACGAGCTGGAATAATTTGATCAGTATCTATATCTTCTATTGGAATTGGAACAGTTTTACTAATTAATGTTGTAAATTTTTTCATTAATAATATATTTATTCACATCTACAATTTTTCCTTTAATAGCTATGATAGCAGCTGTTAATGGACTTACTAATAACGTTTTCACTCCTGGTCCTTGTCTCCCTTCAAAATTTCTATTAGATGTAGAAATACAATATTCCTCTGAAGGAATTTTATCTTCATTCATCCCCAAACAAGCAGAACATCCAGGTTGACGGAAATCAAACCCACAACTTTTAAAAATTTTATCTAAACCCTCTTTTTTTGCTTGTTCAATTACTTGATTAGACCCAGGAACTATCATAACATAAACGTTACTAGCTTTTTTTTTACCCTTTGTCACAGAAGCTACAATCCTTAAATCCTCTATTCTAGAATTAGTACAACTTCCTATGAAAATATAATTTATTTTTTTTCCTATCAAAGATTCTCCCGGATAAAATCCCATATATTTTAAAGATTTTTTATCTGCATTTTGTTTTGGAATAGATTCAGAAATTTTTATTGCCATTCCGGGATTTGTTCCGTAAGTGATCATAGGTTCAATTTTATTAACATTAAATACATATTCTTTATCAAAAACAAACTCCTTATCTGTAATTAGCGATTTATAATGATTCATCATTTTATTTCCTAATTTTTTCAAGCCGTAATTTTTACATTTTTTAATGTAATCTAAAGTAATTTCATCTGGAGCAATTAATCCACCTTTTGCTCCCATTTCTATACTCATATTACAAATAGTCATCCTTCCTTCCATGCTCATTTTTCTGATAACGGACCCTGAATATTCTATAAAATGTCCAATTCCTGAGTCTACACCCAATTTTGAAATAATATACAAGATTATATCTTTTGGCGTGACGCCTACCCTTAAATTTCCATCTAATTGAATTCTCATTTGTTTGGGTTTTGACAATAATAAACATTGACTTGCCATAACCATTGTTACTTGACTAGTTCCTATTCCAAAAGCAATAGTACCAAAAGCACCATGAGTAGAAGTATGACTATCTCCGCAAACTATTGTCATCCCAGGTAAGGTATAACCTAGTTCAGGACCAATAACATGAACTATTCCATTATTTTTATTACCTAACTGATATAATTTTATTCCAAAATTACGACAATTATCTGTTAAAAAATTTATTTGTTTCCTAGATAAAGGATTTGAAACAGGTAAATTTTGATTTTTTGTAGGAACATTATGATCTGCAGTTGCTATAATTTTTTCGGGTCTAAAAATAGAAAAATTTCTTTTTTTTAACTCTATAAAAGCTTGAGGGCTAGTTACTTCATGTATATAATGCCTATCGATATAGATAACATCTATTCCATTTTCTAATTTCTTAACTATATGACAATCCCAAATTTTATCAAACAATGATTTTGACATTTTCACATTACATTTATTTTTTTATGATTACAATTACGACGATCAGAAATGTATAACATTTTATTATTCAAATTAGCCTTTTCTAAAATTATTTTTAATTCTTTATCAGTTATTTCTTTTTTCTTATCTGCATGTTTTAAAAAAATAGAATAGACTAAATTCAAAGAATTTTTATTCAAAAAAAATCCTAATTTTTTATAACGATAATTTAAGGCTGCTCTTCCACTTCTAGCTGTCAAAATAATTGAAGAATTATTTATCCCAATATCTTCTGGATTAATACTTTCATAGGTTTCTCTTTTTTTTATAACTCCATCTTGATGAATTCCTGAAGAATGAGAAAAAGCATTGACTCCTACAATGGCTTTATTAGCTTGTATGTTCATTCCTGTACATTCAGATACTAAACGGCTTGTAGAAGAAATAAGTTTTGTATTTATATTGGTAAACATATTCAAATGAGAATTTTGCTTAATAATCATAACTATTTCTTCTAAAGAAGTATTTCCAGCTCTTTCCCCTATTCCATTAATAGTACATTCCACTTGTTGTGCTCCATTCATAATTCCAAACAAAGAATTAGCTGTAGCTAATCCTAAATCATTATGACAATGAGTGGATAACGTAACTTTATGAATTCCTTTAACATTTTCTTTTAAAAATCGTATTTTTTCCCCATATTCTTCTGGAAGACAATATCCAGTAGTATCAGGGATATTAATAACTGTAGCTCCATATTTTATAACACTTTCACAAACTTTTGCTAAAAAACAATTTTCTGTGCGTCCTGCATCTTCTGCATAAAATTCAACATCTTCTACAAATTTTTTTGCATATTTCACTGAAAGAATTGCTCTTTCTATAATTTTTTCTTTTGTGCTATTGAATTTATAAAGTATATGATAATTAGAGGTTCCTATCCCTGTATGAATTCTAGGATTATTAGCATATTTTAACGCTTCTCCAGCTATTTTAATATCTTTTTCTACTGCTCGTGATAATGCACAAACTACCGTTTTTGAAACAGATTTACATATTTCTTGAACAGATTGATAATCACCTGGACTAGAAATAGGAAATCCAGCTTCAATGACGTCTACTCCCAAATCCTCTAGTTTTTTAGCTATTATTACTTTTTCTTTTGTATTTAATTTACATCCTGGAACCTGCTCTCCATCTCGTAATGTTGTATCAAAAATTTGTACTCTTTTATTTTCCATATCATATCATTGGATTATTAATGTCAAAACTATTTTTTCTAATAAAAAAAAAGAAATAAAATATATTAACATTTACAATATCTAATTATCAAAATTATATGATATTTTTCTGTGTATCATACTAAACGTAAATATTTAATTACAATGCATAAAAACAAAAAATTAGATGATCTTCTTTTATTAATTCAAACTTTATCAAAATCAGAGAAAAGAAATTTCAAACTTTATTCTAATCGTATAAAAAAAAATAAGCATGCTAAGTTCATGAAACTTTTTGAAGTGATGAGTAAAATAAACTTTTATGATGAAAAAAAGATATTAAAAAGTACACCTATAAACAAAACGCAATTATCTAATGTAAAAGCATATTTGTATCAACAAATTTTAATTAGTTTAAAACTAAAACATACTAAAGAAAACCATGATATACAAATACGTGAATATTTAGATTTTTCTAAAATATTATATAATAAAGGTTTATATATACAAAGTTTAAAATTATTGGAAAAATCAAAAATTATTGCCAGAAATTATGAATATAATACAATTCTTTTAGAATTAGTAGAATTTGAAAAAATGATAGAATCTCAACATATAACAAGGAGTATTTATTCTAAATCAGGAGAATTATCAATAGAATCTCAAGAATTAATAGAAAAAATACATTGTAACAATGCTTTATCTAATATTTCTTTAGAACTATATGGTTTATACCTAAAAGTAGGATGTGTAAAAAATGAAAAAGATAAAGTGTTTATAGAAACATATTTTCGTACAAATTTACCAAAATTTGATATTGAAAAACTTAGTTTTTACGAAAAATTATTCTTGTATCAGGCTCAAGTATGGTATCATTATATACGACAAGACTTTATTATGTGTTATAGATCATCTTATAAATGGGTTAAACTATTTCAAAATCACAAAAAAGAAAAAAAAGAATCTCCCGTAAGTTACTTAAAAGGATATCACTATTTATTAGATAGTTTATTTTTTTTAAATCACTATTCAAAATTTGTTGATGTATTAAATAAATTTGAAAAAGAAGTTAAAAATGGAGAATTCCTGATTAATGGAAATACAAAAATATTGATTTTTATGTATTTATATACTAATCGTATTAATAAACATTACATGGAAGGAAGTTTTTCTGAAGGAGTAAAGAAAATAATTCCATCTTTATTTATGGATTTAAAGAAAATTTCCAATCGTTTAGATTCCCATTATATTATGGTTCTTTATTATAAAATTGCTTGTTTGTATTTCGGAAGTGGAGATAATGAAAATACTATTTTATATTTATTAAAGATTATAGAAAATAAAAAAAAGGATTTACGTAAAGATTTACAATGCTTTGCAAGAATCTTATATTTAATTGCTTGTTATGAAAGTGGTTTAGATGAAAATATGGATCAAAAAATTCAATCTGCATACAGATTTTTCGTTAAAATGGGAGATTGGTATATTGTACAAAAGAAAATTATTCACTTTTTTAAAAATCTTGGTAAGGTATATCCACATCAAATAAAAAATCAATTTAAAAAATTGAAAGAAAAATTAATTAAATATTATGACCATCCTTATGAAAAAAGAACTTTCCTATATTTAGATATCATTTCCTGGTTGAATTCAAAAATAGAAAATAAATCTGTAGAAATTATTATAAAAGAAAAATTTGAAAAATTCCAGAAATAAAATTTAGTTTTTTATAAAAATTTTTCTTGGAAAAAATATCATTAGAAATTATAAAAATAATTTCATCTAATATATAATGAATAAAAAATTTGATTTATTTTTTCATATATTAAGAAAATATGTAGAAAATGGAAAAAAGTATCATTAATGAACTCTCATGGAGAGGATTAATAAAAAATAAAGTTCCAAATATAGAAAATCAACTAAAGAAACCTATTACAATGTATATAGGTTTTGATCCAACATCTGACTCTCTTCATTTGGGTAATTTAGTTCCTCTTATTATCCTAATTCATTTTCAAAAAATGGGGCATAAATCATTAATATTGATTGGGGGGGCTACAGGATTTATAGGAGATCCTTCTGGAAAGGAAGATAGTAGAATTTTTCTCAGTCAAAAAATTTTGAAAAAAAATTCAGATCTCATAAAAAATCAAATATTGAGACTTTTAAAGACTCATTTAGAAAATGTAGAACTATTAAATAATTTAGATTGGATTAAAGATATCTCTTTTTTAGAATTTATTCGTGATATTGGAAAGTGTTTCACTGTTAATTATATGATTTCTAAAGAAACTGTAAAAAAGCGAATTAATGATAATAAGAACGGAATTTCTTTTACTGAATTTTCTTATTCTCTTATACAAGGATATGATTTTTTATATTTAAATCAAATTAAAAATTGTCTCCTACAAATAGGAGGTTCTGACCAGTGGGGAAACATTACAACAGGGATAGAATTAATAAGAAAAAAAACTGGAAAAAAAGCATATGGACTTACTTTTCCTTTAATAACTAAACCTAATGGAAAAAAATTTGGAAAAAGTGAAAAAGGAGAAAATATATGGTTAGATAAAAGTAAAACTTCTCCGTATAAATTTTACCAGTTTTGGATGAACATATCTGATCTTGAGATAGAAAGGTATATAAAGATATATACCTTTCTATCTCAAGAAAGAACTAATGAATTAATTAGTCAACATAGAAAAAATCCAAACAAGAGATTATTACAAAAAAAACTAGCTTATGAAATTACAAAATGGATTCATGGAAATGAAACTACAAAAGAAATTATTGAAATAACAAATGTATTATTTGATAAAAATAATGAAAACTTACGCCTTTTAAGTCAAAAAATTCTAATTTCCATATATAATAATATTCCGCATATGATGCTTGCTTATGAAGAATTTAAAAAAGGAATTTTTTTATTAGATCTTTTAAGTAATTTTTTTTGTTCTAAAAGTAATGCTAATCGTGCTTTAAAAGCAAATTCAATTTATTTAAACAAAAAATCAATAAAAGAAAATATCCTATTAAAAAAAGATAATATTATAGGAAATAAATATATTTTATTCCAATTTGGAAAGAAAGAATTCTTTATTATAAAAATTGAATAATTTAAATAATTTTAATATCCAAAAAATTTCAATTTTTTATAATTATATCTCCATTTTGGAGAAACTTTTACATAGAATTCTAATTCTATTTTTTTTTTCAAAAACAATTCTATGCTTTTTATAGAAAGAAATTTCAATTTTTTAAGAGAATTTCTATTTTTTCCAATTAAAATCAATTTTTGGGAATCACGTTCTACATATATATATGACGATATATAAATACTATTTTTTTTTTCTTTAAAAAGAATTGTATCTATTTCTACAGAATAAGGGATTTCTTGTTTATATAAACAAAATATTTTTTCCCTAATTATTTCGTTAACAAAAAAACGTTCAGATTTATTGCTAAATAATTCTTTGGGATAATAAGGAGGATGTTCAGATAATAATGATATTATTTTTTTCATTAAAAAATCTTGATTTGTTTTTTTTATTGCAGATATTGGTAATATTTCCGAATTAGGAAATAGTTTTTTCCAATAATTAACTGAATCATGTAATATATTATTATAATATTTCATTTTTATTTTGTCTATCTTATTAATTAAGATAATAATAGGAACATTTATTTTTTTAATTTCATTAAAGAACATTGGAAAATTTCTTAATTTTCCAACCTCTGTCATTAACAATATGATATCTGCATCTTCTAACGATTTTTTAACATATTGCATCATAATTTTTTGCATAGGATAAACAGGAGTAATTATTCCCGGAGTATCAGAAAAAATAATTTGAAAATTATGTTCATTAATAATTCCTAATATTCTATGACGTGTAGTTTGGGGTTTACATGTGATTATAGAAATCTTTTCTCCTACTAAAGAATTTAGTAATGTAGATTTTCCTGTATTAGGAAGACCTATAATATTAACAAATCCAGATTTATGAACATCCATTTTTTTCAATTACTCTGAAGAAGGGTTTACATTTTCTAATTTTTCTGATCGACGAAAAACAATTCCTTTTTCTTTAAAAAAATCTATTAATATTTTATTATTTTTTTGTATTTTTTCCCCAAGTATTTCTTTGGAAAGATTATTTAAGATGTCATGTTGAATTACTCTTTTTAACGGTCTAGCCCCAAAATGGGGGTCATATCCTTTTTCTGCTAAATATTCTATGGCTTCATGAGTAGATTCTATAAAAATAGAATTATTTTCTAGTAATAAACTACTTAATTTTTTCATTTGTAACTTTACAATATCTTTAATTTCTTTTTTAGAGAGGGGTTTGAATAAAATTATTTCATCAATACGATTAATAAATTCGGGTCTTACAACATTTTTTAACAAATTTATTAAAGATTTTTTTATAACCTTCATTTGAAGGTAAGACATTTCTTGATTATTATTTATATTCTCTTGAATTAGATCTGATCCTATATTAGAAGTCATGATAATAATAGAATTTGTAAAATTAACTGTTCTTCCTTTATTATCTGTTAATCTTCCATCATCTAAAACTTGCAATAATATATTAAAAATATCCGAATGAGCTTTTTCTATTTCGTCTAATAAAATAACACTATAAGGGCGCCTTCGTATTGCTTCTGTTAATTGTCCACTTTCATCATAACCTATATATCCAGGAGGAGCTCCTATAAGTCTACTAACAGAATGTCGTTCTTGATATTCACTCATATCTATACGAACCATATTATTTTCATCATCGAATAAATATTCTGCTAAAGTTTTAGCAAGCTCTGTTTTTCCTACTCCTGTACTTCCCATAAATAAGAAAGATCCTATAGGTCTTTTTTCATCTTTTAATCCAGCTCTAGAACGTCGTATTGCATCTGCTACAGATTTAATAGCGTCATCTTGACCTATAACTCGTTTATGTAATTTATTTTCCAAAAATAATAATTTTTGTTTCTCGCTTTGTAACATTTTGGTAACAGGAATTCCCGTCCATTTAGATACAACTTGAGCTATATCTTCTTTAGATACTTCTTCTTGTATCATTTTTTTTCCTTTATTCTCTTGTTTTTTTAATTCATTTTCAAATTCTTTTATTTTTTTTTCTTCTTCTTTTATTTTTCCATATCTCAACTCTGCTACTTTACCATAATCTCCCAATCTTTCAGATTGTTCAGCCTCAAATTTAAAATTTTCTATTTTATCTTTAGATTTTTGTATTCCTTCAACTAAATCCTTTTCATTTTTCCATTGATTTTGTAATTTTATTTCTTTCTCACTTAACTTTAATAACTCTTTTTTTAAAGGAATTAATTGTTTTTCATCATTTTCTCTTTTCAAGGCTTCTATTTGTATTTCCATGTGCATAATTTTTCTATGCAACGTATCCAATTCTTCAGGTTTTGAATTAATTTCCATTCTTAATTTTGAAGCAGCTTCGTCCACAAGATCTATAGCTTTATCAGGTAAAAATCGTTCATTGATATAACGTTTCGATAATTCAACAGCTGCTATAATAGACTCATCTTTAATTCTTACTTTATGATGACTTTCATATTTTTCTTTAATTCCACGTAATATAGATATAGTATCAGCAATAGAAGGTTCATTTACATATACTTGTTGAAATCTTCTTTCTAAAGCTTTGTCTATTCTAAAATATTTTTGATATTCGTTTAAAGTTGTAGCTCCTATAGCTCGTAGTTCTCCTCTTGCTAGTGCTGGTTTTAAAATATTTGCAGCATCTATAGCACCCTCTCCTCCTCCTGCTCCAATAAGAGTGTGAATTTCATCTATAAATAGAATAATTTCTCCATTTGAAAATGTTACTTCTTTAATAACAGATTTAAGTCTTTCTTCAAATTCCCCTTTATATTTTGCTCCTGCAATTAAAGAGGCCATGTCTAAAGAGAAAACTTGTTTATTTTTTAAATTATCTGGAATATCTCCATTAATAATACGATGAGCTAATCCTTCAGCAATAGCTGTTTTACCAACACCTGGTTCTCCAATTAGAATTGGATTATTTTTTGTCCTTCTGGATAATATTTGTAAAACTCTTCGTATTTCTTCATCTCGTCCAATAACCGGATCTAATTTTCCTTTAGAAGCCAAATCGTTGAGATTTTTCGCATATCTTTCTAAAGAATTATAAGTCTTTTCAGTTAGAGGAGAAACTATATTACCAATTTTTTTTCTGATATTTTTAATAATTTCTTTAATATCCCTCTCTGTAATTCCTTGGTTAATTAGTAACTGAGATGTTTTATCTGAATTCATAAAAATTCCATAAAAAATATGTTCTACAGAAATAAATTCATCTTTTAATGTTTGAGCATAATTTTCCGCTATATTTAACATTTTTGTTACATGTAAACTGAAATATTGAGAGAAAGATCCACTTATAACTTTTGGATAAGAAAAGATAATCCGATCTAATTCTAATATTATCGGTTGATAATCAACTTTCAACTTTTTGAATATAAAAGGTATTACATTTTTTTCCTTTTTTAAAAGAGACCATAAAATATGAGAATTTTCAATAGATTGTTGATGATTCTTTAATGCAATATTTTGTGCTTCTTGTATTATCTCTTGAGATTTTACAGTAAACTTACTGAAGTTCATAATGGAAATAAAATTTTTATCTTCATTTACAGTTGTAAATTACAAAATAACTATAAAAACATTTATGATCTAACAAAATTTTTTAAAAATATTTACTTTCGTATTTATTATGATAAAAAAAGAAGATATTCAATCTATTTCAGAGAGAATTCAAAAAATTCACGACTTTTTAAAAGTGGATGAAATTGAAAAATCTTTTAATAAAGAGAAAAAAAAAATGTCAAATCCTGATTTTTGGAAGAATTATAAAAAACATGAAAATTTTATAAAGAATATGCATAATATGAAAAAATGCATAAAAGAATTTAACAATTTAAAAAATTATCTAGAAGAATTGGAGATAATATTCTCGCTTTCCAAAGAAGAGGATTTAGAAAAAGAATTTGAAATTCAATTGTGTAAAACCGAAAAATTACTATCAAATTTGGAATTAAAAAGTCTTTTATCAGAAAAAGAAGATTCTTTTAAAGCTATTTTACAAATTTCTTCTGGAGCAGGAGGAACCGAAAGTTGTGATTGGTCATCAATGTTAATGAGAATGTATCTTATGTGGGCTGAAAAACATAATTTTTCCGTCAAAAAAATAAATTTTATATCTGGAGATATTACTGGAATTAAATCTGTTACTTTAGAAATAGATGGCGTCTATGCTTTTGGTTATTTAAAAGGAGAAAATGGGGTACATAGATTAATACGAATATCTCCATTTGATAGTAATTCTAAACGTCATACTTCTTTTTCTTCTGTCTATGTTTATCCTATGATAGAAAATAATATAGAAATTAACATTAAAGTTTCTGATATTCAATGGGAAACTTTTCGTTCTAGTGGAGCAGGAGGACAAAATGTAAATAAAGTTGAAACAGGAGTCAGATTACGTCATTATCCTACAGGGATCACTATAGAAAATACAGAATCTCGTTCTCAAATACAAAATAGACAAAAAGCTTTACAACTTTTAAAATCCAGATTATTTGAAATGGAATTAATGAAAAAAAATAAGAAAAAAGAAAAAATAAAATCAGAAAAGAAAAAGATAGAATGGGGATCACAAATACGTAGTTATATTATGCATCCTTACAAATTAGTTAAGGATTTGAGAACAGGCTATGAAACTACAAAAGTACAATCTGTAATGGACGGAGAGATAGACGTTTTTTTAAAAAAATTTTTGATGCATAAAAAAAATAAAGAAATTTAACCGTTTATTTATTTTAATATTTTTATTTAATACTTTTACATGAAAATTCGTTATTCTGATCTAATACATCAAACTTTCAATTTTCCTACTGAAGAGTTTTCCTTAAAAAATGATTTTTTAGAATTTCACGGTATTCCGTTAATAAATTTGATAAAACAATACGGAACTCCATTGAAATTCACATACTTACCAAAAATATCTCAAAATATAAAAAGAGCTAGGAAATGGTTTGAAAAAGCAATTCATTCTAATCAATATAATAATAAATATACTTATTGTTATTGCACAAAAAGTTCTCATTTTTCCTTTGTTTTAGAAGAAGCTTTAAAAAATAACATTAGCATTGAAACTTCATACTCTTATGATATAGAAATTGTAAAAAATCTTTATAAAAAAGGAAAAACTAATAAAAAAATTGAGGTAATATGTAATGGATTTAAAACAAAAAATTATATTGAAAACATATCAGAACTGATAAATAATGGTTTTTTAAATACAATTCCTATATTAGATAATCCGGATGAATTGGAGAAACTAAATTTAGTTATAAACCATCCATTTAAATTGGGTATACGAATAGCTTCTGAGGAAGAACCAAAATTTGAATTTTATACCTCTAGATTAGGAATAGGATATAAAGACATTATTATTTTTTATTTAAGCAAAATAAAAAATAACCCAAAAATAGAACTAAAAATGTTGCATTTTTTCATTAATACAGGAATAAAAGATACTGCTTACTACTGGAATGAACTTTTTAAATGTTTGCATATTTATGCTAAGTTAAAAAAGGTAGCACCAGAATTAGATATCCTAAATATAGGAGGTGGTTTTCCAATAAAAACATCTATGTGTTTTAATTATGATTATGAATATATGGCTAATGAAATTGTTTATCAAATAAAAAAATTTTGTCAAGAAGAAAATATTTTTGAACCACATATATATACAGAATTTGGAGCCTATACGGTAGGAGAAAGTGGAGGAATATTATATAAAATACTTAGTCAAAAACGTCAAAATGATAGAGAAAAATGGAATATGATAGATAGTTCTTTTATGACTACACTTCCTGACACTTGGGCAATTAGCAGAAGATTTATTATGATGGCTATTAATCGTTGGAACGATTTTTATGAAAGAGTTTTTTTAGGAGGATTGACGTGCGATAGCGATGATTATTATAATTCAGAACAACATATGAATGCTATATATCTACCTTTTTTTAATAAAAAAATTCCACTTTATATTGGATTTTTCAACACCGGAGCTTATCAAGACACAATTAGCGGATATGGAGGAGTTCACCATTGTTTAATTCCTCAACCTATACATATATTAATAAACTATGATAAAGAAAATAATTTAAAATATAAAGTATTTCGCCCATCACAAAAACCTGAAGAAATACTAAAAATATTAGGTTATTGAAAATTACTTTATGACTAAAAAAACTTTTTCGGGAATATCTAAAAAATATTCTACATTAAAACAATCTAAAACGGTTTTAATACCAGTTCCGTTTGATTCTACTCAAACATGGAGAAGAGGTTCAAAAGAAGGTCCAAAGGCTTTCTTGTCTGCATCAAAATATATAGAATTATATGATATTGAAACTAATTCAGAAGTATATAAAAGAGGAATTTTTATTGCTCCCTCCCCCATAAACAATAATTCGATCTCTTCTAAAAAAATGGTTGAAAAAGTATATAATACTATAAGAAAATATCTTCTTAAAGATAAATTTATCACTCTCATAGGAGGAGATCATTCTATATCTATAGGAAGTATTCGAGCTTTTGGAGAAAAATACCCAAATTTAAGTATCCTTCATATAGATGCACATATTGATTTACGTCCAAAATATAAAGGAGATCCATATAATCATGCATGTTCTATGCACGAAGCTTCTAAAAAATATTCCTTAATCCAAATAGGAATACGAAGTATGGATATAATTGAAAAAAAATTCCTTCAAGAAGGAAACGTTTTTTATATGCATGAAATTTATAAGAATGATTCATGGATGAAAAAAGCTATTCAAAAACTTTCAAAAAAAGTATTTATTAGTATAGATATAGATGCTTTCGATCCTAGTATAGCTCCTTCTATTGGAACTCCAGAACCAGGTGGACTAAATTGGTATACGACCTTAAAATTTTTTAAAAGGGTTTTTGAAAAAAAGGAAATAGTAGGGTTTGATATTGTTGAACTTTTACCAAATAAGAAAGAATTTTCTACAGATTTTTTAGCTGTTAAACTTTATTATAAACTATTATCATATAAATATGAATTAAAAAAGTCATAATCACTATGAATCATAAAATTATTATCGCTATAGATGGATATTCTTCATCAGGAAAAAGCACTTTAGCAAAAAAAATTTCTAAAACATTAAAATATAAATATATAGATACCGGAGCTATGTATAGAGGAGTAACTTTACTAGCTATCCGTAAGAATATTTTTAATAGCGATTTATGGAATATAAAAAATTTCCTTCCCTTTTTGAGGAATTTAAATTTTAAATTTATATGGAACAAAAAATCTAAAGAGATAAATATATTTTTAAATGGGGAAAATATTCAAAATGAAATTAGATCATTAAAAGTAACAGAAAAAGTTAGTTTAATAGCTCAAATTCCTGAAATTCGTAATCAGTTGACTATCATTACACAAAAAGAATTTGGAAGAAAAAAAGGAATTGTTGTAGATGGTAGAGATATTGGAAATTATATTTTTCCTAAATCAGAACTAAAAATTTTTATGAAAGGATCTGTAGATAATCGTTCTTATAGAAGATATCAAGAACTTAGAAAAAAAGGAGAAGAAACTTCTTATGAAAAAGTAAAGAAAAATATAATTTTTAGAGATAATATGGATACTTCTAGGAAAATTTCTCCACTAAAAAAATCCAAAAATTCTATAGAAATAGATAATACCTTTATAAGTATGGAAAAACAGTTAAATATAATTTTTCAACTAATAAGTAAAACGAAACCTAAAAATCATATTATTATATGAAACTATTAAATGGAAAAATAGCTTTAGTTACAGGAGGTTCGGGAGATATCGGAAAATCTATTATAAAAACTTTTGTAAAACATGGAGCTAATGTTATTTTTACATTTTTTTCCTCAAAAAAAGAAGCTAATAAATTGGTTTTAGAGTTAAAAAATTCTGTAGAAGCATATCAAATTGACCTTTCAGATTTAAAATCTTCAGAATATTTAATTGAAAAAATTATAAAAAAATATGGGAATATAGATATATTGGTAAATAATGCTGGAATTATTAAAGATAATTTTTTACTTAAAATTTCTAAAGAAGATTGGGATTACGTAATAAAAAATAATCTTTATTCTGTTTTTAATATAACTAAATATGCTATTTATCCTATGATGAGGAATAAGAAAGGTAGTATCATTAACATGAGTTCTGTTATAGGATTAACAGGAAATATTGGACAATCTAATTATGCTGCGTCCAAAGCAGGAATCATAGGATTTACTAAATCTATAGCTAGAGAATTAGGAAAAAAAAATATTCGTTGTAATGCCATTGCTCCTGGTTATATTACTACAAAAATGAATTCTTCTTTTCGAGAAGAAATCAAAAAAAAATGGATAGAAAATATTCCATTAAAAAGACCAGGAATTCCTCAAGATGTAGCTAATTGCACTTTATTTCTAGCTTCAGATTTATCTGATTATATTACAGGGACCGTTTTAAATGTAAATGGAGGGCTAATATAATTTTACAATATCGTCAAATATTTTAATATTTATCATGTTTTCAAATAAAATGGTTGTACAAAGTTTAGGAGAAATATTAAAAAATAAATCTATATTTAATATAATTATATCTCCAGGATCCAGAAACGCTCCTATTATTATTCATTTTGCACAATATAAAAAATTTAAAACATATAGTATTGTAGATGAACGTTGTGCAGGATTTTTTGCATTAGGAATGGCTCAACATATCAGAAAACCTGTAGTTGTTAGTTGTACATCCGGATCTGCAGTTGTTAATTATTATCCTGCAGTAACAGAAGCATTTTATCAAAATATTCCACTTATTTTAGTAACTGCAGATCGTCCAAAAGAAGTTATAGATATTTTTGATGGACAATCAATTCATCAAGAAAACATTTTCCAAAAACATGTAGTATCATCTATTCAATTAACAGAAGACGAATCTCAATTAGGAATTTGGTATAATGAAAAATTAATTAATGAATCAATCAATAAGTGTTTTATAAAAAAAAAACCTATACATATCAATATTCCTTTTTCAGAACCACTTTATAAAACAACGAATAAATTACAGGTAAATCCTAAAATTATAAATTTCATCCGTTCGAAACGATCTTTTTTTGAAAAAAAAAAATACTATAAAAAAGAAAAA
This sequence comes from Blattabacterium cuenoti, assembly GCF_014251995.1. Classification (GTDB taxonomy): domain Bacteria; phylum Bacteroidota; class Bacteroidia; order Flavobacteriales; family Blattabacteriaceae; genus Blattabacterium; species Blattabacterium cuenoti_AE. The sequence goes on from NZ_CP059205.1 coordinate 592,180, forward strand.
TCAATATGGAAAAAATCTAAAAAAAAAATGATTTTATTAGGATTACATTATCCAGAAAAAAATGTAGAAAATATTTTGAAAAAAATAAGCCTGGATCCATCTATTGTTGTATTTACAGAAACAACATCTCAAGTAAGTGGAAAATTATTTTTTTCTAATATAGATCAACTTATTTTTAATATGACTATTAAAGAATGGTTGAATTTAAAACCTAATATTTTATTGACTATTGGAATAAATATTATATCAAAAAAAATAAAATTCTTTTTGAGAAAGCATCCTCCGATATATCACTGGCATATAGGTGAAAATTACGAAAGTTATCCAGATACTTATTATAAGCTGACTACCTATTGGTCTATGCCTTTAGAATCATTCTTTCAAATTTTTCAATGTTATAATCTTTCTTCCTCAAATTATAGATTTCAATGGGAAAAAATAAGAAAAAAAAGGATTAAAAATCATAATTTTTTTTTGAAAAAAGAAAAAACCTTTTCTGATTTAAAAGTCCTATCTCTCATATTTAAAGTTATTCCTAATAATTCAATTTTACAATTAGGAAATAGTATGGTAATAAGATATTATGAACTTCTAAATAGAAAAAAAAGTTCTATTAAATCTTATTGTAATCGAGGAACATCAGGAATAGAAGGATGTGTTTCAACAGCTATAGGATCATCAATAATTAGTAAAAAAGTTGTCACATTGGTTATTGGAGATATAAGTTTTTTTTATGATAGCAACGCTTTATGGAATAATTATATTCCAAATAATTTTAGAATTATACTTATTAATAATAGAGGAGGAAACATTTTTAAATTTATTTCAGAAGCTAAAATTCCTGAAAAAATTTCTAATTTTTTTGAAACGAAACATATTTTTTCTGCAAGAAATATATGTAAAATGCATAATTGGAAATACGAAAAAGTTTCTAATCAATATAATTTGAATAAAGTATTGTCTTTTTTTTGGAAAAAATCAGATGCTCCATTTTTATTAGAAATAGATACTCATAAATATAAAAATTCAGAAATACTAAAAAAATATTTATCTTATCTATCTAGATAATAAAATATATCTAAAAAAACTTTTATTCTAGCAAATATTTCTCTAAATTGTATTTTGCTATCAAAATCTAGATTTCTAGCATTAAATCCAACAACATCCAATCCTAAAAAATCTCCAATAAAAATAGCCCTTTCATTGTGGAATTTTTGAGATATAATCGTGAATTTTTTTTGATTAAATATCTTATAAACCCTAATAATAGATTGCAAAGTATTAATACCATTAGTATCTTCATATATGAAATGAGAAGGTACTCCTTTTTTAATCAATTCTTTTTTCATTGTTTTAGGTTCATTATAATTTTTTTCTCTATTATCTCCACTTACAATAATATACCGTATTTTCTTGTGAGAAAAAAGATAATAAGCTGCATCAATCCTGTATTTAAAATAAGCATTAATCCCCCCTCCATGTAAATATTTAGAAGTTCCCAAAACTACACCAAATGTATTGTACGGAATACAATTAATATAATCAAAATTTTTTCTCATTGTCCAAAAACTAATTCCAAAATAACAAGAAAAAACAAGTAAAAATATAATAAAAAGTATACGTTTTATTTGTTAATAAACATCATTATTATTATGCAATATTATTCTAATAAATAATCATTGTCTACCACCCATTCCCCCTTTTCCAAAAAAAATTCCACTTGTTTAAGTTTAATATTTTTAATCTCTCCTGTAATTAAATGACGAATATTAATTTTATTATTTCTTCCCAATTTCTTTATTTTTTTTTCTCTTATTAAAAAATCCATTTTTATATTATCATTTGGAATACATAAAATATTATTCTTTACTATAATAGATTTAAGAAAAAAAGAAATAATTTTTTTGTTAATATCATGTATTCTTTCTTGAAATAAATTAAAAGCATTTTGTTTGTAAACAATTAGAGGATCTTTTTGTTCAAAAACTGCATTTTGCACAGAAAATCTTAAATTATCCATTTCACGCAAATGTTCTTTCCATTTTTCATCCATAAAACATAATATTGTTTTTTTTTCAAATGTTGATAATAAAGATTTACCTTTTGTATCATAGAATTCTTCTAAATTTGAAATAGAAATAATTCTTTGAATACCGTCAGTGAAAATAACTTGAATTTGATAATATTTTTTTTCCTTTACGAAAAAATTAGACAACATTGGAATGATGTCTTTATGAATAATATTTTCTTTTTTTTTATTATAAAAACTTATAATAATATCATGGAGTCGATTTACACAATCTTTTTCTTTATAAGATAAAAAATCTTTTTCCTGAAAAGGAAATTTCAAATTAAAAGTTTGATTAAATTCATATTTTAAATTATTAAAATTATTTAAATATTTATTATCTGAAATCATTACATCTAACAAAACATAGATCATATTAGAAATATCTAAACTCAATTCCCTTCCAAATAAAGCATTTCTACGTTTTTTATAAATAAATTCTCTTTGTTTATTAATAACATCATCATAGTCTAATAAACGTTTTCTCATACTAAAGTTATTATCCTCTATTTTTTTTTGTGCTTTTTCAATAGATTTTGTTAATAAAGGATGTTGAATTGTATCTCCTTCTTTATGACCAAATCTATCCATAAGTTTTGATAGCCTTTCTGAATCAATAAATAAACGAATCAAATTATCCTCTAATGAAACATAAAATTGAGAAGACCCTGGATCCCCTTGACGGCCAGATCTTCCTCTTAACTGATTATCTACTCTCCTAGAATCATGTCTTTCTGTTCCTAAAACTGACAAACCTCCATTTTTTATAACTTCTTCTGACAGTTTAATATCAGTACCTCTACCTGCCATATTAGTTGCAATAGTAACGGATCCTGGAAATCCCGCTTTTGCTATAATTTCAGCTTCTTTTTCATGTAACTTTGCATTTAAAACATTATGTGAAATTTTTCTAAATTTTAAAGATCTACTCAAAAATTCTGAAACTTCAACAGAAGTAGTACCAACAAGGACTGGACGTTTTTCATGCATAGACAAATGAATGATTTTTTCTATTATTGCGTTATATTTCTCCCTTTTAGTCTTGAAAACAAGATCCTGAAAATCTTTCCTTTTTACAATTTTATGTGTAGGAATTACAACCACATCCAATTTATAGATATGCCAAAACTCTCCGGATTCTGTTTCTGCTGTACCAGTCATACCTGATATTTTTTTGTACATTCTAAAATAATTTTGTAAAGTAATTGTAGCAAAGGTTTGACTAGAAGACTCTACTTGTACGTTTTCTTTTGCTTCTATAGCTTGATGTAATCCATCAGAATAACGTCTTCCCTCCATAATACGACCGGTTTGTTCATCCACTATTTTAACTTTATCTTTTAAAACCACATAATCTATATCTTTTTCAAATAAAGTAAAAGCTTTAAGAAGCTGGTTGATAACATGTATTCTTTGTGATTTAATAGAAAAATTTTGAAAAATTTTTTCTTTTTCTTTTATTTCTTCTTCTTTAGAGAATTTACTTTTCTCTATTTCATATAGTTCCACATTTACATCTGGTAATATAAAAAATTTTGGGTCTTTTACATTTTTAGATAGAAATTCAATTCCTTTATCTGTTAGTTCTACTGTATTATTTTTTTCATCAATTACAAAATAAAGATCTTTATCCACCTTATACATTTCTCTTCCATAATCTTGTAAATATTGATTCTCAACTTTTTGTAAAATAACACGTATATTATCCTCACTCAAAAATTTTATAAGAGATTTTTTCTTTGGTAATCCTCTATATGCCTGAAACAATTTGAATCCTCCTAGTTTTTTATCTTTATTTTTTATTAAATTTTTCGCTTCCTGAAAAAAATTATTGACAATTATATTTTGTTTTTTAACTATATCTTCTACCTTTTTTTTTAACAACTCAAATTCATTTTTATTATCCTTTTTAGGATCTACAGGTCCTGATATAATTAAAGGAGTTCTCGCCTCATCTATTAAAACAGAATCTATTTCATCTATAATAGCATAATTTAATTCTCTTTGAACTAATTCATTTTTAGATGAAACCATATTATCTCTTAAATAATCGAATCCAAATTCATTGTTTGTTCCATAAGTAATATCCGCTTGATATGCTTTTTTTCTATTTTTTATATCAGAAGATGGATAATTATCAATACAATCTACTCTTAATCCATGAAATTCCATTAAAGGAGACATCCATGCCATATCTCTTCTTGATAAATAATTATTAACAGTTACAATGTGAACTCCTCTTCCAGATAAAGCATTTAAATAAGCAGCTAAAGTAGCTACAAAAGTTTTTCCTTCTCCTGTTGCCATTTCAGCTATTTTTCCTTGATGTAACACAATTCCTCCCATTAACTGGACATCATAATGTACCATATCCCAAATTATGGATTTTCCATATGCATTCCATTTATTTTTCCAAATAGCCTTTTCATTTTTCTCATCTAAAATGATGTAAGATTTTTTTTTAGACAATTCTTTATCAAAAGAAGTTAATTTTACTACAAGTTTTTTATTTTCCTTTAAACGTTTAGCTGTTTCTTTTATTAAAGAAAAAGCTTTAGGCAAAATACCTATTAATTTATTTTGCTCTATTTCATAACACTTTTTATAAATTTCTTCTAATCTAAAGGATTCTTTTTGTAACAAATTGATAGAAAGAAACTTTTTTTCTATTTTTTTTAAAATATTTTCCTTTTCTTCATCAAATTCTTTTGTAGAATCCTTTATAATTTTTTTAAAATAATTAGTTTTAGACCTCAATTCATCATCAGATAATAAAAACATGTTTTTTTCCTCTTCTTTAATTAGAACCAAAAATTTTCTAATCTTTCTAAGGTCTCTTTCATTTTTATTAACTAATAATTTATTTAATATTTTTCTGATAAAACTCATTAAAAATTCATATAAAAATAAATAATTTAAAGTTCATACTCATCTCTATTCCAATAAAAATCTTCGTCATCACGTGGATAATCCGCCCATATATCTTCTATAGATTCAAAAACTTCTCCTTCTCCATTTTCTAACTGCTGTAGATTTTCAACAACTTCTAAAGGGGCTCCAGTGCGAATAGCAAAATCAATCAATTCTTCCTTTGTTGCAGGCCAAGGTGCATCTTCTAAATGAGAAGCTAATTCTAAAGTCCAATACATATATTGATATTTTCTATATTATTATAATATTAAAAAATCAAAAAAATGATATTTTTATATATTTGATTCTCAAAATTCAATGAACTTTTTTATAAAAACACAAGATAAAATTAGTGAATTTAAATTACAAATAAATTATTATGAAAAAGTTCCCAAAAATTGTATTCATAGGATCTACACATTTTTCTCTTTCTTCTCTAAGAGAATTACACATAAAAAAATATAATATTGTAGGAATTGTAACAATTCCTGATCTTCCTTTTCACAAAAAGAATAAAAAATATTTTTCTCCTGTTAAAAAATATGCATTAGAAAAAAATATTCCTTTTTTACAACCTATAAATCTCACAGAGAATTCTTTTTTAAGAAATTTGAAATTATGGAATGCAGATATACAAATCGTTGTTGCTTTCAAATTTTTACCAAAAAAAGTTTGGAATATTCCTAAATTTGGTACTTTTAATTTACATGCATCTCTACTTCCGCAGTATAGAGGAGCAGCACCTATTAATTGGGTTATTATTAATGGTGAAAATAAAACCGGACTAACTACTTTTTTGGTAGAGGAAAAAATAGATTGTGGAAAAATAATACTTCAAAAAGAAATCAAAATAGGAAAACAAGAAACTGCAGGAGAACTAGAAAAAAGACTTAAGAAAATAAGTGGATCTATAATTATAAAAACTTTAGAAGGAATTATAAAAAACACAATAAAACCTATTCCTCAAAAAAAAATTGATATTTTAATAAATGCACCAAAAATATCTAACAAAGATTGCAGAATAGAATGGAATAAACCATCTATTGAATCTATATACAATAAAATAAGAGGATTATGTCCTTATCCTACTGCATGGACTTTATTATTTCTTAATAAAAAAATTATGAGATTTAAAATTTTCACTGTAAAGAAAATACTTAAAAAACATTCTTTTCCCATTGGATCAATATTAATCAACTCATTATATGAAATGAAGGTTTCCGTAAAAGAAGGTTTTATATCTATTATTGAAGGACAAATAGAAGGAAGAAAAAGAATGAACGTAAAAAATTTAATTAATGGAATAAAAATAAAAAAAAATATTTTTGTTCAATAAAACAATATTTTATTATATATAATACAAATATCCTTAACATAAATATTTTATATTTGTTATTATATTATATAAAATTGTTTTTATAGTTTTTTATAAAAATTAAATATTATAAATTCATGAATAAAACAGAATTGGTTAATTCAATAGCTGAAAAAACTGGAATAACAAAAATAAAAGCAAAAAATGTAATAGACACATTTATTGAGACAGTTATAGAATCTCTAAAAAAAGGAATGAAAGTAACCATTGTAGGATTTGGAACATTTTCCGTCGTTGAAAGAAATCCTAGAAACGGTGTCAATCCTAGAACGGGTAAGAAAATATATATTCCAGGAAAAAAAGTTGCTAAGTTTAAAATAGGAGCAGAGCTAACAAAATTGTAATTTTTGAAAAAATAAAGTTTGTATTGATGATCTAATTGCAAACTTTATTTTTTTATATTCATCTCTATATTATGGTGATAATCTATATAAAATCCAGTTTTTTTCTTTATCTAAATTATAAATTAATCTGTCATGTAGTCTATTAGGTTGTCCTTGCCAAAATTCCATATTATATGGTTTTATAATATACCCTCCCCAATAAAAAGGACGACTTATGGTTTTTCTTTTAAAAAAGTTATCCCATTTTTCATACTGTTTTAACATATATTTTTTAGATGGAAGAGGTGAACTTTGTTTAGAAGCCCAACATCCTACTTGATTTCCTTTAGGTCTTTTCTTGAAATATTTATCGGATTTTTCTTTTCTTATTTTAGATGCTACTCCTTTTACAATAATTTGTCTTTCTGTATTTTTCCAATAAAAAGAAATACATACTTTTGGAAAATTCTGAATAGATTTTCCTTTAAAACTATAATAATTCGTATAAAAAATAAATCCCTTTTCAGAATATTCTTTTAATAAAACTATTCTAGTTTCTGGACCTCCATCTTTTCCTATAGTAGAAATAGACATAGCATTAATTTCATAATCATTATTTGTTTTATGAAAAAGTTTTTCTTGTTGAAACCAATCATGAAATAACTGGAAAGGTTCTTTTGGAACTAAAGATTCTAATAGTGAATCATTATAATAATTTTTTCTATAATTACTTAAATCAAAAATCATAACTTTATTTTTTTATGATAGTACTTAAAATGTTATAACATTTATTTTTTATCACTAAAAATATATTATATTTATTATGGTTCTATATATTTTTAATAAAGGCGTGATAGCTCAGATGGTTAGAGCGTTGGATTCATAACCCAGAGGTCGGGGGTTCAAATCCCCCTCACGCTATTATTATAACAGAAAAAATAAAATATTTCTAAAAAATATGTATTTTTTTGTTTCTAGTCATTCTCTATTACAAAAATTAGATACTTTATATAAAATATATAATTATAATAATTCAAATCCAAAATACTTGATTTTTAAAATTATAGGAAATAAATTAAAAATCACAGCATTATTTGATTCAAAAAATGTAATAAAGACATTTGTAAAAATTAATGTAAAAAGGGATACAAAAGAAAATATAATAGTATCTACTAAATTCATTATAAATTTTTTAACTACATTTAGCGATGAAATGCTTTTTTTTAAAAAAAAAAAAAATTCACTTAACATTTGTTCCAAACAAGGATCTTATAACATTCCACTATATTGTCATAGTGACTCAATTAATTCTATTGAAAAAAATTTTTTTATAAAATCTTCTACCACTAATTCTATTGAAAAAAATTTTTTTATAAAATCTTCTACCACAAAAATAACTTTATTTTCAAAAATTTTTTCAAGAATATTAGATCAAACATTATTTGCTGTTGGTGATAAAAAATTTAAAACAGTTTTAAATGGTGTCTTTTTTCAATTTTCTCCTTATGAATCTATTTTTACTTCTACAGATACATTCCGACTTGTTAAATACACAATCAAAAATATTAGAATTAACAAATTTGTTAATTTCATTATATCTAAAAAATCACTTGATATAATTAAAAAAATATTAGAAAATGAAAAAAATTTTCGAGACGGTAACAATAAAAACAATAAAATACTTATTGAATATAATAAAAAAATTAATATAGTATTTCATTTTCAAAACTATATTTTTTCGTGTAGAATAATAAATGAAAAATATCCAGATTATAACTTTATTATTCCAAATAATGAAAATTTAGATGTTTCTATTGTTATCAACAGATTTTTATTAGTAAATGCTATTAAAAGAATTTTTTTTCTTTCTGATGAAAAAAAAAAATTTATTCATTTTCAACCAAATAATAATGATTTACAAATATATAGTCATAATTTTAATTTTAAATCAAATATTAGATGTAAATCCACTTTTTTGACAAAAAGAGGAAATAAAGAAAAAATTAAAAAAATAAAAATGAGTTTCAATTCAAAATTTTTAATAGAAATTCTATCTTCTTTGAACGAAGAATTTATTTTTTTTGAATTTTATCATTCAAAAAAAATAGGAATTTTGAGTCCCGTTTATAAAACGGACAAAAAAGAATCTTTATCTATATTGATCATGTCTATATTATGAAAATATCATACAACTGGCTAAAAGAATATATCTCTATTGATATTAATGCAGAAAAAATATCAAATATATTAACTGAAATTGGATTACCAGTGAAAAATACAAAAAAAATTTCTTCTGGAAAAGAAGAAAATAAAGAAGATTACATTCTAGATGTAGAAATAACACCAAATCGTACAGATGCTATGAGTCATTATGGAATAGCACGTGACTTATACACTGTATTAAAATTTCGTGGAAATATGGTAAGGTTATCAAAACCATTAAGATATAAAACTACTATAAATGAAGATAAAAAAATAAATAATAATATTAAAATTTTGATTAAAGAAAATCAAAAATGTATTAGATATTCTGGAATGTCTGTTTTAAAAATAAATATAGAACCTTCTCCACATTGGTTAACTTATAGATTAAAATCTATAGGAGTGGATTCAGTAAATAATATAATAGATATTGCAAATTATGTAATGTATGAATTAGGACAACCAATTCATATTTTTGATATAGATCAAATAGAAGAAAAAAAAATTATAATAAAAAATGCTGAAAAAAACACTTATTTTCAATCCGAAGATAATATAACAAGAAAACTTAATGAAGACGATTTGATTATTTGTGACACTAAAAAATTATTTTCTATATCTGGTATTATTAACAATATTAAAACTAAATTACAAAGAAACACTAAAAATATTTTTTTAGGAAGTGCTTGTTTTAATCCTACTTTTATTCGATTAACTGGGAAAAAACATTCTATAAAAACAAATTCACAATATCTCTTTGAAAGAGGGACAGACCCTAATCAAACTGTATTTGCTCTGCAAAGAATCGCTTTTCTTATAAAAGAAATAATAAAAAGCAAAAAAATATACTTTAATATTATTGATGTTTATCCTAATCCTATTTGCTCTCCAAAAATAAAACTTAGACATAAAAAAATTAGAAATATTATAGGAAAAAAAATATCTAAAAAAAAAATTAAAAACATTTTATCATTATTAGAAATTATAATTCATTATGAAAATGATAAATATTTCCTTGTTGAACCCCCTCTTTATAGAATAGATGTTAAAAGAGAAATTGATTTAATTGAAGAAATACTACGTATTCATGGAATCAATGAAATTAAAACATCCAATAAAATTCAAATATCGCCTTTACCTAATTTTTTTTATAAAACAGAATATCAAATACAAAAAACACTTTTTGAACAATTGGTTTGTTACGGATTTCAAGAAATCATTTCATCTACTATAATAAAAGAAAATAAATATTCTTTTTTATTTAATTCTTTTTTGAATAGAGAAGAAATTAAGATTATTAATCCAACAAATAAAAATTACAAATTAATGCGTTCTAGTCTACTATTTAGTATGATAGATTGTATAAAATACAATTTTAATAGAATAAATTATCCAAACTCAGATATAAAACTTTTTGAAAAAGGAAAAGTATATTATAAAAAAAATAATAAGTTTTTGGAAAAAACTTATCTTGGAATTTCATTATTTCAAAATGAGGAAAAAAAATATATAAAATTTAAATCTTTCTTCTATTTAAAAGGAATTATTGAACAGATTTTTCAAAAAAGTGGAATCTCTAGTTATACACAAATATATTCTGAACATCCATTATTAGAAAAATGTATTTGTATTCTACACAATAACAAAAATTTAGTTGAAATAGGAAGATTAAAAAATGATTTTTTAAAAAAAAAAGAAATATTTTATGCAGAAATTGATTGGGAATATTTAATTTCTATTATTAGAAGTAATAAGATTACTTATATTCCATTTTCTAAGTACCCCATTTCAAGAAGAGATTTATCTTTATTAATTGATAAAAATATTTCTTTTGAAGAAGTTAATCAGTTAATAAAGAAAAGAGAAAATAACTTAGTTAACAAAATTCGAATATACGATTTTTATGAAAATAAAAATTTTCCAAAATCTAAAAAATCCTGTACTATTAGTTTTTTTTTCGGGAGTAAAAAAGAAACATTAACAGATATAATAATCAATCATGAAATGAAAGAAATAGAATCTTTTTTAAAAAAGGAATTAAATGCTGAAATTAGAGAAAAAAAGTAGAATTATAATAGTTTTCTTAAAGGTTTATCTAATCCAGTCTCTTCTTCAATAATTTTTGATATATCTTTAATACAAACTCTTTTCTGTTCCATGCTATCTCTATATCTCATTGTAACAGTATTTTTTTCTATTGTTTCATAATCAACAGTAAAACATAAAGGTGTTCCTATTGCATCTTGTCTCCTGTACAATTTTCCAATAGATTCTTTTTGATCATAAATCAATTTATGATTTATTTTAAGATAATTGAATATTTTTTTTGCGATTTCAGGCAATCCGTCTTTTCTAACTAATGGAAAGATCGCTGCTTTAATAGGAGATAAATAATAAGGTAATTTTAGAACTATGCGTATAGTTCCATTTTTTAATTTTTCTTTTTTTAGAAAAGAGGAAAATAAAGCTAGAAAAGTACGATCTAAGCCTAGAGATGTTTCTATCACATAAGGAATGTAATTTTTTTGATGTTCATAAACCCTTAATTTTTTTTTTGAAAAAAATTCGTGATTTTTCAAATCAAAATCTCTTCGAGAATGAATTCCTTCTATTTCTTTAAATCCAAAAGGAAAATGATATTCAATATCTGCCCCTGCACTAGCATAATGCGCTAGGTCATCATGATCACGTAATTGATAATTTGCTTTGTTTCCTAAAATCAAATGCCATTTTAAACGAAAATTTTTCCAATACTCGTACCATTTATTTTCTTCTTTTGGATGAATAAAAAATTGCATCTCCATTTGCTCAAATTCTCTCATTCTGAATATAAACTTACTTGAAAAAATTTCGTTTCTAAACGATTTTCCTACCTGTGCTATTCCAAATGGAATTTTCATCCTGTTAGATTTCTTCACATTGTGAAAATTACAGAAAATTCCTTGAGCAGTTTCAGGCCTAAGAAATAAATCTTTTCTAGACTCATTTTTTATTTTAAACATCATATTAAAAACACGAATTTTTGTCCAATTTTTTGTTTTAGAAATAGGATCACAAATATTTAATTCATTTAATAAAATTCTTAAATCTAAAAAATCTTTTTTCCTTAAAGATTCAAACAGACGATATAATATGTTTTCCTTTTTTTTAGAATTTTTAGAAAAGTTTTTATCTACATAATCTTTAATTAAAAGATCTGGTCGATATCTTTTTTTTGAATCTTTATTATCAATTAATAATTCGTTAAATTTTTTTACATGACCTGAAGCATTCCAAATTTCGGAATTCATCAATATAGACGTATCAATTCCAACTATATTATCATGAAGATGAGTCATTGACTTCCACCAAAATTTTTTAATGTTATTTTTTAATTCAACTCCATATGGTCCATAATCATAAACAGCGTTCAATCCTCCATAAATATCACTAGAAGGAAAAATAAAACCATAAATTTTTGCGTGAGAAACTAAAAAATCAAAAAAATGATCATTACATTTTTTCATGATGATAAATATTTTTCTAAATCTAATGCAGCCATACATCCACTACCAGCAGAAGTAATTGCTTGTCTATAATTAGGATCTTGAACATCTCCTGCAGCAAATACCCCAGGTTTATTAGTAATAGTAGTTCCCTTTTTTACTATAATATAACCTCCATCATCTAAATATAACTGATTTTTAAAAATATCTGTATTAGGAATATGTCCAATTGCAATAAATAATCCGCTAATTAGAAATTTAGTATAAATCTTTTTTTCATGATTAAATATCTCAATTCCTTCTAAAAAATCATTTCCAATAATTTTTATTACATTAGAACAATATAATATATTCACGTTTTTTCTTTTTAAAATACGATATTGTAATGCTTTAGATGCTTTTAAATAATTTTTTCTAACTATTAGATAAACATTTTTACAAATTTTTGATAAATAATTAGCTTCTTCTAAAGCAGTATCTCCCCCTCCTACCACTGCTACGTTTTTTTCTTTGTGAAAAAAACCATCACAGGTAGCACAAAAAGAAACTCCTAATCCAATTAATTTCCTTTCTTTTTCTATTCCTAAAAATTTAGGACTAGAACCAGTAGCTATAATAATACCTCTACTATCAATATATTCTTTTTCAAAAAAAAGACGATGAATTCCTTTATTTTTATCAGATAAATAAACATTACTTACAGACTTATTTATAATTTTAGTATTGAAACGTTTTGCTTGTCTTTCGCATTTTTCTATAAAACTAACACCCGTAATTCCTGTAGGAAACCCCAAATAATTATCAATATTGGTTGTAGTAGTTAATTGTCCACCTGGTTGTGGTCCTACAAAAAGAATTGGATTCAAATTTGCTCTCGATGCATAAATAGCAGAAGAGTAACCAGCAGGACCAGATCCCATAATAACACAATTATGTACTTTTTTTATCATATATTATTATTAATTATTTTCATAATGATAATTGTGAATTTATAATTTTTTAATCATTTTTGTTCTTTCTAATAATTAGATTAATATGTATTCTCTTTTCAAAAAAAATTTGTGTTTGATTAAACGATCAAATAAAATTCAAATATTTTGTGCAATCAGAAAAAAATTCTATTCCTTTACTCAAGAAGAAATAATACGGCAATATGTAATTTTTTTATTGAAAAAAATAAAAAATTATAAAGAAAAAAATATTTTAGTAGAATTCCCTTTAAAAATAAACAAATTAAAAAAAAGAATAGATATTTTAGTTCAAATTAACAGTAACCCCTACATCATTATAGAATGTAAATCCCCTAAAAAATCTATTCAACAAAAAGTATTTGATCAAATATCACTATATAATAGTGTAATTAAAGCTCCTTATTTAATGATAAGTAATGGAATAGAGAATTTTATTTTCCAAGTTGATGAACAAAAAAAAACTTTTTCATTCTTAAAAAAAATTCCATAAAATTAATAACGTGTTAATCTTTTAAATAGAAGACATATAATTAATAAGATCTATTAATTTAGTAGAATATCCAACTTCATTATCGTACCAAGAAATTACTTTTAAAAAATTTTGATTTAACATTATACTAGAACCCGCATCAAAAATAGAAATTCTTTCATCTCCCAAAAAATCTGTTGACACAACAGATTCTTCTGTGTATCCTAATATACCTTTTAAAGTAGTTTCAGAAGCTTTCTTCATGAAATATTTAACTTGTTCATAACTTGTTTTGTTTTTTAAAACAACTGTAAAATCTAATACTGATACATCTGAAACAGGTACTCTAAAAGCCATTCCAGTTAATTTTCCATTTAAATCAGGTATAATTTTACCTACAGCATTAGCCGCTCCTGTAGATGAAGGAATAATATTAACCAGAGAAGATCTTCCTGCTCTCCAATCTTTATCAGAAATAGAATCTACTACTTTTTGCGTAGCGGTAGAAGCATGAATAGTAGTCATTAATCCTTTCAAAATTCCAAAATTGTCATTAAGTATTTTTACAATAGGAGACAAACAATTTGTAGTACAAGATGCATTTGATACAATATTTTGACTTGGTTTTATTTTATCATGATTTACTCCCATTACAAACATTGGAATGTCATCTTTGGGGGGAGCTGATAAAACAACTTTTTTAGCTCCTGATTTTAAATGTGCACAAGATAAATGTTTTGTTAAAAATAATCCAGTTGATTCAACAACATATTCTACTTTCAAGTCTCCCCAATTAAGTTTATTAGGATCTTTTTGATTAGTTACTTTTATCCGTTTTCCATTTAATACTAGATAATTTTCATCTTCTATACAAATATTTCCTTTAAAAGAACCATGAACTGAATCATATTTTAATATATAAGCTAAATATTCTATAGAAACTAAATCATTTATAGACATAACTTCAATATTATCTCTACTTAAAGCAGATAATAAAACTAATTTTCCTATTCTCCCAATACCATTTATTCCTATTTTAATAGTAGACATATCAAATAATTTTTTAATTTTTACTTAAATCAATTTTTAACTTTCAAAAAATTCATAAAAGCGGATGATGGAATTTCAACTTTTCCTATTTTTCTCATTTTTTTCTTACCTTTTTTTTGTTTTTCTATAAGTTTTTTCTTACGAGTAATATCTCCTCCATAACATTTATCAATTACATTTTTTCTAAAAGATTTTATAGTTTCTCTTGCAATAATTTTTCCAGACATAGAAACTTGAACAGGAATACTAAATTGATGTTTCGGAATTAAAGTAGATAACTCTTTACATATTTTTTTTGCTAAGGAGAAAACTTTATTTTTATGTACTAAAAGTGATAATGATTCTATTTTTTCATAATTAATTAATACAACAATCTTCTTTAAATCTGAATATCTATAACCAATAAAATTGTAATCAAAAGAAGCATATCCTCTTGAAATTGTTTTTAATTTATCACAAAAATCAAATATAATTTCAGATAATGGGATTTCAAACATAATTTGTACCCTTCCAGATTTCAAATAATTTTGATTTTTAACCATTATTCCACGTTTTTCAATACATAAAGATATCACGTTTCCTATATAAATATCTTTAGTAAGAATAGAAACTAAAACATAAGGTTCTTCTATTTTTTTAAATTTTTCACTTTCTGGAAAATCTGAAGGATTGCTAACTAAAATAGTTTTTCCATTTTTTAAATGAACTTTATAAGAAACATTAGGAACAGTAATAATTACAGAAACATTATATTCTCGTTCTAAACGATCTTTAACAATTTCCATATGAAGCAATCCTAAAAAACCACAATGGAATCCAAATCCTAAAGCAGAAGACGATTCACTATTAAAAGAAAAAGAAGCATCGTTTAAATGTAATTTTTCCATAGAAGAACGTAATTCTTCATATTGATTAGAATCAACTGGATAAATGCTTGCAAAAACCATAGGTTTAGCTCTTTCAAACTTTTCTATAGCTTTATTTGCCGGATTGTCAGCATCTGTTATAGTATCTCCTACTTTAACTTCATAAGTATTTTTTACACCTGAAATAACATATCCAACATCTCCTGTTTTAATTTCATTTTTAGAAATATGTTTTAATTTTAATGTTCCTATTTCATTAGCATAATAAACTTTTCCTGTAGACATAAAACATAATTTTTGTCCTTTTCGAATAGAACCATTTTTTACTCTGAAAAAAGCTTTAATTCCTGTAAATGGATTATATAAAGAATCAAATATGATAGCTTGCAAAGGAGAATTCGGATCCCCCTTTGGAGGAGGAATTGATGTAACAATTTTTTCTAAAACATTATGAATACCTAATCCATTTTTAGCACTAACAGAAATAATATCTTCCATTTTACATGGAATTAGATTCATAATCTCTTCCATTACACCATAATTATTATGATTTGAAGTTGATAAATCAATTTTATTCAAAATAGGAATAATAACTAAATTCTTCCTTAATGCTAAAGAAAGATTAGATATAGTTTGCGCTTGTACACTTTTAGTACAATCTACAACAAGTAAAGCTCCTTCACATGCTGCAATAGAACGTGATACCTCATAAGAAAAATCTACATGTCCAGGTGTATCTATCAAATTCAGAATATATATTTGATTATTATATTTATATTCCATTTGAACAGCATGACTTTTTATAGTAATTCCACGCTCTCTTTCCAAATCCATATCATCCAATAGTTGTTGATTCTTTTGTTTTTCTGAAACTGTTTTAGTATGCTCTAACAAACGATCTGCTAATGTACTTTTTCCGTGATCTATATGCGCAATAATACAGAAATTACGAATATAATGAATCATGACATAATTAAGTTAAATCAATTAAATTATAACATTTAATAAAATAACCTTGACGGGAGTCGAACCCATACCATAGGAATCGGAGTCCTATATTCTATCCTAAATTTAAACTACAAGGTTAGTTTATTTTTAAATAAATAATATTATTGATATATTGTTATACTTGTTATACTTATTAAAAATATATCTAATTAAATAGGTTCATTGTTTTTTGTAATCCATTTTCCACAAATGAAAATATTATTTTAATACCTTCATCTAATTTAGTAAATAAAGAATTAATTTCCTCTCGTTTCCAGTTTTCTAGTACATATGAATCTATCCTTTTATTTGAAAAATTTTTAATCCCAAAACGAAGACGTGCATAATTCGATGTTCCTATTTCTTTTTCTATACTTTTTAATCCATTATGTCCTCCATTCCCTCCTTTTCCTCTTAATCGAAATTTTCCAAAATTTAAATAAATATCATCAGATATTATGAGAACATTTTTCAATAATACTTTTTTTTTTATCATCCAATATTTAACAGATAAACCACTATTGTTAATAAAAGTAGAAGGTTTTAGTAAAAAAATTTTTTTCCCACTAAAAGTAAACTCAGAAATAAATCCTAATTTTTTTTTTATAAAAAAAATAAGATTCTTTTTAGCAATTTGATCTAAAATAAAAAATCCAAAATTATGTCTTGTTTTTTCATATAAGCATCCAGGATTTCCTAATCCAGTGATTAAAAACTTATTCATTAATTATAATATTCTGAATTGACTAATGAAGAACCTTATTCACAGTCATTCCTATGTTTGCTGGAGACTTAACTACGTGTACCCCTATTTTTTCCATAATCTCCATTTTCATTTGTGCTGTTTCCATTTTTTTTTCTATAATAGCACCAGCATGTCCCATCGTTTTTCCTTTGGGAGCAGTTTGTCCTGCTATAAAAGCTATTATTGGTTTTTTGTTATTTAATTTTTTTACCCATTCTGCAGCTTCAATTTCTAATCTACCTCCTATTTCTCCAATGATAACGATACATTCGGTATCTAAATCTTCTAAAAAAAGTTTCATAATATCTTTAATATTCATTCCAATAACAGTATCTCCTCCTATCCCAATAGCCGTTGATATTCCATAACCAAATTTAACAATTTGGTCTGCAGCTTCATATGTCAAAGTACCTGATCTAGATATTATTCCTATTTTTCCTTTTCTTCTAAAAATTGAATTAGGCATAATTCCTATTTTAGATTTTTCTGGAGAGATAATTCCCGGACAATTTGGACCAATTAAAAATGAATCTTTCATTTTTAACAAATGTTTAATTTTTATCATGTCTGAAACAGGAATTCCTTCTGTAATACAAATAACCAATTTAATATTAGAAAATATTGCCTCTAAAATTGCATCAGAAGCAAAAGGAGAAGGAACAAAAATAACACTAACATTTCCTCCTGTATTTTTTACTGCTTCTTCAACAGTATTAAATATAGGAACTCCTAGATAAACTTTTCCTCCTTTTCCTGGAGTTATTCCACCAACTACAGATGTTCCATAATTCATCATTTGTTCAGTATGAAATGATCCTTCTTTTCCAGTTAACCCTTGAACGAGAACTTTCGTGTTTTTATCTATTAAAATGCTCATAATTTTTTTTAATTTTATTTTTTATGAAAACAAAATTTTCATCTTTTAATTCTTTCCATATAATATCTATTTTCTGTATTGATTTTAATGAATTCTCCTATTCTTATAAAAGAAGGTACTAGTAGTTGAGCTCCTGTTTCCAAAATAGCAAGTTTGTTTGCATTATTAATAGTATCTCCTTTTTTTATAAATTCTGTATGTTTAACTTTTAAAATAATAGTAGTAGGCATTTTTAAAAATAAAAAAATTTTTTCTTTTTCATTTTTTACATGAAAAAAAATCGTAACTCTTGTTCCTTCTTTTAAAAAACTTATATTATTTTTTATTGCTTCTTTTTCTATTTCTATTTGATCATAATTTATCTCATTCATAAAATAAAAAGAATTTTTTTTTTTGTATAAAAAAGAATAAAAATAAGATTCTATTCTTGCTTTTTTAAGTTTATTTTTTGAAGAAAAATTATACTCTAAAATATTACCTGTAACCAGATTTTTTAATTTAGTTTTTATAAAAACATCTCCCTTCCCTGGTTTTACATGAAGAAAATCAATTATTTTATATACTTCTTTATTCCATTGTATGTGTAATCCTTTTTTTATATTCATTTTCAATAATTTTTTTATTCAAAAGTTATCGTGATTTTTAACTATTTTAGCTATAACTTCTGCTTCTACTACAAGTTTATCACTAACGTATCCTTCTCCTTGCATACGAACTATTCCTCTTTTTAGAGATTCTAATAAGTAAACTTGGAAAATAATTATATCTCCAGGTATTATTTTTTTTTTGAATTTAACTTTGTCTATTTTTAAAAAATATGTAGAATATAATTCTGGATTATTCAGTTTGTTTAAAATAAGTATTCCTCCTACTTGTGCTATAGCTTCTACTTGAAGCACTCCAGGCATAATTGGTTCATTTGGGAAATGTCCTACAAAAAATGATTCATTTATAGTTACATTTTTTACTCCTATTATACTATTTTCTGTTAAATCTATTATCTTATCTACCATAAGAAACGGAGGTTTATGAGGTAAAATTTTCATGATTTTTGTTATATCTAAAATAGGATCATTTCCTAAGTTCAATTTAGAAAAATCATTTTTTTTCAACATTTCAACTTTTTTAATTAGTTTTTTTAAAAATTACATAATAAATGTTTGTCTTTATCTATATAGATCTTAATAGATCTTAGACATAATCTCTGACATAGAAATTTTTAACAAACAAAAACAGCTACCCCAACACAACAATAAACATTTTTTGATCAATTTTTTATTTACTTTTCTTTAAATTATACTCTATATATTATAAATTATAAAATAATCATAATAAACATAGAAAAAATTTGAATTTTTCTGAGAAAAAACTATTTTTTTATTAAATTATATAAGAAATATTATATAATTATTCAGTTATTTTCATAAACTTATATTCCT
Source organism: Blattabacterium cuenoti (assembly GCF_014251995.1). GTDB lineage: Bacteria > Bacteroidota > Bacteroidia > Flavobacteriales > Blattabacteriaceae > Blattabacterium > Blattabacterium cuenoti_AE. Next base: position 611,947 of record NZ_CP059205.1, read on the forward strand.
TATATTTATTTTATATTTCATTTTTTTTATTATATATTTATTATGAATTTTTCAAGAAGAATTATTTTTTTTTTATAGGTTTTTCTATTGGAATTTTGATCTTGTTATTTTTTTCATTTATAAAGCAAAATATAAAACAGTAATGTATATACTGAAAAAATGTGAAAATATAAAATAAAATATGAAAAGAACTTATCAACCCTCTAATAGAAAAAAAGTTAGTGTTCACGGATTCATGAAAAGAATGAAAACAAAATCAGGTCGTACGATTTTGTCAAGGAGAAGGAGAAAAGGAAGAAAAAAATTGTCAGTTGTTAATTTAAAAAAATGAAATTAAAAACGTTCTATGTCTCCAATTTTTGGATAATTTTTTTCAAAAAAAAGTTCTTTTGATAAAATTAATTCATTATAAGTAAAAAAATTAGATAAATCTCCTATATCAACTATTTTGGAGATAATAGAAATATTTTTCTCGTGAATATTAAATTCTTCAAAATTCATTATTCCTATATCTATTAAAAATCTATAATTATTTTTCCGTACTTTAACTTTTCTATAAATTTTATCTAATAAAATATCCTTATTTTTTGGAATAGAAAAATAATATGAATAATCTTTTTCAAGATTATTCTTTTGACACGAAATAAAATAAAATCCAGCAAGAATAGATAAGACATTATATTTTCTAATTTTTTTCTTTTGTAGGTCTTTAGGATAATTTCCTGCCTCAAATAAAACACAAGGATAACCTATTTTTTGTAGTGTATCTCCAGTAGCTGTAGGATAAAATTTATCAGAAAATCTTCCTATAGCCCCAATTTTTGGTAATACTTTGTTAATCTCTTTTGTAATAAAATATATAATTCCCATAGATTTCTTTCTGCATAAAAAGTCATTATTTCCTTTTACAGGAATCGTAGGTGATAAAAAAGATAAAATAGCAGGATTAAAAAATTCATCACCTACATTATAAATACTTCTTTGATCATGTAAGTTGAAAAGAACGTTAGGTTTATGTTTATCAATCTCATTAAATAAAATCTTCATTTCTGGAGATTGTAAACGAATTGCATCTCTATTTAAATCAATATTTATGGCGTTTCTTCTTTGAAATTTTTCGGATCCATCAGGATTTAACATTGGAATATATAAAATAGTTAAATTTTTAAAAAAAAACTTAACCAAATGATGATTTTTATATTTTAAAAAAAAATGAAAAATATCAAACATAGATTTTGTCCCAGTTGTTTCATTACCATGCATTTGAGACCAAATAAATACTTTTATCTTTCCAATTCCCCATTTAATTTGAAAAATTATTCTTTTCTCAACAGAAAGTCCTATTGGATTAATTGAGTATATATTTTTATACTTTTCTATTAATTTTAATAAATTATAATAGTTAAATATTTTAGTAGAAGAATTAATACTCCTATCTTTAAATGATTCATAATTATAACATATGGATTCAATATCAAATAATAACATAAAAAATTTTATTTATTGTTTTGGTTTGTATCAAAAAATAAATGAAAATAAAAATATTTTTAAATCAAAAATTTATTTTAAACAATGTCACTAAAATAGATTATTTATGAATATATAAATCGTATTTTTAATTTAGAAAATTTTTAATTAACAACGTAAACCAGGATAATAATGAATTTTTATGAGAAATTATTTTAAATTAAATTACGCGGAATCTGTTTTGTTAATATTTGCATTTACCGCATTAAATTTTGTTAATGTAATAATTAAAAAATTCTTAATTTTTTTCAATTTTCCTAATAGCATTATATTTTTGATATTATATGCTCTACCTTTTCTATGTTTATTTTTTTTTATTTCTTATCAATCTAATAAAAAAAATAAATTCATAGATTTATCTATAAAATTTTCCTCTTGGAATACTTACGTTTATATTTTCTGCATGATGTTTTGTATGATTATTATCAATGAGTATATTTCTTTTTTTCTACCAAAGGAAGGTCCTGTATTTGAAAATATGTACAAAGAACTTGAAAAGTTTTTGATAGAAGAGTCTAAAAATAGAATTCCTTTTATTTTAACAACAGTACTATTAGCTCCAATATTTGAAGAAATTCTCTTTAGAGGAATTATCTTGAATGGGATGTTAAATAATAAAATACATCCAATAAAAGCCATTTTATTTTCTTCATTTCTATTCGGAATTACTCATATGAATCCATGGCAATTTGTAGGTGGTTTATTAATTGGAAGTTTTATTGGGTTTGTTTATTTTGTTACATCTTCTATTATAAATTGTATTTTATTACATTTTTTCAATAATTTCCTAGCTATATTTATTATGTTTTTTATATCAAAAAGCGAATACCACCATTCTTTAGATAATAATGTTGTTCCAAATTTTTGGATAATTTTAGTGATTTCAATTATTGTAATAGCAATGGGTTCATTACTTTTAAAAAAAAGAAAAACATGAAAAAATTTTTTTTTGTAACAAAAAATATTTTTAAAGAACAAGAGATAAAAAAATTTATTTTATCTAAAAAAAATCAATATAAAAACTTTCGTTTTTTCTCTTTAAAAGAGATTAACTTTACAGATTCTATTCCTGAATATGGAAATTCTTTTATAGAAAATGCTTTTTTGAAGGCGGAATTTTTTTTTAAAAAAACAAATCTTCCTTGTTTTTCTGAAGATTCTGGATTAAAAGTAGAATGTTTAAATGGAGAACCTGGTATTTATTCATCAAGGTACTCTACAAATAATAATAATATAGATAACATAAAAAAATTATTATCAAATATGGTAAAAAATCGTTCTCGAAAAGCGGAATTCTTTTGCGTTTTTTGTCTAAAAATAAATAAAAAAGAAACTTATTTTTTTGAAGGAAAATTATCCGGAAAAATTTCTGAAAAAATTTCCTTTAAAAAAGGATTTGGATATGATCCAATATTTATTCCAGAAAATCATAATCATACCTTATCAGAAATAAGTATTAATAAAAAAAATCAAATAAGTCATAGAATTAAAGCTTTTAAAAAATTAATTCAATTTGTCAATAAATAATAAAAGAAATTTTTAATAAATGAAAAAACCTTCATTAACTGTTTTGGGATGTCATTCTTCCATTCCTACAAATAATAAATTTCATCCAACCTCTCAAATATTGGAAATGAAAGGATACTCATTTCTCATTGATTGTGGAGAAGGTACACAAGTGCAATTAAGAAAAGCGAAAATAAAATTCAATAAAATTATACATATATTTATATCTCATTTGCATGGAGATCATTTTTTTGGATTAATTGGATTATTATCAACATTTCATTTGTTAGGAAGAGAAAAATCTATTAGTATTTATGCTCCAAAAGGATTGAAAGAAATTATAAATGTTCATTTTAAATGGTCTTATACAAAATTGAAATATTACATCTATCATATAGAATTATCTTCTAAAAAATTAGAAAAAATAATGGAAGATAAACAAGTAGAAGTATTTTCTTTTCCACTAAAACATAGAATTTATACTAATGGATTTCTTTTTAAAGAAAAATACCATGATAGAAAATTAAATATGGATTCAATTAGAAAAATTCCTGATATAAAAATAACTGATTATAAAAATTTAAAAATAGGAAAAGATTTCAAAACCAATAACGGAAAAATTATAAAAAATAAAGAATTAACATTTGATCCTCCAAAAAGATTATCCTACGCTTTTTGTTCAGACACTTCTTTTCATCTTTCTATAATTGAATATATAAAATATGTAGATTTATTATATCACGAATCTACTTTTTTGAAAAAAGAAGAAAATAGAGCCAATAATACAGGTCATTCTACAGCATTTCAAGCAGCTTATATAGCAAAAAAAGCTAAAGTTAAAAAATTATTATTAGGACATTATTCCAATAGATTCCCTAATATTAAGGAATTTGAAGAAGAAGCAAAAAAAATATTCTCTAATGTAGAAGCGTCCGAACCTTTAAAAAAATATTATTTATAATATAATTTATAAAATACAATTAATTATATTCATATTTTTATTTTTCCTGAAGAAATAATGGATATGATTATTCCTATTGTAAAAATAATGCTCAAAACTATACAAGAATCTACCATTGTGATTTTTACAGGAAAAGGGATTTTATCTATCACTTTAATAAAGTGATATTTTTCTTGTATAATAGATATAATATATGATAATAATAATCCACTAAAACATCCAAAAATAGTAATTAAAAACCCCATATATAAGAAAATGTTCCTTATTTTATATAGAGGAAAACCAATACACCATAATATAAAAATTTCTTTTTTTTTATCTAATTGAAGAATAAAAATAGCACCAAACAAATTGAATATCGTAATAAGTACTATTAAAATAAATAAAAAATAAACAAATAATTTTTCCGTATTTAGAACTTTATAAAATGATTTTTCTTTTTCTATTCGTGTGAATATATTAAATTCATTTCCTAATTTTTTATTCAAAAAATATTTTATATTTTGAATATTAGCTTCCCTTTGAACCTTGATTTCTAATTTTTGAATTTCATTTTTTTTTAAAACATTTTGAAATTCAGATAAATTACAAAACAAACGTCCTGTATCCATATTTTTTATAAATTTATAAAAACCTTTTATAAATATTTTTTTACTTGTGAAAAATGGAATGAAACTATTATTTTTTTTCTTATAAGAAAAAAATAAAATCCTGGTAGGAATTTTATTTTTTGTTCTAAATATTATTGGAAAATAAAATTTTATAGAAGACCATTCTATATATATATTTATATGATCAGGATACGAAATATTTGTCAAATCTATTTTTTTGAATCTTTTCATGACTTTTTCATATTCTGAATCTATTCCTTTCAAAGAAAAAAAATATTCTTTATTGTTATAATTTAATAGAATATTTTTCTCTATAGTTTTAGAAAAAGCTGAAATTCCTTTTATAGATTTTATTTTGTTTTCTATTATTTTGTTATAAATGAATGAACCCTTTTTTCTAGAAGAACATATAATAATATCTGGATAATAATCTTTATAAAATTTTTTACTAAAATTTTCTATACCAGAGAAAATAAATAAAATTGTAGACAAAGAAAAAGTAGAAATGTTAAGAGAAAATATAGATAGAAAAACGATAATATTTACAATATTAGTTTTTTTTTAGAAAAAAAATAACGTGCAGCTATATAAAATTCTGTTTTCAGAAACTTAATTTATTAAAAATTTTATAATGCAATATATAAAAATCTAATTTTAGGTATTTTTTTCACACGATATCTAAGTCTTTTTGAAAGTAATTTTCTATAAAACCTAGATTTATATTGTATAGTTTCTAAAATATTTTTATTAAAAAAAGGATATATTCTAATATATACATTCAATAAACTCATATCATGAGCTATACATACTTTAATCAAAGTAACCAGAAAATTCTTTTCTATATTTCTAATTTCTTCACCGAGAATTTCCGCTATTTCTGTAGAAAATACTGAAGATAATCTTTTGCTTTTAATAAAATTTGTTTCTTTCATAATTCCATGAATTAAAATTATAAAAATTTTTATAGAAACTACAAATAATATAAAAAAAATTACGAAAAATTTGTAATAGGAAAAATAATATTGTTAATTTGTACAAAATATCCTTCACAATAAGGGTCCCATAGCTCAGTTTGGTTAGAGCACCTGACTCATAATCAGGGAGTCGCTGGTTCAAATCCAGCTGGGACCATTTCAATCTATATAGGTAACCGGGGAGGGATTCGAACCCACAACTTACAGTTTAGGAAACTGTTGTTCTATCCTAATTGAACTACCCAGTCTTAGTCTTATTTCTTTTCATTTGATGATATAACACAAACAAAAGATCTATTATTTTTCATTTTCTTAAAATGAACATATCCACTTTTTATAGCATATATTGTATGGTCTTTTCCTATTCCAACATTTTTTCCAGGATGATATTTAGTTCCACGTTGACGAACTATAATATTTCCAGGATTTACATATTGATTTCCATATATTTTAACTCCCAACCTCCTTCCTATTGAATCTCTACCATTTCTAGAACTTCCGGAACCTTTTTTATGAGCCATTTTTAATTATTTTTTTCTATTTTTTTTTCTTCTAAAAAAGAAATAACTTTTATTTTTGAAAATAAAGGTCTAAATCCATTTCTTATTTGATATCCTTTTCTTCTTTTTTTTTTAAAAATAAATATTTTTTTACCTTTCATGTGTTGTAGTATTTCTACCATAACACTAATATTTTCTAAAAGAGGATTTCCAAAAAAAGTATCTCCTTTTTTAGAAAACATAAAAACTTGATTGAAAAATATTTTTTCTCCCAAATTCGAAGAAATATGAGGAACATAAACATACTTATTTTCAATAAGTTTGAATTGAAATCCCTTTATATTCACAATAGCATAAGTCATAAAATTTTAATTTTTTAATAATAATTTTTTTGCTTTTAAAAGTCCTTTAAATAAACAATCTATTTCACTAATAGTATTATATATAGAAAAACTGGCACGAACCATACCTGAAACTTTAAAAAAATTCATCAAAGGTTGTGCACATAAATGTCCAGTACGAACAGAAATTCCTAAACGATCTAAAATGCTTCCTACATCGAAACAATGTAATTTATTTAAATTAAATGAAACAATACTAGATTTTTTAGAAAAATCTTTTTTTTCTCCATATAATTCAATACCATCAATAGTATTTAAACGTTCTATTGCATATGACACGAGTTTTTCTTTATAAGATTTTATTTTTGATACTCCTATTTTTCTTACAAAATCTATTGCTGAATTCCATACAATAATACCTTCTATATTTGGAGTTCCAGCCTCAAATTTAAAAGGTAAATCTGAATAAGATGTTTTTTTAAAACTAACATTTTTAATCATTTCTCCTCCAAATTGATAAGGAGGAATATTTTCTAATATTTCTTTTTTTCCATATAATATTCCAATACCAGTAGGACCATACATTTTATGTGCAGAAAAAACATAAAAATCTGTATTTAAATCTTGCATATTTAAATCTATATTAGATGGAGCTTGGGCTCCATCTATTAAAACTAATGCACCATATTTATGAGATTTATCAATAATATTTTTTATTGGATTAATTATTCCAAGTACATTAGATATATGACAAATAGAAACTATTCTTGTCCTTTTTGATATTAAAAGTTCAAACTTTTCTAGGTTCAAAGAGCCATTTTCATAAATAGGAATTATTTTTAATATAGCACCTTTTTTTTCACAAATAATTTGCCATGGAACAATATTTGAATGATGTTCAGAACATGAAATTATGATTTCGTCTCCTTTATCAATCAAAAAACTAATACTAGAAGCTACCAAATTAATGGATTCTGTTGTTCCTTTAGTGAAAATAATTTCTGAAGAATACTTTGCGTGAATAAATTTTTGAATTTTTTCCCTCGTATTTTCTACTTGAATTGTAGTCTTTTGACTAAGATAATGTAATCCACGATGAACATTCGCATTGATTCTAGAATAATACTCTTGAGAAGCTCTAATTACTTCTATAGGTTTTTGAGTTGTAGCAGCGTTATCTATATAAATTAAAGGATTTGAATAAACTTTTTCTTTTAAAATTGGAAATTTATTTCTTATTTTTCGTATTTCTTTTTCTGAAAACATACTTGGATTATAAATATTTGTTTAATTTCTTTTTCATTTTTTCATAAAAAATTTTTTTTAATTCAAAAATAGTAATGGGATTTAATATTTCTTCTAAAAAAGAAAATAACAATAAAATTTTTCCATTTTTTTCAGAAATTCCTCTTGATTGAAGATAAAATAATTCTTCTTTTTGAAGATTTCCTATTGTACAACCATGTGAACATTTCACATTTTCAGAATAAATTTCTAACTGAGGTTTAGCATACATACATGCTTTATCAGAAAAAATAATACTTTTATTTTTTTGATAAGCGTTTATTTCTTTAATACCTTTATTAACAATAATTTTTCCATTAAAAATTCCTTCAGATTTATCAAATAAAATATTTTTATATAACTGATAACTATTAGAATATGAATATGAATGATTTATAGATGTTTTATTATCTATAAGTTGTTTTTTTGACAAAATAGAAATTCCATATAAATAAGAATAAGTTTTTTTTCCACAAAAAGAAAATCTTAGATTGTTTTTAATAAAATTTTCTTGAATAGAAAACGTATAAACAGAGCATTTACTACATTTTTTTTGTTGAAAAAAAGTGTTATCTATTATAGAACTTCCTTTCTTAAAAGATTTATCTTGAATTTTATAATAATCAATTTTGCTACGATCTAAAGTATAAATTTCGCTAACTGAATTTATGAAAATTAAATGTTTTTTTAAACATTTATAATGTTCAATTACCTTTACATAAGAATTTTTTCCTACTACAATTAAATTTCTAGAGTTCATCATAATTTTTTCACTATTTAAACCAGTAGAAATATTTAATATTTCTACTGGTTTTTCTAGAATTATATTGTCAGGTATATAAATATAGATTCCATCTCTTGAAAATATGGTATTTAAAGTATAAAAAACATTGTATTTATGAGATAATTTCCCATAATAATTCTTAATTTTATTTTCTTTTTGTGAAATTATGTTTGATAATACAACATGATTTTTTAAGTCATAAATCTTAGAAAGAGAAGAATTATATATTCCATCTACAAAAATAAAAAGAAAAGATTTATTTTTTTTTAGAAAAATAAAGTTTTTAATTTTTTGATATTCTATATTCTTTATTTTATTTTCCTCATAAAGAATATGATAATCTTGATCTATAATTGGACTGATATTTATACTTTTCTGTTCTTTCCTAAAAATAGGAAACCCCTTCTTTTTAAAAAAATCAATATGTTTTCTTTGTAAAAAAGAAATATAAGATTCTTCCTTTTTTTTATGAGAATAATGTTTATTAACTAATGAAATTATTTTCTCTCTTAATCGCATGTCTAAAAAATAATATTTTACGTACTATTAACTACTATTAACAGTGAATATTTTTTTGGTCAATCCAATTATATCCTTCTTTTTCTAACTTTTTAACCAATTTTTCATCTCCTGAATGAATAATTTTACCATTATATAATATATGTACAATATAATCCGAAAGGAGATAATCCAATAATCTCTTATAATGAGTAATAATTAACACAGAATTTTTTTCGCTTCGAAAAGTATTAATTCCTTGAGATACTATACGTAAAGCGTCTATATCTAATCCAGAATCAATTTCGTCTAAAATGGATAATAAAGGATTTAACATCATCATTTGAAATATTTCATTTTTTTTTCTTTCTCCTCCTGAAAATTGTTCGTTCAAAGAACGATAAACAAAATCATTTTCAATATTTAATTGATTAGAAATTTTTTTCACTTTAGATAAAATTTCTCTAGCAGAAATTTTATCCATATTTTTTGCTTTCCGAATAGAATTTATAGCTGTTTTTATAAAATTAATAATTGAAACTCCTGGTATTTCTATTGGATATTGGAAAGAAAGAAAAATTCCTAAATGTGCACGTTCTTCTGGGGATAGATCAATTAAATTTTTATTTAAAAAATATACATTTCCCTTTGTTATATTATATCCTGTTTTTCCAGCTATTATAGAAGCAAGAGTACTTTTTCCAGAACCATTAGGTCCCATTATAACATGAGTTTCTCCTGTATTAATTTCTAAATCAACTCCTTTAAGAATTCTTTTTCCCTCTATAGAAACATGTAAATTTTTTATACTTAACATAATATAATTTGTTACCTATTATTCTATCCAACAGATCCTTCTAACGATATTTCTAAGAGCTTTTGAGCCTCTACTGCAAATTCCATAGGTAATTTTTTTAAAATTTCACTACTAAAACCATGGACTATTAAGAAAATAGCTTTTTCTGTATCAATTCCTCTTTGATTACAATAAAATATTTGTTCCTCTCCAATTTTTGAAGTGGTCGCTTCATGTTCTACTTGAGATGTAGAATTATTAGATACATGAATATTTGGAAATGTATGTGCTCCACATTTATCTCCTATTAACAGGGAATCACATTGAGAAAAATTACGAGAATAAATAGCTTTAGGATTTATTTTCACTAATCCTCTATAATTATTTTGAGCTTTTCCTGCAGATATTCCTTTTGATATAATTACACTTTTTGTATGTTTTCCAATATGTATCATTTTTGTCCCAGTATCTGCTTGTTGGAAATCTTTGGTTAAAGCCAAAGAATAAAATTTTCCCATAGAAAAATCTCCTTTTAAAATACAAGATGGATATTTCCAAGTAATAGAAGAACCAGTTTCCACTTGTACCCAAGATATTTTTGCTTTTTTTTCACATAATCCACGTTTTGTCACAAAATTGAAAACACCTCCTTTTCCTTTTTTATTTCCAGGAAACCAATTTTGAACAGTAGAATATTTAACTTCAGAATTTTCTAAAGCTATAATTTCTACTACAGCCGCATGTAATTGATTTTCTTCCCTTTGTGGGGCAGTACATCCTTCTAGATAACTTAAATAAGAATTTTTATCTGCAATAATTAAAGTTCTTTCAAATTGTCCTGTTCCACTTTCATTAATTCTAAAATATGTAGATAATTCCATAGGACATCGAATACCTTTCGGGATATAACAAAAAGAACCATCTGAAAAAACAGCTGAATTAAGAGCGGCATAAAAATTATCTTTTTTTGAAACTACAGATCCTAGATATTTTTTAACAAAATTTGGATATTTCTTTAAAGCTTCATTAATTGAACAAAATATAATTCCTTTATCTTTTAATTTTCTTTGAAATGTAGTAGCTAAAGAAACAGAATCTAACACTATATCCGTAGCTATTCCTGATACATTTTTTTTTTCCTCTATAGGAATTCCAAGAATTTTAAATGTATTCATTAATTCCGGATCTACTTCTTCTAATTTATTTAAATCTATTTTCTTTTTAGGAGAAGAATAATAACTTATTTCTTTGAATTTTGGAACATTATATTTTATATTTGCCCAATTTGGTGGATTCATTTTTTTCCATATAAAGTATGATTCTAATCTCCAATCTAACATCCATTTTGGTTCATTTTTCTTTTTTGTTATCAAACGAATAACATCTTCATTTAATCCCTTAGGAATTTTATCTGATTTTATTGGAGTATAAAACCCATACTTATATTCAGAATCAGTGAAATTTTTTAATGCTTTATCTTTTTCTTTCATAACAACAATTGAAGCGAACTTGTTATTATAATGAAAAACTTTTACCACATCCGCATGTACGTTTAGCATTAGGATTTTCAAAATAAAACCCTTTACCATTTAATCCATCAGAATATTCCAATGTTGTTCCTTCCAAATAAGGGATACTATTTTGATCTACCAAAATTTTCATTTCTTGATGTTGAAAAAATCTATCTCCTTTTTTTTTCTCTTGATCGAAAGAAAGTTCATATGACATTCCTGAACACCCTCCATCTTTAATACCAAATCTTACAAAAGAAACATTATGAGACAGTCCTTCTTTTTCCATAAGAGAAATCAACTTAGTTTTAGCATTTTTAGATATGAAAAACATAATATTTACAATTTTAAATTGTTTAAAGTTAAAAACAAAAATATATAATCAATTTTTATTATTCTTTATTTAAATTCCAAATCATTTTCGTAATTCCATTTTTTATTCCCCATTTATTCGACATTCCAGCATTAATTTCTAATACATATTTTATATCTGATGGCAAATTAATAATTTCAAATTTTTCTATTGGACTAACATATTGATCCACAAAAACAACAACATTAAGTTGATTTACATAAACAATATCTAAAGGAATTCTCATATTTTCCATATTTATTTTTTTATACTCTTCTTGATCATTTAATACGAATAACATTCCCCTATCTTCCTTCAAAAAGGATCTATATTTTAATCCATTTCTTTTATCTATTTCTTTGTAAGCAAGTTCTATATCTATTTTTTTTATTACAAAATTATTATTCTTTAAATATAATTCTCCATGTTTAATAAATTCAATTTCCAGTGAATTTCCTATATCTGATATATCTGAAAATAAAAATGAATCATGATCATTTCTTTCGGATGAAAGAATGAAAAAAAATGAAAATAAAATTATTATTAAATAAAAATTAATATTTTTCATGAACGAAAGAAATATTTTTTTATTTTTGATAAATTAAAAAGATAAAATCCAAACATAATAAAAGGAATACTAAGCCACTGTCCCGTATTTAAATGCCAAAAATTAAAAATTTCTTTTCCTTGTGGTTCTTTTAAAAATTCCAATAAGAATCGAGAAGACCAAAGAAGTATAAAAAATGTTCCAGACAAAAATCCATCGTGTATATTTTTTTTTTTCCAATAAAAAAATACAAGGATAAAAAATATAAATAAATAACTAATTGATTCATATATTTGCGCAGGATGCCTAGGAACTATTTCTCCATACTCTGTATCCATTTGAAAAAATTTAACAGCAAATGGAAATTTTATATCACATGGTTTTCCCACTATTTCAGAATTAAAAAAATTTCCTATTCTAATAAAAACAGCGGATATAGACGTAGGTATACATAGCCTATCACATATCCAAACGAAAGATTTTCTAAATAATATTTTTTTACTATAAAAAAAACTGGATAAAATAATACCTATAGTTGCTCCGTGACTAGATAAACCTCTATAACCAATAAATTCATATCCCTTAATTAAACCAAATAAGTAATGATTATCTTTTTCTTTTATAGGAAATAACGCTTCAATCCAATGATCCGAAAAATATGAAAAATCATAAAATAATATTTGCCCAAATCTTGCCCCAAAAATGGTTCCAAAAAAAGTAAATATTAACAAATAATCTAAATATTTTTGATGTATTTTTTCTTTTTTAAAAATAGATTTCATAACAAACCATCCCAATAAAAAAGAAACCATAAACATTAAACTATAAATGTGAATAGAAAATCCTTTCCATAAAGAAAATTTATGAATGGGATTCCAATTAATATATTCTAATATTATTTTTTTCATAATTAAAACTAAATTACAGGAGGATCAAATCCGGAATCTCCAAAAGGATTACATTTAATAATTCTTTTCAAACCTATGAGAATAGCTTTTAAAATATTATTTTCTTTTTTCAAAGACTGAATCATATAATCTGAACAGGTAGGAAGATATCTACAATTTTTTCCTATCCATGGTGATATTCCAATTTTGTATAATTGAACAATTTTTATAAAAAAAAACTTTATAATCTTCATTTGTTTATAAATTTTATTATGGTTTATATATAATTGTAGTTATTTGTAGTTATTACACCTTATATACAATACTTTATTGTTTTATTCATAATTTTTAAATTTTCATAAAAAAATAAAGTTTTCAAAAATTCATTGTATAAATAATGAAAATTACTTCTTTTGTTTAAAAAATTCCCTTTTTAAGGACTTTTATTACAATTTTAGTAAATTGTAGTACTTATTAAAAGTACAAATAAAACTTAAACATCTTTTAAAAATATGTTTAAGTTTTTGTAAAAATCTATTGGATTATCAATGTGTACCCAATGTTTTGATTTCTTTATGGTTGATATTTTCGCTTTTGGAAATAAACTAATAATAAAATTGTAATCCTCAAGAGGAAGAAAATTAGATTTTTCTCCACGTAAGAAAAGAGATGGACCATGGTATATACCTCCTTCTATTTTAGAACGGATTAAATAATCATAATTTTTTTCAATTCCTAGTAAAAAAAAACGGAAAAAAAATTTCCCATTTTTTTTCCTGTGAGTACATTTAGAAATGAATAATCTAGTTTCGATGTCATCAATCCATTGTTTAAGAAAATTATCTAATTCTTTTCTTGTTTTTATAATATTAAAATCAACTTTCTTTAAAGTATTAATTAAATTTTTATTATTATCATTTACATTTTTTATAGTATTAGGACTGATATCTACAACAACAATTTTTTTTGGAATAGAAGGATATTTTATAGAAAAATTCATAATAACTTTCCCTCCCATAGAATGGCCTAAGAGAATAGGATCATTTAGATCATAATAAGAAATATAATCAAAAATATCTTTTGACATAAGATCATAATCCATTTTTAAAGAAGAAAAACTTTCTCCATGATTCCTTAAATCTATTAAATGAATTTGATAACTGTTTCTGAATTCATTAGCAAATGAACTCCAATTACTTCCATTTCCAAATAATCCATGAAAAACAAGAATAGGATCTCCATTTCCAAAAACTTTAGAATTTAATATCATATTAATACTAATTTTGATTTTTTGAAATCATTATTCTATCAATTTTTTTTAAGTAAGTTTGAATTGTATTTTCTAATCCCATATATAAAGATTCGCTAATTAAAGCATGACCTATTGATATTTCTGATAAAAAAGGAATCTTTTCAATTAAAAAAGAAATATTATCTAAATTTAAATCATGTCCAGCATTTACAGATATATTATTCTCAATAGCTTTTTCCGATGTTTCTATATAAGGATCAATGCAGTTCCATTCTTTTTTAGCATATCCAAAAGAGAAATTACCAGTATATAATTCTATCCTATCCGTACCTGTTTTAGCTGCATAAATAACCAATTCTGGATTTGGATCTAAAAATATAGAAGTTCTAATTCCATGATTTTTTAATTGTTTTATTTTTTTAGTTAAAAAATTACAATGAAAAATTGTATCCCATCCAGAATTAGAAGTGATAGCGTTATATTCATCAGGAACTAAAGTTACTTGATCCGGCTTAACTTCTAATACTAAATCCATAAACTTATTAGTAGGCCTTCCTTCAATATTTAATTCCGTTTTTATTACAGAACTAATATCATAAACATCTTGATATGTAATATGCCTTTCGTCAGGACGTGGATGAATAGTTATTCCTTGTCCTCCGAATTTTTGAACATCTATTGCCACTTGTAAAAGATTAGGTATTTTTCCACCTCTTGCATTTCTTAATGTTGCTATTTTATTTAAATTAACACTTAATTTAACCATAAATTATTAAATTAACTCATTTTTAGTTACTTGTGTAATTTCTAAATTGAATTCTTTGGCAGCTGTTAATAAATGATCAAAAACGCTTGCTTGTATTTTTTCATATTTAACAGATTCAGAAGTATTTGTAAAACAATATAATTCAATAGGAAGACCATAAGGAGTAGGTTCTAAATGCCTAACCATAAGAGTTTCTGATTGTGATATTTGAGGATGTTGATGTAAATATTCTAATGCATATTGACGAAATAAACCAATATTAGTTAATCTTCTTCCATTGATATTTATACGTATATCAACATTTTTTTCTTTATTAAAAATATTTATTTCTTTTTGTTTTTTATTAACATAATTTTTAATTAAACAAACATGTTGAAATTTTTTTAGATTATCAGAGTTGTAAAAATGAAAAGACTGTATATTGAACATAATAGATCTTTTAATTCTACGAATATTTTTTTGACGCATCACTTCGAAATTAGTAACAGCAGTAGAAATTAAGTCGTAGGTAGGAACACTAGTTATAGTTTTATCAAAATTCTCTATCTTAGCAGAAGTTAAATTTATTTCAATAACTTTACCTTCTATATTATATTTTTGAATTCCTATCCAATCACCTACTTTTATCATTTTTGTGGACGCCATTTGAACTCCAGAAACAAATCCAAGTATAATATCTCTGAAAATTAATATAACAATGGCAGTTATTGCACCTAAGCTAGTAAGAACATTAACTAAATCATTTTTTGTAATAATAGCAATAATAATTAAAAAACAAAATATTATGGAAATAATTTTTAACAATTGTGAAAAAGATCGAACAGCTATTGTTTGATGATTATTTTCACTTGTAGCTATCCTCATAATAGAATTAACTATTCTAATCAAGAATTGCAAAACAATTAAAACAAATAAAATATCAAATATTTTTTCTAGATAAACAATAATCGTTTGATATTTTTTAAAAAATGGACCGATTAATAAAAATCCAATAGATAAAGGAAAAAAATGAGATAGACTATCAAAAACCTTATTTTCATACAAGATACTATCCCAACTAAAATGAGTAGAACTTACAATTCTTCTACCTATAAAACGAACTCCTCTTTTAAAGAGAAATTCTATTATTACTAGCAATACGACAAAAAATAATAGTTTTCCAACTATAATAATAGTTACAGTTCCCCACTCTTTTAAATGTAAATTTGAAGAAAAATCATAAACTCCTTGAATTTGAAAAATATTTATTAAAACCTTTTCAACGAAAATTTTGTGATACATAAAAAATATAAATAAAAATAAAATTCTTTTTCTATTGTTTTGCTAGATTAAATAATATAATAGAAATTGAATTTCTTTCTTCTTTGCAAAAGAAAGAAATTTTTATTAAAATTTTAAATTTTTAAATTT